>CAKPLY010000001.1 GCA_934167825.1 uncultured Bacilli bacterium
TATACCGTAGACACTGCTTCAAACTGTCCAACAGGTTGTCTCTTAAACTCATCATATTATTTAACAAATGCTGCAACATATGGTGGTAATACATCTTTTACTGATTTTAATGGTTCTACGGTTACTGGAAGATCTGGTAATGGTGCAGTTAAAATTACTGGTTCTAAAACAACTACAAGTGTATCAATTCCTACAATAAGTGGTCTTTCTAATCTTAATGTCGCTTTAGGAAGTTCAGTATCATTAGAAAAAGATGTAACATATTCATGTGAAAATACATCTAGTAATTGTACGTATTTAGGTCCTGATTTAACAGATACTTCTTCTTTGGAACTTGGTACACATACAATTTATTATGTTATAAAATCTAGTGATAATAAAACTTATAAATACGCAAGAACTATAAATGTTACTGAGGGACTTGTAGTTACACCTACGATGGTTGAAGAAAGCAAAACAACTACTACAGAGAATACAAATTTGGAATATACAAAGGCAAAGAAATATGTTGCAACTTTATATCCTGGTACATATTTACTTCAAGCATGGGGAGCCAGTGGAGGCGATGTAGATGGCAAAAGTGCAGGTGCTGCTGGTGGTTATTCAGTTGGTACTATAACTTTATCTACTAAGACAGTGATATATGCATATGTTGGTGGTGAAGGTACTGGTAATGTTGATACTTATAGTGGAGAGTTAAGTGGCGGTTTTAACGGTGGTGGTAATGCTTATTCATCATCTAGTTATCCATCTACCGCTGGTGGGGGAGCAAGTGATATAAGGATTGGTACTGATTCACTTTATGCAAGAGTAATAGTAGCAGGTGGGGGTGGAGGAAGAGGTAGTTATAATACAAATAGTAATAATAAATATTTAGGTGGAGTAGGCGGCGGTTTAACCGGTGGAGATGGAGAACAATATAGTACATCATATAGAGCAGGTACTGCAGGAACTCAAACATCTGCTGGAATATCGTATAGAAATTCGTCTTCAATTACTGAAAGTGGCACATATGGTGAAATTGCAAGTTTTGGAAAAGGTGCTTCTGCAAGTGATAGATTAACTGGAGGTTCTGGCGGTGGAGGCGGCTGGTATGGTGGCGGTTTTGGTAGTAGAGCAAGCGCTGGTGGTGGAAGTGGATATGTATATACATCATCTACTGCTTCAAATTATCCAAGTGGATGCCTTCTTAACTCATCATACTATTTAACTAATGCTACAACATATGCTGGCAATACATCTTTTACAGATTTTAATGGAAGTACTGTAACAGGACACTCTGGTAATGGAGCAGTTAAAATTACTGGTACTGCAACTATTACAAAATATTCTATTCCTGTAATTAAAGGACTTAAGAATTTAACTGTTTTAGTTAGTGAACCTAAATCATTAACTGAAGGAATAACTTACGAGTGTGAAAATGGTGGTAACTCTTGTACATATATTGGACCTGATGTTACAAATACTTCATCATTATCTTTAGGAACTCATACAGTTACTTATAAAATTAGATCTGCTAGTAATGTGCTATATTTATATCAAATTACTGTTAAAGTTGTAAACGAATATCCTGCTAATGTCCCAGCATTAACAGATGCATTAATACCAGTAACTTACAATGAATCTACATCAAAATGGGTAAAGGCAGACTCATCAAACAGTAATAATTCATGGTATGACTATTCAAATAAGATTTGGGCAAATGCTGTACTTGTATCATCAACTAATCGTAGTACATACAAGTCAGCAAGTTCAGGAACAACAATAGCAGACGCTGATATACTAGCATTCTATGTATGGATACCAAGATATAAATATAAAGTATGGAATATAAATAAAGTAATAGGAACACAAAGTTATAATGCACAAACTACAGGTATAGATATAGTATTTGAAGCAGGTACATCTTCAACTGGTACAATATCTTGTACATATAGTTATGCTGCACCATCAAGTACTGCCGGAAGTCCCAATGAAACTTGTACAGGTAGTAATGGAGATTATTATACGCATCCAGCATTTACGTTTGGTAATCAAGAACTAACAGGATTTTGGATGGGAAAGTTTGAACTTTCTAGTAGTGACCCCGCGACTGGTTTATCATATGGTGGGGGAAATACTACAACACTAACATCAAGAATACTACCAAATGTAACATCATGGCGTGATAACTATGTATCAAATTTTTGGAAAGTAATATATGATATGCAAACAAGTAATAATATATATGGACTTCCAACATCAAGAACAAATACTGATTCACATATGCTTACAAATATGGAGTGGGGAGCAGTAGCATACCTAACTAACTCTAAGTACGGAAGATGTACTAATGGAAGTTGTACAAAAGTATCAATTAATGGTTATGGAGAAACAAGTAATAATACAACTATGACAGGATGTGGTCCAATATCAAGCGGAAGTACAAGTTATGGAACAACATGTAATGCATATAATACAACTTTAGGACAAACAGCATCCACTACAGGTAATATTACGGGAGTATACGATATGTCTGGTGGTGCAACAGAATTTGTAATGGGTAATATATCAAGTGAAAGTGGAATATCGTATACATATCCTGGAAAACATGCAGGAACCAACTTTACATATAGTACAAATACAGCAAAATATCTAATACCATATGCATATGATAGAACAGCTACTGATCAAACAGCGTATAATAGAGGAAGACTAGGAGATGCAACAAGTGAAGTAGTATCTTCTGCAAGTTATGGATGGTATAATGACAGCGCGAATTTTCCTTACTCTAGCGAGCCTTGGTTTCATCGTGGCGGCAAATTCAGCTATAGTAGTAATGCTGGTCCCTTCTGTTTCTTCCACACTTCTGGCTATCATAACAGCGAATTTTCGGGTCGCGCCGCTTTGCTTGTTTCTAATTAAAAATTTATATGTTATTATAAATTATCATAAAAACAATTATTAAAAGATAAGTTAATTAAAAAGTATAAAAATATTAGTTAACTTTCTTTTTTTTTATATTAAGATATGCTATAATCAATATATGTTATAAATTACTTAAGGAAATGAGTGGTAATATGGATAAGTGTAAGATTAGAAATTTTAGTATTATTGCGCATATTGATCATGGTAAGAGTACACTTGCTGATAGAATTTTAGAGTATACTGGTGTAGTAGATAAAAGAGAATTAAAAGATCAAATGTTAGATAATATGTATATAGAAAGAGAAAGAGGAATAACTATTAAGTTAAATACTGTTAGAATTAACTATAATGGTTATATTTTAAACTTAATAGATACTCCGGGACATGTAGATTTTACATATGAAGTAAGTAGAAGTTTAAAAGCATGTGAGGGTGCAATACTAGTAGTAGATGCTGCCCAAGGAATTGAAGCACAAACTTTAGCAAATGTATATTTAGCACTTGAACAAGATTTAGAGATAATACCTGTTATTAATAAGATTGATTTACCTAATGCAGATATTCCTACTAGAAAGAAAGAACTTATGGATACGTTTGGTTTTCGTGAGGATGAAATACTTTTGGTATCTGCAAAAACTGGTGTTGGAATAGATAAGTTAGTAGAAACAGTAATAGATAGAGTACCTAGTCCTAGAATAGAATATAATGATGATAAGTTAAGGGCATTAATATTTGATAGTTATTTTGATTCTTATAGGGGAGTAGTTATTTTGGCACGTATTGTGTCTGGTAAGTTAAAAGTAGGAGACAAGATAAAGATGTTTACTACAGGGGCGGTATATGATACAGTAGATTTATTTTATAATGCAATTAGTGAAGTAAAAACAGAATCATTATCTATTGGAGAAGTAGGATATATTACAGCATCAATTAAGAGTATTGAAGATGTCAAGGTAGGCGATACAATTACGTTAGAAAGTGATAATTTAATAGAACCATTACCAGGATATAAACCTATGAAACCTATGGTATACTGTGGTATATATCCAATTGATTCTTCAAAATATCCTATGTTAAAAGAAGCATTAGAAAAGTTAAAACTTAATGATTCATCACTTACTATAGAACCAGAAACTTCAGTTACTTTAGGATTTGGTTTTAGAACTGGATTTTTAGGGTTATTACATTTAGAGATTATTAAGGAAAGAATAGAAAGAGAATTTAAGGTAGAAATTATTGTTACTTCACCATCAGTAATATATGAGATAGATTTAACAGATAATTCTACAATATATATAGATAATCCTAGTAAGATGCCTGATAAGGTTAAGATAAGAGAAATTAAAGAACCATATATTAAAACAAATATATTTGTACCTACTTTATATATTGGGGCAATTATGGAGTTATGCCAAGAGAAAAGAGGTACATATATAAATATGGATTATATTGATCAAACAAGAGTTAATATACATTATTTTATACCTTTAGCAGAAATAGTATATGATTTTTTTGATAAGTTAAAGTCTTCTACTAAGGGGTATGCATCTTTTGATTATGAGATGGTAGGATATAGAGTAAGTAATTTAGTTAAGATGGATATTATGTTAAATGGAGAAGTAATTGATGCTTTATCTATTATCGTTCATAAAGATTTTGCATATAATAGAGCAAGAGTAATTGTAGATAACTTAAAGAAAATTATTCCAAGACAAATGTTTGAGGTACCAATTCAAGCAGTTATTGGAAGTAAAGTTATTGCAAGAAGTGATATTAAGGCGATGAGAAAGAATGTACTTGCTAAATGTTATGGTGGGGATATCACAAGAAAAAGAAAACTATTAGATAAGCAAAAAGAAGGTAAGAAAAAGATGAAGCAAATAGGTAGAGTAGAGATACCTAGTGAAGCATTTTTATCTATACTTTCTACTACGGAGTTAAAAGATGAATAGAGAGTTACAAAGTATATTACTTACAGAGAATGAGGATAATTTAAAAAAATTAGATAACTATTTTAGTGATGACTATAAAAGTACATTGCTTTCTATGTTTACTGTTTTAGTGGATGCTATTAAGACTAAACCTATATATGATATTAATTTAATACTTAGTAATATAGAGACTGTGTTATTAGAACAAGATGCTTCTAAAGATAAGATGATTATTGATGCAGTAAGGGATGCTAATAATAGAATTAATAATATTAAGAGTGTTAAGGAAAGTAGAGAATTAAAGAATATTAAGTTTAGGTTAGTAGATATTAATAGAAAGATTAATGAAAAGAAAGATAAAGAAGATAATAATGCACTATATAATCTTTATAATTATTTAATATTTGAAGAAAGAAACATAGATTTAATAGTTAGTTTATTAGAAAGTGAGAGAAATATACTTTCTAAGAAAGATTTAGATAATAATAATATATTATATAATGTTATAGATTATTTTACTTCTTTAAAGGAAGAGGATCCTTTAGTTAAATATTATTATGATGTTATAGTATTGTTTTTAGAGAGTGAAGAAGAAAGTGTTATTAAGAGTGAAAAGGATATATATTTAGATTTATTAAATAGAAAGCATGCAAGAAGTAGGAAACATGTTAAAGATATTATAAGTAGATTTGATGATTTTAATAAGGTTAATTCTAAGAAGTTAGAGAAGAGATATCAAATACATAGAAAGTTTCATGATAGTATTTATGAAGAGTTAGAGTTATTAAAGTATGATACTAATGGAAGAAGAATAATAGATGAGAATTTTATTACTATAGATGGATTAAATAGTTTATGTTTGGATGATGCTATATGTATTAAGAAGAATAAAGATGGTAGTTTTTATAATTATGTTGCTATTAGTGATGTTGCGTCTTTTATTCCATATCAAAGTGAATTATATTATGAGGGATTACATAGGGAAGAATCTTTATATTTAATGGATGATGTTATTAGTTTATATCCTAGTATTATTAGTAATAATTATTGTTCTTTACTTCCTAATAAGAATAGAAATGTTATTATATATAAGATGTTTGTAGATCCATATTATAATGTAGATATGGATAGTTTAGAGATAATTAAGGGTGTTATTAAATCTAATTTAAAGTTAGATTATGAAACTGCTAATCATGGTATGGGATTAGATAGTGAAGTAATAGAAATGTTAAATGATTTAGCACTTTTAAGTTTAAAGTTAAGAAGTGAAAATAGTATAAAAGAAAAATATAGAAAGATAGAGAACTTAGTTAGAAATGATGCTAGATATCATCAAAGTTTTTATGTAGATACTTCTATTAGTGCAAATATTATTCAAGAAGAGATGTTACTTGTTAATCATTTAGCACCACTATATTTTGAAAAAAGAGGATTAGTATATTTATATCGTAATCATCAGGTTAAGACAGATAAGTTTATAAATAATGAAATACATAGGTTATTTAATTTATCTCATGTTAGGGAAGATGTTATGAATTATGATAAGATATTTAGTTTACTTAAGGAATGTTATTTAACTGCAGATTATTCTAGTGTTAACTATGGACATGTGGGATTAGGGTATGAATGTTATTCTCATTCTAGTGCTGCTGCTAGAAGAATAGCAGATTATTATAATCAATATTTAACTTATGAACAAGTATTTAATAATAATATAAGTTTAAGTAATATTGATAGATTATTTGATGATGCTACTACGGTTGCAAGTATTATAAATGATAGAAAGAAAGATAATGATAAATTTATTAGTGAATATAATAGTTTATATAGTAAGAAGTTAATTAGAAAGAAGTGATGTATATGAATTTACCAGATTTAAAGGAAGCAAGAAAAAGAACAGGAAGTAAGACTATAATTAAGTATGATAGTTATAATATAGATTCAAAGTATGAAGATATGGGTAAGGGTAAGACTTATCATATTTTAACTTATGGTTGTCAAATGAATGTACATGATAGTGAGAATATTTCTGCGATTATGGAAGAATTAGGATATAAAAGAAATGATGATATGGAAACAAGTGATGTTATTATATTAAATACTTGTGCGATTAGAGAAAATGCACATAATAAAGTAACTGGTATGCTTGGTAGGATTAAGCATTTAAAGGAAGAGAAAAGTGATATAGTTACTGTATTATGTGGATGTATGGCACAAGAAGAGGGAATATGTAATTTACTTAAGGATAAATATAAATGGGTTAATGTAGTTATGGGTACACATAATATTAATAAGTTACCAGAGTATTTATATAATTCTATTAATAATAATGAGTTAGAGATGGAAGTTTTTTCTTGTGAGGGAGAAGTAATAGAGAATTTACCTGTAAAAAGAGATTCTAAGTATAAAGCATGGGTTAATATTATGTATGGGTGTGATAAGTTTTGTACTTATTGTATAGTTCCTTATACTAGAGGTAAACAAAGAAGCAGGATGCCTGAGGATATAATTAAGGAAGTTTTAGAATTAGTTAATAATGGATATAAAGAAGTTACTTTACTTGGGCAAAATGTTAATGCTTATGGTAAGGATTTAGGTATTAATTATGATATGAGTGATTTACTTTTAGATGTTAGTAAGACTAATATTGATAGAATTAGATTTGTTACTAGTCATCCTTGGGATTTTACTGATAGAATGATTGAAGTTATTGCAAAGTGTGATAATATTATGCCATATATTCATTTGCCTATTCAGTCTGGAAGTAATGAAATACTTAAGAAGATGGGTAGAAGATATACAGTAGAAGAATATAAAACTTTATTTAATAAGATAAAAGAATATATGCCTAATGCTAGTATATCTACGGATATTATTGTAGGATTTCCTGGAGAGACAGAAAAAGATTTTAATGATACTTTAGATATTGTTAATGAACTTAAGTTTGATTTAGCGTATACTTTTATTTATTCAAAAAGAGAAGGTACACCTGCTTCTAAAATGGAAGATAATGTAAGTGAAGAAGAAAAGAAGAATAGATTACATAAACTTAATGAACTAGTTAATAAGTATGCGAAAGAAAATAATATGAAATATTTAGGAAAAACTGTTAAGGTACTTCTTGAAGATAAGAGTGAGAAAGATGGATATTTAATGGGATATACTGATACTATGAAGTTAGTTAATGTAAAAGCAGATAATTCTTATATAGGTAGTATTGTGGATGTTAAAATAGTAGATGTTAAGACATGGAGTTTAGATGGTGAACTAGAAAATGTTTAGTGTAAGTTCAATTGAAGATAGTTATTTATATAATGAATATAAAAATATATGTAGTATTATAAGTAATGATAAGGAAGTTAATGATTTATTAAATGAAATAAAGAAGTTACAAAATAAGAGTGTATTTCTAGAATATAATAATGATTTAGAATTTCTTGAGGTAGAAAAAGAAATAGTTAGAAAAGTAGATGAACTTAATAATAATACTAATTATAAGAAGTATTTAGAAGAAATGAAAAGATATAATGAGTCATTATTAACTAAGTAAAAGAGGGATATATGAGAGTAGGTATATTTGATTCTGGTATTGGGGGACTTACTGTACTTAATAAATTATCTAGTAAGTATAAGAATAATGATTATATATTTTTTGGGGATAGAATAAATATTCCTTATGGAGAAAAAAGTAAGAAAGAATTATTTGATTTATCTAGTAAGATAATAGACTTTTTAATAAGTAATGAAGTAGATATGATAGTAATAGCATGTGGTACAGTAAGTTCTAATTGTTACAAAGAGTTACTAGATAAATATAAGAATATAAATATAGTAGATATTATAAGTCCTACGGTTAATTATATAAATAATAAGAAAATAGATAATATACTTGTTATTGCAACTTCTAAAACAGTAGATTCACATATATTTAAGAATTTACTTAAAGATAAAAATGTATATGAGAAGGCTTGTCCTTTCTTAGTAGATATGATAGAAAATAATAAAGATATTAAATTAGAAGAATGTATAAATGATAAGAAATATGACTATGTACTTTTAGGATGTACACACTATCCACTTATTAAAGATATGATTAAGAATAAGACTATTGATTTAGGAGATATTATTTTTCTTGAAAGTAACAGTGGTACTGGTAGTATAAAGTTATATTTTAGTAAGATAGATGATAATTTATTATACAATGTAAGTAAGATACTTGAAGATAAGAAGTATAGTATTAGTTTAAAAGTTTTGTAAGATATAAAAATAGTTTCCTAGTTTTTGCTAGGAAATTTTTAATGTACTTGAAAATAACCTTAATTTAGTTAATTATCTTGCTTATTTATAAAAACATGTTATAATATAAACACAAGCAAAAGAAATTAGGTAAGTTAAAGGAGAATTATATTATGAATAAGAAATTAATTTCAATTGTTTTATCAACAATTATGACACTAAGTGGAGGGCAAGTTAAGAAAGATAATAAGAGTGAGTCTAAGTTATATAATGAAGATGAGTTTGTTAGTGAATTTAGTGTAAGTGATGAGGAAGTAAAGGGAAGTAATAAAGAAAGAGGTCTTATGGACTTAATAGTTAAGGCAGTAAATGTAGTATTAGAAGATAATAGTTTAACTGTTGGAGATTATATGATTTTAAAAAATATTATAGAAAGTGAGTATGCTAAAACTACTGATGTTAATAAATATGCTTATGTTAGTAGTGAAAGTACTACATTATCTAATGTATGTGAAGATTATATTGGGGATGTTAAGTTAGATAAATTCCAAAAGGTATATGTTTTATATGAAACTAATGGTTATAGTTATGCTTTATGTGAAAATGGAAGATATGGTTTTATTAAGAAAAGTGATTTAACTACATTAGAAGATGAATACATAGAGGTAGATATTAGTGATCAAAAACTTTATTACTATGTAAATAATGAGTTAGTAGTAGAAACTCCAATTATTACTGGATATGATAATAAACATGATACAAGACTTGGTAGTTTTCAAATATATGAAAAGACTAAAGGTCGTTATTTAGCAGGAGAAGACTATAGAGTTTGGGTTGATTATTGGATGCGTTTTGATAAAGGTATAGGACTACATGATGCTTCATGGAGACATGGTGTATTTGGCGGAGAAATATATAAGAAAAATGGAAGTCATGGATGTGTAAATATGCCGAGTGATAAAGCAGCATATGTATATGAAAATGCTAAGATGAAAACTAGAGTGTTAGTACATAAATAAGAGGTAAGTAAAATAAATAATTAACTTACTTTTTTAATATTTATGTTTAAAAATATGCTTAATTATGATATAATATTTTTTGATTTAGAGGAAGTGAACTAAAAAGATGAAGACTGATGATTTTGATTATTATTTGCCAGAGGAACTTATTGCACAAACACCGTTAGAGAAAAGGGATAGTTCTAGACTTATGGTATTAAATAGAGAAACTAAAGAAATTAAGCATGAGGTGTTTTCTAATATTACTTCTTATTTAAAGAGTGGGGATGTACTTGTACTTAACGATACTAAGGTAATACCTGCGAGACTTATTGGAGTAAAAGAAGAAACTAATGCTACTATAGAGATATTACTTTTAAAAGATATAGTGGATGATATTTGGGAATGTTTAGTTAAACCTGCAAAGAGGGTACATGAAGGAACTATTATTTCTTTTGGGGATGGACTACTTAAAGCAAGGTGTATTAAAGTATTAGATGAGGGAATAAGACATTTTGAACTTATTTATGACGGGATACTTTATGAAATACTTGATAAACTTGGTACTATGCCGCTTCCTCCATATATTAAAGAAACTTTAAGTGACCAAGATAGATACCAAACAGTGTATGCAAAAAACATAGGAAGTGCTGCTGCTCCAACGGCAGGCTTACATTTTACTAAAGAGTTATTAGAACGTATTAAAAGTATGGGAGTTACTATTTGTTATGTAACATTACATGTTGGACTTGGTACTTTTAGACCAGTTAATGTAAGCGATGTTAAGACACATAAGATGCATAGTGAGTTTTATATGATGACTAAAGAAGTAGCAGATATATTAAATGATGCTAAGAGTAAGGGAAGAAGAATAATTAGTGTTGGTACTACTACTACTAGAGTATTAGAGACTATTATGAGTAAATATGGTAAGTTTACGGAGTGTCAAGGGAATACTGATATATTTATATATCCAGGATATGTTTTTAAAGGAATAGATGCATTAATTACTAATTTTCATTTACCAAAGTCTACGTTAATTATGTTAGTGTCTGCTTTAGCAGGTAAAGATTTAATACTAGATGCTTATAAGGTAGCAGTAGAAAATAAATATCGTTTCTTTTCTTTTGGAGATGCAATGTTTATAACAAAATAATATATAGGAGGTACATTTATGAATAATAATATATCCAATGAAATATTAAATAGAAGTGATATAGTAGAAGTAATAAGTAAGTATGTACCTTTATCTAAAAGAGGAAAGAATTATTTTGGACTATGTCCATTTCATGATGATCATAATGAGAGTATGAGTGTTAGTCCAGAAAAGCAAATATTTAAGTGTTTTGCCTGTGGGGAAAGTGGTAATGTATTTTCTTTTATTGCTAAATATAATAATATATCTTTTGGAGAAGCAATAAAACTTCTTGGGGAAGATTTAGGTATTTCAGTTTCTGGTACTTTAAAAAAAGAAGTTACTAAATATAAAGAGGATTATGATATATATGAGTTATCTACTAAGATATATCAAAATAATTTAAATACTTCAAGTGGTAAGGGAGCAATGGAATACTTAGAAAAAAGGGGAATAACTAATGATGCAATAAAGAAGTTTAGGATAGGGGTATCACTTAGTAAGAGTATTTTAGTACCTTATTTGAAAGAAAAAAAGTATAGTGTTAGTAAATTAATTGATCTTGGAATAGCAAATGAGTATGAGAGAGATAAATTCCAGAATAGAATTATGTTTCCTTTGTTTGATTTAAAGGGTAATGTTGTTGCGTTTTCTGGTAGAATTTATAATACTGATAGTGAATCAAAATATATTAATACTATGGAGACAGAGATATTTAAAAAGGGTGAGTTATTATATAATTATCATAATGCTAGAGATAATTTGAAGAAGACAGATTATGTTATAGTTATGGAAGGATTTATGGATGTTATAAGAGCAAGTATTGTAGGAATAGATAATTGTGTTGCTACAATGGGTACTGCTTTAACTAAAGAACATGTTAATCTTTTAAAGAAAATTACTGATAATATAATACTTTGTTTTGATGGAGATAAGGCAGGAGAAAAGGCTACTATTTCTGCACTTAAGTTAATGGAAGAATTAAATATTACTCCAAAGATAATTAGATTAAAAGAAAATTTAGACCCTGATGAGTACATAATAAAGTATGGTAAGGAAGCATTTGAATTAGAAATAGATAATGCAATTACACCACTAGACTTTAAATTGAGGTTATATAAGAACGATAAGAAGTTAAATAATGAAGAGGATTTATCTAAATATTTAAATGAAGCACTTATGGAACTTACTAAGGAAAAAGATGAAATTTTAGTAGATTTGACAATTAAAAAATTAAGTTCTTTATATAATTCTAATTATGATATTTTAAAAAATACGTATAATAAGTTTCTTGCTAGTAAAAATAAAAAAGAAAAAGATTTACAAAATAACATATCCGTGATAAAATATACAAGCAAGGAAAGAAAACTAACACAATATAGAAAAGCAGAATATTATTTAATGTATTATATGTTACTTAGTGATATGGTAATAGATAAAGTTAATAATGAGGTTATTTATTTTATGGATGAGGACATAAAATATTTATCTAATGAAATAATAAATTATAGGGATAAGTATGGTATAATTAATATATCTAGTTTTATAAGTTATGTTAATGATAAGGAAGAATTGAGAAACTTATTAAATGATATTATATCTTTTGTGGATAAAGATGAGTTTGTAGAGGAAGAGATTGATGACTATATTAAAGTAATCAATAATAATTTAAAAAAGGATAGGATAAAATCTTTAGAGCAAGAGTTAAAGAATGAATATGATCCATTTAAAAAGGCAGATATATTAAGTAAAATCATGGAGATAAAAGGAGTGAAACTATGATAAACGAAATTAAACCATTTGAAGAAAGAAAAAATGAGATAGTAAAGAAAGCAAAAGAAGTTGGATTTATTACTTATGAAATGCTTGCTAATGAACTTAAAGGATTAGATTTAGAAAGTGAACAACTAGATGAATTATATGATGCTTTTGTAAAAGAAGGAATAGAGATAGTAAGTGAAGATGATAATGCAGGAGAAGATGACGATGGTGGTGGAGAGTCTATCGAAGATATTTTAAAGGATTCTACTATTGCAAAGGAACTTACTGTAAGTGATCCTGTTAGAATGTATTTAAAAGAAATTGGTAAAATAAGTTTATTATCACTTGAGGAAGAAACAAAACTTAGTGAAAGAATTGTAAATGGAGATGAGGAAGCTAAAAATATTTTAGCAGAATCTAATTTACGTTTAGTTGTATCTATTGCTAAAAGATATGTAGGTCGTGGAATGCTATTTTTAGACCTTATTCAAGAGGGAAATATTGGACTTATGAAAGCAGTTGAAAAGTTTGATGCTAATAAGGGATATAAGTTTTCTACTTATGCTACATGGTGGATACGTCAAGCAATAACTCGTGCAATTGCGGATCAAGCAAGAACTATTAGAGTACCAGTACATATGGTTGAAACTATTAATAAATTATCACGTTGTCAAAGACAACTTACTTTAGAGTTAAACCGTGAACCAACTGATGAAGAATTAGCAAAGAAAATGGGAACTACTCCTGATAAAATCCGTGAAGTACTTAAAATTGCACAAGATCCAGTTAGTTTAGAAACTCCAATTGGAGAAGAAGATGATTCACATTTAGGAGATTTTGTTAAGGATGAAAGAAGTATGTCTCCAGAAGAGTATACAATTCATGAGATGTTAAAAGACGAGATAAGTGATGTATTACTTACTTTAACAGAAAGAGAAGAACAAGTATTAAGACTTAGATTTGGACTTGATGATGGAAGCTGTAAGACTTTAGAAGAAGTTGGACAGATGTTTGGAGTAACTAGAGAAAGAATTAGACAAATTGAAGCAAAAGCACTTAGAAAGTTACGTCATCCATCAAGAAGTAGAAAATTAAAGGATTTTATGAATGATTAAGTTATCTAATAGATTAAAAAAAATAAGTGATTATGTAAGTGATAACGTATCTTTAGTAGATATTGGGTGTGATCATGCACTTTTAGATATATATTTATGTCAAAATAGAAAAAATATTAAGATTATTGCTAGTGATATAAATGAGAATGCACTTAAGGGCGCAAGAAGTAATATAAAAAAAGAACATTTAGAAGACAAAATAGAAGTAAGATGTTCTAATGGACTTGATAAGATAGAGAAGGATGAAATAGATACTATTGTAGTGTCTGGTATGGGTAGTCATACAATAATTGGAATATTTCATGCTAATTTAAGTAAGTTAAAGAATGTTAAAAGTATAATAATACAAAGTAATAATCATGAGTATTTTTTAAGAAAGAAAATGTGTGAGTTAGGGTATTATATAGAGGATGAATCTTTAGTAAAAGAGGGTAATATTATTTATACTATAATTTTATTTAAGAAGGGATATAGATATTATAGTTATAAGAGCAAGTTACTTGGTCCTATATTACTTAAAACAAATAGTGATTTATTTAAAGAAAAATGTAGTAAAGAACTAGAGAAATTAAGATATATATATAGTGTAATACCTAAGAAAAACATAATTTATAAGTTAAAAACTAAATATAAGATAAGAATGTTAGAAAGTATCAAATAGAGCTCTTTGATACTTTTTTTAAGTTTTTTATGAACTTATGATATCTCACACTGAAAATTTTTGCCACTAGTGGCACTTTTTTTCAATGGGACACTTGCTTTTTATGAGTAACTGTTGTATAATTATGTTAGAATTTTGATGTAAAGTTATAATATAAGAGATTTTAATAAATAAAGGAGAAATGTTTATGAATATAATTAAAAGACAAAATTATTTAGATGAATTAATATCTGCACGTGAAAATAGATTGATAAAAGTGATTACTGGAATAAGAAGATGTGGAAAGTCTTTTTTATTAGATCCTATATTTAAAAATTATTTGATTGAAGATGGTGTAAGTGATGATCATATTATTAAGTTAGATTTAGATTTAATTGAAAATAGTAAATATAGAGAACCAATGGAATTGTTTAATTATGTAATGAATAAAGTAAAAGATAAAAACACTTATTATGTTTTACTTGATGAAATACAGTTGGTAAAAAATTTTGAGGAAGTATTAAATAGTTTTTTAAAAAAAGATAATTTAGATGTATATGTTACTGGTTCAAACTCGAAATTTTTATCTAGTGATATAATAACTGAATTTAGAGGTAGGAGTACTGAAATAAAAATTTATCCATTATCATTTAGTGAATTTATTGAACTTAAGCAAATTCCTAAAGAAGAAGCATGGAAAGAATATTCTTTGTATGGTGGACTTCCTCCGGTTGTACTTCAACAAAATGAAAAACAAAAAAGAGATTATTTGCTTAGTTTATTTGAAACTACATATTTAAAAGATATTGTTGAAAGAAACGAAGTTAAGAGAAAAGATGTTTTGGATGTTGTTGTAAATATTTTAGCATCTTCGGTAGGTTCTTTGACTAATCCATTAAATATTTATAATACATATACAAGTATTGGTGATAAAAGTATTTCTCTTAATACAATTACTTCTTATATTGAGTATTTAGAAAATGCTTTTCTTGTTAAAAAAGTAGAACGATATGATGTTAAAGGAAGAAAATATATTTCTACACCATTTAAATATTATTTTACTGATATAGGACTTAGAAATGTAAGATTAAATTTTAGGCAACAAGAGGAAAACCATATTATGGAAAATGTTATTTATAATGAATTATTAGTGAGGGGTTATAGTGTTGATGTTGGCGTTGTAGAATCAAAGAATAGTAATGGAAGAACTTATTATGAAATAGATTTTATATGCAATATGGCAAGTAATAGATATTATATACAATCTGCTTTAAATATAGATTCTAAGGAAAAAAATTACCAAGAGTCTAGACCATTAAATTGTGCTAATGATAATTTTAAAAAAATTATTGTGGTAAAAGATGATATAAATGCTTGGCATAATGAAGATGGAATTTTAATTGTTGGAATAAAAGAATTTTTACTAAATAAAGATAGTTTAAATTTATAAATTTTAATGGAAAGTTGTATCAGTTAGAAATTTAATTGATACTTTTTTTAGTTTTTTATGAACTTATGATGTTTTTTTCTTTAAAATTTTTGCCACTAGTGGCACTTTTTTTCAGTGTAATATTTCTTTGTTGTAAATAATATTTATAATTAAATTAATATTTGTTGATTTTGTTTGACAATTACACTGAAAAATTATATAATTTCAGTGTAATTTAAAAAGAAAAGGTGATATTATGATACAAAAAAGTATTTTAGATAAACTTAGTAAAGTACCTCATACACCAGGATGTTATCTTATGAAAAATAAAGATGGTGTAATAATATATGTTGGTAAGAGTAAGAATTTAAAGAATAGGTTAAGCTCTTACTTTCAAAGAACACATACTGGTAAGACTAAGAAGTTAGTGGAAGATATTTGTACTTTTGATTATATAGTTACTAGTAGTGAGTTAGAGAGTTTACTTTTAGAAATAAATTTAATTAAGAAGTATGATCCTAAGTATAATATAATGCTAACAGATGATAAGAGTTATCCATATATTGAACTTACTAATGATAAGATACCAAGACTATTAGTAGTTAGAAATCCTAAGATTAGTAAAAAGAATAACTTTATATTTGGACCATATCCTAATGTTACTTCTGCTAGAAAGACAGTGGAGTTATTAAATAGATTATATCCAATTAGAAAGTGTAAGAATATGGGTAAGGAAGTATGTTTGTATTATCATATAAATGAATGTTTAGGATATTGTGTAAATAAAAATTTAGATAATGAAGTTAGTAAAATGAAAGAAGAGATTATATCTTTTTTAAATGGTAATGATAAGGTGGTTATAGATAATTTAAAGGAAAAGATGGAATATTATTCTAATAAATTAGATTTTGAGAAAGCTTTAGAATATAAGAATTTACTTAGTGATATATCTACTACTCTTGAAAAGCAAAAAGTAGAGTTAGATGATAAGGTAAATAGGGATGTAATAGGGTATTTTTATAAAGATAATTATTTATCTATATCAATGCTTTTTATTCGTGGAGGAAAATTACTTGATAAGAAGAGTGTGATATTTTCTTGTATTGAAGAGTATACTGAGGAATTATCTAATTATATATTTAAGTTTTATTATAAGCATGAGATTAGACCTAAAGAGGTATTGGTACGTGATATAGATAATAATTTATTTAATGAAGCATTTAATATTAAGTTTATAACTCCGGAGAAGGGTGCTAAGAAAAAGATGCTTGATCTTGCTTGCGATAATGCAAAGGTATTATATAATGAAAAGATTAGTTTAATGTTAGAACAAGAGGAGAGTTTAGATAATTCTATGAAGGAACTTGCTAGTCTATTAGGATTAGATAAGGTAAGTAGAATAGAACTATTTGATAATTCAAATTTATTTGGTAGTTATAATGTATCTGGTATGGTTGTATTTATAAATGGTAGACCTTTGAAGAATGAATATAGAAAGTATAAGATAACTAATGATGTAAATGATGATTATGGTACAATGAGAGAGGTTATTTATCGAAGATATTTTAAAGTGCTTATGGAAGGACTAGATAGACCTGATTTAATTTTAGTAGATGGAGGATTAGGACAGATAAATGTTTGTCTGGAAGTACTTAATTCACTTAATTTAGATATACCTGTTGCAGGACTTAAAAAAGATGATAAACATAGTACTGATATGCTTTTAACTAGTAGTAAGGAAATACCACTTGATAAGAGAAGTCCTTTATTTTTACTTCTTACTAGAATGCAAGATGAAGTTCATAATTATACTATTAGTTATCATAAGAATATAAGAAGTAAAGGAACACTTGCAAGTATACTTGATAATATACCTAAGATTGGTGCGAAAAGAAAAGAAAAATTACTTAAGAAGTATAAAACTATTAGTGCGATGAAGAGTGCAAGTAATGAAGAATTAAGTGAGATATTACCTAAAAATATGATTGGTGATTTTAAAGAATACTTAAATAAGAATTATAATGATTAGCTAAAATATTAGTTTTTTAAAAGTAATTATAAAATTAAGATAAATATGTAGATTATAATTATTAAATGTGATAGAATATTTATAGAAGAGAGTGGTTATATGGATGGATATAAGAGTACAAAAGAATTATTTGATAGTTTGATTCCAGCATTTAATGTTAAACTTAGGTTGATAGGAAAAGAATATTACTATATAACAAGAACTGATATATGGAATTATCTTAAGATTAATAAGTGGGTATATGCGAATAATTTGCAGGTTAGTGATATGGTTGATGATATAATGATGGTAGATATAGATAAAGTAGATAAGTTTTTGAAAGAGCATTTAAAAAAGAATGATAGAGATATGTTATAGTTCATTGAAGATTTTTGACGTTTTGGTAAAAAATATTCAATGGAATTATTTGATAAGAATTTTTTAAGTTATATATAAGGAGTGAATGTTTAAAAATGAATGAATTAAAAATAAATCGTATATATAAACACTTTAAAGGTAATTTATATTTAGTTGTAGATGTTGCAATAAATAGTGAAACTGATGAAGAGATGGTAGTATATAGAGCATTATATGGAGATAATAAACTTTATGTTAGAAATAAGGATATGTTTTTAAGTGAAGTAGACCATAAGAAATATCCAAATATAACAACTAAATATCGTTTTACATTGTGTGAGATAGAGAAGGAAGGATTGTAGGAATGAATATTAAAATGATTATGATAATACTAAGTATTATATTTATACTTATGTTAATATTGTTAGTATTAGGTAAAAAGAAAAAGATTAAAGCACTTTATGGTACAATTATGTGTCTTATTGTAATGACTATGGGGGTATTATATGCTCCTAAACTTATGGATAAGATAAATTATGGATTAGATTTACAAGGGGGCTTTGAGGTATTGTATGAGGTTAGCCCTATAACTGGTGAGTTAGACAAGGATATGGTATATAATACTTATAAGGCTTTACTTAAAAGAATAGATATATTAGGGGTTAGTGAACCTGAAATATTAATTGAAGGGGATAATAAGATAAGAGTTAGACTTGCTGGGGTAACTAATAAGGAAGAAGCAAAAAATATTTTATCTTCCACTGCGGTACTTACTTTTAGGGATACATCAAATAATGTTTTACTTACTTCAAGTGTATTATCTGGTAATGCTAAAGTATCAATGAATAATACTGGTAAGTATGTAATTAGTCTTCCTATTAAAGATACATCAGCATTCTATAATGCTACTAAAAAAGTTAAAGATATGATGGATAATAGGATGGTTATATGGTTAGATTTTGAAGAGGGAAAAGATAACTTTAGAACTGAAGAAAAAAATTGTGGTAAAGATAATTCACATTGTTTAAGTGCGCCATATGTTAATGAAGCTTTTGCTAGTGATGTAGTAATTGAGGGTAACTTTACTAAAGAGTCTGCGACTAAGTTAGTAGAACTTATAAATTCTGGAGCACTTCCTACAAAACTTACAGAGTTATCTAGTAGAACAGTTCCAGCATCATTTGGTAGTACTGCGCTTAATAAAACACTTTTTGCAGGTGTTTTAGGAATTATATTTGTACTTGTTATAATGATTATAAGATATAGATTTTCTGGACTTATTGCCTCTTTATCACTTACTATTTATACAATAGGAAGCATGTATATATTTTATTTAATCGATGGAGTACTTACACTTCCTGGTATTGCTGCAATGCTTTTAGGTATTGGTATGGCAGTGGATGCTACAATTATATGTTATGAAAGAATTAAAGAACAATTACGTATGGGAAGTACGTTATCTAAAGCGTATGATATTGGTAATAAGACATCACTTTCTAGTATAATAGATTCTAATATTACTACGATAATAGTAGCAGTAATACTATTTATATTTGGTCAAAGTTCTGTTAAGGGATTTGCTACTATGTTAATTATTAATATACTTGCAACTATACTTATAATGGTATTTTTAAATAGATATATATTAAAATTATTTGTAAAAACTACATATTTTTCTAATAAACCTAATTTATTTATTGGACTATCTAAGAGTAAAATTAAAGAAAGTAAGGAACTTGATATTCCATTTAAGAAGATTAATTTTATTAAGGCAGGTAGGGTTTATTCTATTATTGTACTTGTAGTTTTAGTTCTTGCTGGTGTTACTACATATTTTACTAAGTTTAATTTAGGAGTAGATTTTACTGGTGGAACAAGTATAGAAATAGATGGTAATGTAGATTTAACTAAAGATCTAGAAGAACTTAATTATACTTTAAAGGATAAGACTAATAATACATATACAATCGATGAAGTATTAGATAATGATAGTATTACTAGTTTAAATAATAGTATTAAAGATAAATATAAGGTAGATGCAAATATTTATGTTGTTAGTGATGTAGTAAAGAAAGAATTAGTTAAGAATGCTGTTTATTCACTTATCTTGTCTTCGATAGCAATAGTTATATATGTAAGTATAAGATTTAAATTTAATTATGCTATTAGTGGTATTGTGGCACTTATTCATGATATAGTACTTACAATATTATTCTTTGGAGTATTTAAAATAGAGATTGATTCGGTATTTATAGCTGCTATTCTTACTATTATTGGATATTCTATAAATGATACTATTGTTACATTTGATATGATAAGAGAGATGTTAAAGAATAAGAAAGAGATTAAGAATATTAATGAATTAGATGAAGTAATTAATAATAGTATTAAGAGGGTATTTTCTAGAACTATATTAACTACTGTTACTACTATTGTTCCTGTAATATGTTTAATGATATTTGGAGCAAAAGAAATATTAAACTTTAATATAGCTTTATTGGTAGGATTTATTCTTGGTGTATTATCTAGTATATTTATATCTAATTATTTATTTAGAAATTTAGAGTATAAGTCTATTACTAGACCTAAGAATGATGATGACGATGATGATGAATTAAAAGAGTATAAAGTAAGAGGAATTAATTGTTAGTTCTTCTTTTTTTATGATTATTGTAGTATACTATATATAAATAAAAATTGTTGGAGGAGTTTATATGAAAATAATTGAATATCAAGATAAGTATTTAGATATGGTTAAAGATTTATTGGTGGAGTTAGAAGAACATATACTTTCTATTGATAAAGATAAGTTGGATCAATTACATTCATTATATAGAGATAAGATGGCTATATTAGATTTAGAAGAAGTAAATAAAAATAGTGGTAAGTGTTATTTAGCAGTAGAAGATAATATGGTACTTGGAGTAATTATGGGTATTATAATACCTTATGAAGAATATGACTATTTAGATTATAAATGTCCTAAAAGTGGAGAAGTAACTGAGTTAGTAGTTGCAAAAACTGCAAGAGGTAAAGGCGTAGGTAATAAGTTAATGAATAAAATGGAAGAATATTTTAAAAGTGTTAACTGTGAATATGTATTTATTGATGTTTTTGCATATAATGATGGTGCAATTAAATTCTATAGTAATTTAGGATATCATCCTAGAATGTATAGAGATGTCAAAAAGTTAAAGTAAGAAAAATTCTAGTATTTTTTGCTAGATTTTTTTTGCTAACATTTTTACCAAACAAATGTTTGAAAATTGTTGACGTAGATATGTTACTATGATAGAATTGACTTATGCTTGAAACAAATGCTGTATGCGTGGAAAAAAAGAAGGTAGCCAACTGACTACAATTTGTAGTCAGTTGAAAATGCTTGCACCAGATGGAAAAATTAGACTAAGTGATGCAATGAATACTAAAAATATATTTAGACTTATTGAGTCTGTGCCTAGTCCTAAGGCTGAGCCTATGAAACTTTGGTTAGCAAATCTTGGTAAAGAAAGAATTGATGAAGTAAAGGAGGTATATAATGAAAGAAAGGAAATTAGAAACAATTTTAAATTTATTTGAAGGAAAAGAAATAAGAAGTACATGGAATAGTGAAGAGGAAGAATACTATTTTAGTGTAGTTGATGTTATTGGAGCATTAACGGAAAGTTCTAGAGCAAGAAAGTATTGGAATGATTTAAAATTTAGATTAACTAATGAAGGAAGTGAGTTGTCCGATAAAATCGGACAACTGAAAATGCAATCTGAAGATGGCAAGTATTACAATACAGATGTATTAGATACTAAAGGAATTCTAAGACTTGTACAAAGCGTACCTAGTAAAAAAGCGGAACCATTTAAACTTTGGTTAGCAAATCTTGGTAAAGAAAGAATTGATGAAGTATTTGATCCTGAGGTTGCTATTAATCGTGCAGTAGATTACTATAAAAAAAGAGGATATACTAATGAATGGATTAAAGCAAGATTAGATGGTATTGTTGATAGAAAGAAATTAACAGATGTATGGAAAGATAATGGTATTACATCTAATTATGAATATGGAATATTAACAAATGAAATATATAAAGAATGGTCAGGTATGAGTGCTAATGAATATAAGGCTTATAAAGGGTTAAGGAAAGAATCTTTAAGAGATAATATGACTGATGTAGAAGTTGCTTTAACAAATCTTGGAGAAATAGCAACTAGAGAACTTGCTAAAAAGCATAAACCATACGGGTTAAAACAAAATAAAAAAATTGCAAAGATGGGTGGTAATACTGCTAAGGTTGCAAGAATGGATTTAGAAAATAAGTTAAATGAATCAGTAATAACAAGTGATAATAAATTAGATTATAAATATTTAGATAATGCTAAAATAGAAAATAAATAATTTATGAATAATTTTTTCGTAGTACTTGAAAATCATAAAAAATTATGATATTATTTAGATGTATGTTAAAGATATGTGAATTAAAAAGATCCCAAATAATTCGCAAATTTTAGAAAGGAGCCATCACTATGAATAGAATAAATTTTGTAATTTATAACATTTATGCTATCGGGGGGGGGGCAATTAACATCTAATAACAATATAATAATTGAAAGTAAAACTATAGATAAAATATCTAGAAATAGATAATTTTTGTCTATAGTTTTTTCATGTGTAAAAAGGAGTTTTAAAAAATGAAAAGAGTAGTAAATTTTGTAGACAAGAAAGAATTAATAATAATAACAATACTTACATTTTTAATTGCACTAACAGGACTATTCGCAACGTATGCAATAGATACTAGTTTAAGTTATAATGATACCACAGAGTATGATATGTCACTTAGTTTTGATTTATCAGCATCTACAAATAAACAAGTAACAATACCTGCAGGTAAAACAAAATTTTTTGATATAGATGTTAAAAATAGTAACAGTGGTACAATACAATATGGTATTGCATACTCTATGGTTACACCTTCAACATTACCTAATGGAGTAACCATTGCTAAGTCTTGGAAAAGTGCAAATCCTCCAACTGGATTAATTAATGCAAACGCTACTTTGCCAGTAACAATAGCAGTAGAAAACACATCATCTACAGATATTACAATATCTTTATCTATAATAAATGGATATGAAAAAGGTGGAGATTTAATTTTACCTAGCGGTAAAACTTTGATAACTGGTGAATTTGATGCAACACCACCTGTAGAACCAAATGCGCCAGCATTAACAGATGCATTAATACCAATATTATATGAAAGAGATAGTATAATAATGAAAGCAGATTCAAAGGGAGATGGAGTTACTGCTACCTGTGATAACTTAGGGGACTTAAATTTTGATGGAAGAATTGATGATAAAGATGTAAGTGCATTTTTGCCTGTTTTTCGAGACGGTTTTACTTTTCCTAATGTTGTAAAAGTATGTGCAGATGTTGATGGTGATGGTTTTGTTACAGAGGATGATATGAGGTTAATTAAAAATTATTATTATGGAGATGTGACTACTTTTCCAAAGGGTGAGCCATTGAGTACAGTAACTGGAACTGTATATATTACACCATGGTATGATTATGATAATAAACAATGGGCAAATGCAGTACTTGTAAGTGAGGCAAATAGACAGAAATATATATCCGCTGAACCTGGAACTGAAATTGCCGAAGAAGATATCCTAGCATTCTATGTATGGATACCAAGATACAAATATAAAGTATGGAATATAAATAAAGTAATAGGAACACAAAGTTATAACGCAGAAACTGCTGGTATAGATATAGTTTTTGAGGAAGGTACAAATTCTACTGGTACAATTAGTTGTACATATAGTTATGCAGCACCATCAAGTACCGCGGGAAGTCCAAACGAAACATGTACAGGAAGTAATGGGGACTATTACACTCATCCAGCATTTACCTTTGGTAATCAAGAACTAACAGGATTTTGGATGGGAAAATTTGAACTATCAAGTAGTAATCCTACGACAGGTACTTCATATGGTGGAGGAGAAACTACAACACTAACACCAAGAATATTACCAAATGTAACATCATGGAGATATAATACAGTATCTAACTATTGGAAAGTAATATATGATATGCAAACAAGTAATAATATATATGGACTTCCAACATCAAGAACAAATACTGATTCACATATGCTTACTAATATGGAGTGGGGAGCAGTAGCATATCTAACTAATTCTAAATATGGAAGATGTACAAATGGAAGTTGTACAGAGGTATCAATGAATGGTTACGGAGAATATAGTAGATCTACAACTATGACAGGATGTGGTCCAATATCAAGTGGAAGTACAAGTTATGGAACAACATGTAATGCATATAATACAGAATTAGGGCAATTAGCTTCTACAACAGGTAATATTACGGGAGTATATGATATGTCAGGAGGAGCATATGACTGTGTAATGGGTAATATGTCAAGGTGGAATGGAACATCATATACATATTATGAAAGAAGTGCGGGAACTAACTTTACATATAGTACAAATACTGCAAAATACCTAATACCATATGCATATGGAACAACAAGTAATAATCAAACAGCATATAATAGAGGAAGACTAGGAGATGCAACTGGTGAAATAGTAACATCTTCAGGTAATGGTTGGTATAATGACTTCGCAGGTTTTCCTAACACTGCCGGTTCTTGGTTTCGTCGCGGCGACGATTTCGCCGGTAGTAATGATGGTCTCTTCTGTTTCCTCAGCGGTGATGGCGCTAGTGACAGCAATTCTTCGGGGCGCGCCGTTTTATCCATAGCAACTTAGTCACTTAAGTATATAAAATTAATACTAGTAGATTAATTATACAATACTTATAGTTGATAATATCTACTAGTTTTGTTATACTTATATAGAGGTTATGTTATGGAATTTAAGAAAGTATACGTAGAAGTTACTAATAGTTGTAATTTAAGTTGTGATTTTTGTATTAAGAATGATAGAAAGATTAAGTTTATAAATAAAGATGAATTTGAAATAGTGTTAGATAAGTTAAAAGATGTTACTAAGTATTTATATTTTCATGTACTTGGGGAACCTTTGATGCATCCTGATATTAATTATTTAATAGATAGAGCTAGTAATGTAGGATATAAAGTTAATATTACTACTAATGGGTATTTGATAGATAGAATTAAAGATAATAAGAATATTAGACAGTTAAATATTTCTTTACATAGTTATAATACTAAATATAATATAGATATAGATGAGTATTTAAGTAATATAGTAAGAGTAGTAGATAATTTAGTTAAGGAAGGTACTATTATTAATTATAGATTATGGGTAGATTATAAATATAATGATTATATATGTAAGTATTTAAGTAAGTATTATGATGTAGAAATAGATGGTAGTAGTAAAAAGATAAGTAATAATATTTATATAGATAAAGATAGTTCTTTTATATGGCCTGATTTAAATAATAATTATTATAATTCTAACGGAAGATGTTACGGACTTATTACTCATTTTGGTATATTAGTAGATGGTACTATAATACCTTGTTGTTTAGATAGTAAGGGTATAATTAATCTTGGTAATATATATAAAGATAATATTAAAGATGTTATGGAAAGTGATAGGGTTAAGGATATGATTAGGGGTTTTAAAAATAATAAAAAGTGTGAAGAATTGTGTAAACATTGTAAATTTTTAGATTAATTTATTTTAAATATTATTATTTTATGATATTATATTTATAAGGGATAGAGTGATAATATGAGAAAAACGTTATCTAAGTGTGATAAAATATTATTAGTTATTATTATAGTATTTTTAATATTTGGTTCTATTATGGTACTTAGTGCTTCTTCGATGGAATCATATATGAGATATAGTAAGAGTCCATATTATTATTTCTTTAAGCATATTATATTTGTTGTGGTGGGACTTTTTATATATTTTGTGTTACATTTTATTCCTACGAAAGTTTATAAGAAGTTATATATATTTTTTATGATTATTCCTTATGTTATGATGATAGGACTTATTATATATGGTAAGAGTGCTAGAGAGGCAGTTAGTTGGTTTAAGATAGGTCCTTTTAGTATACAACCTAGTGAGTTTGCTAAAGTATTTACTATAATATATTTAGCAGGACATTATGATAAATATAAAGACAATTTAACTAGTCAATGGACGATATTTAGACCACTTTTAGTAGTTGTAGTACTTGCTTCACTTATTGCGTTACAACCTGATTTAGGTACATCTTTGATACTTGTTATTATGACTATTATGGTGTTTTATGCAGTTCCTATATCAAAAGAAAAAAGAAAGTATTTTAATAGAATATTTATTGGAGGTATATTACTTGTTGTACTTTTGCTTATTAGTACTAAGGGTACAATACTTAGAGATTATCAAATAAAGAGACTATATAGTTTTATATATAATCCGTGTGAAAGATACCAAGATGAAGAGGGGTACCAACTATGTAATAGTTATATTGCTTTTTATAATGGCGGTGTTACAGGTAAGGGAGTAGGAGAGTCTACACAAAAATATTTATATTTACCAGATTCATATACTGACTTTATATTTCCTATTATAATTGAAGAATGGGGAATGATTGTAGGGGTAGTAATAATACTAGGATATGGTATAGTCTTGTTTAGGATATTTAAGATTGCTAAAAGAGCAAGAAACTTGGGTAATGGACTTATTGCGTATGGTGTATTTTCGTATATATTTGTACATATTGCAGTTAATTTAATTGGAGTTATGGGACTTGGTCCACTTACTGGAGTACCTTTACCATTTTTAAGTTATGGAGGAAGTTATACTTGGAGTGTGTTTATTGCACTTGGGATACTACAAAGGGTATGTATAGAAAATAATAAGAGTATAATTAAGAATAATATGATTAAAGGATCTTGATGATTCTTTTTTCTTTTTCTATTTACAAATTTGTTAATACTTGGTATTATAGATATTAATTAGAAAATATATATGGGGGTAAGATATGAGATTTAATGATATTTTAAAAGAAGAGAAACCTAGAGAGAGATTAGTTAAATATGGAGTAGAAAATTTGTCTAATGAGGAACTTTTAGCAATTATTTTAAAGACTGGTAGTAAGAAATATAATGTTAAGGAAGTAGCAAGTAATATATTATCTAGTTATGGAGATGTTAAGAACTTAAAAGATGTTAGAATTAATAATTTAACTAAGATAGATGGAATAGGTAAGGTTAAGGCAATAGAGTTAATTGCTGCGATTGAACTTGGAAGAAGAGTATATTATGAAGAAGACTATAAAGATATGGTAACTCTTACTAATCCTAAAGTTATTATTAGGTATTTTAATAAGTTATTTAAGGGAGAAAATCAAGAGTGTTTTTATGTAGTATATTTAGATTCAAAGAATAAGTATATAGATAAGAAACTTGTATTTAAGGGTATTTTAAATAAGAGTTTAATTCATCCTAGAGATATATTTAAGGAAGCATATTTACTTTCTGCATGTAATTTTATATGTATACATAATCATCCATCTGGAGATGCAACACCTAGTATGGAGGATATAAATGTTACTAAGATGCTAAGTGAGATAGGTAAGTTACATGGTATTAGACTTCTTGATCATATAATTATTGGTAATAATAATTATTATAGTTTTTATGAAGACAATAATTTAAATTAGTAGATAAATTAATTTACAAAGAGTAATAAATGTGATAAAATTATCTTAAGAATAGGAATGGTTGTTATGAAGAAATTAAATAATAAGGGTTATATGTTAATAGAAGTAATACTAGCATCTGTTATTGCTTTTGTTATGGCATATTTTTTAATAGATATAACTATAAAGTTAATTAATAAGAATAATGATTATTATGTTGAAGGAACACTTTTAGCAGATAGAAATATTATTACTAAAGAGATAATGGATGATGTTAATTCTAGAAATTTAGTTATGATTACTCAAAATAATAGTAAGAATTATACTTTTACTTTTGATGATGGAGAAAGTGTAGTTAAAAAGGATTTAATTTTTAGTGATGATAATGTTATTACTTATGGAGATTATAGTAAGAAATTAAATGATTTATTAACTTTTGGAGATGTAGAGATTACTTATGATGAAAGAAATAAGATACTTACTTTTAAAGTTCCTGCGTATACTAATTATTCTACATTTAATTATGGGTTTAATTTTGTTATTCCTTATAAAGAGAATTTTGATATAGAATTACCTGGTAATTGTAGTGCTATTAAGGTTATATATGATGGTGTTACTAAGATATATGAAAATACTGCTAGTTTAGATTATGATACTTCAAATACTTATAAGGTTATGTTATCATCAGGTAGTTATGTAATTGATGCATATGGAGCGCAAGGTGCAAATAGTAGTGATAATACTTATACTGGTGGTAAGGGTGGTTTTGTAAGTGGAAAGATTACTTTTAATGGAAATACTACTTTAGATGTAAAGTTAGGTGGACAAGGTGGTTTTAATGGGGGTGGAGCTTCAACTGGTAGTGGATCTTTTAATGGTGGAGGTTCTACTACTGTTTATTTAGGAAGTAACAAACTTATTAGTGCTGCTGGAGGTGGCGGTGCATCAGTAAATGGTAATGGTGAAGATGGTGGAACTGGGGACGCTACTGGAGGAAATAATGGTTCTAATGGTGGCGGAGGTTCTGGGAAGAATGAAGATGTATCAACTGGAGAAGACTGTGACTGTAATGGAGATGATAACTGTTCATATACTGCGATGGGTGGACCTAAAGGGACTCAAGATTGGTGTTACTGTTCAGTAGAAATAGGTGTAAATAATTCAGCTCCAAGTGGATATAGTTGTGGTAGTGCAGATAAATATGGAATGAAAACTTGTGAAAAAGACTTTGCTGCTAGTTGTGATAGAAATTATACTACTGTTAGTAGTGGCGGTAAGGGAGGAACAAGTGTTGTTAGTAGTAACTTTAGTGCTTCTAGTAAAAGAAGCGGGGTTAATATTGGTAATGGAAAATTTACTATAACTTGTACTAATTGCAGTGATTCACCAAAGACAGATAGTAATTCTTGTCCTAGTATAGTAGTTACGGATAGTATTTTAAATGAAAATAAAGTATTAAATAATATTACTTATGATTATGTAAATTCTGGTAGGCAAGAACTTACTTTAGAGTCTGGAAACTATATTTTAGAAGTATGGGGAGCACAAGGTGGTAATTCTGTTAGAGGAAAAGGCGGATATGGTGGATACTCAAAGGGGACTTTAAATTTAGTTAGTACTACAAATGTGTTTGTATATGTTGGAGGTCAACCTTCTAAATATACAGGTGGATTTAATGGTGGGGGAAATGCTAATGGAGATAATAAAGATTATGTTAATGCTGCTGGAGGTGGAGCTAGTGATATAAGACTAGGTACAGATTCTTTGTTTGCAAGAGTTATTGTTGCAGGAGGAGGCGGAGGAGCAGGTTACTATTATAATGGTGGTGCTGGAGGGGGTACTACTGGAGAAAATGGTAAAAATCAAGGCGATTCTGCTTATAGTAGCACTCCTCCAGGAGAAGGTGGAACAGCAACTTCTGGTGGAAATAGTTACTATGGATATGATAGTTTATTTGGAGATAAATATTTAGATAAGACAGGAAGTTATGGTGATATTGCAGGCTTTGGTGTAGGAGCAGGCTATAACTCGAAGAAAAGCACTGCTTACCGTGTAGGAGGCGGTGGTGGTTGGTACGGAGGTGGATACTCTAGTAATACCGGTGGTGGCGGTGGAAGTGGATATGTATATACCTCTTCAACAGAAGATGCTTACCCTAGCGGTTGTCTACTTAATTCAAACTATTATTTAACTGATACTTCAATGTCTAATGGAGAAAACCGTGGAGATGGTAGGGTTACTATAACTACATTAGATAGATATGATTATAAAATACCTAGGATACTTGGACTTAGTGATTTAACTATTAATAAGGGAGACTTAGTAAATTTAAATACTGATATTAGTTATAAGTGTGAAAGTGATAGTCCAAATGGATGTACATATATTGGAGTTAAGTTTATTGATACTTCGATAATAGAAAAAGGAACATACTATTTATGTTATGTAATTAAGAGTTCTAAGGGTATAGAATATAGTTATATTAGAAAACTTATAGTAAAATAATTAAAAATAATTGCTTAAAATAAAAATATATGATAGAATGTAATTAAGGTATGGAGGATGAAAGATGAGACTAAAATTAAATAACAAAGGTCAAACTTTAGTTGAATATGTACTAATTATATCTTTAATAACTGCAGTTGCAATAGGTCTTGTTAAAATATTTGGAGGATACTTACAAGATGCTATTACTAAGACGGGATGCCAAATAAGTGGTAAGGAATACGTTGAAGGTGCAAAAGTAGGGGAAGGTTATTGTAAGGGTGATGAAGGGAAATTATCTAGTTAGATAGTTTCTTTTTTATATATAAAAACTAGAAATATTAATATTTCTAGTTTTTGTTAATTCTATAGAAATTTATTTTTGGGGGGTTAAACAGTCTAAAGTTTACTCTACTTACTCCAATACCACTTGATATATACATTTTTGTACCATTTATATTATAGTATTCTTCATAGTATTTAGTGGCATTTTTAGGTAAGAATGATTTTTTTAGGATAGGTATATTTACTTGACCATTATGGGAATGTCCTGATAGTAATAGATTAGCATTTATACTTCTTAAATCACTTGCATAATCTGGTTCATGAAATAAAAGTATTTTATAGATATCTTCATTTACTATCATTTTTGATATATCGTCATCTGTAAAGTTTCCAGTACTTATTCCTCCAAGATATAATTTATTATTATTTTTACTATATATTATATCTACTTCGTTATTTAATAGTTTAAAGTTAGATTCATTATAAATTCTATTTAATGTATCAATATCTATAGCATAATCGTGATTACCAATAACAGCGTATTTACCATATTTATAGTTTATGCTATTTAAGAAATTTTTTAGTATAGTTATATCATCATCAGTAATATTACTATCTTTATCTATTAAGTCTCCAGTAAAAACTACGATGTCAGGATTAAGTAAATTTATTTCTTTAGATAATTTATTTAAATATTTTTCTGTTATTACTCTTTTATAATGGGTATCACTTATATGTACTATTTTTAGTCCATCAAAGTCATCGTTAATTTTATTATCTATTATGGGTATTTCTTTAGTTACTAATCTATTTGTTTCAATGTATCTAGCATATAAGAGAGTTGATGTTACAATTATTATTACTAGTAAGATAAATTTAATTATAAACTTCTTCATATATTCATACCTATTAGTAATAGTATTAGAGTAATTGTATTATGTATTTGATGCATTACTATTGTTTGATATATATTATTTGTTTTATAGTAAGTATAGGCAAATGCTATACCTAGACTACTATAGGGAATAAGATATAGAAATTTAATTAGTCCTGGAGTACTCATTATATGAAGATAACCAAATATTAATCCACTTGCTAGGATATATAACCATTTATTATTTATTACTTCCCTTATGCTTTTTCTAAATAATAATTCTTCGGCGAATGGAGCATAAATTGAGATACTTAGAAACATAAGAAATGGACTAGTTTGTATATATGTTCTTACTGTGTCTTCATTAGTAGATATACCATTTTTAAATAATACATTAATTAGTATGTTACTTACAATCATGACTGCTAGACCTACTAGGTAATATTTTAGGGATGTTTCTATGTTTTTAGAGAAATTCTTAAAGAATGGTTTAAAGTCTTTTTTTAATGTTTTGTAGTAACATAATCCTATAATAAATAGAAATGTAAAGTCACAAAGTAGAGAATATACTACAGTATCCATATTAGTAAAGGTATTTACATCTATTTTAAAGAGTAATATAGGTATTGCACTAATTGTAAAAAATAGTGTAAAAAGAAGTATTGTTTTAATTAAACTTTTTGTTTTTTCTTGTAATTTCATTTTTTTATCACCAATATTAGTATATCATAAAAATTAGTTTTAATATATATCTTTTTAAATAGTGTTTACATAAAATTAGGAAGTTAGTAAAAAAATAAGTGTTTACTATTTAAAAATTTGTCATATTTTGTTATAATTGTATTAAGGTGGTAAAAAGGATATGAATAATAGATTTAAATATATATTGTTTTTAGTAATTAGTTTATTTATATATAGTAATAATGTTTATGCGAAAGAGGGTTATATATCTTGTCAAGATGCTTCGATTGGACTTAATTTAAGAGATAATGTAAATGGTAATGTAGTTAATTGGGTAGCGTGTGGTAATACTCTTGATGTTATTGATACTAATAGTGGTAGTACAAGTGGGGTATGTGATAAGTGGTATAAGATTAATTATAAGAGTGAAGAATACTTTGCTTGTGGAGACTATATAACTTTAAGGGAAGAATTAACTGAAGAAGAAATTACTGATTATAGAAAGTATTTAAAAGATAAAGGATTTCCTGATAGTTATATTGAAGGATTAGTTAGTTTACATGAGAAACACCCTAAATGGAAGTTTGAAGTATTTAATGCTGATATAGAGTTTGGAAGCATGGTAGAAATAGAAAATAATAAAAATGGTAAGAGTTTACTTTGGGATAGCAATGGTAGTTTTGATGGCTATAAATCATTAGAGAGTTGGAGTTATGATTATTTAACAAATATATTTAATAGGAATTATTCTGGTGGAGGTGCAAACTGGTATGCTGCTAGTTTTAATACAATAGCGTATTATATGGATCCTAGAAATTTCTTTAATGAAAAACAAATATTTATGTTTGAGACTTTGGGTTATAATTCTAAAATTCATTTAAAAAGTGGTGTAGAAGCAATGCTTAAAGGAACTTTTATGGATGGCAAATTAGCAGATACAGAAAATAATATTAGTTATGCTGATGCTTTTATGGATTCAGCGAAGAAGAATAATGTAAGTCCTTATGTACTTGTTTCTAGAGTAATACAAGAAGTTGGGGCACAAGGCAGTACTATTGTTAGTGGAACAGTAAGTGGATATGAAGGGTATTATAATTTTTATAATATTGGTGCTACTGGAGATCAAAGTCAAATTATTATTAATGGACTTAAACATGCTAAGGAAATGGGATGGGATAGTCCTTATAAAGCAATAGTAGGTGGTGCGTCTTTCTTAAGTGATGATTATATTGATGAGGGACAAGATACTTTATATTTACAAAAATGGGATTTATTTGGGCCTTTATTTGGTAGACATCAATATCAACAGAATATACAAGCACCAAGTACTGAAAGTATAAAAGCCTATAGTGGTTATAATAATACAGGGTTACTTGATAGTGAGATAGTATTTTCTATACCGGTATTTAAAAATAATTCAATACCAACTTCTACTAAGTTAGATAATCCTGGGAATCCTAATAATTATTTAAAGAGTTTAAAAGTTAATGATATATATTTATTTGAAAGTGCTACACATGATGTTAGTTTTGATTTAGAGTTTGATGAAGAAGTTACTTCGGTAAATATTAGTGCTACTAAGGTAAGTTCTAAATCTAGCATAAGTGGAATCGGTAGTGTTGCTTTAACTGGAGAAAAACAAAGTATTGTAGTTACTGTTGTTGCAGAAAATGGATCTGCTAGAGATTATGTTATTAATATAAAAAGAAATTTAACTCCAGTAAATCCAGATCCAACACCAGATCCTACGCCTGATCCTGAACCTGAGCCAGCACCAGAGCCTGTTTTAGAAAAAGAAATAAGTGAGATACTTAATTTATTAGAAATAAAACATAATGATAATTATATATATGGATTTGATGTTAATACAAATATTGATAGTATAGTTAAAAAAATAAGTGAAGCATATAATTATGTAAGTGCTAGTGGAGTAGATAAAGATAACAATGTTAAAAGTAATAAGATTATATTTTCCGGAGACAAGATAGTTATTAAAACTTCTAAGGAAGAAAAGACATATACTATAGTTATTAGAGGGGATGTTAATGGTGATGGTAAGATTAGTGCAGTAGATTATGTATTTATAAAGAATCATATTATGAATACAAATAAATTAAGTAGTGATGGACTTATTTTTGCAGATGTAAATAAAGATGGCAAGGTAAGTGCGGTAGATTATGTACTTATAAAGAATCATATTATGAATACAAATAAAATTACACAATAATTAAGGAGGAATTTATGAAAAAGATATTTAATTATATAATGTTTTCAGTGTTTATGTTTGTTATGTTTACTACAAATATACAAGCATATAGTTATGAAATTACCAGTAAATCAATATATGCTGGGGAGTATGTAACTTTAACTATTGATGCATCAAATGACATTGGTAAGTTTGATATTACTTCTTCTAATACAAATATAATTACAATAGAAAGCGGTAGTAGGTGGTTAGAAAAAGAAAGAGCAACTTTTAAGGTCGTTGCAAAAAAGGCAGGAAGTGCAAATATTACTATTACTCCAACTGATGTTTCTACTAGTGAAGGCAAAGAAGTTACTAATCCTAAGGTTATTTCTATTACTGTTACTAATAAACCTGCACCACAAAAACCAGTACAAACTCCAAAGTCTAGTAATAATTATTTAACTAGTTTAACTGTTGATGATTATTCTTTAGATAGTGATTTTGATAAAGAAAAGTTAGAGTATAGTGTTACAGTAAAACCATTTACTAAAAGTATTAAGATTAATGCTCAAAAAGAAAATGATAAGGCTAATGTAAGTGGAGTTGGAGAAGTTAATTTAAATGATGGTGATAATAAGTTTTCTATAGTAGTAACTGCAGAAAATAATGTTAAGAGAACATACGTACTTAATGTAAATGTACCTGTTTTAAAGGATATTGAAGTAGAAGTAGATAATAAAAAGTATACTATTGTAAGAGAAGAAGGCAAGCTAGATTTAATCGAAGGATATACAAAGAAAAATATTAGTATAGATAATGAAGAAGATGTATTATCATTTTATAGTGATGTTACTAAGTTTCAGTTAGTTATTTTAAAAGATAATGATGGAAATATGGATTATTATATATATGATAATGGTAAGTATACTAAATATAAAGAGTATGATTTTTCTTCTGTTAGGATATGTATACTTGATAATAATAATATAGATAAAGATAAGTATTTAAAGACAGATCTTACTATTGGGGAAGATAAGATTAATGCATATAAGTTAAAACTAAAAAGTAAGAGTAATACTACTTATGCACTTGATGATAAGTATTTAGATTATTATATAATATATGGAATTAATGTTAAGACTGGTAATAAGGGATATTATTTATATGATAGAAAAGAGAATAGTGCAATAAGATATGATGAGGGATTACTTATAAATGAAGTGAGTACTGTAAGTAATAATGATAATTATAAGACATACTTTTATATATCTTTGATGGTATTTGGAGTAGTTATATTAACTATTGGTATTGTACTTATTGTTAAGGGTAGAAAAAACAAGAATAAAATTAATTTTAAGTAATATAATATAGTATCATTACTAGTATATGAAAAGAAAAAGAGCAAGTGTTTGCTTTTTTTCTTTGATAGTATATATAAAAAGAAAAGTACTTATATTTAAGTACTTTTCTTATATAAAGAGATTGACACACACATACTAATAACAAGCATTGGTGAATAACTTTTTAATTTCAAATTTTAATAATTTGAAATAAATTAGGATGTGAAATATTTATCTCAGTTATAATGATATCATATTATTTTTACTTTGTCAAATGTTTTTGTCGAAAATTTTTATTTTTTGTCAAAAAAGTGTGCGAGATGTAGAAAAATAGTGTAATTTTAGTTTATTTTTCTTTTACTAATTTTTTCGGCTCTTCAATTTTGATATTACTTTGTTCTAATGTTTCGATGTAACTTGTTACACTGCTATTTAGTACGTTTATTGTACCTTTAGCGTTATAAAAGTCATTTAATTTATCTAAAGTAATTTTTGCGTCATCAGCATTTTTATATAATAATGCTTTGAATAAATCCATAACATCTTTGGATAACTCAATGGTTCTTTTTTCATTTTCGATTCCTTGTCCTATTAATAGTTCTGATCCTATTAATGGTAATAAGTCATCTCTTGCAGTTTCTAAAGCATTAATAGTAAGAAAGTGATTTACTATCATTTGATTTAATTTTACTAGTTCTTGATTTAATAGTTGGTTTGATGTAATAAATCTTTCTTTTTTGTTTTTTACTATTTGTAGTTGTGAAGAAACATCAAGATAATTTGAATATTCAAATGGATTTGATGGATCAATAGTTTGTAATTTGTTTTCTAGTAATTTTATCATATCTATAGTTTTTAATAGAAATTCATAATTCTTTTTTGAATATTCACTTATATATTTTTTTAACTTATCGTAAGTAAGTAATTCTTTGGATAATAATTCTATGTTTTTTGATATTGCGTCTTTTAAAATATGGAAATTTTCTATTTTAATATTTGATTCTTTTTCTCCGGATTCAACACTAAAGAGACTACTAAAAAATCCTTTTTTCTTTTCTTCAGGTTGATAACACTTGTTAACTAATTCATTAATTGTTTCAACTGATTTTTCTGTACTATCACTATCAATTAATTTTTGTTGTTCTTGGTTTATGGTTTTAAAGTGACTTGTTAGAATGTTACCATAATTAACTATATTAATTGTGCTTGTTAAATCTATTGAAGATACTTCGATGTTTTGCAAACTTTTAATACATTCACTTAATGTAGGTATATATTCTTTGCCTGTAATTATTTCTTTTTGTAATATACTATAGTTTTCATCACTTAAATTACTGATGATTTTTAAGATTTTACTATTGTTTACTTCATTACTAAATAGTTTCTTTATAATACTAGAAATAGAATAATCTTTTTCTTCAAGATATTTTTGGTAATTTAATCCTAATCTATAAGATGTTTCAGTACTTTTTATATTAGGGTTAGTAATATTTAAATACTCTAGTATTCTTTCTTTAGTTATATTATATTTTTTTAATGTCTTTGCTATAAATACTATATTATTATTTTTATCATCATCTATTTCTATAGTGTTATATGTATCAAAGAATGCTAAAATTAAAGATAGTTTTTCTTTGTCTAAATCTGTAATATTTGGTATTTTTTCTATTATAGTATTATATTTTATTGCATTTGTTAAATATTCTTTGCTTAAACTAGAATTAGTATTTCTTAGCAAACTTTCACATCTTTGTTTAGTAGAATAATTTTCATATTGAGTATCTAGATCGTTAAAATCTTCATAGTTTTTTGATATATGATGTAAGAATCTTATTAGATATGTTCCATCATATAATTCTTTATTAAAAATATTTCTAAATATATGATATGGTGTTAAATCTTTTCTTTCTACTGAAATGTTATAACCTTTGAAAATGTAATCTAAGTAATTGTTGTATAATATTTCATTGAAATCTTTATCATTTGTTACAACACTAGAAAAATACTGTTTATCATTTATAAGTCCTTTTTCTTTAAGAAAATCTTGTAATGATTTGTCATTTAATGTTGCATATAATATTGCAGCAACTTTTTTGTCTTCAGGACTTAAATTATTTAAAATTTTTTCTAATTCGGCATCTTGTTTTGCGATACATTTTAAATAATTAATTGTACTTGGTTTTAAATCAGTATATAATTCTTTATATATAAAGTCTTGATGTTCTTGCTGTTTTCTTTCAGTGAATTCTTTTAATTCTTTAGTAATATCATCAATCTTTTTATCTTTTGATAAATCATTAAAGATGTTTTCTAGAACTAGACTATTACCGTTATTAAAAGTAATTTTATTTTCTTTTTGATTTATAGTTGTTGATTCATAAACACTTTTTACTTTACTGAAACTAACTTTAGTACTTTCTAGTTCTTCTTTAGTGATATTGATACCTAGAAGATTAAATATTTTATCATAAGTTATGTCATGTTCTTCATAGAAGTTATATAAAGATTTGTTAGTAAATAGGTATGCTAAAGATATTATATCGTTATTATTCTTTAGATATTTTGTATTATCTTTCTTTTTACTTAGTATAAGAGTGTATGCTTTAGTTAAGTTAATTAAGACATTTTTGTCATTGTCAGTTATATTTTGCTCTTTTAGAAAATCATTTATTTTTATTTGTTCATCTCTTTCATCAAGTAAGTCTAGGATATTATCTTTATATAAGTTATAACTTGATAGGATAGTTTCTACTATAGTACTATTTGTGGCATTTCTATTAAATAGAGTAGCAAATAATTCTCTAGTGGGATCTAATTTTATATTCTTTAAGCATTCTATATATGGTTGATAATATTTTTTTATTACAAGATAATTAGGTTTTAATGTAAGGTTAGATAAAACATCGTTGTATTTGGAAATTAATGATGTATCTATTTTTAATTTATTAATCATTTCTTTTATGTTGCTATCTTTACTTGTAAGAAAACTCATAAATAATGATAATGCTGCAATGTCTTCTTTAGAGTTACAATTTGCAAAACAATTTTTTAAACTTGATAATTTTTCTTTATCATTATTTTCAGGATTAATATATGCATTATATATTGAAGAAGCAGTTTCAATTAAATTTACGACATTTATTTGAATATTAGAAAATACTTCTTTTTTTAAATCGTTTTTAATTTTACTTTTTTCTTCCTCAATTATTTTCTCTATATTTAAATTATTATATTCTTCTTGTGTTATAAAATATTTATGAAAATAAAAGCTGCCATCCCTATATATTTCTGGATCAAAAGTTGTGCTGTCTTTGTAAATGTTGTTAATTATGTCTAATGTAGTAAGTCCATAGTAATCTTCGACATTATTATATATTTGAAAATAATTTTTATATGTATTAAAGGTTTCTTTTAGATTGTTTTTTTCAATATTTATTATTGTTTCCTTATATGATATTTCGACGTCATTGCGATCAACAAATTTTCCTTTTGCTAATTCTCTTGCGATATATTGATAATTATTTTTGCCATATAGTGCTTCAATAAACATTACGATTTCTTTTAAAAAAGTACTACCAATTATATATTTATAAATATATTGATCTAATTTAACGACGATATACAAATCTGAATTATAAGTTCGTAAGTGATATAGATATTTTAAAACTGTGTTTACATATGTTTTTGTTTCTTTTGGTATTATTTCCATAAATTCTTCATAACTTATATTCATATTAAATTCCCCCTCTTTGATGGCATATATGATAGCATTTTTTTACTCTTTTGTCAAATTTGACATAAAAAAATAGTACTTAAATCTAGTTAACTGGATTTAGGTACTATTAAGATATTTAGTTTATTTGCCAAAGAATAATTTTTTGATATATTTATCTTCATTAATAGTTATATTTATGTTAGTGATAATATTAAGTTTATCTAATAAATTATTATCTATATCTAGGTTATATTTTATTATATCATTATATTCTTTTTTTAATATAGGGGTATCTTTAAGAAGATAGTCTATTTCTTTTAGAGAGTTATAGTTAAAAGTAATATCTATGTTATATCCTTTGATTAGGGGTACTATTATGGCATTATTAAGAGTAGTAGTAACAGACTTAGTGTATGCTCGTACTAAGCCTCCAATGCCTAGTTTTATACCTCCAAAGTATCTAGTAGTTATTACTAATATATTATTTAAGTTCTTTTCTGTTAGAACGTTAAGCATAGGTTTTCCTGCAGTATTTGAGGGTTCATTATCATCACTACATTTAATATTATTTCCTAAGATATAGGCATATGTGTTATGTGTAGCGTCATTATATTTATTTTTTATTAATTCTAACTTATCTTTTATATCTATTAAACTTTCTACATAATAGATATTAGTTATAAACTTAGAGTTTTTAATTATAATAGTACTTTCTATATCATCTTTAATAGTATACATTTTGTTCACCTAGATATATTTTAACATAAAAAGTAAAATTAGTTAACTAGATGTTTAATTTGTTTACATAAGAAGTGTTTTAATATATAATTATTTATGTAAGATAAGTAGGTGATGATATGGATATAGATAGTTATTTAGATTATTTAAGGTGTGTTAAGAAGTATTCTAGTAATACAGTAAATTCATATAATGAAGATATAACAGAATATATAAGTGTTATTAATAAAGATATAAAAAAAGTATGCGAAGAAGATATAAAGAAATATTTAGAATATTTATATAACAAGAATATTAGTAAGAGTAGTATATCTAGGAAGTTAAGTAGTGTAAGAGGGTTATATAATTATTTATATACTAATAATAAGATAGATACTAATATATTTAGTGATATACATAATCCTAAAAAAAATAAGACATTACCTAATTTTTTAACAGATAAGGAAGTTAGTATGCTTCTTGATTTAAAGATAGATAGTATATATTTTTCTAGAAATAGTTTGATTATAGAGTTATTTTATTCTACAGGGATAAGAGTTAGTGAGTTAGTTAATATAACACTAGAAGATATTAATATGCATGATAAGACTATTAAGATATTAGGTAAGGGTAGTAAAGAAAGAATAGTGTATTTTGGGAAGTATTGTTTTGATAAGTTAAATAAATATATTAATGATGAAAGAAGACTATTTGATAAGTATAATAGTAAGTATTTAATACTAAATAAGAATGGTAATAAGATTACTACTAGACAGATAGAGAATATTATTAATTATTATACTTTTAGGTGTGGATTAAATAAGAAGATAAGTCCTCATGTACTTAGACATACTTTTGCTACTAGTATGTTAAATAATGGGGCAGATATAGTTAGTGTTAAAGAGTATTTAGGACATGAAAGTATTAGTACTACTAGTATTTATACACATGTTACTAATGAAAAGATTAGGGATGTATATAATAATTGTCATCCAAGAAGTTAGGAAGGTATATGAAGTATGAAAGAAGCTAAGTTATATTTTAAGTATGGGGTTATGAGTTCTGGTAAGACTAGAGATTTACAGATGAATTATCACTCTAATATGGAAGATGGGAAGAGTGTTATAATTATGAAACCTAAGATTGATACAAAGGGAGAAGAATGTATTAAATCAAGAGATAATCAATCTAATAAGGTAGATTATTTGATAGGTAAAGAGGATAATATATATATTCTTATTACTAAGTATATATTAGAAAATAATTTAGATGTTATTTTAGTAGATGAAGCGCAGTTTTTAAGTAGTAAACAAATAGATGAGTTAAGTGATATTGTAGATTATTTGAATATAGATGTTATATGTTATGGAATAAGAGTAGATTTTCTAAGTAATTGTTTTAACGGTGGAATTAGATTGTTTGAAATTGCGGATGTTAGGGAAGAACTTACTAAAAAGTGTGTTTGTGGTAATATTGCAACTTGTAATATAAGATTTGATAAAGATAATATACCTACGTTTACGGGAGATAAAATAGCAATAGATGGGGAAAGTTATACTTATAAGACAATGTGTAGGAAATGTGCGAAAACATTAAGAAAGAGATATAATAATAAAAATTAATAAAATAAGAGATTTATATTTCTTTTTAATATAATTTATTGTATAATAATTATATGTAAATAAGAATAGGAAGGGAAGTATTTATGAATAATTTAACAAGTTACTATGTAAAAAAAGAAAGTGATCCAAATACTTTAAAAGAAAATATTATAATGGGTAAAAATTATAGAATATCTGTTTTAACTGATAGGCTTGTTAGGTTAGAATATTCTAGTAGTGGTGTATTTGAAGATAGAGCAAGTACTAATGTTATATTTAGAAATTTTCCTAGATGTTTATTTGTGGTTAATGAAAGTGATACGTTACTTCAAATTAGTACTAAATACTTTGTACTTTCTTATGTTAAGAATAAGAGCTTTATAAGTAGTAAGTTAACCCCAGGGAATAATTTAAAGATACTGCTTAAGGATACAGAAAAGACTTGGTATTATGGTCATCCTGAAGCAAGGAATTTTGGGGGACTTAAATATTCGTTGGATGATTTTACAGGTAAGTTAGAGTTAGATAAGGGGTTATATTCTACGGATGGATTTTGTGTACTTGATGACTCAAATACTTTGGTTATTAATAATAATACTATGGAAGAGAGAGCTAAGGGTAATTTAGATATATATGTATTTATGTATAAGAGAGATTTTGGACTATGCTTAAAAGATTACTTCGATTTAACAGGCTATCCTTCTTTTATACCTAGATATACTTTAGGTAACTGGTGGTATAAGAATGAAGTATATACTAATAAAGATATAATGAAAATAGTTAAGGAATTTAAAAATAATGAGATACCACTTTCTGTTATTATGTTAGGAAATTATTGGAACAGGGAAAATAGTTATGTTGTTAATGATAAATTACTTGATATTAATAGTCTTGTTAGTAGTTTGCATAAAAGTAATATAAGATTAGGACTTACTATTGATCCTACGATAAAAAGCGTGGATAATAAATTTAGTTTGATTCCTTTATCTAATGAAAAAATAGATATATATATTAATAAGATAATACATGAACTTGATAAGATGGGGATAGATTTATATTCAATAGATTATAATAATAAGAATGATTTAAATACTTTACATTTACTTAATCACTATAGTTATGTAGATATGATAGTTAATCAAAATAAAAGAGGGGTTATTCTTTCTAGAAATAGTAAGATTGCTCCCCAGAGATATCCAATTATATTTACTGGTAAGACAATAGTAGATTATAATACGTTAAATAGTTTACCAGAATATACACTGAGTGCTGCGAATAATGGAGTTAGTTTTGTTGCTCATGCTATTGGAGGGTATTATAAGGGAATAGAACAAGAAGAGTTATATATGAGATATATTCAGTATGCTACATTTAGTCCTTTTCTTATTTTATCTAGTGATAAGGGTAAGTATTATAAGAGAGAACCTTGGAAATGGAATGCTTTAAGATTATCTGTAATTAAATATTATATGCAGTTAAGATATAAGTTAATACCATATATATATACAGAAAGTTATAATTATTATAGTAAGTGTATACCTTTAACGCAACCTTTATATTATAAATATAGTGCTATATATGATGAACCGTTATATAAGAATGAATATTATTTTGGTAGTGAGATGCTTATTTGTCCTATTACTAAGAAGAAGAATTTGTTAATTAATAGGGTAGTACAAAGAATATTTGTTCCTAGTGGGTTATGGTTTGATTTTAAGACTGGTAAGAAATATCCTGGGGATAAGTATTATATGTGTTTTTATAAGGATGATGAATACCCTGTGTTATGTAAAAGTGGTAGTATAATACCATTATCATTAGATTATACAGTAGATAATCCTAGTAATTTAGAGGTAGTTATATTTCCTCTTAGTAGTAATACTTATACAATGTATGAAGATGATGGAGTAAGTAATAATTATAAGAATAGAGAATGTTTACTTACTAAGTTTAGTTATATATATCAAAAAGATAATTATACTTTAAATATACTTAGTAGTGGTAAATATAGTTTGATGGAAAAAAGAAATTATAAGATTAGATTTAAAAATACTATTAATATTACGGAGGTTAATGTTAAAGTTAATAATAAGTTTTATGATGCTAAAATTAGTTATGATAGAGATGATTTTATAATAGATATAAATGATGTTAATACTAGTTATGAACTTAGTATAAATTTAGTAGGTAAAGATATAGAATTAGATGTAGTACAACTTATTAATGAAGATATTAGGGGTATATTAAATGATTTAGAGATAGAGACTAGTTTAAAAGAAAGAATAGATAGTATATTATTTAGTGATTTATCTATTAGAAAGAAAAGAATAGAAATAAAGAAGTTAAAGAAGTATAAATTAGAACCTAAATTTATAAATATGTTTATTAAATTACTTGAATATATAAGTAATGTATAGTATAATAATCATTAAATTTATTAATAATTATATATCTTTTATTAAAAAGTGTGAAAGGAAGAATATGTTATGTTAGATAATTTATATATTAGAATATTATTAGAATACTTAATTGTATTTAGCGTAGTATTTATTATTAATTATATATTTATAATAAGAGGAAGTAAGAAATTAAATAAGAAGAAGATTCCTTTAGAACTTATGTATTTAAATAAGTTATATAATTTAGATATAGATAAAATTAATTATAAGAAATTTATGTATATATCTAGTTTAGTAAATACTTTTATAGTAAGTACAGTATATATAATTATTAATTATTTATTAGATAATATAATATTGCAGGTAATAATAGGGATAGTATTACTTATATTACTTATTATTATTTGTTATGGTATAATGGGTAGATGTTATATGAAGAAAGAAGGTAAATAATTATGGACTACAAAAAGATAGAAGAGAAATGGCAAAAATATTGGTTAGATAATGAGAGTTTTAAGGCGATAACAGGAAGTGATAAGAAACCCTATTATGTATTAGTAGAATTTCCTTATCCATCAGGAAGTGGACTTCATGTTGGACATGTTAGAAGTTATACTGCACAAGATGCACTTGCTAGGATGAAGAGAATGCAGGGATATAATGTTTTATATCCAATGGGATGGGATGCTTTTGGTGCTCCTGCAGAACAATATGCAATTAAAAATCATATTCATCCAAAAGAAGCGGTAAAAGAAAATATTAGGACATTTAAAAGACAAATGATGACTTTAGGATTTTCTTTTGACTGGAGTCGTGAATTTTCTACTACAGATCCAGAGTATTATAAATGGACTCAATGGCAATTTTTACAATTTTATAAACATGGTATGGCATATAAAGCAAAGACTTTAGTTAATTGGTGTGATAATTGTAAGACTGTACTATCAAATGAAGATTCTGCAGGGGGAGTATGTGAAAGATGTGGAAATAAGGTAGTACAAAAAGAAAAGAGCCAATGGATGCTTAAGATGAGTAGTTATGCTGAAGATTTACTTAAGGGACTAGATGATACTAATTTTAAAGATAAAGTTAAGTTAGGGCAAATAAACTGGATAGGTAAATCATCTGGTGTAGAAGTGAGTGTTGATATAGTTGGTGGAGGTAAATTTAGTATATTTACTACTTGTATTGAAACTATATATGGTATAACATTCTTTGTTATTGCTCCAGATGGGGAACTTGTACAAGAATTGATGCCTAGAATAGAAAATAAAGAAGAAGTACTTAAGTATATAGAAGAATCCAAAAAGAAATCTAATATGGATAGAACTGAACTTAATAAAGGTAAGAGTGGATGTATTTTAAAGGGTATTAAAGCAATTAATCCTGTTAATGGTAGGGAAGTTTCAGTATTTTTGGGAGACTTTGTTCTTGGTAGTTATGGAACAGGTGCGGTAATGGCAGTACCTAGTCATGATGAAAGAGACTTTATGTATGCAAAAGAACATAATATTCCTATGATACAAGTAATTGATGGACAAGATACTAGTGAGCATGCTTTTGAGAAACAAGATTATTTAGGTAAGGGATGTAAATTAATTAATAGTGAAGAATTTACTGGTATGGATGTAATGGACGCAAAACGTGAGATTACTAAGAAATTAGTATCTATGGGTATAGCAAAAGAAGTTACTAATTATAAGATGAGAGATTGGATTTTTTCAAGACAAAGATTTTGGGGAGAACCAATACCTATGGTATATTGTGAAAAATGTGGTTATGTACCTATACCTGAAGAAGAATTACCACTTCTACTACCAGATGTTGCAGAGTATGAACCTACAGATAATGGAGAAAGTCCACTTGCTAAAATTACTTCTTGGGTAAATACTAAATGTCCTTGTTGTGGTAGTGCTGCAAAAAGAGAAACAGATACAATGCCTAACTGGGCAGGATCAAGTTGGTATTTTTTAAGATTTATGGATCCACATAATGATAAGTGTTTTGCAAGTATGGATGCGATGAAATATTGGGATAAAGTTGATTGGTACAATGGTGGTATGGAACATACTGCAAGACACTTGCTTTACGCTAGATTTTGGGTACAATTTTTGTACAATATAGGGCTTGTTCCTAAAAAAGAAATGATTTGGACTAGAGTAAGTCATGGTATGGTACTTGGTGCAAATAATGAAAAGATGAGTAAGAGTAAAGGCAATGTAATAAATCCTGATGATGTAGTAAGTGAATTTAGTGCAGATATTTTAAGAGTTTATGAAATGTTTATGGGAGACTATGAACAAGATGTACCTTGGAGTACTGAATCACTTAAGGGTTGTAAGAGATTTATAGAAAAAGTTATAAGACTTAAAGATAAAGTAGTAGATAATGATAATTACTCAAAAGATTTAGAAGTGATTATTAATAAAACTATTAAAAAGGTAGAAAATGATATTATTAATCAAGGATATAATACTGCTGTATCTGCACTTATGATTCTTGCAAATAGTTATGATAGTAAGAATGAAATAACTAAAAAAGATTATAATTTACTTTTAACACTTCTTAATCCTATTGCACCACATATTACTGAAGAATTAAATGAAATGATTGAATATAAACCTATATGTGAAAGTGTATGGCCAGTATATGATGAAGAAAAAACTATAGATAATTCTATAGAAATAGGAGTACAAGTAAATGGTAAACTTAGAAGTTCTATTGTTATAAATAAAGATGATTCTAAGGAAGAAATAGAAAAGAAAGCATTAAATGATGCTAATATAATTAAGAATATTATAGATAAAGAAATAGTTAAAGTAATTGTAGTACCAGGAAGAATAGTTAATATAGTTATAAAGGGATAGTGTTTAGCTATTTCTTTTTAATTATTAGACAAATAAATAAGGAATGTACTTTATTTTAGTATATATTTATGGTAGAATTAATAACAAGAAAAGGATGTGTGTAAATTTGAAGAAATTTAGAAAGAAATTAAAGGGACTTGATTTTAAGAATAATAAGTATCCTACAATATTATATTTTACTTTAAGAATATTAGTAATTTTTCTTATGATATATAATATTACTCAAGGAAGATACGAGAATGCTTTTACTTGTTTGTTAGTACTTTTTTTACTACTTCTTCCTTTTATAATGGAAGAAAAGATAAAGTTAGAATTTTCTTCTTCTTTAGAGATAGTAATACTTTTATTTATCTTTTGTGCTGAAATTTTAGGAGAAGTAAATGCTTGGTATCAAAGAATACCTAATTTTGATACTTTAATGCATACTATTACGGGATTTATAATGGGTGCAGTAGGATTTTCATTAGTTAATATGGTTAATAATAGTGAAAGAGCAGGTATTAAGTTAAATCATAAATATTTACTTGTAGCATCTTTTTGTTTTTCTATGACTATTGGTGTTTTGTGGGAGTTTTTTGAGTTTGGAGTAGATCAAATATTTCATGCTGATATGCAAAAAGATACTTATGTAAGTGAAGTAAATTCTGTTATGTTTGATGAAACAAGAAAAAACAAGGTAGTTAATGTTAAAATAGATAGTGTTATAGTTAATGGAGAAGTTTGGCCAGGTTATTTGGATATTGGTCTTATTGATACTATGAAGGATTTGATTGTTAACGCTATTGGGGCAATTACTTTTTCTGTAATTGGATATATTACTATTTCTAAGAATAATGGTGAAGCAGAAAAACTAATTGTAATAAAAAAGAAAGATGACATTAGAGTTATTGGATAAAAAGAAAAAGAGATTCATAAAATTGAATTTCTTTTACATTATATAAAGATATAAAGAAAAAGAACTTTATTATAAAAGTACTTCATCTTTTTGCTATCATTTTATTACTTTCTACCTTGCTAGTATTAGCGATAAAAAAATGATACCTTAATTCAAACATTTTGAATTAAAAGCCGCAAATTCAATTTTGAGGTAGACATTCAATATGCCAAAATCAAATGTCCTCACTTTTGTAAGTATCGTTTTACTTACATATTAATAATAACATAAAATGTATGTTTTGTCAAAGAGAAATGCAAAAAAAATATAGCAAAAAATTGCTACTGTTCGCTTGTTTTTACTAGTGTTTTAGAGTATAATGTATATAGGAACATTTGATGTGAGTGTCGCCTCCATTCTTTCAAAAAAGAGAGGAGGTAGATATAATGAAGACAAAGACTTTTATTATAAAAGTTTTAAAGCTTTTATGCACTCTTCTTCTATTATCAACCTTATTGGTCTTGGTAATAAAAAAATAGACACTCAATCGTTAATGAATGAGTGTCGTTAACAAATCATTTTGAGGCGACATTCACTTACGTAATTAAATGTTCCTCTTTTTTTATTATATGCAAGAGTTCTTGCTTACATACTAATAATAACATAAAATGTATGTTTTGTCAAAAGATTTTTTCAAAAATTTATATGAATTCAATTGACAAAAAACTAAAAATTTTGTATATTATAAGTGCATAAGAAGTTATGTAAAAAAGCGGTGAACCCAGCCGATAAATCGGGACTTAAAAAGCGGTGAACCCAGCCATTAAATTGGGACTTGAAAAAGCGGTGAACCCGGCCATGAAACTGGGACTTAAAAAAGACGGCTAGAGTCTAATGCTCTAGTCTTTTATATAGAAGGGATGATAATATTATGAAAGATATAATTATAGATACATTAATTGATACTTTAAAACTAGTACCATTTCTATTTATAGCATTTTTAATACTAGAATTATTTGAGCATAAATTTAGTAAAAAAACTATTAAAGTAGTAGAAAAGTCTGGTAAATATGGTCCAATACTTGGAGGATTACTTGGTGCAATACCACAATGTGGTTTTTCTGTTATTGCTACTAATTTATATGTAAGTAGAATTATTACACTTGGAACTTTGATTAGTATATATTTATCTACTAGTGATGAAATGATACCAGTATTAATTAGTCAAGATGCTAGTATTAGTTTAATACTTAAGATACTTTTAATTAAAGTACTTATTGGTATTTTTTGTGGAGTGATAATAGATTTAGTATTAAGAAAAAAAGAAAATTTAAAGAAAGATTATAGTTTATGTGAAGAAGAACATTGCCACTGTGAAAATAATATATTTTTATCTTCACTTAAACATACGATTAATATAATTATCTTTATATTAGTTATTAATTTTATGCTTAATTTATGCTTCTATTATTTAGGAGAAGATTATATATCTAAGATACTTCTTAAGGATAGTATATTTGGTTCATTTGCATCTTGTTTAATTGGTCTTATTCCTAATTGTGGTGCAAGTGTAATGCTTAGTCAATTATATTTAGGTAATGCTATTAGTTTTGGTAGTTTAATTGGAGGACTATTAACTGGTAGTGGTGTAAGTTTATTAGTATTATTTAAAACTAATAAAGATATAAAAGAAAATTTAAAAATAATATTTATTTTATATTCAATTGGAGTACTAAGTGGTATTCTTATAGAATTAATTGGAAAGGTCTTTTAAACAAAGTTCTAACTTGATGTTTACTAATGCCTTTACAAATCCTTAATTTAATAATATAATAGACTTGTAAGGGAGTAAGTAGGATGTATGAGTAAGAAAGTTATAGTGATAACAGGACCTACTGGTGTAGGTAAGACTAAGATGTCTGTTAGTATTGCAAAGTTATTAGATGGAGAAATAATAAATTGTGATAGTATGCAGATATATAAAGGATTAAATATAGGTACTGCGAAGATTAAAGAAGAAGAAAAAGAAGGTATACCTCATTATTTATTTGATATAAAAAATGTTAATGAAGATTATTCTATATATGATTATCAAATAGATGCTAGAAAAGTAATAGATGATATACTTAGTAGAGGTAAGACTCCAATATTAGTGGGGGGTACAGGACTTTATATTAAAAGTGCTATATATGATTATAAATTAAATGAAGAGAAAAGTAATAATGATTATGAAGATTATACTAAAGAAGAATTATATGATATGTTAGTGAAGATAGATCCTAAAATTAAGATAGATAAGGATAACAAAAGAAGATTAGTTAGGGCATTAAATTATTATATAGAAAATGGTAAAATGATAAGTAGTAATAAAACTAATGAGTTAGTATATGATACTATATTTGTTGGACTTACTACTGAAAGAAGTAAGTTATATTCTATTATTAATTCTAGAGTGGATAAGATGATAGATGAAGGGCTTATCAAGGAAGTTAAATCTTTCTTTGATAATAAGATACATACTAAGCCTTTGGTAAATGGAATTGGATATAAGGAATTATATGGATACTTTGATGATAAATTAACGTTAGGTGAAAGTGTTGATTTAATTAAATCTAATAGTAGGCATTATGCAAAAAGACAATATACTTTTCTTCGTAATCAACTTGATGTAAAGTGGTTTAATGTAGACTTTGAAAATTTTTCAAATACTATAAGGGATGTATATGATTATATAGAGAGTAAAACGTAAAATACAAACAAAAGTTTGTATTTTTTAATTAATTTCATTGACATAAACAAGTGTTTGTGTTATTCTTATATTGTAGGAAGGGTGATAAGTATGAAATTAATTAAAAATAATAAAGGAGCAATAATATTTTATCTAATTATAATCGTTACGGGATTATTATTAAAGGTTAGTAATGATAATTATATAATGGATAAAGAAAGTAATAATACTTTTACCTATAATGATTCTTTAAATTAATACATTAGATATAGTGTATTTTTTTATTTTATGTTATAATTAGATAGAAAGAAGTTGATAAGATGGAACTTAAGAATTGTCCTAATTGTAAAGAAAGAATTAGTGTTAAGGATATACAATGTCCTTATTGTAAATATATAGATGATAAAAGATATAAAAAAGAGAATGATAAGTTAAAAAAGAAGAAAATGATGGAGATAAGAGATAAGAAATTACTTAAGAAGAAGTTAAATACTAGTAAGAAAAAGAAACAAAGAGAAGCGTTTTTAATGTATAGTATATCTACTGTTTGTATAATAGTATGTATAATTATATATATAGTACTTAGGGTAATTAAATGACAATAAAGATTAAACTAGAAATATATATACATTTTTTTAGTTTTTTGGTATAATATTTACTAGAAAAGGAAGATTTGATTTAGATGAGAGTAATTATTTCTGCGGGTGGTACTGGTGGTCATATATATCCAGCACTTGCTATAATTAATAAGATTAAGAAAGAAGATAAGACAGCAGAGTTTTTATATATTGGTACAGATAATAGGATGGAGAAAGATTTAATACCATCATTTAATATACCATATGAACAGTTACATGTTACAGGGCTAGATAGAAAAAATATTTTAAATAATTTTAAGACTATTAATAATTTGTTTGTAGCAATAAAAAAGTGTAAAAAAATAATTAAGAATTTTAAACCTGATATAGTAATAGGTTGTGGTGGTTATGTTACAGTTCCTGTTATTATTAGTGCTAGTAAATTAAAAGTTAAGACTATTATTCATGAACAAAATAGTGTTGTAGGACTTGCTAATAAAATTCTTAGCAAATATGTTGATAAAGTTATGGTTAGTTTTCCAGAGAGTGTTAATTTATTTAAGAAAGATAAAGCAGTGCTTACAGGTAATCCTTGTAGTTCTAATGCTGTTAGTTTAAAGAAACAAGATATAGAGGAATATAAATTGTCTAATGATAAAGATACTGTACTTATTGTTATGGGAAGTTTGGGTAGTAAAACAATAAATGATATGATATACGATAATTTAAATATATTTAAAGATAAGAATTATCAAGTATTATTTGTAACAGGTAATTCATATTATGAAAAGTTAGATAAAGTAAAAGAATATGATAATGTTAAGGTAGTACCATTTATTTATGAACTTCCTAGAGTTATGAAGAGTGCTAGTTTAATGGTATCTAGAAGTGGTGCAAGTACTATAGCAGAAATTGAAGCAGTAAATATTCCTACAATATTTATACCTAGTCCTTATGTTACTAATAATCATCAGTATAAGAATGCTGTGTCTTTAGTAAATAAAGATGCTGGAGTATTAATTGAAGAAAAAGATTTAACTATAGATAAACTAATTAGTAATATAGATAATTTATTGTTAGATAAGAAAAGGTATAGTGTAATAAAGAAGAATTTAAAAGATATAGGGATTAAAGATAGTGATGATAGAGTATATAAAGTAATAAAGGAAGTAACTAAGGAATGAATTTGTTTGATAATTATGAGATATATAAAGATATAAATATAAAGAAATATAATACTTATAGGTTAGATGTTATAGTTAAATATTTAATATTTGTAAGAAATATTAATGAGCTTGTAAGTTTAATTAAGATAATAAAATCTAATAATATTAAGTATGTTGTTTTAGGTAATGGAAGTAATGTAATATTTAAAGATAGTTATTATGATGGTGTAGTAATTAAGTTGGATAAGTTAAATAATATAGAAATTAATGATAATATAGTTAAAGTAGAATCTGGAGTAAGTTTAATTAAGTTATCTAGTTTATGTATAGATAATAACTTAAAAGGATTAGAATTTGCATATGGAATACCAGGACTTGTTGGAGCATCTACAGCGATGAATGCTGGGGCGTATAATAAAGATATGGCTAGTGTTATAAAAGAAGTTAAGGTATTAGATAGAGATTTAAATATAGTTACTATGAGTAATAAAGAGTTAAACTTTAAATATAGAGATTCTTTTTTAAAACATAATAAAGATTATATATGTTTAGAAGTTACTATGGAGTTAGAAAGAGGAGAAAAAGATACTAGTTTAAGTTTAGTGGAAGAAAGAAGAATAAGAAGAATGGAAAGTCAACCACTAGAATATCCTAGTGCAGGAAGTGTATTTAGAAATCCTACTAATATGCATGCTGGAGCGTTGATCGAAGAATGTGGACTTAAAGGATATAGTATTAATGGAGCAACTGTAAGCAAAAAACATGCTAACTTTATTATAAATACTGGGGGATGTACAGGAAAAGATATAATAGAATTAATTAATTTAATAAAATGTAAGGTATATGAAAAATATAATGTTAATTTAATATTAGAACAAGAAATTATAGAATAAAGAGGAGTTTTAAGAAATGACTGAGGCAAAAAAGATAAGAGTAAAGGTAAAAAGAAGAAAACTAAAACTTAAGAATATATTTTTAGCACTTTTAATAGTTATATTATTTAGTGGTTTAGTATATTTATTTATTAATATAAAGATAAAGAATATATATGTAATAGATAATAAAATAGTTAGTGATAAAGAAATAATTTATGCCTCAAAATTAAATGATTATCCACCACTACTTAAGATTAGTAAAAAGAAAATTAAGAATTCAGTTATTTCTAATATTCCATATATAAAAGATATTACTATAAGGAAGTATCCATTTAAGGTATATATTTATGTTATAGAGCATAAAGTAATAGCATTATATAATGATAAGGTTTTATTAGATAATGGTAGTTTAGTAGACAATACTTATGATTTAAGAGATTATCCAATACTTATTAGTGATATATCTATAGTTAAGGATAATTTTATATATTATTTTAATAAGGTAGATAATGATATAATTACTAAGATATCACAGATAGAATATGTACCAAATGATGTAGATAAAGAGAGATTTTTACTATATATGAATGATGGTAATAGTGTATATATTACACTTACTAAGATAGATAAGTTAAATAAGTATATGAAGATTATTAGTACTTTAGATGGTAAGAATGGAATAATATATTTAGACTCAGGAGATTATATAGAATTAAAATAAAGAAATTATTATAAAGTACTTTCTTTTTTTTTATAGTTTTGATATAATTAGATATGTAGAGTAACGAAAGGAGTATATATGAAAAGGGTATTAGGAGATAATAAACGTTCATTAATTACTATTTTTGGTGTTGTTTTACTGATAGTTATTGTTGCTGGAGTTACTTATGCTTTATTTGAAGCAAATGCTAATAAGGAAGATGCAGTTTCTGGAGATACTTGTTTTTCTATTAAGTACACTAAGGGGCAAAATATAAGTGGAGAATTAGAAATGGGTGCAAGTTATACTACTGGTAAGAGTACAGATATAGTTATTGGTTTAGATAATTCAAGTAGTAATGCTAATAGATGTAGTAATATTATTGGTAAGGGAACGATATATTTAACTACTACTAGTTCTAATTTAGACTATACTAAAACTAATATTCCTTTAAGATATAGTGTTGTTGTAGGGTCTACAGTTAAAGCAACTGGTGCAATTAATGGAACAGAAAATCAAGTATTATATGAAAACTTTGATGTTACTGCGACTAGTGTTACATATAAGGTGTACATTTGGTATGATCAAAGTAAAGATGATATTAATGATTTTAGCGATATAACATTTGCTGGATATATACATGCAAGTGTAGTAGGTAAATCTACAATAACAAGTTAATAGATAATAAGAAAGTGGGTAATATATATGACAAATATTAATGTTGAAGTTGGAGAGTTAATGAGACTTAGTTCTAGAAGTGAAGAATTAAATAGTGATATATCAAGTACTTTTAATGGAATAAATAATGTGCTTGATAACATATCTGGAATAGTTAGATCTGATACTCTAACAGGTGCTAATGATATACAAAAAGATGGGGTTAATACCTTAATGGTAAGAATAGATGAAAACTTAAGAAATATTAAGATATTCTTAGATAATCAAATTAAGAATTATACTGTGTCAGTAGAAGATGCACTTAATTCTTTGAATACACTTATTGCAGCGATAAATGGTGCTTATGGAGCAAATAGTGGAAAGAGTTATACTAGTTTTACTGCTAATAAATCTACAAGTGATAATGTTAGTGTAGAGTCTAGTGTTCAAGGTAAGAAGGTAGAAACTAATTCTTCAACTACATCTACAGAAAAGAATTATACAGTTAGTAGTACACCTTATAATGCTAATACTAGTATAAATGCTGTTAATCCGGATGCTAAAACTTCTAGTGATAATATGAATAAAAATCTTGATGCTCTTGGTACATGGGATAATGTATCTGGTACATATGATTTCTTCAAAGAAAAGGGGTTAACTGATGAACAAATTGCAGGTATTATGGGTAATGCATACGCTGAAAGTAAATTTAAGCTCGATGCAAAAAATCCTAATTCTTCTGCAACAGGTATATTTCAATGGTTGAATGGTAGACAACCTAGTGATTGGAGTTTAAATGGACAACTTGAACATGCTTGGAATGAAATAGCAAATACTAGATATAATGGTAAAGTAATAAGCAAGTTACAAGAATGTACTACTCCTAGTGATGCTGCTTATTCTTTTGCAAAGTGGTTCGAAGGATATACTGAAAATGTTTCAACGAGACAAAGTTATGCTGAAGCGTTTTATGACTATATAAAAGATAGAAATGGTGTTAAAGGTTAATAAAAATAAGGTAGGTGGAATATGGCAAATATTAATGTTGAAATTGGAGAGCTAATAAGACTTAGTTCTAGGAGTGAAGATATTAATAGTGATATTAAGAGTACTTTTAATGGGATAAATAATGTACTTGATAATATAACTAGTATAGTTAGATCTGATACTTTAACGGGTGCTAATCAAATGCAAAAAGAAAATGTTAATTCTTTAATGACAAGTATTGATAGTAATTTAAATAATATTAAGATGTTTTTAGATAATCAAATTAAGAATTATACAGTTTCAGTAGATGATGCATTAGATTCATTAAATAGATTAATTATGTCAATTAATTCAGCGTATGGTGGTATTAATAATTAAAAATAGTTATATAGTACTTGCAATATAGAAAAACGTGTGATATTATATTTACAAAACTTATAAAAGATTAAGTAAGTTAATATTTATTTTATAGAGAGTTTGTGGGTGGTGAAAGCAAATAATAAAGTTAACTGAATGCTACTTTTAGATATGTGTAGTAATAACTACCGGATGATTCCGTTATAAAAAATAAGTAAAAATAAGGTGGTACCACGATTAATAATCGTCCTTTGTGTGTGCCATCTTTTTATATTAAATAAAGAAGGAGAGATAAAATTATGAACAAATTAATAGCAATAGTAGGAATGTGTGGAAGTGGAAAAAGCGTAGCGTGTGACAAGTTAGTTAGTATGGGGTATAACAAAATATACTTTGGAGGAGTTACAATGGATTGTCTTAAGGAAAAGGGACTTGAAATTAACCCTGAAAATGAGAAAATGATGCGAGAGAAGTTACGTGAAGATTTAGGTATGGGAGCATTTGCGATAATTCTTTTACCTAAGATTGAAGAAGCGGTAAAAAAGGGAGATACTGTACTAGATGGTGTATATTCTTATGATGAAGTAAAAATATTAAAAGATAAATTTGCTAATCTTAAGATAGTTGCAGTAGTATGTGATAAAAAGACAAGATATGGAAGATTAAAGGTAAGAAGTATTAGACCACTTACAGAAGAAGAAGCAGAGAAAAGAGATGTTAGTGAGGTAGAAAATATTAAGAAGGCTCCTCCAATTGCTTTAGCAGATTATTATATAGATAATAATGGTACAGTGGAAGAATATAATAAGAGAATACTTGAAATACTTGATGATATAGGAAGTGATAAATAATGAAGAAATTAACTGGGGAAGAGATAATTAATACATTTTTAAATTATTTTAAGGAACATGGGCATAAGGTTATAGAATCTGCACCACTAATACCTAAGGATGATCCTAGTGTTTTATGGATTAATGCTGGTGTTACACCTTTAAAAAAATATTTTGATGGTAGTGTTGTTCCAGAAAATAGAAGGATGGTTGGAGTACAAAAATGTATAAGAACGGGAGATATTGAAAGTGTTGGTAAGACTGCAAGACATCATACTTTCTTTCAAATGTTAGGTAACTTTAGTGTAGGAGATTATTTTAAGGATGAAGCAATTAGTATGTCATATGAGTTATTAACTAGTCCTAAATATTTTGGGTTTGATAAAGATAAACTATATGTTACAGTGTATCCAACTGATGAAGAAGCTTATAATAAATGGTTAAGTCTTGGAGTAGATAAATCGCATATAATAAAACTAGAAAATAATTTTTGGGAGATAGGTGAAGGACCTAGTGGACCAGATAGTGAGATATTTTATGATCGTGGAGAAAAATACGATAAGGATAATCTAGGTATTAAATTACTTCAAGAGGAAATAGAAAATGATAGGTATATAGAGATATGGAATAATGTATTTAGTCAATATAATGCTGTTATGGGTGTACCAAGAAGTGAATATAAGGAACTTCCTAGTAAGAATATAGATACTGGTATGGGAGTAGAGAGAATGGCATGTATTATGCAAGAAGTAGAAACTAACTATGAAACAGATTTATTTATTCCTATAATTAAGAAAATAGAAGAGATATCTATGAGAGAATATCATGGAGATATGGAGTTTAAAGTTATAGCAGATCATATTAGAACACTAGTATTTGCCTTAAGTGATGGTGCAACATTCTCTAACTATGGAAGAGGTTATGTACTTAGAAGACTTCTTAGAAGAAGCGTTAGAATGGGTAAGAAGTTAGGAATAAGTAAGAATTTCTTAAGTGATTTGGTAGATACTGTTGTTAGTATTTATGTTACTACATATAGAAATTTAAGTAATAATATAAAAGAAATAAAAGATGTTATTACTAAGGAAGAAGAATTATTTAAACGTACTTTACTTTCTGGAGAGAAAAGGTTAGAAGAACTTCTTAATAGTGATGATAAGGTTATTAGTGGACTTGATGCATATAAGTTATATGATACTTATGGATTTCCTGTTGAGTTAACTATAGAGATTGCTTTAGAAAAAGGTAAGACTGTAGATAAAGATGGATTTGATAAGTATATGGAAGAAGGAAAAATTTTAGCAAGAAATAATAGAAAAGAAGATAGTAGTATGCATATACAAAATGAGTTATTACTTAACTACAAGAAAGATAGCGATTTTGTTGGGTATAACTACTTAGAGTGTGCTAGTACTATTATTGATATTATTAAAGATAATACTTTTGTTAATGAACTTAATGATTTTGGGTATATAGTACTTGATAAGACACCTTTTTATGCTACTAGCGGGGGACAAATATATGATACTGGTACTATAACTGAAAGAGGAGTATTAGCAGAAGTTACTGAGGTAGTTAAGGCTCCTAATAAACAACATTTAATGTATGTTCATGTTAAAAATGGTAGTTTAAAAGTAGGAGACGTTGTTACTTCTTCAGTAGATAAATCAAGAAGATTTAATATTATGAAGAATCATAGTAGTGTTCATTTACTTCAAAAGACATTACAAGAATTACTTTCTTCAAACGTACATCAGGCAGGTTCTAGTGTTACAGAAGATAGTTTTAGATTTGACTTTATATATCAAGGTAAACTTAGTGATGAATTAATACTTGATGTTGAAAAAAGAGTTAATGAAAGAGTTAATGAAGGGGTAGATACTAAGATAGAGACAATGAGTTTAGAAGAAGCAACTAAAAAGAATGCTATGGCTTTATTTGAAGATAAATATGGTAGTGTTGTTAGAGTTGTTACTTTAGGAGATTCTGTTGAACTTTGTGCAGGAACTCATGTTAAGAATACTAAAGATATTAAAAGGATTGCTATATTATCTGTAGAAAATAAGGGAAGTAATACTTATAGAATTACTGGTGCTACTGATAAGTTTATAGGTAAGATGTTATCTATAGAGATTAAACCATATAGAGATGAGATTACTAAATTATTAGAAAAAGCTAAAAGGATTATGGTTGACGCTAAAGAACTTGGAATAGAATTAGAGTTTGATTTTAGTGTTGATTTTGATGAATTAGATAGTTATAAAGATGTTATTGATATTAAAAATAATCTTAATACTTTAAAAGATAAAGTTAAAGAATTAGAAAAGTTATATAATGAAAAGAAAGTATTAACTAGTATTAAGGATTTGAGTGCATTTACTGATAGTAAAATAATGATTAATGATGTTAATACTATTGTAGCAATTACTGATAATTATGAAGGTAATATACTAAAACAAATAACTGATGAGTTAGCAAATAAATATGATAAGTACTTTATATTACTTGCAAACACTAAAGGTAATAATGTAAACTTTATATGTAAGAGTAATTATGATAAGGTAAATGTTGGTTCTGTTATTAGAGAACTTAGTCAAAAATGTCTTGGCAATGGTGGAGGAAATAAAAACTTTGCACAAGGTGGAGGAACAGATATTACAAATCTTGGTGCTAACTTACAAGATATTAAAGAGTATTTAAGAAATTTATAATTAATGATAAAGTAGATATTTATGTCTACTTTTACTTTGGTATAGTGGTGTTTTCTTACTTATATTTGTTGATTTTATGCATAATCTATTGTATAATATAGTTAAAGAAGGTAGGTTTTATATGTCTAAATTAAATGAAAACAAAATTAAAGATATTATTAGTGTGTTATCTTTAGATATGATAGATAATGCAGGTAGTGGTCATCCAGGTATAGCGCTTAGTATTTCACCAATTTTATATACTTTATTTACTCATATATTAAATGTTGATAATGAAAAAACTGATTTTCCAAATAGAGATAGATTTGTTTTATCTTCGGGGCATGGTTCTTCAGCATTATATTCTGCACTTTCTATTTGTTATAATACTTATGATATAAACGATCTTAAGACTTATAGAAGAATAAATAGTGTATGTAAGGGACATCCTGAACTAGATATAGAACATAGAATTGAAACTACTACGGGAATGTTAGGACAAGGTATTGCTAATGCTGTTGGTATGGCGATTGCAGAAAAGTATTTAAGTGCTAAATTTAATAGTAAGAAGAATATATTATTTGATTATAAAGTATATTGTTTATGTGGTGAAGGAGACTTAATGGAAGGAATAAGTTATGAAGCAACTTCACTTGCAGGTAGTTTGAATTTAGATAACTTAGTAATTATATATGATGCAAATAATATTACAATGGACGGAGATATTACTAATACTTTTAACGAGAGTGTTATTGAGCGTTTTGAAGCAATGGAGTTTGAAGTACTTGAAGTAAAAGATGGTAATAATATAAAAGAGTTAAAGAATGTCTTAGAAAAAGCAAGTAAGAGTAAGAAGCCTGTTTTAGTAGGAGTAAATACTGTATTAGGTAGATATTCAAAATATGAAAATACAAGTAAAGTACATTCAGGACCACTTGATAAAGATGATTTAACTAATATTAAAGAGAAGTTAAAGTTACCATTAGAATCTTTTACATATGATAAAGATGAAGTAGAAGTTTTAAGAAATTATATAAAAGAAAGAAATGCTGCAAGATATAGTAAATGGTATTTAGAGTATGAAAAATATAAAGATACTCATACTGATGAAGAAGTAGAAGTATTAGATAATGTAATTCGTGGAGAAGATATAATACTACAATTAGATAAGGTAGTAGATACTTCAAAGTTATTTGTGGATAAGACTATGAGAGATATTAATTATCAAATTATGAATGTAATAAATGCTTTTGTTCCTTTATTTATGGGTGGATCTGCAGATATGGTTAGTTCTACTAAAACATATTTAAAACATCAAGGCGATTTTACTAAAGATAATTATATTGGTAAGAATATTGCTTTTGGAGTAAGAGAACATGCTATGGGTGGAATACTTAATGGTATGGCTTTATCTAATTTAAGAGTGTTTGGGTCAACTCATTTAGCATTTTCTAATTATATGATACCTACTATTAGATGTTCTGCAATGATGAATTTACCAGTTACTTATATATTTACTCATGATAATTTTACTATAGGAAGTGATGGTGTTACTCATCAACCTATTGAACAGTTAACAATGTTACGTAGTATTCCTAATTTAACAGTATATAGACCTGCGGATTATAAGGAACTTATAGGAAGCTGGAACTTGATATTAACAAGTGGTAAACCTAGTGTTTTAGTGCTTCCTAAAGAACACACTGATACTTTAGAACATACTAGTATTAAGGGTGTTAAGTATGGTGGGTATATTGTTAGTGAAGTTAAGAGTAAGTTAGATTTAATACTTTTATCTTCTGGGGAAGAATTATCACTTGCGATGAAATTAAAAGATGAACTTCTTAAAAGTTTTATTGAAGCAAGAGTAGTAAGTGTTCCTAATTTAAATATATTTATAAAACAAGAAAAAGGTTATATTGAACAAGTTTTACCTAAAGGATATAAAAAGATGGTATTAGAGTTTTCTAATGATCCTAATTATTTTAGATTTGTAAATAAGGATGAAGATTTTATTGGTGTTAATAAATATTTAAAGAGTGGTACTAAAGAAGAATTAATGAAAGAATATGAGTTTGATATACCAAGTTTAGTTATAAAGATAAAGAATAGTTTATAATTCGACATAATACTATATATAAATACTCTATAATTAATAGTGGTGATATTATGAGAGTATATTATGTATTTAAAATAAACAATTACTTTTCTTATATTTATAAAAATAAGCCATATAAACTATATAAGATGCTTGAAGAAATATTCCATGTAAAGGAATATGATATGGTACTTACTTATAAGATGTATGAACAGGTTGCAAAGACATTTAATAAGGAAGAAATAAATAAGTATTTAAAGAATATATATAGCGATAGTAAATATTATTTATATAACAAGAGTATTCATATTTATAGTGATTATTATGAATACTCTAAGTTAGTTATAAATAACTCTAATCTTAAGATTAAGACTAATATTAATAATTCTATATTCTTTAAGGATATAAATAATTATTGTGATAATATATTTATATGTGATTTTAATAATAAGGATTATTTTTGGTTAGATAAGGTAATAAAAAAAGATGAATGTAAGAAAGAGGAAGTAGTAAGATAGATGTGTTAATTTATAAAAAAGAATAGACAATAAGAAGAAAATTTAGTAAAATAAATATTAGTAGTTAAAAAAATAATTAAAAATTAGTATATAAGAAATTCTTACATACTTTACGTATAATGGAATATAAAAAGTGTTATGGAGGTAATTTAAGTGGAAGTAGCAAGAGTAAAACAAGCGTTAATAGAACAAAGAAAAATAAATTTATCAGGTAATTTATATCATAAGACACAACTTGATTTTGCTTATAATACTAATCATATCGAGGGTTCTACTATAACACCTGATGAAACTGCTAGTATATATGATACAGGAACTATTTTAACTAGTGAGAATAAAATTATTGTTTTAAAAGATGCCACAGAAACAAAAAATCATTTTACTTTATTTAAATATATGCTAGATACAATAGATGAAAAACTAAATGAAGATATGATAAAGAAATTTCATTTTATTTTAAAAGATGGAACTTTAACGGATGAAGAAAAAGTATGGTTTAATGTTGGAGAATATAAAAAGATAAAGAATTTTGTAGGTAATATTACAACTTCTTTACCAAGTGAAGTATCAAAAGATATGATGGAATTATTAAAGTGGTATGATAGTATAGATAAAAAGACTATTTTAGATATAATAGAGTTTCATGTAAGATTTGAAATGATACATCCTTTTCAAGATGGAAATGGTAGAGTTGGTAGAATGATAATGTTTAGAGAATGTTTATATAATGATATAATGCCTTTCTTCATTGAAGAGAGAAACAAAGAGTTTTATATACGTGGTATAAAGGAATATCAAAATAATAATGATAAAAATTATTTAATAGATACATGTTTAAATAGTCAAGATAATTATGAAAAGATGGTTAATTATTTTCTTTTAGAAGATAAATAAACTATATTATGCAAGGAGGTAAACTTTTATGCAAACATTACAAATAAAAAACTCAACAGCAGAATTTTTGATATTTTCAAAACAAAATAAAGAAAAGACAATAGAAGTACTTGTTGATGATGAATCAGTTTGGCTTAGTCAAAAATTAATGGCTGAACTTTTTGGGACAACAAGAAATAATATAACAATGCATCTTAATAATATTTTTCGTGAAGAATTAAATGAAAATTCAGTATGTAAGGATTCCTTACATACTGCTAGTGATGGCAAGAGTTATAAAACAAAATATTATAATTTAGATGCTATTATTGCAGTTGGATTTAAAGTCAATAGTAAAAGGGCAATAGATTTTAGATTATGGGCTATTAATGTTTTAAAACAATATTCAGTTAAGGGTTATGTATTAGATAAAGAGAGATTAAAAAATGGTTCTTTTCTTGATGAAAATTATTTTAACGAATTATTACAAGAAATTAGAGAAATAAGAATTAGTGAAAGAAATTTTTATCAAAAGATTACTGATATATATGCAACAAGTTTAGACTATAATTCACAATCACCATTAACACAAGAATTTTTTAAAACAGTTCAAAATAAAATGCACTATGCTACTCATGGAAATACTGCAGCAGAGGTTATAATGAATCGTGCAGATTATAAAAAAACTCATATGGGATTAACAAGTTGGAAAAATGCTCCTGATGGCAAAATAATTGCTGCCGATGTTGTAGTTGCAAAAAACTATTTAACTAAAGAAGAACTTAAATCATTAGAAAGAATCGTCACAATGTATTTGGATTATGCCGAAGATCAAGCTGAAAGACATATTCCAATGACTATGGAAGATTGGAAAAATAGACTTGATGTATTCTTACAATTTAATGAAAGGGATGTATTAAATAATCCAGGTAAAATATCTCATAAGGTAGCAGAGAGTTTTGCATTATCTCAATTTGAGAAATATAGAATTATTCAAGATAAACTATTTGAATCTGATTTTGATAAATTTATGATTGAAATGAAAAAAGATGATATTAATAATTAAAAATAAATTTGAGTTTATAGATATCTCACTATAAAAAATCTAAATACAAAATATAAATAAAATATATTATATAAGGAGGTAAAATATGATTTGGGATATATTATATTTAGTTGGGGGATTAATTGTAGGATTTGTTATTGGATTTATAGTAGCAAGAAACTACATGAAGAAATACTTAAAGAAGAATCCTCCAATTAATGAACAGATGATTAAGACTATGATGAGTTCTATGGGTAGAACTCCTACACAAAAACAAGTTAATCAAATGATGAAACAAATGAATAAATATATGTAATACTTACCATAAGGGTAAGTATTTTACATATACATTAAGAAATATTAGATATTTTTTAGAAAGTTTTTAAAAGTACTTGCAATATTTCTTAATTTAGTGTATTATTAATATGTTCCTATTTCTTGGTACTTCGTACCTCTTACGAGTACTAGGAAGTAAGGTGTAAAATTATTTAAGGAGGAATATAAAATGGCATTATCAAAAGAATTAAAAGCTAAGATAGTTAAAGAAAATGCAAGAGATGAAAAAGATACAGGAAGTCCTGAAGTTCAAATTGCACTTTTAACTGCAGAAATTAATGCTTTAACAGAACATCTTAAGAATAATAAACAAGATAAACATTCTAAACGTGGACTTTTAATTAAAGTTGGAAAAAGAAGAAGTTTATTAAATTATTTACTTGAAAATGATGTTAAGAGATATAGAGCAATTGTTTCTAAACTTGGATTAAGAAAATAATTATAATATTTAAAAAAGTAGGCACTTATTTTTAAGTGTCTTTAAATTTATAAAAAAGGAGTAAAGAATGAATAAAGAAATATTTAAATTAAATTTTAGGGGAAAAGAAATAACTGTAGAAAATGGACAACTTGCTAAACAAGCTGATGGTGCAGTACTTGTAAGATATGGAGATACTCAAGTTCTTGCGGCATCTGTAATGAGTAAGAATGCTTCTACTGCAGATTTCTTCCCACTTACAATAAACTACTTAGAAAAACTATATTCAGTAGGTAAAATACCTGGAGGATTTATTAAAAGAGAAGGAAGACCTACAGAACAAGCAACTTTAGCATCTCGTTTAATAGATAGACCTATTAGACCATTATTTGCTGAAGGATTTAGAAATGAAGTACAAGTAGTTGCTATGCCTTTATCAGTAGATCAAGATTCTACTGTAGAAATGACTGCACTTTTCGCATCAAGTTTAGCACTAATGATTAGTGATATTCCTTTTGATGGACCAGTAGCAGGAGTAGTAGTAGGAAGAATTGATGGTAACTTTGTAATTAATCCTAGTGCTAGCGAGTTAGAAAATAGTGATATAATCTTATCAGTTGCAGGAACTAAAGATGCAATTAATATGGTTGAATCTGGAAGTAAAGAAGTAAGCGAAGAAGATATGGTTGATGCTTTAATGTTTGGTCACGAAGCAATCAAAGAACTATGTTTATTTGAAGAAGAAATAACTAAAAAGATAGGTAAAGAAAAAATAGCAGTAGAACTTAAGACATTAGATAAAGAGTTAGTTAGTGAAGTTGAAGAGTTTGCTAGAGAAAAGATGTTAAATGCTATTCAAATTAAAGATAAGTTAGAAAAATATGCTGCAATAGATAAGGTAAAAGAAGATACTGTATTAGAATTTTCTAATAGATATGAAGGTAATGAAGAAGTTGAGGCAATACTTAAAGATGTTAAAACTATTACAGATAATATTGAAGCAAACGAAGTTAGAAGACTCATTACTGAAGAACATATAAGACCTGATGGTAGACAAATGGATGAAATAAGGGATTTATCTGCAGAAGTTGATTTACTAGCAAGAACTCATGGTTCAGCATTATTTACTCGTGGACAAACTCAAGTTCTTTCTATTACTACTTTAGGTGCTTTAGGAGAGCATCAAATTCTTGATGGACTAGGTATAGAAGATGAAAAGAGATTTATGCATCACTATAACTTCCCAGCATTCTCAGTTGGAGAAACTGGAAGATATGGTAGTCCTGGAAGAAGAGAAATAGGACATGGTGCACTTGGAGAACGTGCTTTATCACAAGTAATACCAAGTGAAGAAGAATTCCCATATACTATTAGAGTAGTAAGTGAGGTATTAGAAAGTAATGGTTCATCTTCACAAGCATCTATTTGTGCTGGTTGTATGAGTTTAATGGCTGCAGGTGTACCTATTAAAAGACCAGTTGCAGGTATTGCTATGGGACTAATTACAAAGGATGATAAATATACTATTTTAACTGATATTCAAGGACTTGAAGATCACATGGGAGATATGGACTTTAAAGTAGCAGGAACAAGAAATGGTATTTGTGCATTGCAAATGGATATAAAAATTAAAGGTGTAACTAAAGAGATATTAAGTGAAGCATTAGCGCAAGCTAAGAAGGCAAGATATCAAATACTTGATGTTATGGAAAAAGCAATTCCTGAACCTAGAAAAGAATTATCTAAGTATGCTCCAAAGATTGAAACATTAAGAATTAATCCAGATAAGATTAAAGATGTTATTGGTCGTGGAGGAGAAATGATTACTAAGATTATCTTAGAATGTAGTAATGTAACAAGTGTTAATGATAAAAATGCTGTTAAGGTAGATCTTGAAGATGATGGTAGAGTACTTATCTATCATAATGATAAAGAAATTATAGAAAAAACTAAAAAGATGATTGAAGATGTTGCAAGAGAAGTAGAGTTTGGTAAAGTATATAATGTTAAAGTTGTTGATATTACTGACTTTGGTGCTTTTGTAGAACTTTGGCCAGGTTGTGAAGGATTAATACATATATCACAACTTGATACTAAGAGAGTAGAAAAAGTAAGTGATGTAGTAAAAGTTGGAGACGAATTACTTGCTGTTGCTACTGGATATGATAAAAAAGGTAAGTTAAATCTTTCTAGAAAAGAATTACTTAAAGAATCTAATACTCCAAAAGAAGAAAAAAAGACTGAAAGTGAAAATTAATTTTTTACTTTTTTTCTTTTAAATCTATTGATAAAACACTAAAGTTATGATATTATTTAGATGTATGTTAAAGATATGTGAATTATCACAGATTCTAGAAAGGAGCCCCTCATCATGAATAAATTAAATTTTATGAATTATAACATTTATGCTATCGGGGGGGGGGCAATTAACATATAAAAATAATATATTAACAAAGAATATAACTATAGATAAAATATCTAGAAATAGATAGTTTTTGTCTATAGTTTTTTTGTGTAAAAAGGAGTTTTAAATAATGAAAAAAGTAATAAATTTTGTAGACAAGAAAGAATTAATAATAATAACAATACTTACATTTTTAATTGCACTTACAGGACTATTTGCAACGTATGCAATAGATACTAGTTTAAGTTATAATGACACCACAGAGTATGATATGTCACTTAATTTTGATTTATCTGCATCTACGAATAAACAAGTAACAATCCAAGCAGGCAAAACAAAATTCTTTGATATAGATGTTAAAAATAGTAATAATGGTACAATAAAGTATGGTATTGCATACTCTATGGTTACTCCATCAATTTTACCTGATGGAGTAACTATTGCGAAGTCCTGGAAAAGCGCAAATCCTACAACTGGATTAATTAACGCAAATGTTACATTACCAGTAACTATCGCCGTAGAAAACACGTCATCAACAGATATCACAATATCATTATCTATAATAAATGGATATGAAAAAGGTGGAGATTTGATTGTACCTACTAGTAAAACTTTGATAACTGGTGTATATAGAGTAGGGCCACCTCCAGAACCAAATACTCCTGTATTAACAGATGCTTTAATACCTGTTACTTACAATGATTCTACTTCAACTTGGGTGAAGGCAGATTCGACAAACAATAATAATTCGTGGTATAACTATAAAAACAAAATATGGGCAAATGCAGTATTAGTATCATCTACAAATCGTAGTACATACCAGTCTGCAAGTGCAGGAACAACTATAGCAGACGTAGATATCTTAGCATTTTATGTATGGATACCAAGATATAAATATAAAGTATGGAATAAAGATAAAATAATGGGTACACAAAGTTATAATGCACAAACTGAAGGTATAGATATAGTTTTTGAAGAAGATATTGATTCTACTGGTACAATAAGTTGTACATATAGTTATGAAGCACCATCAAATACTGCAGGAAGTCCAAATGAAACTTGTGCAGGAAGTAATGGAAATTACTATACTCATCCAGCGTTTACTTTTGGTGATCAAGAGCTAACAGGATTTTGGATGGGAAAGTTTGAATTGTCTAGTAGTGATCCTGCGACTGGTTCATCATATGGTGGATCATATAGTACTACACTAACTCCAAGAATATTACCAAATGTAACATCATGGAGATATAATAATTTATCAAGTTATTGGAAAGTAATATATGATATGCAAGTAAGTAATAATATATATGGACTACCAACCTCAAGAACAAATACCGATTCACATATGCTTACTAATATGGAGTGGGGAGCAGTAGCATATCTAACTAATTCAAAATATGGAAGATGTACAAATGGAAGTTGTACAGAAGTATCAATTAATGGTGCATGGGATAATAGTGATGGTGGTTCTAACTATTATACGTATTATACAACAAAAACTGGTTGTGGTCCAATATCAAGTGGAAGTACAAGTTCTGGAACAACATGTAATGCATATAATACAACATTAGGACAAATGGCATCCACTACAGGTAATGTATATGGAATATATGATATGTCCGGAGGTTCAGATGAATTAGTGATGGGTAATATATCAAGTGAAAGTGGAATATCGTATACATATAATGCAGGTTACACAGGTTCTTACTTTACATATAGTACAGATACAGCAAAATATCTAATACCATATGCATACGGAACAACAAGAAATGACCAAACAGCATATAATAGAGGAAGACTAGGAGATGCAACAAGTGAAGTAGTATCTAGAGCAAGTTATGGATGGTATAGTGATAGTGCTAATTTCCCTTTTAGTAGTGAGTCGTGGTTTAAACGTGGAGGCACTTTTTATTATGATTCTGGTATAACTGGAATTTTTACTTTTACTGCAGAAGGTGGTGCTGAGGGATTTGAACATTATTCAACCCGTGCTGCTCTCTCTATAGCAAACTAACACATTAGGACTTATACTTTTATGTATAGTCTCTTTCTTTTATTAAATTATTAGAAATATATTTGTTCTTACTTGTAATTATTTGTTAATTATTATATAATTAAGTTATAAAGGAGACTAAATGATGTATATAAGTAGTATAAATAATGATATAGTAAGGGAGAAAGTAAAACTTAAGGTTAAGAAATATAGAGATATTACAAATACGTATTTAATTGAAGGAGAACATTTAGTTAGTGAAGCGATTAATAGTGGTGTAATAGAATGCGTATTTATACTTAAGGATTATTCTTATGATGTACCTAGTAATATAGTTAAATATGAAGCAAGTTATGAGATACTTAAGAGACTTAGTGATAATGTTAGTACTCCAAAGATTATTGGAGTTTGTAAAAAGCAAGAAAGTGATAAGATAGGTAATAGGGTATTATTACTTGATAGGTTACAAGATCCTGGTAATTTGGGTACAATAATTAGAAGTGCAGTAGCATTTAATTTTGATACTATAATACTTAGTGAAGAATCTGTAGATCTATATAATTCTAAGGTTATAAGGTCTACTCAAGGTATGATGTTTAAGATAAATATTATAAGAAGAAATATTACTAATGTAATAGATAAATTAAAGAAAGATAATTATTTAATACTTGGAACAGATGTTATTAATGGTGTAGAGGTATCTAGTGTTAATATAAAAGATAAATATGCACTTGTGATAGGTAATGAGGGACAAGGAATAAGTGATGAAGTAAAAGATTTATGTGATAAAATGTTATATATAAATATGAATAGTAATTGTGAGAGTTTAAATGCTTCAGTTGCAGCGTCAATTCTAATGTATGAGTTAGGGGGTAAATAATGGATTATTTGAAGGTAGGTAAGATAGTTAATACTCATGGTATTAAGGGAGAGTTAAGGTTATTATCAAATTTTAAATATAAGAATAAAGTATTTAAGAATAACTTTAAGATATATATAGGTAAAGAAAAAGATATGGAAGTTATTAATAGTTACCGTGTACATAAGATGTTTGATATGATTACTTTAAAAGGATATAGTAATATAAACGAAGTATTAAAGTATAAGGGTAAGTTAGTATTTATAGATAAGAATGATCTAATATTAAATAATGATGAATATTTAGATGAGGATTTAATAGGTTTTGATGTTATATATGAAGATATTAGTAATTTAAAGGTAGTAGAGATAGTTAATTATCCAAATAATAAGTTATTAAAGGTAAGACATGATATGCAAGATAATTTAGTACCTTTTAGTTTAGTAGATAAAATAGAATTAGATAATAAAAAGATATATGTTAAAGATATAAAGGGGTTAATAAAATGAAGATAGATATATTAACATTATTTCCTAATATGTTTTATGGATTTTTAAATGAATCTATTATAAAAAGAGCAATTGATAAGAATAAAGTTATTATTAATATTCATGATATAAGGGATTATTCACCATTTAAGAATAAACAAGTAGATGATTATCAGTTTGGTGGAGGATCAGGTATGGTATTAATGTGTGAACCTATATTTAATGCTATTGAGGATTTAAGAAGGGAAGATACACTTGTTATTATGCTTACTCCAAGTGGTAAGGTATATAATGAGAAAGAGGCATATAATTTAAAAAAATATAACCATATTATTCTTTTATGTGGACATTATGAAGGGTTTGATGAGAGAATTAAGACTATAATAGATTTAGAATATTCTATTGGAGACTATGTACTTACTGGAGGAGAACTTCCTGCGATGGTAATTACTGATTCTGTTGTTAGATTAATTGATGGAGTAATTACTGATGGAAGTTTAGATAGTGAATCTTTTACAGATAATTTACTTGATTATCCAGTATATACTAAGCCAAGGGAATTTCGTGGTATGAAAGTACCAGATGTATTACTTAGTGGTCATCATAAGAATATAGATAACTATAGAAATGAAGAGAGAATTAGAATAACAAAGGAGAAAAGATTTGATTTACTTGGGGGAGATAATGATGAAAAATCTTAATTATTATGTAGAAAAAAATAATTTAACTAATGAGATAGTTTATATTGAATATGATAAAATTAAGGGATATAAGATTACTCCAAAGACTAAGTTAGAGGATGGGATAAAGGTAAATAAGATAGTTTTTGTGTCTCCTAGTTTGAGTAAGCAATTACTTAAGAAGAAGTTAGAGATAAAACTTAGACATATGATAGAGTTACTTAGTGATATTGATGATGATGAGTCTGGAGATGCTATTAGAGAGACTTTAATGGAGTGTGAAAGAATAAAGTTATTAATTATAAATAAGTATATTAAGTATTTAGGTAATGATATGGCATCATTTTATTTAAAGAAAACACAACTTATAATTAATGAACTTAGAAAAGAATTATATTTACTTAAACAAAAGAAATATCAAGCATTATATTATTATGAAGAGGAAAATAGAAAACAAGGTAGAGGAAGATAAATGAATATAACTAGATTAGTAGTAGGACCTTTGGAAGAAAATACTTATATATTAGAGATAGATAACGAGTTATTAATAGTAGATCCTGGTAGTGAGTATGATAAGATAAGTAAGATTATTAATAATAGAAAGGTGCTAGGTATACTTATTACTCATAGTCATTTTGATCATGTTGGAGCATTAGATAGTTTTAAGGATATAGATATATATAAGTATGATGTTCTTGAGGAAAAAGAATATAATATAGGTAAATTTAAGTTTGATGTTATATTTAATCCGGGACATTCAAAAGATTCTGTATCATATTATTTTAGAAAATATAATGCTTTGTTTTCAGGGGATTTTATCTTTTATGAGTCTATAGGTAGATGTGATTTACCTACAGGAAGTATAAGTGATATGGAAAAATCTATTGATAAGATAAAGAAGTATGATAAGGATATGATTATATATCCAGGACATGGAGAAGATACTACTTTATCTCATGAGATAGAGTATAACCCGTATTTTTAAATGAATTTAGCGTAATAAACTCACAAAAAGGCAAAAAAATTACTCTGTAGCGTAATAAATTGACAAAAATTGAATATAGTATTATAATGAATATATAAGAAAGGAAGATATTTTATGGTTATTCGTGAAAGATATTTAAAACTTATTAGACCATTCTATAATCAAGAATTAATTAAAGTATTGATTGGTATTAGGCGTTCTGGAAAGTCTGTTATTTTAAGGCAAATAATGGATGAATTAAAAGAAAATAATGTAGATGATAAACATATTATTTATATTAATTTTGAAGATTATGATTATGAAAAATATACTGATCCTAAGAAATTAAATAATTATGTTAAAGAAAAAATAGTTGATGATAAAAAGTATTATATATTTTTTGATGAAATACAAAATGTTATAGAATGGGAGAAAGTTGTTAATTCATTAAGAGCAACTGAAAATACATCTATTTTTATAACAGGCTCTAATAGTGATTTATTATCTAGTGATTTAGCAACTCATATTGCTGGAAGATATGTAAGTTTTAAAATAACTCCATTTACATTTGATGAAGTATGTAAACTACTTGATATTACTGATAAAAGAGATATTGAAGAAGTTTTTAATGATTATATCAAATGGGGTGGTATGCCACAAAGATTTATGCAAAAAGATGATATATCAAGAAAGACTTATTTAAATGATATATATGATTCAATAATAATAAAAGATATTGTGAAGAGATTTAATATTAAAGATATAGATTTATTAAATAGAATAGTTACTTATATATTAACTACTCCATCACAAGTGTTTTCACCAGATAGTTTAAAAAAATATATGCAAAGTGATTCTAGGAGTGTATCTTTAGAGACTTTATATAATTATATTGATTATATAACTCGTGCTAATTTAATTTCTAAAGCAGAAAGATATGATGTTAGGGATAAAAGAATACTTACAGGTAAATATAAGTATTATTTAACTGACTTAGGTTTTACTAATATTTTAAGTGAAGGAAAGAAAGAACAAATTGGTGCATACTTAGAAAATATTGTTTATAATGAACTTATTGCTAGAGGATATAATGTTAATATTGGTACATTGGAAAATGGTGAAATAGATTTTGTGGCAACGAGATTTAATGAAAAGATATATATTCAAGTCACTTATATTTTAAGTGATGAGACAGTAATAGATAGAGAATTTAATGCTTATAATAAGATTCTAGATAATTACCCAAAGTATGTTCTTTCTATGGATAAGTTTGATTTATCAAGGGAAGGTATAATTCATAAGAATATAGTTGATTGGTTATTAGATAAATAACGTGGAAGTAATATTTTAACTAAAGATAATATATATCACGTTTAGTTTAAAATACAGTAAATACAAGGTGTAGAATAGGGTACTACACTTTTTTCTTGACATAACATAAAAATTAGAGTAATATATTTTTACCGGAGGAAATTATGAAAAATTATTTTAAAGAGGAAGAAGTGATTTACTTTAATGAGTATATAAAAGATAAACTTAAGACTATAACTACATATATTTATATGCTCGAGTGTAATGACATTAATACTAGTAATATTCGTAGTGCTTTAGGAATAGAGTTAATGAAATATGCAAGTAGTATAAGTACGCAAGTAGATTGTAAAAGCTTTATCTTGGGATATTTGAATTATATAAGTGATATTAGAGATTATAATGTTATAAAGTTTGTTAATTATTTTAGTCCTAGAGTTGATTTGATAGTTAGAAATTTTATTATAAGTGATATATTATGTGATACTAAACTTAAGTGTAGTGAAAAAATTAATATATCTTTAAGTGCTAGTATTTATTTACATAACTTATATGTAAATATAGACAAATACTTTAATGATGATAATAAAATAGATATATTTAATGATTTAAAGAGTGATTTAGAGATAACTTTACTAGAACTTATAGAAAATAATGATTATAGTAATATAATTGGTAAGATAAAAGAAAATAATTTCTTGCTTTTAAAAGAAAAGTTAGAATATAGTTATTTAAATTATGATATACAGGGTTTTTTAAAGATATTAGATAGTGAAGAGATAAGTATATATATTGATACTGTTTTAAGTGATATTATTGGTAATAATAAAAATATAGATAATATAAGTGTTAAAGAGGTATCTAATACTTTAAATGAAGGGGTAATATCTAGTTATTTTAAATTAAGAAGTTTAAGAAGTAAAGCAGTAAGTTATAGTAATACTGTTAAGGGTAATGTAAGAAAAAAGGTTAGAACTTATTAGGTTTATGAACGGATAAAGATTAATTGTGATAGGATAAATAGTGATATGAAAAGATTATTTTGTATTAAGATAATCTTTTTTTACTTATATGAGTAGGTAAGAATTGTTTGAGTGAGATAAATTAGTATATGATTAAATAAACTGAAGATAAATAGTGATATGAAAAGGTTATTTTATACTAATTTAGTCTTTTTTTTTCAAAAATATATACAAAATAAAAAAAATATTGTATAATTAAGTTGTATTACTTTAGGAGAGTTGGGTATCATGAAAAAAATATATTCTAGTATAGATATAGGCTCTGATACAATTAAGTTCGTAGTTTGTGAACATTTTAATAAGAATGTAAATGTTTTAGCAAGTTTAGAAGTTAAATCAAAGGGAATAAGAAAGGGACTAATTGTAGATGAAGCATTGTTAGTTAATGCTATTAAAGATGGCGTTAAGTCTATTAATGAGATGTTATCATTTGATTTAAAGAAAGTTATTGTTAATATAAGTAGTTATAATGTTAAGTTTATGTATGTAACTGGTGAGGTTAGTATAGATAATGAGGATAATATAATAACTAAAGATGATGTAGAAAAAGTATTTTCTTCTTCAGTATACAATAAGTTACCAAGTGATTATGAACTTGTTAATGTTATGCCAGTATCTTTTGTATTAGATGATGATAAGAATGAGATGTACCCGGTTGGTAAAGTAAGTAAGAAATTACAATTAAAAGGTATTATGATTATTGCTCCGAAGGAGAATATTAATACTGTTATTAGTGCAATGGATAAGGCAGGACTTGAGGTAGTAGATATAGTAATACCAGCATTAGCAGACTTTTATGAGGTAAGAAATAATAATATTTGTGATAAAGTTGGTGCAATAATTAATATAGGACATGAGACTACTACTGTATCTATTGTTAATAATTCTTTAGTTGTAGCTACAGATGTATTAAAGTTAGGTAGTATCAATATAGATAAAGATTTAGCATATGTATTTGGAATAAGTGTATTTGATGGTAGAACTATAAAGGAAAGATTTGCTAGTTCTAGTAAGAGATTTTCTAGTACCACTGAAGTATATGAAGTTAAAAATACTGTTGGAGAAACCTTAAAACTTAATCAATTAGAGGTAAGCGAGGTAGTATCTACTAGGATGGAAGAGATACTAAAGTACGCAAAAAATAAGATGTTAGAATTATCTAAGAAAAATATAGACTATATAGTTATTACTGGTGGTGCTACAGAAATTAAATCATTTAAACAATTAGTATTTGAATTTTTAGGAAAAGATGTTATAATATACACTGAAGGAACATTAGGAGTAAGGAATAATAAGTATATTACATCACTTGGAATGATAAAATACTTTATAGAGAAGTTAAAAGTAAGAGATAGTAATTATTCTATGATAACTAATGAGGAAGAGAGTTTACTAATTAACCCTAATTTAAAGAAAAAGGAATTTATGAAGAAAGGAAGACTTTTTGGAAGTTTTATTGCAAGTAAGGAGGAAGAAAATGAATAATATGTTTGGACTTGAAATGGATCAATTAGCAAGAATAAAAGTTATAGGTGTTGGGGGCGGAGGATGTAATGCGATTAACAGAATGATAGAGTCTGGCTTAAAAGGTGTTGATTTTATCGTTGCTAATACTGACTTACAAATCCTTAATACGTCTCTTGCACCTGTAAAACTTCAAATAGGTAGTGAACTTACTGATGGACTTGGTGCTGGTGCCAATCCGGAAATAGGAAGAGAAGCTGCATTAGAAAGCAAAGCAGAAATAGAAGAAGCACTTAAGGGTGCTGATATGGTGTTCGTAACTTGTGGTATGGGTGGAGGAACAGGTACTGGAGCAAGTCCTGTTATTGCAGAAATTGCCCAAGATCTTGGAGCACTTACAGTTGGTATTGTTACTAAACCATTTAGTTTTGAAGGCAAAAAAAGAATGGAACAAGCTACTGCTGGACTTGAGGAATTAAAAAAACACGTAGATACATTAATTGTAATACCTAATGATAGATTAAGAGAATTAATAGATAAATCTACACCAATGCTTGAAGCATTTAGAGAAGTAGATAATGTACTTCATCGTGGTGTACAATCAATTTCAGATTTAATTGCTGTTGCAGGACTAGTTAACCTAGATTTTGCAGATGTTAAAGCTGTTATGAAAGATAGAGGTAATGCTTTAATTGGTATTGGAGTAGGTAGTGGATCTGATAGAGCAGCAGAAGCTGCAAGACAAGCAGTATCTTCACCACTTTTAGAAACATCAATTAATGGTGCTACTGATGCTATAATTAATGTTACTGGTGGGTCTAATCTTACATTATTTGAAGTAGAAGAGGCTGCAGAAATTATTAGAACTGCTGCTAATACTGATATTAATACAATCTTTGGAGCAGTAATTAATGAAAATTTGAATGATGAAGTAATAGTAACAGTAATTGCTACTGGTTTTGAGCAACCAAGTGAACCATTATATCATAATTTTAATAATAATACTCGTGAAGAAATGTATAAAGAAGCAAGAAAGAATAATGATTTTGATATAGATAACGACTTAGATATTCCACCATTCTTAAGAGATAAAGATGAATATTAATAATAAATATGATGCAAAATAAACATCATATTTTTAAAATTTTAGATATATAGTTATGAAATTGTATTTAATATACATTTATAAGTATAAAAGTAGTTAATATAAGAATAATTTAGAGGTGAAGTAAATGGATAAGATAATTGAAGCAAAGATATATTTACCAATAATATATATTGTAATTGGTTTTGTTTTATATTATTTATTAAAGAAAATAAATGATAAGTTAAGTAAGAAGATAGTTATTAATAAGACAGGTAGTGATAAGAGAAAGAATACTATTATATCTCTTATTAATAATATTATTAAATATATAATAGCAATAGTTATTGTACTTGCTATATTAAAGGTATATGGAGTAGATACTACTAGTATTTTAGCATCTTTAGGAATAATAGCAGTAGTAATTGGACTTGCTTTTCAAGATATTGTAAAAGATATGTTATCAGGTATTTCTATTATATTTGATAATTTATATGCTGTTGGAGATACTATTAAGATTGGAGATTTTACTGGGGAAGTTATTTCTATAGGAATTAAAAATACTAAGATAAAGTCTTGTTATGGTGAGATTAAAAGTATTTCTAATAGTCAAGTTACGGAAGTTATAAATTATAGTTTATATGATAGAACATTATTTATACCCGTTAATGTAAGTTATGATACTGATATTGAGAAGTTAGAGAAAGTACTTAATGAGGTTAAGGAAGAGATTAAGACTGAAGATGGAGTAAAGAGTGAACTAGAGTTACTTGGAATAGATAGTTTAAATGATAGTGGTATTACATATATGGTAACACTTACTTGTAAGTATAGTAATTCTTTTAGAATAAAAAGAAGATTACTAGGGTTAATTAAAAGTAAATTAGTTGAAAACAAGATAGAAATTCCATATAATAAACTAGATGTAAATGTAAGGAAGTAATAGACATGATGAAAAAAGAGATTTTTAAAAGAGAATTAGAGTATATTAGCGATGAAGGTATAAGAGAATCTACTGGTATTATGTTAGATTTATTACCAGACTATTTCTATCAAATACCTGCTTCTTCGACAGGAAAGTATCACCCTAGGTTTGCAAGTACTGAATCAGGGTTAGTAAAACATACTAAAGTAGCGGTTAGAATTGCTAAGGAATTATTAGATAATCCTAGTTTAACTAATTTTACTTTAAGAGAAAAAGATTTAATTATTATGTCTATTATTTTACATGATGGACTTAAGAATGGATTAGTAAAGGACAAATATACAAAGATAGATCATCCATTATTAGTATCAAACTACATAAAACAAAATAGTGATAAGTTAAAACTTACTAAGGAAGATTTAGAAATAGTAACAAAGGGTATATCATCACATATGGGTCCATGGAATAAGGATTATGATGGCAATATAGTACTTCCTACTCCTAAGACTAAGACAGAAAGATTTATCCATATGTGTGATTATTTATCTAGTAAGAAGTTCTTAGATGTAGAATTTGATAATTTAGATATAAAGTATTAGATTTTGGTTGAAAAAAGATAAATTATATGGTATTATTTATTTAGATAGAGATATGGAAGGAGGCCCCAACATGAATAGAATAAGTTTAGTTATTTATAACATTTATGCTATCGGGGGGGGGGCAATTAACATATAGAAATAATATAATAAAAGAAGGTAAAACTATAGATAAAATGTCTAGAAATAGATAGTTTTTGTCTATAGTTTTTTTGTTGTCTAAAGGAGTTAGAAGTTATGGAAAATGTAGAAGTAAATAATAAGAGTAAAATAGTAAAACTAATGATAATAGTAATTATCTTAATAGTAATAGCATTAGTAGGAACTTATGCTTTAACTATATGGAGGAGTCAAGAAAACACAGAACTTACTTTACGTATTGGGGATATCTCAGGAATATATTGTGAAACAGGAGATCCAGTTAATATAAGTAATCTAGGGCCTATATTTGATTATGAAATAGATGGTGAAGTAATAACTTTTAGTATAGATAATCAAACTAATGAAGTAGTAAAAACTTCTGCTACATTTAATATTACTACAATAACAGATAATTTAAAAGAAGAAAGTTTTAAATATAAATTACTTTATAGTACAAATAATACTACTTATGAATTATTAAAAGAAGGTAATTTTAAAGATGTTACAAATGGTAGTAAAATAGAATTATTAGAAAACTATGATGTTGCTATATCACAAAAAATACATTTTAAATTAATAATCTATATAGATGGTAATATGGAAAATCCTATAACTATGCAAGGAGGTAGTTTGGTGGGATATCTTACTGCATGTAAAATTGTTGAAGTAGATAAAAGTGGTGCTAATGCACCTGCTTTAACAGATGCATTAATCCCTGTAATGTATGATGAAACAACATCTACTTGGGTAAAAGCAGATTCAAGTAATAATGATTTATCCTGGTATAATTATGGTGAAAAGAAATGGGCAAATGCAGTGTTAGTATCATCAACAAATCGTAGTACTTACCAGTCCGCAAGTGCAGGTACAACTATAACAGATGCAGACATCTTAGCATTTTATGTATGGATACCGAGATATAAATATAAAGTATGGAATATAAACAAAGTAATGGCTACAGATAGTTATAGTGCACAAACTACAGGTATAGATATAGTATTTGAAGCAGGTACATCTTCAACTGGTACAATATCTTGTACATATAGTTATGCTGCACCATCAAGTACTGCCGGAAGTCCCAATGAAACATGTACAGGTAGTAATGGAGATTATTATACACATCCAGCATTTACGTTTGGTAATCAAGAACTAACAGGATTTTGGATGGGAAAATTTGAACTATCAAGTAGTAATCCTGCGACTGGTTCATCTTATGGCGGGGGATACTCTACATCTTTAACACCAAGAATACTACCAAATGTAACATCATGGAGAAATAATATAGTATCAAACTATTGGAAAGTAATATATGATATGCAAACAAGTAATAATATATATGGACTTCCTACATCAAGAACAAATGCTGATTCACATATGCTTACTAATATGGAGTGGGGAGCAGTAGCATATTTAACTAACTCAAAATATGGAAGATGTACAAATGGAAGTTGTACAGAAGTATCAATTAATGGTTACGGAGAAACAAGTAATTATACAACTATGACAGGATGTGGTCCAATATCAAGTGGTAGTACAAGTTATAGTACTACATGTAACGCATATAATACAACTTTAGGACAAACAGCATCTACTACAGGTAATATATATGGAATATATGATATGTCAGGAGGGGCAACTGAATATGTAATGGGTAATATATCAAAAACAAACGGAACAACATATACATATTATGCAGGAAATGCAGGAACAAACTTTACATATAGTACAGATACTGCAAAATATCTAATACCTTATGCATATGGAACAACATATAATGACCAAACAGCATATAATAGAGGAAGATTAGGAGATGCAACAAGTGAAGTAGTATCTAGAGCAAGTTATGGATGGTATAATGACTACACGTCTTTTCCTGTCTTTGGCGATTCTTGGTTTCTTCGTGGCGGCAATTTCGGCGCTAGTAGTGAAGGTGAACCCTTCTCTTTCTTCGGCAATTCTGGCATTAATAACCACTCTTGTTCGGGGCGTGCTGCTCTTTCTATTGCATCCTAAACACAATAAATAGAAATAAATAGATATGTAAATTACTTTTATGAAATAATTTATTAAAAGTAATTTACATATCTTTATTTTTTTGATATAATTTAGTTAATGATAGAAAGATATGGAGGATATGATGAGTGATATTGAATTACTAAGTATAGATATTGGTGCACTAGAAAGTGCTATAGATAGTCTAAATAGATATATTGGTGAATTAAGTACTGAAGAGGGTAGTTTAGAATATATTAAGAATACTGCTCCTACATTTTGGAATGAAGGTGCTACTGAAGATATTAATTCATATTGTATAGAACTTGGAAAAAATATAAGTAGTGTTGATGCTCTTATACAGAATTTACAAGGATATATAAGTACTTTAAGAACACTAATTGCTGAAATTAATGAAGCAAGAAAAAGAAAGTATGCTGGTGAGGTGTAATAATGCAAGTAAAAGTTAGATTAAACGATTTAAGACAAACTAGTAATAGAGCAAATGAATTAAATGTTGAAGTTAAGAGTTTATTTGATAGAACTACAAATAATTTAAAAGAAATTTGTCGTATTGTACAATGTAGTGAACTAACTAGTGCAACAAATAGTATTAATGAAGAAATTGAAACTATTAATAATGAAATAAATGAATCTTTAAGAGAAATAAATAATTTCTTGATTGAGCAAATTAATTACTATAGTATATCTAATGAAAATGCTACTAGTGCAATAAATAAATTAAGTGAGCAAATTACTAATAGTTTTAGTACGGGAGGTGGCAATTAATGGCAACTTATGGTAGAGAACAATTAATTAAATTAAACCCTGAAAGATTAGAGGAATATACTGCTAATTTAGCAACTTTAGTACAACAATTGTGTGCAAGAGCAGATGAATTAAAAACTGTAAATAAGACTGCTCAAATGTTTTGGAATGAAGGTGTTGGGGAAGACGTTTCAAGTTATGGAGTATCTTTGGATAAAAACATTAATTTAATTAAAGGGAAGTTATCAGATACATTAAATGATTATGTTAAAACAATGAATGTACTTGCTTCAACAGTTAGAAATATTGCTGGTCAAAATGTTGCTACTGGTGGAACAACAACTTCTTTAGGAGGTACTAAACCTTCTTCTCAAATAGATGAACTTAATAATTTTTATTCATCATTTCGCCAATTTGATTCTAATACTACAAATAAATATAGAAATCCTAATGTTTTTGGATCTACTGGAAAAATGTAATGATAATATAACACATAAGTTAAATATTTATGTGTTTTTTTATTTTTTTTAAACTTTTTTCATTTTTTTTCGCTAAAATGATTTTCAATATGGAATATATATAATGAGAGAGTTAATTATATATATTTTTATTTTGAAAGAAGGAGTGAAAAATGTTTAAAAAAGTATGTAAAGTGATGGTAGTATTTTTGTCTTGTTTATTTATGAATGAGGTTAAGGCAGATGAGTGGACTACTAAGGAATTAGAAGGAGATGCTGTTATTAAAGAAATTAGATATAGATATTATTATCTAGTTAAGAATGGAGAATATAAAAGAGTGGATGAAATGGGTAATTATTCTTATAGTGATAAGAATGATATTAAATATGGAGAGTTTAGTAGTTGGACAAATAGTCCTATAACAGAGTATGATTATTTAGATATAGAGTATGGTAAGAAATATGAATATCAAGAGTTATTACCTGCGCAATATATTAAGATAGAGAATGTAACTGATAGTAATATAAGTATTAATGATATAGAAACATATAATTTAAGTGTAAAGTTAAATCATAAGATATATTCTTGCACTTTATGTAATAGTGATAAGAATATTATATATCCAAATGGTAATATGATTATATATATGCCTATGAGTGTACTTATTAAGAATCTAACTTTTAATTTTACTAATGATTCAAATAGTAATTTTGAGATTTATTATAGTTTTGATAGAGCGTTTAATAAGATAGTTGCATCCACTTTAGGAAATAATACGGTATTTTCTTATAAATATAATAAGGCATATAAGCTATATGAAAACTATTCAAATACATTTGTTGGATATAATATTAATGTTGATGAATTTATTAAGGTAATATCTGTTAGTGATGTATGTAGAGCAAGAGAAATATATGATTATAAATATAATTTAGATAAGGTGTATTTTGGTACAACATATTATAAAGATAAGAGTGATATTGATGTTAGTACTACTGATTTATCTATTGATGATTTATATATGGATGAAAACGATTATCAAATATATTATAAGTATTCAAGTGATGTAGGAAGCGGTGATAATAAGAATAATAATGATAATAATACACCAAGTAATATAATACCAATAAATAGTCCTAGTTTAGTTAAGACTGGTAATTTTAAACTCAAGAATACTAATTATTTAATTACATATATATTGCTATTATTACTGGTTACTTTGCTATTCATAAAGAGAATGAATAAAAAGAGAAATTTTAAATAATGTCGAATGAATAAATAGTCTAATATTGACGAATTTAACAAATGATTAACAAAATATGATAAAGTATATAAGAAAGGAAGAATATTAATGAAAGTTAATACAGAGTTTAGAAAGGGAATTATGTTTATTAGGGTATATGGATGTTTAAATAAAGATAATATGACTTTTTTAGATTATGATAATTTTAAGTATGTAGTATTTAATTTTGATAATTTGCTTTCTATTGATAGTTATGCAATTAAATATATTATTAATTACAATAAAAGAATTAAAAAAGATAATGGTAAGTTAGTTATATGTGATGGTAAAAAAAATATGGTTAAGAATCTATTTAAGGGTATTATACCTGTAATAGGTGATGAACTGGAGGCGTTTGGTACATAGATTAAGAAAGGAGAACAATGGACGAATTATCTAATATTATAATAGAGAATGAACCTTTAATATATTCTATTATTAATAAGTACTCAAGATACTATGATACAGAAGATCTATACCAAGTAGCAGTAATGGGAATAATTAAAGCATATAAGAATTATAAACAAGACTTTAATACAAAGTTTACTTCTTATGCGTATAATTATATCTTAGGAGAGATATTAAAGTATATTAATGATAGTAAGATATTTAAAATAGGTAAAGAAACAAGGGGATTATATAAGAAGATAAATGAAGCAAAAACTATACTAACACAAAAACTAATGAAAGAACCATCTAACTATGAATTATCATTATTTTTAGAGATTGATGAGAAAGTAATTAATGATGTAATTAATATTAATAGTCCTATTGATAGTTTGGATAGAGAAATAAAAGAAGAGGGTAAAAAACTTATGTTATATGATGTAGTGGGAGAAAATAAGGATAATATTGAGGAGATATTTTTACATGATGAGATAAATAAATTATCATTAGAAGAACTTAAGATACTTAAAGAAAGATACTTTAATGATAAAACACAGAGTGAAGTTGCTAAAGAACTTGGTATAAATCAAGTTAAAGTATCTCGTGAAGAACAAAAAATTCTTAAAAAATTATCAAATTCTTACCAAAAAGTCGTATAAATTGGTGTTTTTGCTTAAAAGTTGCGCATTTGGCAACTAGAAATTTTGAAAAAGTATGAGACAATATATTTAGGTGATTAAAATGGGTTGTAAGGTTAGACATTATGATGTATATGAGACAATATCAAGAAATATCAAGAAGTATAGAATACTTGCAAATATAACACAAGAAGAACTAGCGGAGAAAGCAAATTATTCATATCAATTCATAAGAAGAATAGAGGCATCTAAGACAAAGAAGACGTTTTCTTTAGATACACTTATAACACTTACACATGCACTTAATGTTGATATTGTTGATCTATTCGAAGAGGTGAGTGACGAAGAATTTATAGAACTAAAAAGTTCAAAAATTAAAAAACAAAAGAGTATGTAGTGTAAAAAGCACAAAACATTGTGCTTTTTTGTATAATGTTTTAAAAGTTGTTAATTATATAAATGGTGAAATAAAATGAAGAATGAAATTTATGAGAGTATTGTGGGTGAGGTAACCCCTAAAAAGCATGTACTAAAAAATGCGATAGTTACTTTTGTTTTTGGAGGATTAATTGGACTTTTTAGCGAAGCGTTACTTAGAGTATATAAGATGATATTTGATCTTCCTAGAAAAGAAAGTGGAGTTCTTGTTATAATGACTTTAATATTTATAGCGTCACTTCTTACAGCGTTTGGTGTATTTGATTTATTAGTTGCTAAACTTAAATGTGCCTTAATAATACCTATAACAGGATTTGCTCATTCTATTACAAGTTCTGCCTTAGACTACAAAAATGAGGGATTAGTATTAGGAATAGGTGCAAATATATTTAAGTTAGCAGGTACTGTTATACTTTATGGTGTGGTAAGTGTGTATATATTTGGTATTATTAGATTACTTATTGGAGGCATATTATGACATATAATTATAAGAACGTTTATTTAGGAGACGGTTATACTATTGGAGGAGTATATGAAAGCAATGGTCCTTTAGTAGGTTATTTTGATAAAGTATATAATAAAGACTTTTACTACGGAGAAAAGAGTTTTGAAAAAGCAGAAACTAGACTTCTTAAAGAAAATTTACTTAATCTACTTAGAAAGACTAAAAAAACGGAAGAAGATATTGATTTAATTATAAGTGGGGATTTACAAAATCAAATTGCTGCTTCTAATTATGCAATAAAAGATTATAATATTCCATATCTTGGTATATATAGTGCTTGTGCTACTATTGGAGAAGCTATGATTATTGCATCATCTTTTGTTGAGGGAAAGAGTGCTAAAAACGTTATTGTCTCTACGGTTAGTCATAATACTAGTCAGGAAAAGCAATTTAGAAATCCTGTTGAATATGGGACTCCAAAACCTGATTATTCAACATTTACTGCGACTGGTTCTGCAAGTTTATTAATAACAAGTAAAAAAAGTAAAATAAAAATTGAATCTGCGACTATTGGTAGAATTATAGATTTAGGACAAACTGATGTAAATAATATGGGAGCAGTAATGGCTGGAGCAGCAGCAGACACCATATATAGACATTTAAAAGATAATAATAGAAGTGCGGATTATTATGATTTAATTGTTACGGGTGATTTAGGTAAATATGGAAAAGAAATACTTAAGAAATACATAAAAACTAAATATAATATAGAGTTATCTAATAATTATAATGATTGTGGTACTATGTTATATGATATTGATAATCAACCTGTTTTAGCAGGTGGTTCAGGACCAGTATGTAGTGCGTTAGTAATATTTTCTTATATACTTAAACAAATGAATGAGAATAAACTTAAGAAAGTTTTAGTAGTACCTACTGGAGCAATATTTTCTCCAACAAGATTTTTTCAAAAAGAGAATATACCTGCAATAGCACATGCAGTTAGTTTGGAGGTAATAGAATGACTTATTTATATGCATTTTTGTTTTGTGGACTTGTTTGTATGATAGGACAATTAATTTTAGATAATACTAAACTTACTCCGGGACATGTTACTAGTTTATTTGTAGTAATTGGATCTTTTTTAGATGTATTTGGATTATATGATAAGATAGTTTTATATTGTGGTGCAGGAGCACTTGTTCCTATTACTTCTTTTGGACACTTACTTATTCATGGAGCAATGGATCAAGTTGGTAAGATTGGTCCTTTAGGACTTGCGTTTGGAATATTTAATCTTACTAGCGCAGGAATTAGTTTTGCATTGTTTTTAGGATTTATTTTTGCGTTAGTTTTTAAACCGAAACATTAAAATAATTACTTTTATCTTTATAATTATTTACTTTTTCTAATTATTTATTTATAATATATATGGAGGAAATAGATAATGAATAAGATAACAAACGTATATGCAAGAGAAATATTAGATTCAAGAGGTAATCCTACGGTTGAGGTTGAACTTACTTTAAATGATGAAGTGTTGGCAGTAGCTTCTGTTCCAAGTGGTGCATCTACTGGTAGTAAGGAAGCTTTAGAATTAAGAGATAATGATAAAGATAGATATTTAGGCAAAGGGGTACTAAAGGCTGTTAATAATGTTAATACTATAATTAGAGATAATATTGTTAATAAGAGTTTTGACAGTCAAAGAGAACTTGATTATTATTTGATTAGTTTAGATGGTACAGCAAACAAGAGTAAGTTAGGTGCTAATGCTATTTTAGGTGTTAGTTTAGCGTATTTAAAAGCAAGTGCTATTATAAATGGTAAAGAGTTATATGAGTACTTAGGTAGTGATTATACTATACCTAGATGTATGATGAATATTTTAAACGGTGGATGTCACGCAAATAATAATTTAGATATTCAAGAGTTTATGATTATACCATCAAAAGATGATTATAAAGAAAATTTAAGAATGGGTAGTGAAATATTTCATAATCTAGATAAGATATTAAAAGAAAATAACTTAAGTTGTGGAGTAGGAGATGAGGGTGGTTTTGCACCAAATATTAGTTCTACTAGGGAAGCACTTGATTTAGTTAGTGATGCTGTAAAAAAAAGTGGCTATATTTTAGGAAGTGATGTTTATTTAGGACTAGATGTCGCTGCTAGTGAATTTTATAAAGATAATTTATATCATTTTGAGGGCAAAGATTTAACTAGTGATGAGTTAATTAATTACTTTTTGGAGTTAGTAAGAGAGTATCCTATAATTTCAATTGAAGATTTACTTGCGGAAGATGATTATGAGGGATGGAAGAAGGCTACAAGTAAGTTATCTAATATACAACTTGTGGGAGATGATTTATTTGTTACTAACAAAAAGTTATTGGAGTATGGTATAGAAAATAATATGGCAAATGCTATACTTATCAAGTTAAATCAAATTGGTACTGTAACAGAAACATTGGAAACTATAAAACTAGCAAAAGAACATGGTTATAAAACTATAATCAGTCATAGAAGTGGAGAGACTGATGATACGTATATTGTAGACTTTGCAGTAGGATTAAATGCTGGACAAATTAAAACAGGTAGTATGTCAAGAATGGATAGAATATGTAAATATAATAGATTACTTAGAATAGATGAGGACATTAAAAAGTAATAAGATATGAAGTATTATGTTGTACTTGTTGTTATATCTTTATTAGTATTAACGGGATGTAGTAATACTAATATTGTAGATATAGAGAAAGATGAATATTTATCATATAAAGAAGAGATACTTACCACAAATGATTTTACAGATAAAGAAGATTTAATGTTTAATATAGATGTTATTACTAGTAAGATAAGTCCTGAAGAGTTATCATATAAGTTAGTAATTAATAATGCTAAAGAAGATATGCATGATGTTAAGGTACTTATGATACATAATAAACTTACAGATAATGTATTTCCGTCTTTAGGAATATTTGATAATCAAAGTATTAATTTACTTACAAGTGATACTGATAAGGATATAACACTTATTGGTACTATTAAGACTACTAAGAATATTAATGATATTGATATAGAGTATAAGGTTTATATTGAATATAAGAATAGTTTAAATGAGACAGTAAAAGTCTACTATAAAACGACAAATTAAGTATATATTTAGGTATATACTTTTTTTATATTTAGAGATAGTTGTATTATATTAGTGTTATGGGGTTAATAATTTGTTAAGGATGGTATATATGAAAGTTAAGGTATTTGATGAGTCACATGAGAAAGATTTAGAAAATGATATTAATAATTTTATTAAGGAAAATAATGTTGAGGTATTTGATATAAAGTTTAGTGTATCGGTATCTATGTTTAGTGAGGAACAGATATATTGTTTTTCTGCGCTTGTTATGTATACTGAGGAAAAGGTGAAAGAAGGGTAGTTGATGACATGTAAGAATGTAATTATAAAACATTTATAGTTATTATGCTGATTTAAGAAAATTAAATATTTTTTAAAAATGTATAGACATAAATGTAATTTTGTGGTACAATACGGTTACGTAAGTGATTATGTTATATATTTATATGACTTATCATCTTATGAACTAAAAAAGCGGCGATTCCGGCCAACCTAAACAGGAACCTAAAAAAGCGGCGATTCCGGCCAACCTAAACAAGGAACCTAAAAAAGCGGCGATTCCGGCCAACCTAAACAGGAACCTAAAAAAGTGACTAGAGATTATTTCTCTAGTTTTATTTATAAAAAAAACGTGTATGTTTTTGCAAACAATTGTTTGAGATGTATTGACCTTACTAAAGATATATGATATTATGTAGTAAAGGTAGTGAGTTGATCTTATGACAGAATTGTTGACACTAGTTAAGTTAGATACAGATTATTGTAATTATTTGAGAAAATTTGATAACAAAGTACCATATAACTATAATAAAAAAGAATTAAGGCCATTTGTTGGTGTTTTATTTGAGGTTAATAATTATAAGTATTTTGCACCTTTATCTAGTCCAAAATCTAAACATCTTAAACTAGAATCTAAAATTGACCTTTTAAAAATAGATGATGGTAGATTGGGAGTTGTTAATTTTAATAATATGTTACCTGTTACTGATGATAATGTTATTTTTATTGACTTAGATAAAAAGTGCTTAACTGAAACAGAAAAAAAGTATATGAAATTATTAAAAAAACAACTTTTTTGGTTAAGACGTAATGATGTTAAAATATATGAAAGAGCTAAAAAATTGTATTTTAAATACACAAATGGTACTCTAAAACAAAACATTGTTAAAAGATGTTGCAATTTTAAACTACTTGAAGAAAAGTGTAATGAATATAATAATATTTTAGTATAAAAATAAATTTTTTAATACTATCAATAAGTAATATATAGTAATAGATAATATTTAATATTACTTTTTTATTTTACATAATAGTAAATCTTTATATTATACTTTTAGCATATAAAATTGTTATTTTTCCTTCATAATTATATTGTTAAAAATCTTTAGTTGTGATAAAATATATATGTAGTTAATGTAGAGGGTGAGATTATGAATGATGATAAGACAATGGTTTTTAATGTAGAAAGTATAAATGAAAAGGTAATTTATGATACATTAAAGGACGTTTATGATTTGCTCGAAGAAAGAGGATATAATGCTACTAACCAAATTGTGGGGTATATTTTGAGCGGAGATTTGGGGTATATTTCTAATTACAAGGCTGCTAGAAACAAGATTAATTCTCTTGACAGGAGTACTATATTAGAAGTAATGCTTAAGAATTTCTTGAGGTAATTTTTTGAAAGGGGAGTTATAATGAGATATATTGGTTTAGATTTAGGAAGTAAGACATTAGGGGTTGCGGTAAGTGATATTACTAATACGATTGCAAGTAGTATTAAGACGGTTTTTTTTAAGGAAGATGATTATGAGAGTTTGATTCCTATTCTTAAGGATATTATTGGAGAATATGACGCTAAGAAAATAGTGCTTGGACTTCCAAAAAACATGAATAATACGCTTGGTCCTCGTGCAGAGATTTCTATTAATTTTAAGAAGTTGATTGAGGATAAGATAGGTATTGAGGTTGTTTTAGTTGATGAGAGATTAACTACAGTTATATCAAATAATATAATGATTGAGGCGGATATGTCTAGAAAAAAGAGAAAGAAAAAGGTGGACTCTATTGCGGCTTCTATTATATTGCAGTCTTATTTGGATACACTTAGGTGATTATGTAGAGTGTGTTTTAAATATGATTAGTTATGAAGCTTTTGATATTTTAAATATAAGTTAATAATAGATAAAATAAGGAGGAATAGTTATGGAAAATGATAATACTTTTACAATTATAGATGATAAGGGTAAGGAAAGAGTGTGTGAAGTTTTATTTACTTTTGAGAGTGATGAGACAAAAAAGAATTATATAGTGTACACTGATAATACTAAGGATCATGAGGGTAATATTAGGGTATATGCTTCTATTTATAAGAAAGGAAGTAAGAATGCATCTTTGGAGCCGATTGAAAGTGAAAGAGAATGGAAGATTGTAGAGACAATACTTTCTTCAATACAAGAGGAAGAAAATAATAGTAATTAATATAAAGTATAAGGTACGATAAGAATTTCTATATGATGATATAATGATAGTGATATTGTAATTATGTTATGGATAGTGTTAAAAGATTGTGTTATAAATAATGATGTAAAGGAATTTTATTTAACTGATGTAATAATTACTATAATATTACTTAAAATGCTATAATATTGCTTGGTTTATAAATAGTGATGTAATTTTATTTGATATTATAGTGTTACTTGACATTATGTGTAAATCTTATTATTATACTTTTTGTGTGTACAAAAATAGTAGTAAAAAAGGCGGTATGTATGAAAATAAAAAAGATTATATTAACTCTTTTGGTGTTAGGTATTTTGTGTGTTGTTGGCGTAGGGGCGTTTTACTTTTATAATTTAAAGGCAGTGTCAAGTGATAATACGCCAAAGAAAGTTGTAATTAATGCAGGTTCTATTGCGTCAATTGGTAAGACGTTGAAAGAAAATAATTTAATTAGAAATGAGTTTATTTTTAAGGTGTATGTAAAGTTAAATCACATTAATAATTTGAGGGCTTCTACTTACAATTTGAATGAGGCCATGAGCTTGGAAGATATTGTTAAGGTTTTACAAGAGGGTAATTCATATAATCCTGACCAGATTAAGATTACTTTTGTAGAAGGAAAGAATATGCGTTATTATGCTAACGTAATAAGTGAGAATACTTCGAATAGTTATAATGATGTGCTAGATAAAATGGAGGATACTAATTATATAGATAGTTTGATTAGTAAGTATTGGTTCTTGACTGATGATATTAAAAATAGTAAGATATATTATCCTCTTGAGGGGTATTTATTTCCCGATACTTATTCTTTTGTAAATAAGGATGTTAGTGTGGAGGATATTTTTAAGGTAATGCTTGATGAGACTGAAAAAAAGTTGGAACCATATAAGGATAAACTTGAAAACATGAATTTATCTATTCACGAGGTGTTTACACTTGCTTCGATTGTGGAGTTAGAGGGCGCTAAGGCTAATGATAGGGCTAGTGTTGCAGGGGTATTTTATAATAGGATTAAGAACAAATGGAGTTTGGGCAGTGATGTTACGACTTATTATGCTTTGAAAATTGATGATTTTAAGGTTAGTTTGACTAGTGATAATGGGCTTTATAAGTGCGATAATGCTTATAATACAAGATGTAATAGTTTTATAGGACTTCCTGTGGGACCAATATGTAATCCTGGGATGGAATCTATACTTGCCACTATTAATCCTGAGGAACATTCTTATTATTACTTTGTCGCAGATTGTAATGGTAAGGTATATTTGAGTAAGAATCAAACTGAACATTTTAATACAATTAGTAAGCTTAAGAATGAGAATAAATGGTGTGTTTAGGGTAATAAGGTTTAATAAGCAAGAATTTGTGTAATATGTTGTGTTTAATCATATTATAAATATTGAAAATAATATGATGTAAGATAGATAATAAATATAAAGAAGTAATATATATAATTAAAGAATGATTGTATAAATAAATGAAATTGTTAAAGAAATTATATAATATTTGAAATAAATAATTGATAAAATGATTAATAACAAATACTCTTAATATTGGGTGTTTGTTTTTGTTTTCAGTTATTATATTTAACAAGGAATTGGTTGCATAAAAACAAACAATATCTTTCATATAAAAGAAGTATTCTTGATTGGACATTAGTTAATTCGTTTTTAATATATTAAGAGTTTCGTTTTAGAATTTTATATACCTTTGTTAATTTACACTTATGTGATAAGTTATACTTTATTAAGTATAGGTAAAAAAATAAGTAATATCTTAAAATGTAAGATATCACTTTAGAATTTTTAAATATATAACTAATAATATATTGTTATATAAATATATTTATTAAATTATAGGTATGCTAAAATACCAATGATAGTAGATAAAAGCATAAGTCCAAGCATTCCTAGTACTATTACTTTGGCACCTATATTTGTTTTCTTTTTTTTCTTATTTTTACTCATAATGCGCAATCCTTTCTTCAATCTAATTATAATATAATTATATCTAATTTATGTAATAAATTCAAGTATTTTTAATATAATTTATCAGGAGATGAATATATTAATGAATTTTAGACAAATAGTTAAAACATTTATACCAAGCAAGAAATTAAGTATTTTTGTGTTAATAGTGGCATCTCTTGGTATAATATCTGGGGCAATATTTTTAGTAATGATTAATCAAAATGATAAGAGTGTTGTTATAAATGAGTTAAATGGATTTTTAAGTAATATAAATAGTAATAGTATTAATAATGTACAAGCACTTAAGAATAGTTTATTTAATAATTATGTATATATTGTTTTGATATTTATATTGGGTCTTTCTTTGATTGGGACATTAGTTAATTTGTTTTTTACATATATTAAGGGTTTTATTTTGGGATTTTCTATATCTTCGTTAATTTACACTTATGGTGTTAAAGGGATACTTGCTTCAGTGATATATATTGTACCTGTGATTGTTAATTTATTTCTTATTGTATTGATTACTTCTTATACGCTTGTTATGGCAAAATATTTATATACGATAATATTAGGAAATAGGAATACTGGTTTTAAAATATTTTTAAAGAAATACTTTATTATTTTTATTGTGGTATCTTTAATGACAATTTTTACTTCGCTCATGGAAGCGTTTTTAACTCCAGCGTTATTTAAGTTAGTTGTAAAATTATTTATGTAAAATGATAGAAATGTTTAATATCTATGGAAAGAGATTTTGATAATTTAAATTAGTTTTTAGTTTGTATGAAAAAATGTTTTAATGTAAAAATATATTTTTTGATATATTAAAAAGATTTTTAATAATTTAAAATGGTATTTGTATATTATAGATATATAAAGGTTAAATTGAGATGTGAGTTTGTATATATAAGTATTTTGGTATTAAAATATGTTTTTTGTATATAGAAAATGAGTTTTAATATTTAAAAAATGTTTTTAATATAAATTTTTAAATATATTGGGCTGTTTTTTGATATACAAAAAGGGTTTTTGAATAAGTATAGATGATTTAATGTGTGTAAATGTATTAAGGTTTTTTGATATGTATTTTGAATGTTTGATATGTTGAAAGGTGTGTTTTGGGTAATTAAAATTTTAATACAAGATTAAATGGATACTGGTATTAAAGGAATAATGGAAGATAATATTTATTATTTATATTATACTTTATGCGTGTAAAAAGGTTATAAACAAAGAAAAATCTACGTAGTTAGTAGTTTTTTTTTCAATATTGTGTTATAATTAGTCAGTAAGAAATTTGAGGAGGAGGTATATTATGAAGACAGTGGTAATTGGTATGTCTGGTGGGGTTGATTCTTCAGTGGCAGCTTATTTACTTAAACAACAAGGGTACAATGTCATTGGACTTTTTATGAGAAATTGGGATAGTGTGATTAATAATGACTTTTTGGGAAATCCTAATTTGGATAATGATATTTGTCCACAGGAAGCAGATTACAACGATGCGGTAAGTGTTTGTGAGAAGTTAGGAATCCCTTTACATCGGGTTGATTTTGTAAAGGAGTATTGGGACAATGTATTTACATATTTTTTGGATGAACTTAAGAAAGGTAGGACGCCAAATCCTGATGTGATGTGTAATAAGTATATTAAATTTGATGCTTTTTACAAGAAGGCAAAGGAGTTAGGGGCAGATTATATTGCTACTGGACACTATGCTAAGGTTATTGATGGTAAACTTGCTAGAGCGAAAGATGAAAATAAGGATCAGTCATACTTTTTAGCATATGTAAACAAAGATATTTTTAAGGATGTACTTTTTCCTATTGGTGATATGGTTAAGAAAGATGTTAGGGAACTTGCAGATAATTTAGGATTAGTTACTGCTAGAAAGAAAGATTCTACGGGGATTTGCTTTATTGGAGAGAGAAATTTTACGAAGTTTTTGGAGAATTATTTACCTAATATTCCTGGTAAGATTGTGGATATTGATACTAATGAAGTTTTGGGAGAACATATTGGTCTTATGTATTATACGCTTGGACAAAGAAAAGGACTACATCTTGGTGGTAATGAGGAGAAACATTATGTTGCAAGGAAGGATTTAGATAATAATATTTTATATGTTGCTACGGGAGAGAATCCTAATTTGTATACTAATGAGGCGATTATTGAGGATTTTAATAGTTTGACAGATGAGAAGATTAGTAATTGTACATGCAAGTTTAGATATCGTCAAAAGGATATTGATTGTCATGTTGAATATTTAGATGATAAAACACTTAAGTTAATATATGATAATGTAAAATCTGTGACTCCAGGACAATTTTGTGTGTTGTATGATGGAGAAATTTGCTTAGGTGGAGGAATTATCAAGGAAGCACATTAGTAATATACTTAAGTAATATAATATTGTATATAGTAATGAAAAAGATGATGTTATTTAATGTAATTATAGTAATGGATAAATTATAATTATAAATTATATATTATTAAGAATTATAATATTAAATGAGTAATTAATAGATAAATATAATGCTACCGGTTGTAATAAAAAATTATAATTACAAGATGTTATATTTTCAATAAAAATAATTAATGAAAATGAGAATAGACATAATATTAAGTATGCTCTATTTTTTTCTTTGTTTTTGCTTTACATTTTTCTTAAATATTACAAAATACTTGACATTTAAGTGTAAAACAAGTAAAATAGAATTATAAGTAGATGTAGTGGGGAAGGGAGCATTTTTAACAATGAACATAGTAGAAAAGGTAAATTTAATTTTGAAGGAAGCAAATGTGTCTAAGGTTAATTTAGCAAAGTATCTTGGTGTTTCAAGACAAATGGTATATAACTATCTTGATGGTGATGATTTATCAAAATTACCGAATGATAAATGCCAGTTGCTACTTAAACTATTAGATGTTAAATCTGTTAAGGATATTGATAGTATTGTTGTAGATGATGAATATATACAAAATGTGGGAAGTAAAATTTTTACTGCGAAAAAGCCTGCTGTAAAGAAGAATGAGATGATTGAGTTATCTGGTTTAAGGAGAGATGAACAAATATTAATTAGTGATATTGTATTCTTGATTAAAGAAATGTTTAACGAAGATAAAACAAAGTCATGTTATGATACTATTTTGTATTTTTATCATTTCTTACAAGCAATGTCTAGTGCTAAAGAGTTAAAGTATATGTTAGGTTATGTGTCAAAAGCAGCTGGATTTACTAAGCCTACAACTTATGCTTTTGATGAGGATAAGCAATTCGTTTTTGAAAGTATAATGTATTCTGCGATGACACTTTATGCAAATGGTGGAGCATCTAAGACTAAGTTAGCAGAATCTCATAAACGTTGGGAAGCAGAATTAGATAGAAAAAATGAAGAAAAATTAAGTAGAACACAAGAGTTAAATACTGCTAAAGTTCTTGCGTTAAAGGAACTAGGATATACTGAAATTAACGAAAAGAATGCTAGTGAAGTATTTGATAAGATTGCTGAAATTCAAGCAAGAAAAATTAGTTAATAAATAATTAGGTCCCCTACTTTGAATTTATGATAGGGTGTAGTAGTTGATTTATAGAAGATAAAAATTATATAAATTGATATAAAAAGTTATAATTCGAGTAATTTTTGGTTATAACTTTTTTGATATATTTAGGTGCATTTAATTATTTATATTGTTTAAATGAAGTTAACTATATTATGTTTATTTTAATTAATTTTTTATTATCTTTATTTTTAATTTTATATTAATTTAGTTATTTAATGAAAATGTGAGTTATAATTATGATATGAGTTATAATTATGATTTGAAATTTAAATCGAGGTGAATAAGTATCAATGTTATTAAAATTCGATTCAAATTTGAATTAAGATTTATTTTAATTATTTTTATAAATTTGATTTGAGATTGATAATTATACATCTTATGATGGTTCGATTTAAATTTGAATATTGTATATTTTAATTTTAGATGTATAATTATGCGTTTTTCAATAACTTGATTTAAATTTGAGAGATATAAAAGTTTATTTTTTCATAATACTTCCCCTATTGTAAATTCAGTAAATGAATAGGGGAGTAATAATTCTAAAAAATAAATATGCTTAAATTTCATTCGAGAATAGATTAGACGTATGATTATCAATCTTGATTTAAAATTTTGCAAGTTTTATTTTAACAAATAATAAAAAATAAAATTTTTAAAGTTGTTAAATGATTAAAATATAAAAATAAAAATGTTATTATTAAAAAGATTAAATAATATTAAGGATATATAATCCTGAATAATAACTAATAATAACGTATAATTAATTGTCTTTTATTTTTAAATATCTCATTTCGTATAATTAATATTATGTTAAGTTCTATACAAAAAGAGAAAAGAAGGATAGTATAAGATATATAATTTTGGTCATACTATTATTAGAAAACAAGGAGGAAAATATGAAGAAACAAACGATTAAATGTAATGTAGAGAACTGTAAGTTTAATGATAAAGATAAATGTCTTTGTTGCTTAGATGAAATTAATGTTACATGCCAATGCGGTCAAGATGAATGTTCGTGTAAAAAAGATACAAATTGTGCAAGTTATGAAGAAAGAAAGTAAAGTAACTATCTACTCTCTTTCTTTTTTATTATTTTTTCTAGTAAGTTATTGAATTCATCGCTTATTTCTTTTAATCTTGTTTTAGTTTTTGCTTCATATCTCATTGTGATGTTTGGACCGGTGTTCGATGCTCTAACTAATGCACTTCCATCTTCAAACTTAGCTTTTACGCCATCTATTGTAAGAATGTTGTATCCCCTACTCTTGCAATACTCTTCTATTTCGCTTACTACATCGAATTTTATTTCGTCATCTACTTGAACTTTTAATTCTTTTGTTGAATAGTATTTATTGATGCCATTTAGTAATTCACTTAAATTTTCTTTTGTGTGTGATAATCTTTCTATTAGTCTAATTCCTGCATATATTCCATCATCATATCCTGGGAATTTATCTCTATAATATATGTGTCCAGATAGTTCGCCTCCTAAAGGATAGTTGTTGTCATTACTTATTTTTCTAGTGTATGAGTTACCAGTTCTTGTTTCTACTGGTTTTACACCTAGTTTAAGTAGTTCATCATATAATGCTTTACTACATTTTACATCAAAGAATCCTTCTTTTTTTTCTACTTTGTCAACTAGATATCTCCACATGATTATTAGGTATTTATCTATGTCAATCATGTTTCCTTTTTCATCTACTACTCCAACTCTATCGCCATCTCCATCAAATGCTATACCTAAGTCTGCTTTGTTTTTTAGTACTGTTTTCTTTAGATCTTCTAAGTTTTTTTCTACTGAAGGGTCTGGGTGATGATTAGGAAAGTTTCCGTCACTTATGTTGTATAGTGGTATCTTATTTATATTTAATTTATCAAATATTGTATCTGCTATTATGCTTGTTGTACCATTACCACAATCATATACTACTTTTACTTTTCTTTTTCCAAAATTTAATTTTTCTATTATTAATTTGATGTAATCTTCGGTAATATTCTTATTTATTATTTTTCCTTTGCCATCTACAAAGTTATTCTTTTCTATTATTTCATATAGTTTTCTTACTTCGTCTCCAAAAGCATTATGTATGCCATTATATGAGAACTTAAAACCATTGTATTCTTTAGGATTATGACTTGCTGTAATCATCATGCTACAGTTTACATCATAGAAGTTTGCTGCAAAATAACACATTGGAGTAGTTACTAATCCTAATCTATATACAGTTATACCACTCTCTACTAGTCCTTTAAGTAAGTTTTCTTCAATTACTGGTGAACTTAGCCTGTTATCGTATCCTAGAACTGTTTTACTTAATCCAAAATCTTTCATTCTTGAAGCAAATGCTCTTCCAATTAAGTATGATACTTCCTCGTTAATATCTTCATTGTATATTCCTCTTATATCATATTCTCTAAACATTAATTTATTTACTTTCATATTATCTTCCTTCCTTTTTTATATTTCTTATTTTATTTATATTTGTTACATTAGTATATATTTATATTTAATAATACTATATTTTATTTAGTTTTTTATCTTTGTTATTAATATCGATTATTTTATTCTCATTACAATCATATTTAAACCGAGTCTCAATTACATAAGTGATTATATATCTCAAATTAAATTTTAAAGACTATTTTTTTAAATTATATTCTATATTTTGTTTTGACTTAACTTCTTGGGTGGTATATATTATAGTTTTCCCTTAAAATTTCATTATTTACATGGGTATAGATATTTGTTGTAACTATATTTTCGTGTCCTAGCATTAACTGTATGCTTTTTAAATCTGCACCATTATTAAGCAAGTGTGTTGCGAATGAGTGTCTTAATGTATGTGGAGTAACATTTTTAGTTATTTTAGCACTTTCACAAATGTTTTTTAATATATATGTAAAACCATGTCTAGTTATTTTTTTTCCATGATTATTTAGAAATAGATTGTCACAGATGTATCCTTTTTTTAGGACATCTCTATAGTTATCAAGATAGATAGAGAGATATTTTTTACTTACGCTTCCAAAAGGGACAATTCTTGTTTTGTTACCTTTTCCATTACATCTTATGTAGTTTTCTTCCATATTTAGATTGTCAAATGTCAAGTTTACTAATTCACTCACTCTTAGTCCTGTAGCATACATTAATTCTAGCATTGCTTTATTTCTATAGTCATATGGGGTTTTAAGCTCTATATTTAATAATTGTTCTACTTCATAGATAGATAATACGTTTGGTAATTTCTTATAGAATTTTGGAGCATCTACTTCGCAAGACACGTTATGTATACTATATTCTTTTTCTAAAAAGTGATGAAATTTTTTGATAGAACTTACTTTTCTTACTACTGAATATACACTGTAACCATTGCTATCTAAATCTTTTAAGTATGAAATAATGTCTTCTTTAGTGATACTAGATAAGTCGTATATTTTGTTTGATTCTAAAAACTTTATGTACTTATATATATCATAAATGTATGATGTGCAGGTTGTGTTTTCTTCCAAGTATTCGTTTTTTAGTATCATATATTTGAAGTTACTTAATATTTTTTTGTTTTCGTTACTTATTTTTAATTTTTCTATATCAATCATATTATCACTAAATTAATTATAGCAAAATACTGATTATTTTTCTACTTATTTGACATTATTTAGACATTATTTTTAGTATATGTAAACATCAAAAACTTAGGGTATAATATAAAGAATTAATTTACTATTAGTTGATTTTATAGTACAATATAAATATGGTGATGTTATGGAAGAGTTATTAGCAATAAAATTAAGGCCAAATAATATAAGTGAAGTTGTTGGACAAAAGCATCTTCTTGGAAAGAATAAGATTTTATATAATTTGGTTAAGAACAAGAAAATATTTTCTATGATATTATATGGTAGTCCTGGAATTGGAAAGACTAGTATTGCTCTTGCGATGGTTAAGGAGTTAGGACTAAGATATAGAATGCTTAATGCTGTAATTAATAATAAGAAGGATTTTGATGTTGTTATTGAGGAAGCAAAGATGTATAATGGTATGGTTGTTTTAGTTGATGAAATACATAGGATGAATAAGGATAAACAAGATTTATTGTTACCTTATTTGGAGAGTGGTATTATTATTCTTATTGGTATGACTACTTCAAATCCATATCATTCAATTAATCCTGCAATAAGAAGTAGATGCCAGTTATTTGAGTTATTACCTTTAATGGAAGAAGACATTAAAGATGCAATTAAGAGTGCGGTAGAAAGAAATGTTTTAAAGGATATTAAGATTGATGATGAAGCAATTGACTATATATCTAAAGTAAGTGGTAAGGATTTAAGAAGTGCATATAATTTACTTGAAGTTTCTTATTATAGTACTAGTGATGGTGTTATTAATTTAGATATACTAAAGAATATTAATGGTAAGGCAAAAATGTTTTTTGATAAGAATGAAGATGGGTATTATGATGTTATTAGTGCGTTTCAAAAATCTATTCGTGGAAGTGATGTTAATGCTAGTTTACACTATCTAGCTAGACTTGTTGAGGCAGATGATTTAGATATTATTTTAAGAAGGCTTGCGGTTATAGTTTATGAAGATATTGGGCTTGCTAATCCTGTGATGGGTCCTAAGGTTATGGCTGCAATTGAATCTGCTAAGATGCTTGGGTTACCTGAAGCTAGGATACCTTTAGCAGAGGTTGTTATTGAGCTTGCGCTTTCTCCAAAAAGTAATTCTGCGGAGATGGCAATTGATTTAGCACTTAATGAACTTAGGAGTAAGAATGTTGGTAATGTTCCAAAGCATTTACATAATGGTAATCCTGCTTATTTGTATCCACATAGTTATAAAAATGATTATGTTCGTCAACAATATTTGCCTGATAATATAAAGGATAGTGTTTATTATCATCCAAAAAGTAATAAGAATGAGGCTATACTTAAGGATATTATGGAGAAGTTAAGTAAGTTGTAAATGAGAATTATTAAATATCGTGTATAGTATAATATAATTTTATATAATGCAATAATGTATGTGTAAGGGTAATAATAAAAAAGTATTATGATGAAAAATACAATATAGTTTTAACACAAATTATTATGTGATTCTTATGTGAGACTATTATTATATTTTAAATATGAAAAAAATAAGTAAATTAGATTTTGTTACTTATTTTTTATTATGTCATTTATTACGTAGCTGGCACAAAGTAATCCTGAAATTGGTGGGACAAAAGATATTGAACTAATTGTTCCTTCAACTTTTTTTGGACTTTCTGTTGAGGATACTACCATTACTTTACCTTTTATTTTGTTATCTATTACAAATTTTCTTATTTTTTTTGCAAGTGGGTCGTAACTTGTTTTTCTAATATCTGTAATTTTTAATAGTTCTGGGTTTAGTTTATTTCCTGTTCCCATTGAACTTATTAGTTTTATATTTCTTTTTTTGCATTCTATAATTAGTTTTTGTTTTACTTTTAACGTGTCACATGCATCAATTATATAAGTTGGATTAAAGTTAAATATTTCATTAAGGTTTTCTTCATCAAGTTTTTTGCATAGTGTTATGACGTTACAATTAGGGTTTATACTGTTTATTCTTTCTTTTACTACATCTACTTTGTTTTTACCAATGTTATTTTGTGTTGCAATTATTTGTCTATTTAGATTAGTAATGTCTATTGTATCATAGTCTATTATCATTATATTTGTGATACTTGCGCGTACTAGTGCTTCGATGGCATAACCACCTACTCCACCTGCACCTACTACTATTACTTTTTCTTTATTTATTTTTTCTAAGTTATTTATTCCAATAAGTTTTATTTCTCTTTCAAACATATAATCACGTATAATCAATCTTTGTTTTAGTTAACTTTTTTTATTTAGCTTTTTTAATTAATTTTGTTTAATTGATTTTCCTTTCTTTGTAATATTAGTGTATCACATATGGGAGTAATTGTAAAATGGTATTTGATAGATTTTATGTGATTTTTTTATTTGAAATTTTTTATATAATAGGAATATGAAGATAGTTTGATACTATTTTATTACATGATAAAAAATGAAACAATAAAGTTAAATTTTATAATATATTATAGGTTTAATAATATATTTAATTATTTATTTCTAGAAGCATAAAATGAAAACTATAAATTTTTTTAAGATCTATAGTTTGTTTATATTTCATTATATTGTTATTACTTTATTTTACTCTTTACCTAACTTATTATTTTTAGTTGCTATTTTACTAATATTGTTAGTTTTAAGCAAATTATATATTTAATTAAAATATATTTAATCTCTTATTTTTATATGTGTTTCTTGTAGTTGTTTTTCAAATACTTCGTTAGGACATCCCATCATTGCATCTGCACCATTTGCTCCAAGTGGGAAGGCAACCATTTCTCTTATGTTTTCTTCGTCTTTCAAAAGCATAAGTATTCTATCTATTCCAGGAGCCATTCCTGCATGTGGTGGGGCACCATAATTGAAGGCTGTATATAGTGATGGGAATTTTGATTTAACTACTTCTTCATCATAGCCTACTATTTCGAAAGCACGTTTTAATATTTCTGGACTATGATTTCTAACACCACCACTTGCCATTTCGTAACCGTTACATACAAAGTCATATTGATATGCTTTAATACTAAATGGTTCCATATTGTTTAGTGCATCCATTCCTCCTTGAGGCATACTAAATGGATTGTGGGCAAACTCTATTTCACCATTATCTCCTTCTTCATAGAATGGGAAATCATTTATTATACAAAATTCATATTTGTTTTTGTCTATTAAGTCTAGTTCATTACCTAGTTTAATTCTAAAGTTTCCGGCATATTTTGCACATTTTTTCTTATCTGCGATTATGAATACTACGTTACCATTAGTTAGATTTAGTTTTTCAATTAGTGACTTTCTTTCTTCATTGCTTAGGAATTTGTCTATTGTACTTTTGAATGTTAGATCTTCATTTACTTTGATATAGGCAAGTCCTACTGCACCAAGAGATTTTACATATTCTTCCATTGATTTATACCACGAATTAGATTTTTCTATTTTATCTACTTTAATTGCACGTACTGTTGTGTCTTTGAATGCCATGAAGTTTGTATCTTTAAAAATATCAGTAAGATCTGTTATGATTAGTGGATTTCTTAAGTCTGGTTTATCTGATCCGTACATTAACATTGCGTCATTATAGGCAATTCTTCTAAAAGGGCGTGGTGATATTTCTTTGTTACCAAATTTTTCAAATGTAGAATAGAATACTTCCTCCCCTACTTTGTATACGTCTTCTGCAGTGGCAAAACTCATTTCAAAGTCAAGTTGGTAGAATTCTCCATATAGCCTATCACTTCTTGGGTCTTCATCTCTAAAGCATGGTGCTATTTGAAAATATCTATCAAATCCTCCAACCATAAGCAATTGTTTAAAAATTTGAGGTGCTTGAGGTAGTGCGTAGAATTTTCCTTTAAATTTTCTTGATGGTATTATAAAGTCTCTTGCTCCTTCGGGGCTTGATGCAGTTATAATTGGAGTTTGTACTTCTAGGAAATTCATAGATTTCATTGTATTTCTTATGTGGTCAATTACTTTGCTTCTAAAAACAATATTATCATGTACACTAGGATTTCTTAAGTCTAAGTATCTGTATTTAAGTCTTGTGTCTTCGAACGATTCTTTAGATTTGTTTATTTCAAATGGTAGTACGTTTGTGCATGCTCCAAGAACTTCGATAGTGTTTATTTCAACTTCTATTTCTCCGGTTTTCATATTTTGATTAACCATATCAGGTGTTCTTGCTTTAACTATACCTGTTACGGTAACTGTTGATTCTTTATTTATGTTTTCTTTTATTGTACTATCATTACTGATTAGTTGCACTATTCCTGTTTCGTCTCTTAATACTATAAATACTAAACTTCCTAAGTTTCTTATTGAACTTACCCATCCTGCAAGTCTTATTTCTTTTCCTACGTATTCTTTTGTAACTTCACCACAGTAAACATTTCTGTAAATATTATTCATTATTATCATTCCTTCCTTAAAAATAAAAATCTATAAAATGTAAGGGCGAATATTAGTTTCGCGGTGCCACCTTACTTTATAGATTTGACTATTTCTTAATTACTTTTTAACGCTAGTTTGAGCGATTATTTATATATTTTGATGTCTTCGTTATAAGTTAATTACTAATTTCCACCAACCATTAGTTCTCTTTAAAGTATTCTTATAAGTACTCTTTCAAATAAATAATATGTTTTTTTCGTTACTACTTGATTATACCACTTAAATATTTATTAATCAAGTTGTTTTTAATCATTAACCAATTTTTTTATTACTTTTTAAATACTTTTGTTAATGTTTTTGTATTTAATTCTTTCTTTACTTTGTTTTCAATCCTTTGTAATTCTGCATTGTTTAGTTCTTCGCATTTTGATTTAATTTTCTTTAATGAATCAATTAATTCAATTCTTTTCGAATCTAACTCTACTTTGCTGTTGCTTTTTGCAATAACTTTTGGTGCTTCTGTTTCTAGGTTGTTCATAATATCTCCAAAAATTGTAATTTCATCTCTTGCTTTTAATTTGCTGTTTGATGAATTTATTTTTGAAGAATCAACAATTAATTTTCTACATAATAAATTGGTATTTAATAAGTTGATACTATTTATTTTATCATCTTTTGCATAAATAGTTATTTTCTTAGGTATAACATATGTGCTTTTTCTTGTAGAAACATTGTCTAGAGATAAATTATTTGCTGCGCAGAAAGAATATTCTTCACAAAATTCACTTAACATTGTAGACTTGATTGATATGTTGTATGCATTTATATTAGTATGTAATGTTTGACTAAAATCACAATTTATAATATTACAATTACTGCATCCTACAATGTGTGTATGATAACCTTTGAACTTACAATTTTTAAATGTTATTTTTACACCATCAATGGTATTACTATAAACATCTATCGAGTTACAAATTTTTAGTCCATCAAATATATAATGGATTGTTTTATTAATGTTATATTCTTTTGCAATACTTTTGTTTTTTCCATAATTGCTAGGGTATAAGAATAAATATTCCCATTTTTTTGGTAAATTCGTTTGTTTTACATAGCATATTATCTCGTTTTCAGTTTCAACAACTTTGCCTAAATTACCAGTTATTTTATTTAATGCTAGTCTTTTTTTTAAGTCGTTTTCTAAACTTTTTAAATCTTTCATAAATATTTTCTCCCTTTCGAAAAATATTGCTTTGTATTATAACACTTTTGTTATTTGCTGTCAATAAACTTTATAATCAATTTATGAATAAAAAAAGTCCCAAAGGATCGACTCTGTGAAGATAAAACCCGCGCGCATTTCACACGGTGGTAGAACACCACAAGCTAATTAGGATTCTTAAAAATTATTTAAGCATTCAACACATAACAAGTTTTAGTTCCCCTATAAATATCTTTAGTCGGTTTTATACTAAAGATATCGAGTCCCTCAGGTATCTTAATTATATCATAGATCAAATTATATTTTCAATAGTTTTAACTATAAGTTAACAACAAATTTTATATCTGTAAAATTATTGCTAGTTTTTCTCTTTGTTTTCAATGGTTTTTGTAGTATTTGGATTTACATTAAACATTGAGTTAAATATATTTATGTCGGCGTTAGAGTTATCTTCAAGTAAATCATTAATTAGTTTTTTTACTTCTTTTCTTTTACCTAGATTCTTTTTTGTAACACTGCATGCACAATCAATAAATTCTAATTCACTATTTTTAACCCATGATATAATATCTTTTTCTTTTACATAATATAAAGGTCTTATTAGTTTCATACCACTAAAATTATCACTATCTAGTATTGGCATCATTCCACCAAAGGTACCATTATATAATATATTTAGAAGTATTGTTTCTATTACGTCGTTAAAGTGATGTCCAAGTGCTATTTTGTTACATCCTAGTTCTTGTGCCTTACTATATAATGCTCCTCTTCGCATTCTTGCACATAAGTAGCAAGGACTTTTACCATTACTTTCATTTGATACTGCAAAAATATTTGTTTCAAATATAGTTATTGGTATATTTAGATAACTTGCATTATATTTAATTTTATCTAAATTTTCTTTGTTGTATCCTGGATTCATAACTAAACATTCTAAGTCAAATTTAACTTTGCTATGTCTTTTTAATTCCATCATACATTTTGCAAGCAAGAATGAGTCTTTGCCACCACTTATACATACTGCAATTTTATCATTTTCACAAATTAAATTAAAGTCTTTTACCGCTCTTACAAATCTTGAATATATTTCTTTTCTGTATTTTTTTATTATAGATTTTTCTATGTCTTTTAATTCTTTCATAATTACCACCTTAAAAATAGAAGATTTACACTTCTATTTTGCTATTTTTTTAATACATATTTCTTTGAATTGTTAACTGTTTCTTTGGTAATTTCTACAATGTCATTTTCATATGCACCATTAATGTTAAATATTATATCACTAAACATTTCATTGATAATTGAATCTATTGCTCTTGCACCAATTTTTTTAGATATAGCTTTTTTTGCTATTTCTTCGGCAATTGCATCTCTTGTTTCTTCGATACATTTAACATTTAATTTCTTTAAAAGTTCAATTTTATTTAAATATGTACTTTTATTTGGATTTAATATTATTTTCTTTAAATCTTCAATAGATAGATCATTTAATTTTACTATTTTTCCCATTCTCCCTATAAGTTCAGGAGTAAATCCTAGTTTTTCTATTATGTCTATTTGATTAATTATATCAACTTTTTCTTCGGTATCTTTAATATTGTTATTAAATCCAAGTTGTTTATTTACTTTCTTTGTTAATATATCACTGCATGCACCTACTCCAACAAATGTAATGTTTTTAGTATTAATCATTATCTTACCATTAAAATGGTCAAGTTCAATACCAAATGTTCCGTCTTCGACAATTTTTAACAATTCGTTTTGTACACTCATTGTTGCAATAAAACCTTCTTTACCTGTTTTTAATCCAATTTTATCAAATTCATCTAATATTACTATTGCTTTTTCTGCTTTTGCAACATCTTTGTTAGTTAGTGTTAACAAATCTTTTAGAATATCATCTGTATTTCTTCCTACGTAACCAGCTTGTGACATTCCTGTAACGCTAGTCATTAATAGTGGAACATCAAGTAGTTTAGAAAGTTGCCTAAATATTTCTGTTTTACCACTACCAGAAGGGCCTAGTACAATCATATTGGACTTATTTTCACCTGCATAGTTTTCCCATACTGTTGTTACAATTTCTTTTATTGCATCATCTTGTCCAACGATTGTCTTTGTAAGTTCGTTATATAGATATTTTGGAGTTATGGCAACGTTGTTTCTTTTTCTTGTTTCTGTATCCTGTTTGTTTATTTCTTGAGATTCTTCTTCATTAGATTCCATATCGTTTTCTAATTTGGTTTTTATATCATCGAAACAAACGTCATAAAGCATATAAATTCTGTCTATTAAATCTTTATCATAAACTATTTCATCTTTATTTAATTTCTCATTGTATCTTTTTAAATAATTTTCATCATCACGTTCTTCTACCATATAATCATAATCGCTGTATTCATCATATATGATTTCTTTTATTTCATTTAAAGATTTATCTGGATATTTGTTTATTGCGTCAACGATATCTTGCCTATGTGCAAAACCTTTGCCGCAAGTTTTATCAATTATGTGTGAGTATTCATATAAATTTTCGTCAATAAACTTATCTTCATCATATGAAAATGTGCCTGTTACTACATCACAAGGTTTATAAATTGGAGTTCCTCCTTTTTCTTTGATAGGCTCAAATATCACCGCTATTTCATCTTTTTTAAACTCAACCATTATTTTTCTCCTCTATATCTACTTATAAACTCCCTTTTGTATTCTAAAAATTTATCATCTTTTATACTTTCTCTTATATTTTCCATTATTTTAATTAGAAATCTTAGGTTATGTATTGAAAGTAGCCTTTGTCCTAGCGTTTCATTTGCTACTAATAAGTGTCTTACATAACTTTTAGTATAATTTTTACAGCAGTAGCAATCACAGTTTTCATCTACTGGTGTAAAATCTTCTTTATACTTAGCATTTCTTAAATTTATTTTTCCATCTAATGTGAAAGCATGTCCGTGTCTTGCGAGACGAGTTGGTAATACACAGTCAAACATATCTATTCCACGTTCTACACCTTCAAATATATCTACTGGTTCCCCTACTCCCATTAAGTATCTTGGCTTATCTGTTGGTAAATATCTTATTCCATCATCAATCATTTTATACATAACATCTTTTCCTTCGCCAACGGATGTTCCACCGATAGAATATCCATCAAAGTCTAGTTTTACCGTTTCTTTACAACTGTACTCTCTAAGGTCTGTAAATTCTCCACCTTGCACTATTCCAAACATACTTTGTCTATCATTTTTATGTGCTTCTTTACAACGCTTTGCCCATCTTAGTGTTCTTTCTACACTGTTTTTCATATATTCATATGTTACTGGATATGGTGGGCATTCATCAAAACACATTGCAATATCACTATCAAGTTTATTTTGTATTTCTATAGATTTTTCTGGAGACAAGAATATTCTTTTACCATCGATATGACTATTAAAGTATACTCCTTCTTCTAGAATATCTTTCTTTTTTGCTAGGGAAAATACTTGAAAACCACCTGAATCTGTTAATATTGGTCCATTGTAGTTCATAAACTTATGTAGTCCTCCAGCTTTATCTACTATATCTTCACCCGGTCTTAGCCATAAATGATATGTATTAGATAAAATAACTGCGGAATTAATATTATATAATTCTTCTGGAGATAAAGTCTTTACTGTAGCTTGTGTACCAACAGGCATAAATATTGGAGTTTCAAATGTTCCATAGTTAGTTTTTAATGTTCCGTATCTTGCATTAGAATTGTTATCTTTATGTAATAAGTTATACTTTATTTTCATTTAATTTGCCTCCTAAATAACATATATTTATTATAGCAAATAAAAGATAAAGTATCAAGAAATATATTAATGAACTAATTATATTTATGTGAATTTTAATAGTTTTTTAACTTTTTTATATTTGTTTTAATTTAAACTATTTAGTTTACAGTCTATTATAGAGTACAAGTATATTCTTACTTTTTTGCTTGATATATTTTCTATGTAATTTTTATAACCATTTAATTGTTTAATGTATGCTTCATCAAGTGTATTTTTTAGTTTATAGTCAACGATATCTATATATTCTTTGTGTTCTAGCATCAAGTCAATTATTCCATGGTATGATGTGTTGTCTAATTTATAAATAAACTCATATTCTTTATAGATTTTTGTATCATCATCTATTTGTAGTTGTTCAAGTAATTTATCTATTTTTTCTTTTATAAATTTATCTTTGATGGAATTTGTATCTTTAGTTTTAAAATCAGTTATTTCTAGTAATTCATGTACTTTTGTACCAAATTTCATATTGGCAGTTTCTTCTTTTGTGTGTAGTTTATTGGTATTTTTAGAAAAAACTGCTTCATTCACTAATTCACTTGAAATACTTATTTCATTTACTTTTAATGTACTAATACCTTTTTTAATATAACTATCTATATTAAAACTTTTGATTTTATTATAATCTTTTGTTAATGGTAAGTTTTCTATATCGATATTTTTATAATAGGCTTTTATGTAGTTTTCAATTGAATAGAAGATGCTTGCAAAGGATTTATATTTTTTTCTTACGTTTTTATCAATGATTACAGAGTTTTTGTTATATATTTCTTTATTGCTTTTTGGTAATATCATTATCATTTTTTCTTTAGCACGTGTTAATGCTACATAGAATAATCTTATTTTTTCGCTTACTTCTTCATATGTGTATTTGTTTTTTAATAAATATGTATATATAGTTTTACCTACTCCTTCATCAAAGTATGGTGTTATTATTCCAAAATCTTTATCGTAGTTAAATTTTTCTTTGATTTCTGTTAGATTGAATGGCTTATATAACAATGGAAAATAACATATATGATACTCTAATCCTTTGCTTTTATGAATTGTCATTATTTTAACAGCATCACCATCTGTAATATTTGCAGTATAAGTCATCATGTAATCGTTTTCTATTATTTCTTTTAGGTAATCACTGAATTTATATATATCATATCCTATGTCACTTAAGTTACTTGATATTTCTTTTAGTTTATCTAGTTTGCTTAAACTTTTATTAATATTTCCAATTCTAAACAAAGACTCTATAAAGTTGAATTTTTCTATAATTATATTTAATAGTTCATTTATACTAATACTATCTATTTGTTTACTTATTTCATAACTTGTTTTATATAAATTACTATCTTTGAAGTTGTTGTTACAGAAATGCTTAAATATTTCATCATCACTTACGTTATATACAAAACTTCTTTCTAGGCTTGTAAATAAATATTTAAATTCATTATCTATTACGTTTTCTTTAACTTTTATTATAAATGATATTAAGTTTTTTAATACTAAAATATCGTTGTCTGTATTTAGTTTTTCATCTTTTAAAATAGATAATGGTATTTGCATATATGTGAATATTTTTTTGAATAAATCAAAGTTAGTTGATCTATCTACTAGAATTACAATATCACTATATTTTATGTCTCTTACTATTAAGTCATCTTTATCAAATACTTTATATTTGTTTTCTATTTTTTCTTTGATATCTTTAGCAATTGTAAATATTTCTATTTCTTCTTTACTAAATCCTAAATCTTTAGAGTGGTCATACTCTAGTACTTCGAAGTTATTGTTTTGTTCTGTTTTTCCTTCGTTTATATAAGTATTGTTTCCAAAGACCATTTGGTGAGATAAGGTATAGTTACATCCTCCAATATCATCATCCATTATTAGATTAAATATAGTATTAATATTATCTAATACTTCCATTCTGCTTCGAAAGTTTTTAAGTAAGTCAATCTTTATACCACCTATGTTTTTACTGTAGTTATCATATTTGTTCTTAAAAATATATGGATTGGCATTTCTAAAACGATATATTGATTGTTTTATGTCTCCAACCATATATACATTATTATTTTCTATTCTATTTATAAATGCCTCTTGTAGATCTGAAGTATCTTGGTACTCGTCAATCATTATCTCTTTGAATAATGATTTTAGTTCGTTTTTTACTTCTTCGTTTCCTACGATATCAATTGCCATTATTGCAATATCATTAAATTCATAGACATCTAGGCTATCTTTATATTTTTTTATTTCATTAGAAAACTTTAAAATTATTTCTATTATAATACTTACATAATCTTTAGTTTGCATGATAGAATTATAAATATCTTGTTCATCTAGATATATGCACATATCATTTATCTCAGTTATTTTGTCTTTTAGATTATCCTTTTCTCTTTTGGCATCGTCACTACTTCCTCTTGGCATTCTTGGTAGTGTTATGCAAGAATTGTTCTTTATATTTATGTAAGTATCACTACTTAGTAGCGGTGCCAAAACTTCATTAACACTATTTAAGTAGTCACTTTCAACATATACACCTAAATCTTCGATATAACTATTTAAAACTTCGATATTTTCTTTGATTAATGCGACAAAACTGTTTATATCATTTTTTATCTTTGTGTTGTTATAATTATTTTCTATGTAGTTTTCTAAATATGTAGTTTTATCTATTCTTAAATCTAATTTATTATTTATTTCAAGTATTGCTTCTTTGATTATTTTATCATCTTTTACACAAAAGTCATTAATTAGTTTTAGAAATCTTGGATCGTTATTTAAGTAATATGTATCTATAATATTATCTAATAGTTCTTTCTTCTTCATTTCAATTACAGATGACTCTATAATGGATAAAGATTTGCTTACATTAAGCAAATAATGATATTTTTTTACAATGCTCATTGCAAAACTATCAAATGTTGTAATGTAAGCAGAATCTATTAAATCTAACTCCTCCGCTAACGACGCCGTCTGCTTTATTTTCTTTCTTATTCTTTCTTTCATCTCTAAAGCAGCGGCTTTCGTAAATGTTAATATTAGCAGTTCGTTTATGTGAACACCGCTTTTTAATTTCTCTAAAACACGTTCACTTAGAACTGCGGTTTTGCCACTTCCTGCGCCCGCAGAAACTATAATATTAGAATTTGATTTGTATATTGCATCAGTTTGTTCTTTTGTCCATGATGGCATAATTATCACACTCCCTATCTTATTTTTCTGCGAATAAAAGTATTTTTTGTTACTCACAGGCATGAATTCCGGTGGTAGCCACCGTACTTAAGTTATTCTAAAATTATTTTCTTATCTTTCTTTCTCTCTATTTATGTTTCATCTTTATTAATAACACATTATTACAACATAATAATATCATACACCAAAACATATGTCAATATTTTGTAAACAATCGTTTGTATATTTTTTTCTTGCTTTTTTGTTGTAACACGCGTATTTTTATAATGTATTTCTTATAAAAATATTACTACATTATATTACTTTTTATTTATACTTGACTTATTAATTTTTGTAGTTATTTAATTTTACCAAATTTTATAGTTTTTTTCTATTTTTTTCTTTTATATATTTTTTTCTTTATATAGTTTTTTTAGTTTTTACTTAATATTTCATTTCATAGATAATCATTCCTTTCTTTAATATGATTTTAGTATAATCTACTATAATGTTTTGTTTTATTAACAAAGATTTTTGAAGAACAATTATTTTATCATTAATTATTGTTGTAATTTAGATATATTTTTTATATTAATGATTTTACTTATTATTTTGTCCTTCATAATATATATTCCATATTGAAAATCATTTTAGCGAAAAAAAGTGAAATTTTTTTATTTTTTTGATATATTTTTTTGTTTTTTTGTAAAATACTGTAAATATCTGGTATTTTTTGTGAATTTTAAGTTGTTACTACATTTTATTTGCACTTAAATATTAAAGACCTATATAAAAATATATAAGTCTTTACTTGTTAATCTATAAATCTATTGATAAGATATATTATTATGATGGTTCTAGATAGTCTTTCAATTACGTTATTCGTTAATTAATTTATATCAATAAAATTACTAGTATTTTTTTGTTTAATACTTTATTATTTATCTTAATACTTTGTTATAAAGTTTATTATGTCTTCGATATTTATTTTACTTATTATCAGTATTATTGCAGCGATACTTAGGAATGGTCCAAAAGGTATCATGTTATCGCTTCTTTTAAATAATACATATAATGCAATAGGAAATGCTATAAATGTTGCAAAAAATATTGTTACTATACTCATTGGAAGTCCTAGTACTAAGCCACATAAAAACATCAGTTTTATGTCTCCTCCTCCTAGAGACTCTCTTTTAAAGATTGTGTCTCCAAGAAACTTAATTAAAAGCATAATTATAAAAGCAATACTTCCCCATAATATACTTTTTAGTGTATAAGTAAGACCAAAGAAAATAAAATCAAATATTACTATTAATATGATTGAGGTTGTTAGCACTTCATCTAAGATTATCATATATTCTATGTCAGATATGATAACGATAATTAAGGATGATATAAATATTAAGTTTATTAGTAATTCAGGAGTAAATTTAAATACTCTATAGCATACTGAGAAAAGGGATGCTGTAACTACTTCGACAATTAGGTAACTGATTGGAAGTCTTTGATGGCAACATCTACTTTTACCTCCTTGGATGATATAAGATACTATTGGTATTAGTTCGTACCATTTTAGTCGTTTATGACAAATATGGCAATGGCTAGCTGGTTTTATACATGATTCGTTATTAGATAATCTTGTTGCTAGAACGTGATAGAAACTTCCCATTACTGCACCTAATACGAAGAATAAAATTCTAAAATATAATTGCATTTTTCTTTCCCCCTTTACATAACGTTTGAGTATATATTAAACATTGGTATTACTATTGATAAGACTATTATTCCAACTACTCCTGCTAAAAATATTATCATTACTGGTTCTATTAGACTTTTTAGTTGGGTTACTAAGTTTTTTTGTTCGTTTTCGTAATAACTTGTTACTGTTTCCATCATTGGTCCCATTCTACCTGTTCTTTCGCCAGTTAGTAACATTTCGTATGCGGTATCTGGAAATGCCCATTGATTTTTGAATGCTACTGCAAGTCCATTTCCGTCTGCTAGATTTTTAAGTGCGTTATTTATTATTATTTTATATATTTCGTTATTACTTATTTGTTTTAATATTTCCATACTATCTGTTATAAAGACACCATGATTGATTAGGGATGCGAAAGTTTTAGTAAACATTATTAATTCTTTATAGATAACTATATTTTTTACTACGGGTATATGCATAATGACATATTGCATACCATATCTTATTTTACTTGATGATTTATACATTATTGTAAGAAGTAATATTAAGACTACAAGACCTCCAAAAACTACTAAATAATACGTGTTAAAGAAATCACTTATATTCATTATTGCTTTAGTGATTGTGGGCAAATCAGATCCTAACTGGTTATATATTCCTTGAAACTGTGGAACTACGTATAGCATAATGAATGTTAAGATAGCAATTGATGCAATAAGTACGATGCTAGGATAAGTCATAGCACTTATTATTTGCTTTCTATTTTCATCACTTGTTTTATAGTATGATGCCATATCGTCTAGATTTTCTGTTAAGTTACCTGTAAGTTCACTAGTTTTTAACATGTTTATTAATAGTTTTGGAAAGATATTTCCTTGTTTTTCTAGTGCTTGACTAAAGTTTAGCCCTTTATTTAATTCATATACTATTTTTTTATATAAGTTTTTATCTTTCTTTTTCTTGGCTTGTTTGCTTAATATTACTACGGAATCAGTTAGTGGTATACCTGCTTTTATGTAAGTAGACAATTGGGTTAGGAAAAATGCTAATTCTTTATAACTAAATTTTTTTGTTCTGGCATTACCAAGTCCTAGTTGCTTAGAGAATTTGTCTTCTTTTATTTCTACAACGTTAAGACCTTGGGAAATAAGGAAGGATTCTACTTCTACTTTGCTTGGTGCATCAAAGTAATCTACAGTTAATTTTCCTGTATCATCTTTAACTGTGTACTTATATCTATTTAGTTTTACTTTTTCGTTATTACCAATATTTTCAATGATTTCTTGTTTTTTATTAACATCGTTCATAATATTAACACCCTTATATATCTTTCTTATCTAATATATATTTTATCAAATAATTGATGTTTTGTCTATAAATTTAGAATAAGATTAAGAAAAAATACCTTACTTGAAATTATAGTAAGATATTTCTTATTTTTATGCATTTTCAATTAAGTTAGTGATTAAATCTTTATAACTTATTCCATCATATTTTAATAGTTCTGGATACATGCTTGTTTTTGTAAATCCTGGTAGTGTGTTTACTTCGATTAGATATACTTTATTATTTACTTCATCATATAAGAAGTCTATTCTTGATATTTGTTTGATATCTAATATTTTAACTACTGTTTTTATATAAGAGTGAATTTCTTGTTCAACACTACTAGGTATTGTACTTGGAATATAAGTGTTTCCTGCATTTACGTATTTTGAATCATAGTCATAGAATTCACTATTATAAGTAATTTCTCCAACTTTTGTTATATGTAAATTACTATTATCAATTAATACTGCACACTCTAATTCTCTTGCTTTTATAAATTTTTCTACTAGAAGTTTATTAGAGAATTTGTAAGCATAATTTATGTTTTTTACTAATTCTTCTTTGTTCTTGCAGATATTTATTCCTATTGAGCTACCTGAGTCTACTGGTTTTACAATGACTGGGTAACTAAATGGAAGTGCAATATTTTCTATGTCATCATTTTTTCTTACTACGATATATGGTGCGACAGGTATATTATATTTGCTACAGATAATTTTAGTAAATTCTTTTTCTAAACATACACTGTTAGTTAGGGTATTACTTCCTACATATTTTATATCAAATAATTCAAAGAATCCTTGAATTTTTCCATCTTCGCCAGTGTTACCGTGGATTATTGGAAATACTACATCGATACTTTGTAAGAATGATACTATATTATCTATTTTTTCTATTTTTGCATTTGACCAGTTTTCTATTTTTGCTATTTCATCTTGATAATAATACCATATGTTATCTTTAGATATGACAACCGGTATTACATCGTATTTATCTTTATCTATATTTGAAAGGATACTTCCTGCGGATTTACAGGAAATTAAGTGTTCACTTGAATTACCCCCGAATAAGATAACTACCTTTTTTTTCATTTTATTCACCTACTATAGTTATATGAAAAAAAGAGATTATTTGCTACTTTCTTTCATAACATCTATTGCTTTTCTCATAACCATATCGTATTTATAAACATCAAGTCCACCGATTTCTTTTAGGAAGTCTTCTTTAGAAATACTATATTTTTTAATTTCTTCTTCGATTTTCTTGTCTACTTCTTCTTCAGTTACAGTAATGTTTTCTTCTTTGATTACTGCTTCAAGTAAGTAACGATATTTGATTCTTTTACTTGCTTCTTCTTTCATTTCGCCCATGATAGCATCTTTAGTAGTGTTTGCATATTTTAAGTATATTTCTTCATTTAGTCCTTGCATTGCAAGTTTATCTAGTAAGTCTTCGTACATTCTTTCTTCTTCAGCGTGTACTAATTCTTCATCTATTTCTACTTCCATGTTTTTTGATGCTGTTTCAAGGATTGAGTCGATGTATTTGTTTTCTGCAATTTTCTCTTTTTCGTTTTTGATGTTTTCTTTTAAGAAGTTTTCTAATTCTTCTTTGTTAGTTACTCCTTCGATATCTAAGTCTTCAAAAAATTCTTTATCAAGTGATGGTATTACTTTTTCTTTTACATCATTAACTTTTACTTTGAATTCTACTTTTTTACCTTTTAAATCTTCGGCATGATAGTCTTTAGGGAATGTTAATTCTAATGTTTTTTCATCGCCTTTTTTAAGTCCTACTAATCCTTCTTCGAAACCTGGAATAAAACTATTGCTTCCTATTTCTAGTGAGTAGTTTTCTCCTTTTCCTCCAGGGAATGCTACTTTATCTATAAATCCTTCAAAGTCAATGATTGCAGTGTCGCCATTTACTATTTTCCCATCTTTTTCTACCATTTCAGCATAGTGTTCTTGTAAATGTTTAATTTCGTGTTCTATTTCTTCTTTTTCTACTTTTACTGCTTCTTTTTTAACTTTTAAATCTTTATATTTACCTAGTTTAACATTAGATTTTACAATTAAAGTAAAGTTAACTTCTAGAGATTCTTTAGAAATATTAACTAAATCTACTTTTGGTTCAACCATAGGTACTTCTTTTTCTTCTTTAATTATATCCATGTATTTTTGACGTACTAGATTATCTGCTGCTTCAAGTAAGATTTCTTTTTCGCCATATTTTTTCTCAAATATGTTTCTTGGTGCTTTTCCTGGTCTAAATCCGTCGATTTTTGCAGTTTTGTTTAGTTTGTTGAATGCTTTTTCTTGTTCTTTTTCCCAAATATCCTTTTCTACTTTAAAATTAATTACTTTCTTCATAATATTCTCCCTTATAATATATCTACAATTTTAACATTGTATTTTCCGTTTGGACTTTCTACTGAACAAATGTCGTTTTTCTTGTGTCCCATGATTGCTTTTGCAAGTGGGCTTTCATTAGAAATTTTATTGTTTGAAGGGTCTGCTTCTTTGCTTCCTACAATTCTATATTCGTCTATTTCGTCATCGTCATCAATATATTCAACTTTTACAGTAACTCCTAAACTTACTTCGTTAGTTGATTTCTTTTCAATAACGTGTGCTTTTTCTAATAGTTTTTCTAATTCTAGTATACGACCTTCTATTTGTGCTTGCTCATCTCTTGCAGCGTCATAGTCTGCGTTCTCAGACAAATCTCCTAAGGCTCTTGCATCTTTTAATGCTTTTATTACTTCAGGACGTCTTACATCTTTTAGATGTGCTAGTTCTTCTTCTAATTCTAATAAACCTTCAGCGGTTAAATAAACTTTCTCTTTATCAGTTTTCATTTTTAATATCACCTCTAACATTTCAAAATTATATTATTTTTTTTAATATTTGTCAAGACTATCTATATCTTTTTTCTAATTATATCATTTTTGTATAGTTTTTTATCTAATTTAATTTTAACTATTTGTTCTGGATGGTTGGCAACTTCAATTACGTTATCATCTATATCATACATTTTATCTATTTTAAAAGAAAATGTGTTAATGTTTGGTCCAAATACTTCTACTTCATCACCTTTTTTAAAGTAGTTTCTTTGAGTTATTGTAGCAAGCATTTTATCTTCATCGTAAGATAAGACTACTCCTAGGAAATCTTGATTTGATACTTCCATTCTACCTAGAAAATATTGTTCATCTTTAGTAGGTTCTTTATCAAAGAATTGGACTACACTATCTCTATTTGCAACTTTATCTAGTACTTTTTTATAATATGCTATTTTTTCTTTAGTTAGAACATTATTATAATAATCATCTATAGCAGATCTATATGTATTTATTACTGTTGCTACATAATAGTTAGAACGCATACGACCTTCTACTTTAAGACTTGTTACACCAATAGATATTAATTCATCTAGTTTTTCTATCATAGATAAGTCTTTTGAACACATAGTAAATCTAGTATCGCTTTCTTGTTCTTTGTCTATATCAGCAAGGTCAAAGTCCCATCTACATACTTGGGCACATCCTCCTCTATTGGCATCTCTATTGGTAAAGTAGTTTGATAAGACACATCTACCAGAATATGATGCACACATTGCACCGTGAATGAATACTTCTACTTCTATACCACATTTATCTATTATTTCTTTTATTTCTTCTTTGCTTAGTTCTCTTGCAAGTACTACTCTTTCTACTCCAAGGTTCTTATAGAAATTAACAGAATACTTATTAGATATTGAACTTTGAGTAGACATATGAATATTTAAGTTAATGTTATTTTTTTTAACTATGTCTATTACGCTTACATCACTTACTATGATAGCATCAACTTTAGCGCTTTCTAGTACTTTTAGGTATTCTACTATACCATCATAGTCTTCATTTAGGAATGAGATATTTACAGTTACATATACTTTTTTATTTATACTATGAGCATAAGAACAAGCAAATATTATTTCTTCATCACTAAAGTTATCTGCGTTTGCTCTTAAACTAAATTTCTTTCCTCCAATATAACAAGCATCTGCTCCATACATAAAAGCAAATTTAAGTCTTTCTATGTCTCCTGCAGGAGATAATAATTCTACTTTTTGCATAATACTTTCCTCTTACTAGAGAAATCATTTATATAGTTATTAAACTTAGTTAAATCTATTACTTTACTTGATTCTATTATACTATTTAAGTCTTCATTGATGATAGAAAGTATTTCTTTTTTTCTAGAAGATTCGATGTTACTTTCTAGTACTATGATAATTAGATTATTTAATAATGCACGAATAGTAGTCATTAACTCTCTATATAGATGGTATGCTTCTTCATCTATTTCGTTTAGTTTACTTTTATATTTATCTCTAAAGATATAGTTACTACTTCTTAATTCTAAAGGAATAGTTAATCTATAACAAGTAGATAACATTTTAAAGTCTTTATTTATCTTATCTAATAGTCTATTTATTACAGGTATATTTTCATGATATATCTTTAATGTATCTTTATCATTATTAAAATATGCGTATGGAAGTATTTTGTCATTAATAAGAAGTAATGTTTCTGCGCTTAATGACTCTATTGGATAAAGTAATTTTTCATTAGTTACAATATTTGTAAATAAACTTGTTATACCACTATTTAATCCTATACCGTTGTCTTTAGAGTCTACTACTCCATAACCTAGTTTTTCTCTATCATTTGAAGATACATGAAATAATCCTAAAACATCTCCCATATAACTATTTGAATATAATGTATTAGTATTGTTGTCATAGAAACATAAATATCTTTTATTATTTTTTTTACATATATTTAAGTCTCCAAGATTAGTTAGATAGTTTTTGTTTAGATTATCCATATTAAATCCTTTGATATACTCATTTACCATATAATAAGGATTATCTATAAGTAATTTGTTTTTTTTATCTAACATTTCTTCTTTATTATAAAAATAATTTAGTCTACTTTTCATTTCTTCACCTTAAATATTGTCTTAGTATTATAAAATCCTAAGTAATAATCCTTTCCGTCTTTATCTTTATTTATAAATTTATCTAGTACTTCTATATTATTATTAATATTTAAATCTATTACTAAATAATCTATATCATTAATATTATCTATTTCATTAATTAAGTTTACTAAGTCACTATAGATAATAGTATTATTTTCTTCGCGTATAGTATATGTTTTATCACTGTTTGTTAAAGTATACATATTCTTAGTGTTAGGTTTATCTATATATTTAAAATAATTACTTAGTAACTTTCTTTTAGAACAAAATATCGGTATATTACCATAGATGGTATAAAAGATAGACATATTAGTATACTTTTTTATTTCTTTTATATCATCAATAGTTATATCACTAGTAATATATGTATTATTTATACCAAGACTTTTATAGAAATTATTACTTAGGGTACTTCTATTTAGATGATCTTTTGCTATTACTAGTTTATCTATTAGATTATACTTTTTAGATAATTCATATACTGCCATATCATAGAATATTATATAATCTATACTATCATCTATCTTACTTAATACACTATCTAGTAAGTCTAAATCTTTATTATGCATTATTTTATTTAGTAATATTATTTTCTTTTTATTTGTTTTAATATTTTTAATATAATCTATATCTAGATAAAAAGAAGAATATATGCTTAAATCCTTAACAGGATATATTATACCATATATATCTTTATTTATAAGTATATCTATATCATCAATGGTACTAGGTTTAACTAAAAACTTACTCATTACTTATCACTTTCCTTGATATTGCTATTTTGTCTCCTACGGGAATATATATAGTAGTAAACTCTTTATTGTTATCTAAAAACTCTATAAATAACTTTATTTTATTTACTATTCCTCTTTGATTTTTAGTCTTAATAAGTGTAGAATCTTCTACTAGACCATGAAATGATAAATTATCAGTAATTATTACTCCATTAGTAGTTAAGTTATCTTTAAATAGATTAAAGAAATTTATATTATTTCCTTTACTTGCATCAATAAATATTAAATCATACTTAGAAGTAGTTTTATACTCTAATGCATCCATATTAATAATATTTATTCTATCACTTAAATTAAATTTATCTATATTAGATACTGCTATAGTGTATCTATCTATATCTTTTTCTATAGTAGTTATTTTAATATCTTTATCTGTTAGTGCCATACATATACTAGAATACCCTATCGCACTACCTATTTCTAATATATTTTTTATATTATTTTCTTTTATATAATTACACATATAATCTATACCATCTTTTAACATTATAGGTACTTTATTTATTTGTGCATACTTTATAATACTATCAAGCATATTATCCCTTCTTTAGTCCTATTGTATCAAAAAACCCTTATAAAGTCTATATTATAAGGGTAATTTAACGGATATTTTACATTTTTTATGAGGCAACTGTGAGTACGGCGCGGGTTGAAAATAAACTTGGAGGGAATTGCTGTCCTTGCATATAGCCGTTACTGAAATGTGTAAAAAAGATTCCAGCACTTGCTCCATTTCTGATTGCTCCCCCACGATTAAACCAAATTGAACTAACATATACATTATCTCCGTTCCATCCGGTTTCAGTAGATAACACTACTTCACTTGTTGCATCTCCTAATCTTGCTCTATTATATGCTGTTTGATCATTAGTTGTTGTTCCATATGCATATGTTGTTATATATTTTGCAGTATCTGTACTATATGTAAAATTAGATCCTGCAGCTGCAGCGTAATAAGTATATGTTGTGCTTTTCTTGCTTGATGCATTTCCCATTGTATGCTCATGAGCACCGCCTGACATATCGTATACTCCCGTAATATTACCTGTAGTAGATGCAAGTGCTCCTTTAGCGCCGTTATATTTATTTGCTGCAGTTGTGCATGTTGTACTAGAAGAACTATCTGCTTCAGCATCCGCGCCTATTCCTGTTGTAAAGAAACTGCAATTATTTATTGTTACTTCTGTACAGCTTCCATCTGTACATCTTCCATATTTAGAGTTAGTTAGATATGCTACTGCTCCCCACTCCATATTTGTTATCATATGAGAGTCAGCATTTGTTCTTGATGTTGATAGTCCATATATATTATTACTTGCTTGCATACCATATATTACTTTCCAAAAGTTAGATGCAGGATTTGCTCTCCAGCTTGTTACATTAGGTATTATTCTTGGTGTTAGTGATGTACTATTTCCTCCACCACTTGTAGTTGATGGTGAAGAACTTGATAATTCAAACTTACCCATCCAAAAACCTTTTAGTTCTTGGTCGCCAAAAGTAAATGCTGGGTGTGTATAATATCTTGTGCTAGAAGAGTCTGTACAGTTTTCTGCAAGTTCGTTTGCTAAGTTAATTCCTCCTGCAGAAGTATCAACATTAAAGTTATATGTACAACTTATTGTACCAGTTGATGATGTATCATCTTCAAAAACTATATCTATTCCTGCTGTTTTAGCATCATATGTAGAGTTTCCTATTTGTTTACTCATATTCCATACTTTATATTTAAATCTTGGTATCCATACATAGAATGCTAAGATATCAGCATTTGCTATAGTTGTTCCTGCAGTAGAACTAGAATAAATTGCTCTTGAATTAGTTGTAGCTTTACCTGAAGCAAAATTATAATAAAGTTTTAGATTATCACATACTATACCACTACCACATACTGAAGTATTTGTTACACTATAATTACTTGCTACTTCTGCAGCAGTTAAAGCATCATTATATACTATAAATCTTTTTATTGTTCCACCAAAATTACCAGAACCAGTTGGTCTTTTACCAATAAATGAAGAAGTAGATGATCCCCAAGTCCAATAGTTTACTGAAGAACTTGCAGATAATTTTTTTCCATTTAAATAGACATCTAAATCACTAAAACTACGATATACGATATCTACAGTATAAGTTGTATTTATAGATAGTCCACTTCCTCCTACTAAGAAAGTTTTAGGTTGTGCTTCTCCATTACCTCCTGCTACAATAAATTCTGTAGCATTGTTATATATACCAAGAGCTGCTTTGGTATGGTAATCTCCAAAAATTACTTGATTTTCTTTTGAAGTTGTAGTAAATGTTACTGAGTATGTTGCTGGGAATGTTGCTCCAATATTTGAAGGTAGTTCTACATAAGTACTTGCATCATTTGTAATATTTAAACTGCCTGAAGAAATTGTTGTACCTACTAGTTTTCCAATATTGTTGTTTCCTGATAAGTCATTTGCATATGTAGTACCTTCACTTACTAATACTGCATTTGCCCATTTCTTTTGGTTATAGTCATACCAACCGTAAGTAGATGTAGAACTTGTAATATCTGCTTTTACCCAGTTAGAACCATTATATACTACTGGTATTAATCCATCTGTTAAAACTGGATAGTTTGCTCCACTATTATCTATTTTTTCAGTATATCTTGACATAGTATCACTTGCTTCAGCACTTATTAAAGTAGATATAAGTTCTCCAGATATTGGATTAGAGCCATCTACTGCGCTTGAATCTAACCATATGTATACTTTGTAATATGTTTGATAAGGGTTTAGTTCTATATTTGTAACTAAAGAAAATACATCATTTATTTGTCTATCTTTAAAGTTACCTTCTGCTAGTAGGGTTTCAGTAGTATTAGTAGCAGTATAAGTAGTTATTGCCCACTTAACTGTTTCACATTTAGCAATATTAGCATTATTAGTACTAGTACCATCTTTAGTTTGTAAATCTAATATTTTCATAGATAACTGACCATATATAGTTTTAGTTACTGTTGCTTTTTTCCAAAATTCTATAGTGGTACTTATACCTGAAGTATAATTATCTCCAAGAGTTAATGTTACATTATCTGTAGATAATATTGGATTACCATGATTATATATTATTAATCCATCTAATCCTTTACTAATAGTTAAATTAACATTAGTGTTATCATCATTACTATTCCATAAATAAAATGCGTATGATATACTAAGTGCTAAAAGAATAAATCCTATTACTCCTAAAATAGTACCATATATTTTTCTTTTCTCTAAATTTTTAAACATAAATAATCACCCTACTTATATCTTAATATCTAAATATTACTTTATCATAAATTGAGAGAAAAGTAAATAATTTTAATACTTCTTTTTAGATTATTTTTTATATAAAAATGCAAGAAATATTTATATTTCTTGCATTACTGTAATAATCATTGGTTTATTACCTGTTTCTTTAATTAAATAATTACTTAATTCTTCACGTATTAAATTTTTAATTTTATTATATTCTATAAAGTTATTTTTAATATTATTATTTATTATTTTATTAGTTAATTCTTTTAGAGTATCAAGTAATTCTATACTATCTTTCACATAGACAAATCCTCTTGTTAATATTTCTGGTCCTGCTACTACTTTTTTAGTTTTCTTACTTAATGTAATACTAACTATCATAATACCATTATTAGATAACATTTCTCTATCTTTAATTACTAATTCTCCTACATCATCACTACTTTTACCATCTATTGATATAGAACCTGTAGGTACTCTATCAAAACATTCTATTAATTTACCATCTTTAAAGATAGTTACATCTCCATTTTGTTTTAAAAGTATATTATCTATTGGAATACCTAATTTTTCTCCTAGAGAAGCATTAGCAACCATAAATCTATATTCTCCTCTTGCAGGATAATAATATTTAGGTTTCATTAAATCTATCATAAGCATTAAGTCTTCACTTGATGCATGATCTGATAAGTTTTTCTTTTTATCTAATGTTACTATATTACATCCTACTTTTGCTAATTCATCAAGTAAATGATAATATGTTTTTTCTAAATCTTCATATACTTGTGTTGCTAAAAACACAGTATCATTTTCTCTTAGTTTAATAAATTTATCATAACCATTAATCATTTTAATAACGTTATAGTAAGGTTTTTCTCTTTCGTTAGAATTTAATATTACTACATTCTTATCATTTATATTAGATAAATCCCCAATAAACTTTCTATCTATTTTTAAATCTCCATTAATTAAGGCATTATCTACGATAGTTTGTAATTTCTTACCCATTACTACTATCTTCTTATCTGTCTTTGATACTTCATTAAATAATTCTTGTATTCTATATAAATGTGAATTAAGTACATTAAATATTATTCTACCATTACTAGTATTAAGTGTTTCTCTAATTAAATTATATATTCTATGTCTAGGACTAGTAAATCCTTCTTTTTCAGCATATAAACTTTCTGTTATTAAACAAAGTACTCCTTGTTTACCTATATATGCTAATTTACCTAAATCTGATCCATAACTACCATCCATTAATGGATCAAATACAAAATCACTTGCATAGAATATTACTCCATCTAATGTATATATTGCATAACCAAAATTACCTGGTATAGAGTGAGATAAACTAACTGGAAATATCTTTATTCTACCAACATTAAATGTTTTATGAGGTTTTACCTCAATTAAATTATCGGTGTTTAATTTATATGTACTAAATTCTTCTTTAAGTACTTCTAAAGTGAATTTAGAACCATATACTTTAACCCCTTCTAAATCATTAATTATATCTGCTACTGCACCTATATTTTCATCATGAGCATGAGTTAGAAATATTCCTTTTACTCTTTTAATATTATTCTTTAGATAATCTATATTAGGTATAATATAATCTATTCCTAATGCTTCTTCACTACCATAATTAAGTCCTGCATCAAATACTAATATATCATCATCTATTTCTATTACATACATATTTTTACCATGTTCATTTTGTCCACCTAGTGCAAATAATTTTATTTTACTCATTAAATTTCTCCTTTCTTAAAATTAATAAAAGTATAAAAGACTTTAACATTATATCATATTTATTATGTTTTGTAAATAAATGCTTTTATAAAATCCCACGAAGGATATTCCTTCATGGGATACTCTGTTACATAGATACAGTATATGGATCATCAAATGTACCTTCTCCTCCAGTTACTAGGACATTAGATTTTAGATAGAAGGTTGGACGGATGGTGTGGCAAAAACGCACGGTGTTGCTACTGACATACCCATCGGTATAGACGTTGAAGGCACTATTGGTACTAGATCGTGGTGTTATTGTCCATTCATATCCTTTATATAACCAGTTTTTATTTACGTAATATTGTGATGATGCTGTAGTTGTTGCGGTATCTGCAAAGTAACTACTAGCATATAGATAATCTGATACGTACATTAATCCAACATTTGCAGTTGTAGTAGAATCATACGCTCCACTATTAGCACTCATACAGTTTGTGGTATCTGTACTTAATCCTCTTTCACACAAGTAAAAATTTTGTTTGCTATATCCATTTCCACTGTATCCTTTTAGATACCACGTTACTTCTTCGATATAGTTTCTATATGTATCATTTATTCCGTATCCTACAATATCACTGCAAGAAAATGTTTTGTAATCGTTATTGTTAAAGTAATATGTCCAGTTACTACATGCACCATAAGTGGAAGAAGTATTAGTTTTATTATAGAAGTATTCATTTAATATAACATTTGCACTTGCTTTTACTCCAGTTGTATTTCCTGTCCAGTCGTTTTTATAACTAGAGTATGTACCTGAAGAGTTTGTAGAGTTATACACTCCCCAAGAACCAGAGTATAATACTCTACTTCTAATTAGTTTAACTAGATATTCTCCAGTTTTACCATGACTATTAGAATCAAATACTCCAATTATTCTATATAATTCATTATTAAATAGAACATAGTTACTTGGATCTGCTCCACGATATCTATAATCGTGGTATTTAGTAGTACTATCAGTGTCAGTATAACTATTAGTTTTACATACTCCTGTTCCTCCAGCATTACATGCTGAAGATGTTTCTAAACTAATTACTTTATCTGCTAGAGTTGTACTTACTGCATATGTTTGGTTAATAATTTTAGGTATAATGATCGCAAGTATTCCTAATATTACAATAGATATAGATATAATAGTAATTTTCTTATTCATTTTCAACATTCCTTCTTTCTTTAATTAATATATTATCAAGAATATTATTTAACTTATCTTTTAAATAATATTCTTCATACTTATTATCTTCATATTCTTTTTTTATTACCTCTAAATTATCTAAAATAATATAATTAATATGTAATTTTTTTAGTGTATTTATTTTCTTTTTATTCTTAACATTTTACTTACTTCGTCATTATATATTTTTAATATCTTCCCATTTATAGATTATTCACTGGATTTCATCCAGTCCTCAATCATTTTTATTATTTCCGCGAGGCGTTTTGAATAATTATGTAATTTTTTTTCTGTTATATATTTTTTAGTGTAAGCACGTTCTAATAGAAAATCTATTATACTTAATCTTGCAATTATTTGTGTTTGTACTGCTTTTTTATCTTTTTCATTAGCTGTTAAGGTTGCGGTGTACACAAGTAGCAATACATTTATTTCACATTCTTTAAAATATTCACGATTGAAAAGGTCCTTTTCCGGTACATTTTCAAATAATTTTTCACTATCTAATATAAATTTCTTTATACAAGATATTATTTTAAACTTATCTTCATTGTAATTCATCTTCTATTACCTCAATTAATTTTTCTAAGATAGAAATATCTTCTGCTTTATTTATTTAATTTTCTATTCTATCTACTCTTTGTTTTATATCTTTATATTCAAGTGCTTGTTTTAACACTTTGTTATAGTTATTAAAATTACCATATTTTTTATGATCATAATGATCATTTTTATCTACTATTTGATAATTAATTTTTTATCTTCAAGTGTATTTATTACTTTGCTTAGTGCAGTTTTACGGAAATCCTACTTTGTTATCTATTAGTGTTTTATAACCAAATAGGTAATTTAATATTATTGCACTATCGTTATATGTATTATAAAATTTGCCAATTTTATATAATGTTATTGTTGCATCTATTTCTTTGTTTCTTGTTTTAGTTTTGACATTGTTGTGGCGTTCCTTTCGATTGTCCCACGGAGGCTCGTTCCTCCATGGGACTTGTTTAATAAACATTTTATACTGCTAGTATGTATGGGTCACTTATAGTTCCGCTTCCTTTCTCAATACTGATTATAGATTTTAGATAGAAGGTTGGACGGACAACGTAGCCATAGTACGCGAAATTAGGGTAGACATTCCCAGTGTATTGAATGCAGATGACGTGATTGGCGCCAGTAGAGTGTGGTGTTATTGTCCATTCATATCCTTTATATAACCAGTTTTTATTTCCGTAATATAGTGATGATGCTGTAGTTGTTGCGGTATCTGCAAAATAACTACTAGCATATAGATAATCTGATACATACATTAATCCAATATTTGCAGTTGTAGTAGAATCATATGTTCCATTATTGGCACTCATACAGCTTGTGGTGTCTGTACTTAATCCTCTTTCACACAAGTAAAAATTTTGTTTACTATACTCATTACTTCTATATCCTTTTAGATACCATGCTACTTCTTCAATATAATTTCTATAAGTATCATTTATTCCATATCCTACTATATCACTGCAAGAAAATGTTTTGTAATCGTTATTATTAAAGTAATATGTCCAGTTACTACATGCCCCATAAGTGGAAGAAGTGTTAATTTTATTATAGAAGTATTCATTTAATATAACGTTTGCACTCGCTTTTACTCCTGTAGTATTTCCTGTCCAATCGTTTGAATATCCAGAGTATGTACCTGAAGAGTTTGTGGTATTATACGCTCCCCAAGCACCTGCATACAATGGATTTGCCATGATCAGTTTGATTAAGTATTCTCCTTCTCTACCATGAGAGTTAGAATCAAATACTCCTATTATTCTATATAGATCATTATTAAATGATACGTAATTATTTGGTTCCGCTCCACGATATCTATAGTCGTGATATTTAGTTTCTCCGTTTTCAGTGTAGGAGTTTGTTGCACATACTCCTGTACCTCCAGCAGCACACGCTGAAGTGGAAGCAAGATTCATTATGGTTTTAGATGCTGTAAGAGGTCTTACAAGGGCTTTTTTACTTTTAGTAGATAATTCTATTTTGATATTACCACTTATTGTTTTACCCATTAAACTAGAGATATCTTGGTCTATAGTACAAGTAGTTACATCTCCAGTACATTCTTCACTTATCCAAATAAATAATGTATAAGAGTCTGCAGTACTAGAGTTAGATGGTAAATCTTGTTGTATTGGAGTAAGTACCATTCTCTTATTGATTTGAGCATCAAAATCATAAGAGAAGTTACCACTTGACAATTCAGTATTATTTTTATATAATCTCCATTTTAATAATTTATGATGTGCTAAAGTATCCATAGTTAAATCAGTTAAACTAACATCATAAATTATAGGTATATCGGTAGGATTAGAACTAGCACCTTTAACAGTAAAGTTTGCTTTTAATACTTTACTATTTGTAGCACTAGAAGTAATAGTAGTATCTACTACGGGTTCTAGTTTACTTGATGGAAGTGTTACACTTCCAGTATAAACTACATTATAATTACCACTACCAATATTAATACCTATATCAGTTCCTGTTGCTAAAGTATATCCTACATATAAAAGTATTATAAAAGCAAGAATTAGAGCAAATACTTTAATATTATTTTTAATAAATTTATTTATATTTTCCATAATTTATTATCACATACCCTATCTATTTTTATATCTATTAAAATAATACCATATTTTTTATATTATTTCAATTATGTTGTGTAAAATATTTTAATAAATTTAAAATAACGTTGCTAAATGTGCAACGTTATTAGTAAGTTATTCTCCATTAATTAGATTACCTATTCTATCTATTTCTTCATTACTTTTATTATCACATCCTGTGATAGATAAAGTAATAAGAGAGATTAATAGTAATAATATTAGTTTTTTCTTCATAATTAGACTCCTTATTTTAATAATAGTTTTAATGCTTCTTTTACTTGATCTTCAAGTGATAAATCACTTCTTACGTTAGGTAAGACTTTTTTAATATCAGCATTTTTATATCCTAGAGAAGTTAATACTTCGATTAATTCATTATTATTATTAACTAGATTAATATTATCACTTAGTGTTAGTTTACCTTTTAAATCTAGTATTATTTGTCTTGCAACTTTATCTCCAATTTTAGGGAATTTCTTTAGATATAATATATTTTCTCTATCTATAGCATCAATTATACCATTAATAGAACCTGTTGCAAGTATAGGAAGAGCCATCTTACATCCTAAGCCTTTAACACTAATTAATTTTAAGAATAAATCTTTTTCTTCTTTTTCCATAAATCCATATAAAGTATGTTCATCTTCCCCTATTTTTACATATGTATATACTTTATATGTATTATTTAATTTATAAGTATATGGATTTGCTACATAGATAGTATATCCTATATCATTATTTTCTAATATTATGTAGTTACATTCTATTTCTGTTACTACTCCTTTTATATAACCATACATTATTTTAACTCCCTTACATCTTTACTTTTTAAACTTTCTAATAATTTAGTATCTAATATTTCTTTTTTACCATTATTTACATCATTAATTGCTTGTTTAATTAATATATCCATTATTTCTCTATAATCTATATTTATATCTTCGAATAGATGATGAGAGAAATATGCTGGTATTACATTTACTTCGTCTACATATACTTTTTTCTTTTTAGTATTATATAAGAAGTCTACTCTTAATACTCCTTTAGCACAAAGAAGTCTAAATACTTCTTTGGAATACTCACTTATTTCTTCCATTAGATTTTTAGGATCATATACTGGATATATTTTCTTTACTTTAGGATTATCACTAGTTTCTAGAGTATATTTATCTTGATATGTACATATCATATCTTCGTTTATTATTTCTTCGATACTACTTGTTTGTATTTTATTATATGTTCCTATTACTGCACAATTAAATTCTCTTTTATTTTCTATATATTCTTCAATTAAGAATCTTTCATCATAATCTATACTTTTTTCTATTGCACTTTCTAGTTCTTCTTTTCTATTAATTATTTCTATTCCTATACTACTTCCAAGTCTAGATGGTTTTAAGATAAGTGGATAGTCTAATTTATTTATTTTAGAGAATAATTCTTCTTTATTATTTTTATAATCTGTATCATAGAACCATACATAATCTGTTACTGGGATGTTATTATTATCTAATAACATCTTAGTAAATATTTTATCTTGTCCTAAAGATGAAGCATATACATCACTACCACAACAAGGTATACCTAAAGTTTTTATATAGCCTTGTATAGTACCATCTTCAGTATTTTTACCATGTACTATAGGAAATGCTAAATGTATTTCTTTTACTTCTTTTTTTATACCATGTGATTTTTGTAAAATAAATCTACCATCTTTATTTATTAAATTAACTCTAGTAGCATATCTTTCAATTAATCTAAAGTCATTAAATGACTCTATATGTCTTAGCATACCTCCAGTATACCATACTAAATCTTTAGTAATATATATTGGTACTACTTCGTATTTATCTTTATCAATGTTATCCATTGCTTGAAGGGCAGTAATTACAGATATTTCATGTTCTACACTTTTACCTCCAAAGATTACTCCAATATTTAATTTCATTTTAATACACCTCTTATTTACATTATAAAGCATTTTTATATATTTTTAAAGTAAAAATATATAATTTTACATTTTTAAGAGTTTATTTATTTAAATGCTATAATTTAAATGTTACTTATTTAGCAACTAGAGATAATAAAAAGTATGAGATAATATATGTGTGGTGATTAGTTATGGATTACGGAAAAATGAACTGGCGACAAATTGTCACCAGTTGAAATTAAAAACAGTGAACGATAAATATAGATTAATAGATGTCATTGATATTGAAGGAATGTTTAGATTATAGAAAAGTGAAACCGTTACAAATTGTAACTGTTTAAATTAAAGTCTTTAGGTGGTAAATACTGGAGATAAAGAAAAATAAATAAGCAAGTTATACTTATTTATTTTTAATTTCTCCTATTAAGTTAGATATATCTGGGAGATAGAATTTTATTGTAGCAATAATTATTATAGCTACTGGTAAACTTATTACTATACCCCAGAATCCTCCAAGGATACCTCCAGCGAATACTGCGAATATACTTATTAGAGGGTGTATTTTATTTGTTTTACCATATATTTTAGGGCTTATTACATATCCATCGATAAGTGGGCATATTAGAAGGACACATAGTGTTAATATTAGTAATTTAGTACTTATAACACTTGCAATTAAAAGTGCTAATATGTCTACTATTAAGGCTCCTACATATGGAATAATTGTTGTAAATGATGCAAGTATTCCAAGTACTAGATAGTTAGGATGTCCTATTATAAAGAAGACAAATGTATATTCAAATAATTGTACTATGATGTTTTGTCCTAGTCCTATACAATAGTTTCTTAGTTCGTTATCTAGTGTTTTTACATATTCATATGTTTTTTTATTAGTAGATTTTAATTTATTTTTTATATATCCTCTTATTTTATCCATATCTATTAGGAAATAGACTGCTGCAAATAAGACTATTACTAAGTTTGTTACCACGTTTACTCCGGTATTTACTACGTTTATTGCACCATTAGAGATATAACTTCCTATATTTTTTATAATACCACTTGATATATCTGTGATTGATGACTGAAGTACTCCAAGGTTTAATTCATATTTCTTAGAGATATCTGCGACAAATACAGAGATATTACTTAAGAATAGTAATGTTTGATCATACAACATAGGTACAATTAATATTACTATTGTTGCAATAAATCCTAGTCCTAGTAAGCAAATTATGGCTATACTTAAGTTTTTATGTAGTCCTAGACGTCTTAGTTTCATTACTAATGGATATAAGGCATAACTTACGGCGAACGCAATAATAAATGGGAAAGTAATAGATAGTATTTTACTTACTGCGCCAATCCATAAGTCTTTGATTAGATAAATTAATACTATTGTTGCAACAAGTATTAAGATATTTAGTATTTTAAAGTTTACTTTATTTTTATACATTATTACCATCCTTTTCTAGTATTATTGTAATTGGGCCATCATTTATGAAGTCTACTTTCATTTCTGCACCAAAGATACCTGTTTCTACTTTTATTTTTTCGCTTAACTTTTTATTAAATAAGTCATAAAGTTTTACTGCTTCTTCACCTTTTAGGGCATTTATATAACTTGGTCTATTACCTTTTCTTGAATCAGCATATAGTGTAAACTGACTAACGGATAAGATACTACCACCGTAATCTAGGATATTTTTATTCATTACACCATTTTCATCATCAAATATTCTTAGGTTTATTATTTTATTTACCATATAGTCTATTTCTTTTTCGGTATCATTATTAGTAAATCCTACTAATAACATCATACCTTTATCTATTTGTCCTACTACTTTATTATCTACTAAGACTTTAGCTTCATTACTTCTTTGTACTACTACTTTCATTAGTTAATATGCCTCCTTACTTTTTTTACAAATTTTAAGTTTTCTAGTTGGTTAATATATTTATTTAATGATTCTAAATCACTTACTAAGACAGTCATGTTATATACTTTATATTCACTTTTATTAATAGTACTTATACTATCTATTGTGATATTATTTGTACTAGATAAGGCAATTATATCTAACATATTATCCATAGAATTAGTATATACAATTATGTCTGTTAAATACTTTTTATTTGTTATATTATTCCATTTTACGTTTACTAGTCTTTCATCTAAGTCTATGATATTTTTACAATTAGTTCTGTGTACTGTGATACCACTACCCTTAGTAATATATCCAATTATATGGTCTCCAGGGATTGGTTTACAACAGTTACTTATACTTACTTTTATTTCTCCAATACCTTCTACTAAGATATCATTTTTACTTACTATGTTATCTCTTGTTGCAGAGTTTATTTTAGTAGTAATATCTTTACTTTCTTTTTCTTCTTTTTTAAGTAATCTAAGTACTGATGCAGGAGTAAATTTACCACTACCTACACTTATATATAGTTCATTATGGTCTAATAGTTTTAATTCTTCGACTAAGTAGTCTAGGTTTTTATTAGATAGTGTATCACTTATTGACATACCTTGTTTTCTTATTTCTTTTTCTAGTAAGTTAATACCTTTAGTTAGGTTGTTATCTTTATCTTTGTTTTTGTAATAACTTTTAATTCTATTTTTAGCGTTTGCAGTTACTACGAATTTTAGCCAGTCTTTACTTGGTTTAGATGTCTTGTTAGTATTAATTTTTATGATATCTCCTTGTTTTAGTTTATAGTCTAGGGGTACTATGTTATCATTTACTATTGCTCCTATCATTGTATCTCCTACTTCACTATGAACTTTATATGCAAAGTCTACAGTAGTAGAGCCACTAGGAAGTTCTATTACATCTCCTTTTGGGGTATAGACATATATTACATCACTTGTTAAGACATCTTTTTTTATAGAATCAATAAACTCAGTATTTGAGGTTTCACTATCATTTAATTCAATTATATTTCTAAATAGTTGTAATTTTTGGTCCATTACATCTTTGATATTACCACTTTTGTTTTCTTTGTATGACCAGTGAGATGCGATACCATACTCTGCAATTTTATCCATTTCGTATGTTCTTATTTGGATTTCAAATAATTCTCCATCTATACCAAAGACTGTTGTATGTAAACTTTGATATAGGTTAGTTTTAGGCATTGCTATATAGTCTTTGAATCTTTTTGGTACTGGTTTATATTTAGAATGGATTAATCCTAGTGCTAGGTAACATTCTTGGACAGTATTTACGAATACTCGAAGTGCTAAAATATCATATATTTCATCAAATGTTTTACCTTTATTTAGTTTTTGATAGATACTATAGATACTTTTACTTCTTCCTTTCATTTCATGAACGATATTATGTTCTGTTAAAAGAGCACTTACTTCTGCCATCATTTTATATACTGCATCATCTCTTACGGATTTTTTAAGGTTTAGTTTTTCTACTACATCATAGTAAGCATCTGGTTTTAAGTATCTTAAAGATAGATCTTCTAGTTCACTTTTTATTTTATAGATACCTATTCTATGTGCGATTGGTGTTAGTATTTCTAGAGTTTCTTTGGCTTTTTTCTTTTGTTTATCTTCACTTAGAACGTATAATGTTCTCATGTTATGTAAACGGTCTGCTAATTTTATTATAATTACTCTTACATCACTTGATAAGCCTACTAGGATTTTTCTTTGATTTGCAGCCATTTGTTCTGTTTCACTTGTGAAATTTAGTTTATTTATTTTAGTTACTCCATCTACTAGATCTGCGATTACTTTACCAAACTCTTTATTAATCTCTTCATATGTTGCATCTGAGTCTTCGATTGTGTCATGTAAAAGACTTGCACTTATGGCATAAGCATCTGCATTTATTTCTGTTAATATTAATGCAACATTTAAGGGGTGTGTTATATAGTCATCTCCACTTATTCTTTTTTGCCCAAAGTGTTTTTTATATGCGAAGAGATATGCTTTTTTAATAAGTTCTAAATCCTCTTCGTTATCATCGTATGTTTTTACTTGTTCTATTAAGTCATCAATTGTTATATATTTTGTTTTTACGCTCATAGTATCACCTTTTCTATTCATTATTATATAATATTTTATGATTATTTTAAATAGTTTTACATAATTAAAAGAAAAAAGTGTAAAGATACACTTAAGTTTTTATAGTTAATTTCTCTATTCAATAATGAATCAGCAAATTTATAACGTTAATTATTTTCTGTTATTCTTTATTACCCTTTAATACTTTTTCTACTTCGCTTATTAATTGTTCTTTGTCAGGAATGTAATATGTATAAGTTGAAGCAAATATGTTGTTAGACAGTCCGCCTAAAGCATACTCTAGCAACACATGATCTTTATTGGCACATAGTATTATTCCGATAGGCTTACCATCATCTTCGGCATTTACATCTCTTTCGTAGTAATTAAGATACATATTCATTTGACCTAAATTTTCAGCTTTTAAGCCATTCATTTTTAAATCTATTAAAACATATGATTTTAAAAATTTATTATAGAAAACCATATCCACATAATAGTCAGTGTTATTTAGAGTTATTCTTTGCTGACTACCAACAAACATAAATCCTTTACCTAATTCTAGCAAGAAATCTTCTATATGTCTTATTAACTTATGTTCAAGGTCCTTTTCTAATAATGGCTTTTGTTCTTTTATACCCAAGAATTCAAATACATATGGTTGTTTAACTATATCGCTAGGTTTCGAAATAATCTGTCCTTGTCGTGATAATTCTAAAACCTTTTCTTTGTTCGATTTGCCATCAGATAGTAGTAATCTTTCAAATAATGAAGTATCTAATTGTCTTCTTAGTTCTCTTACACTCCAATTTTCGTTAATACATTCTTTTTCGTAAAAGTTTCTTTTATCTTTGTCCTGAATTATCATTAACTCTAAATAATGAGACCAGGTTATTTTTTCGTTTAATTCTTCTATTTTAGGATAGGCCTTATAAAAAATTCTCATGTATTTTAAGTTAGATGTAGAGTATCCTTTGCCTAAATGTTTTGTTAATTCTTTGGAAAGACCTTTTAAAATTTCTTGTCCGTATTCAAGTCTATCATTATACTTTTTTTCATTTGAAACAATAATTTTACCAATATTCCAATAGACATAAACAATAGATTTGTTAATTTCTTGTACTAAATTAGTTCTTGCCTGATTAACTAGTTCTGTTATTTCGCTTATCATTTTATTATTTACTTCTTTTAACATATTTCCTCCTTTTCTTGAATTGGTCAGACGCGTCTGACCAATTCAGTAAAGTGACAGCAATGGCAGATATTTTTAGATGAGATACCTATACATTTTTATGTCACTTTGTATTATTACTTTTATAGTTACTAACTAGAATATATAGGATTTACTGTTATGTTGTTATCTAGTTTAGTTACAATGTTTTTATATTTGTTATAGATATCGTTTGCGTTATCTAGATATTTATAGATATCTTTATTACTAAATGGTACTACTACGATATCTTTATAGTTATTGTGATAGGTATATAATAGTTCATTGTTTAAGTTAGATAGTGTTATACTAGTATTATTATCTAATACTTTTTTAGTTACATCAATACTAGTCATTAGTCCTATTTTATTTCCTATATTGTTTACTTGATGAGTAGATATAAAGTTTCCTAAGGAATAGATTACTAGGGTATTATCTATATAGGTTATGGGTTCAACTACATGGGGATGTGTTCCTATTATTATATCTACATTCTTACTACTTAAGAATTTAGCAGCATCTATTTGATACTCTGTAATATCATAGTTATATTCTATTCCCCAGTGCATTGCTACAATTAGTAAGTCTACTTTATCTCTTATACTATCAATATCTTTTTCTACTTCTTTTTTATATGATTCATAAGATGTTTTATTAGACATATCCCAAATATTTACAACATAGTCATAGCCTTCGGGTCTTTTTATACCATTTGTACCATATGTATAGTTAAGTACTGCATATGTTATGTTATTTTTTTCTTTTATTTTTATGTTTTCTTTATCATAATTTGATTTATAAGAACCAGTGGTATAAACATCAGTAGTACTCCAGTAATCTAATGCAGAAAGAGATGCACTAACTCCTTTATCTAGGACATGATTAGTTGCTAAACTTACTATATTAAAGCCAGTATCTATCATATCACTTCCTAGTTCTTGAGGACTATTAAAGGCAGGATATCCACTTATTATGTATGGTGTTCCTCCAAGGACTGTTTCACCATTATAGTATGCTAAGTCATAGTTAGGTATTATTTCTTTCATATATCTTAACATTGGTTTAAAGTCATAACCATTATAGTTAGCATTTTTATTTGCTTCTTTATAGATAGCATCATGTATTAAAGCGTCTCCCACCATAACTAGGGATAATTTATATTCTTGTTCTTCTTTTTTATCTTCATTAGTATTTATATTATTATTTATGTTACTACTTGGTTTTTTATTATTTAATGCTAGATATACTATGGGTAGTAAGATAATAATAAATACTAGTAATAATATTCTACTTTTTCTTAATTTTCTTTTTCTCTTCATATATATCATTCTTAATCTTATTATTTAATGTTAAATCTATTTCGTTATTTTGGGTTATGTTACTTATTGTTACGTTTACTTTGTCTCCAACGGTGTAATAGATGTTGTTTGTTTTATCATATAAAGTAAATTCTTCATCTAGATATTTTGTTTTAGCGTTTAGACTACGAGCATTTACTAGGCCTTCATATATTCCATCAATTAGAACATAAAAACCAAAGTCTGTTACACTTGTTATTACTCCATCATGAGATTCTCCAATATGATTTTTTAGGTATTTAGATATTTCTAGTTTTAGAGATTCTCTTTCTAGTAATTCTGCTTCTTTTTCTCTTTCGTTAAAGTGTTCTGCGAGAGGTTCTAGTTCTAGATTAAACAACATATTAGCATATTCTACACCATGTTTTAGATAATTTAAGATAATCATTTGGTTTATGAAGTCTTCTCCTCTTCGCATTGGAGAAGTATGCATAGCATATATTTTTTTACCTACTGGATAATGACCGGTATTTTTACTTGAGAATCTTGCTAGACTCATACATCTAATCATTAGGTCATTATATACTTTTTTGTTTTCATCATTTTTAAGTAATTTTATACATCTTTTTATATCACTACTTCCATAGTGTTCTTTTTCTTTGATGTCTATTTTATTTTGTAAGAAGTGCATTGTTTTATTTAGTTTTATGTCATTTGGTTTATCACATACTCTATACATTAATTTAAGTCCTAGACTATCTAGTTTTTTAGTTACTTCTTCGTTAGTAGTTAGCATTAGAAATTCGATTAGGTTTTCTCCATCACTATTAATGTTTTTTGCAAAATTAGTGGTATTTCCTTCTTTTTTTACTTTTATTTCGTATGAATCAAAGTCAATGAATCCTTCTTTTTCCATTTTTCTTTTTAGGGCTTTGGCAAAATAATTCATTTGTTTTAACATTGGTACAAAGCAAGCGTAATCTTCAGGTATAATACCTTCATTTAATATTTTATTAACACAAGTATATGTCATTTTCTTTTTACTTCTTATGATACTAGGACTAATTTTTACATCTGTTACGTTTAAGTTATTATCATATGTTATAAAATATGAAATACTTAGTCTATCACTATTTTCATTTAGGGAACAAACATCTTTAGATAGTATTTGATGATTCATATGAATTGCAGTAGATACTGGATAGGCACTTGTTCCTCTTTCTATTATGTCTTCGTAGATGTAACTATCTTTTTCAATCATATATGCCGGAAAGGCAATGGAGGTAATTAGGGTAAATGTTCCATCGTTATTTCTTTCTAGACTTACTGCATCATCAATATCGTTAGTTGTTTCACTATCTATAGTAAATATTGTTTTGTCTCTTAAATCTAGGAAACCATCATTTTTAATAAGACTTTCTATTACATCTTTATCTAAATATTTATATAGTTTTTTTGCTTCATTTTCAACTTCGTAAGAGAACTTATTGTTAAAGCCATGTTTATACATAAGTGGTATTATATCATCTGTTATTTCATCTTTATGTCCTATTTTTTCTTTTAGGTATGCTTTATTTGATTTAATTTCTGCGACTACTAGAAAACCTGTAGTTATAGTAGAAGTGTTTTCTCCAATAAGAGGAAGATACTTGTTATTATACTTTATATATTTTATGTTATCATTTAGGATAACTTCCCCTACTACTACAGGAATATTTTTTTCTAATATGCTTACTACTTGTCCTTCCATAGTATCTATATCATAAGTAAATAATACTATATCTTTATCTGTAGCAGTATTTAAGTTATATTCTTTTATTAATATTTCATTACCATTATAGTATATTTTACCAGTATTATCTTTTACTTTTATTTTACCTTTTAGGTAGTTAGTGTTAGATACTAACATATATTTATTTTTTTTAGTTAGTATTATTGTTCCTTCTTTTATAAGGGTATCTAGTTTATTTTTTAAGATAGTATCATCTTTTTTTAATATTTTATTTAATTCTTCATCACTGTTTTTTATATATTTTAATATTTCTTCATATTTTAAACTTTTATCTTTAAGTAATTCTATAACATCCAAAACCATTATAATCCTCCCCTAGTTTAATGTTTTCTATTTTGTAATCTTTTGTTTTCTTTCTTATTTTTTATTTTCTTTCCTTTTTTATTCTTCTTATTTTTCTTACGTTCTCTTCTTATGTTGTTTAACGCTTCTTTTCTTCTTGTTTCTTCTTTTTTATCGTAGTTTAGTTTTTTATCCATGATTAATTCAAAGTCTACGATACTTCTTTCTTTTTCAGCATTAATTACTTTTATTTTTACTGTGTCACCGAATAAGAATCTTTTGTTAGTTCTAGTGCTTAGTGCCATATATCCTGTATCATCTACAGTGAAGAAATCTCCTTTTATGTCTTCGAAACGTACTAGGCCTTCTACTGTGTTTGGTAGTTCTACAAAGATACCAAATGATGTTATACCACTTATTACACCAGTATATATTTCTCCAATATGGTTAGTCATATACTCTGCTTTTTTCATTTTTTCAACATCTCTTTCACAGTTTACAGAATCTAATTCTTTTTTAGAAGTATGCTCACACATCATAGGTAATTTTGTTTCCCAAGACTCTATATTTTTAGTAGATAAGTCCTTATGGTAACTTTTAAGTAGTCTATGAAGGATAAGATCCGGATATCTTCTTATGGGACTTGTGAAATGCGAGTAACATGTACTTCCTAATCCAAAGTGACCAATATTGATATTTGAATAAACGGCTTTTGCTTGAGTTCTTATTGCAAGATCATTTAATACCATAGAATCTGCTTTTCCTTGGAGTTGTTTTATGATATTTTGTAAGTCTACTGCTTTAGTTATTTTATTTTTACCTGTTACTACGTATCCTCTTAGGGATAAGAAATTTAGAAATTCACTTACTTTTTCAATGTTTGGTTTATCATGTACTCTATATATTGATGGTAAGTCTTGGTAGTATAGATGGGACGCTACTGTTTCATTTGCTAGTATCATAAAGTTTTCTATTAGTTTTTCTCCAGTTTTTTGTTCTCTTAATTTTATGTCATAAGGAACGCCTTTTTCATCTACTAGAATTTTAGCTTCAGGACTATCAAACTCTATATATCCACGTTTTATCATTTTCTTTCTTAAGATAGTAGATAGTTCGTTCATAAGAATAAGTTTATCAGCATATGGTTCATAGCCTTTTGGAATAGTATTATTTTCTAGTATTTCATTTACTTTGTTGTAAGTCATTTGAATTCTACTTCTTATGATACTTGGAGTTATTTTATAATCTGTTACTTCACCTTTATCATTAACATTCATTATACATGAAAATGCAAATCTATCGGTATTAGGGTTTAGGGAACATATACCATTAGATAATTTATGAGGTAACATTGGTACTACTCTATCTACTAGATATACTGATGTAGAACGGTAATATGCTTCTTTATCTAGTTCTGTACCTTCTTCCACATAGTAAGATACGTCTGCGATATGTACTCCAAGAGTGTAGCCAGTACTTGTTTTTTCAATACTTACTGCGTCATCAATATCTTTTGTGTCATCTCCATCAATAGTAAATATTACTTCTTCTCTTAAGTCTAGTCTTCCTTCATCAAGGCCTTTTTTTATCATATCTTCATCTAATTCTAGTGGGATACTTTTTATTTCTTCTTTTACAGCGCTAGGAAACTCTGGTCTAAAGCCATATTCATAGATGTATGAAAGGATATCTACTCCAACATCATTTATATGTCCTATTATTTCTACTATTTCTCCAACGTAATTACCTTCTTTTAAGGGGCGAACTAGTACTTTATGTCCTACTACTGCACCATTTAGATATTCATTAGGTATATAAATATTTGTACCTTTTCTATCTGGTTTTACATAGTATTTGTTATCATCATCTTTTTCTAAGACTCCCACTAAAGGGGTATAATCTCTTTTTATTACTTTGATTATTTTACCTTCGGGGTGGTCAATACTTTTATTTGTTAGTTCTACTAAAACTATATCATTATTTCTTGCACTGTTTATGTTATCTACACTGATATAGATATCTTTTGAATCATCTTCTTTATCTACAAAGCCATAACCTTTACTAGTCATTAATAATTTTCCTTTAACTAGATGAGAATTACTTAAAAGTAAATATTTCTTCTTTTTATCACTATAGTATACAATACCATTAGAGCATAGTTCATTTAGTGTTTCTTGTAAATTAGTATACTCTTCGATAGTGGTAAAATTTAACATATCATTTATTTCTATTAAGGTATATCCTTTCTTTTCTTTGTTATCTAATATATTTAATATTTTTTCTTCCATAACTACCTTCCTTTTACTTATAAATATATTATATATTAAAATTTAGAAAAAAGAAATAATAAATACGTATAAAATCAAAAAAAGAAAGACTTAACGTCTTTCTTTAATCTTATAAGCATTCTTTCTATCTCTTAGGAAATATAATTTAGCTCTTCTTACAACACCTTTTTTAACTACTGTAAGTGATGCAATGTTAGGGCTGTTAACTGGGAATATTCTTTCTACTCCAATACCAGAAATTACTTTTCTTACTGTAAATGTTTCGCTTACTCCAGTTCCTTTTCTTGCAATTACTAATCCTTCGAAATTTTGGATTCTTTCTTTTTCTTTTCCACCTTTAACTTCAATAATCTTACATCCTACGTTTACAGTGTCTCCTACTCTAAATTCAGGAATATTTGGATTAATTTGTTTTTCAGTGATTTGTTCAATTAGGTTCTTTGCCACGATTATTCACACTCCTTTATAAATATAACAATCATATATAGATATATAAAGCGGATTGCTTAATAATAATAGCATATTTTTATAGATTATTCAAGTGTTTTGTTTAAAAATCTATTTTTTTTCACTTGGTTTATTGTTTGTTTTTTCGTTTTTTTGTTTTTCTACAATAACTCTTGATATGTTTTTAGTGTTAAGTTTAGATATAACACCTACAAATTCTTCATAGTTTAATTCTTTAATCATTGGTATTACATCATCTTTTAAGGTGTTATCAAATAAGATATTATCCACTATCATATCGTTTACTAGTTCTATATTATCATATAAGTATATTTCGTTACTTACAAGTACTCTTTTTTTTCTTTCAAAGTCTTTTTCTAAGACATTTAAATCTGCAAAAATTTCAGTAATTTTTTTATCTAATTCTTTATATTTTGGTGTTTCATTTATTAATGATAAAAGAATATGAGTATCACAGTTTAGTACATTAAAATATACACTGTTAGTAATTATTCCTGCTTCTTTAAGGGTATAATCAAAGTCACTTGTGTCGTCAAATAAAGAAGATAACATTATATATAGATATAAACTTAGTTTTCTTTTGTCAATATCTTTGAGGTATGGTATTTTTACATTGTATGAATATTTTGGTATATCAGTATTTATGTTTATTATACTTTTTTCTTTTACTACTTCATCTGGTTCTTTTATTTCTTTTATGCTAGTTTTAAATGTTTTTGCAAACTCTTTTTTATTTTGATTTTCTTTGATACTAGAAAGAACTTCTTCAGGGTCAAATGATCCTGTTATAACTAGAAACATATTACTTGGATGATAAAAAGTGTTATAACAAGTATATAATAAGTCTTTGGTAATACTATTTACTTCACCGTGAGTTCCTATTATGCTTTCTTTAAAGTTATTTTTCTTAAAGATACATTTTCTTATTTCATCATATAAGATATCTGTTGGTCTATCATCACACATATTTATTTCTTCGTTTATTATTCCTTTTTCACTTTCTACATTTTCCTCAGTAAAGTATGGACTTTGTACGTAGTCTAGTAAAAAGTTTATGTTTTCTATAAGGTTATTTGTACCATAAAACAAGTATGTTGTATTTTTGAATGTTGTATATGCGTTACACATAGTTCCTGTTTTAGCATAAAATTCCATTGGTTGTGGGTCTTGTTCTTGTGCAAAAAGTTTATGTTCTAGAAAGTGTGCAATACCGTTTGGTACTTTTATAAAGTCTTTTTCACCATTGGGGATAAACTCATTATAGATTGAACCAAACTTAGTTGTAAATGTTACGATATTATTATGATATCTATTGTTGTTATATAAATATACTTCCATACCATTATCTAGTTTTTCATAGTAGATTACTTCATTTACTCCTTTAATATTAATCTTTTTCATTGTTAGACTCCTTACCTAAAGTAAATATACTATATAATTTTAGTTTTTTACTTACTTTTACTACGTCTTCTTTAGTTACTTTACTAAATGCTTCGATTCTTTCTTCGAAAAGAGCAGAACCTACTAAATCTTTAGCGTAGTATGTATTTAATATACCACTAGGATTATCCATACTTGCTATTATACTGCTTGTTATTGTTTCTTTAGCAGAAGTAAATACATCATCACTTATTTTACCTTTTTCTATGTTAGAAAGTGTTTTCTTAATTAGTTTTACTACTTTATCTTTGTTCTTATAACTTATACCAGAATAGATAAACAAGATATTATCATATGGTTTTACATCAGCATTTATGTAGTAACACAAACTATTTTTTTCTCTTACATCATCAAATAACATGGAACAGGCTGAACCTCCAAGAATTTCATTATAGACTCTTATTACATACTTTCTTTCAAAGTCTGTAAGATTATGCAGGGCATATAACATAGTAAGTTGAGTTTGATTTGTGTTGTCTTCTAAGGATGCAGTTTTAACTCTTTTAGTAAGTGGAAGTTCTTTTACTAGAATATCATTTTTTTCTTTTTTATATGTAGATATTTTTAGTTTATCTTTCAACATTTCTTTTAAGGTAGAAGCATCAATGTTACCAATAAATAATATATCTACAGTGTCTTCTTTTAACATCTTTTTGTAATATTCATATAATTTATGTTCGTCAATGTTATTTAACTCTTCTATTTTACCATAACTACTATTAGAATAAGGCATATCTTTAGCTGTTTGAAATAAGTTTAGTAAGGCATATTTTAGCTTGTTATCAGTAAGTGATATAATTGATTTTTCTATTTTCTTTTTACATTTATTTACTACATCTTTATTAAAAGAAGAGTCTACTACTAATGGGTTAAATATAGTATCTAAATAAAACGATATAGATTCAGCATTCATCCCTTCTTCAGTGTATTTTTCGTCTAGGAATCTTGTTTTAAATGATATTGTTGTATCGTTTCCTATTCTAGAAAAGGAAGAAACTATTTTTAGGTCGTATAGATTTTCTGTTTCTTTTACAAAATCTCTTTCTGTTTTATATTTCATATTTGAATCCATTAGAACTGTTTTTAAGAGATTTCTTATTGTGATATTGTTATCTAATTTTGATCTGAATATAGTTTCCATTGTATTTGTTTTAAATTTATCTGTTGTTATTACATGCAAGGATACTGAACCCATAAATATTTTTTCATAATTCATTTTAACCAATCCTTTCCCTATTTATTTTAACCAATTACTTTATTTTTAAACTAGATTCTAGTGCTAAAGTTATCATTTTATCTAATGCTTTTTCTCTATCAGTACTAGATAGTTTTTCTGTAAAGCAAAATGAGTCTGTTACAGTTAGGATACAGCTTGCTCTTTTTTTAGAAACGTTAGCATTGTTAAATAGAGCAAATGTTTCCATTTCTACTCCTAAAACTGAGTATTTATCTCTTTTTTCTATGTAGTTATTATTTTGTTCATAGAATACATCTGCACAGTAAATGTTACCTAGTATTAAGTTTATATTTTTTTCTTTGGCAGTATTTGATATTATGTCATTTAATGTCTTTGATGATGCTATTTTATTATACTTATATCCATTTTGGACAAGTGCATAAGTTGATTCGCTTATAGAATTATCTACTAAGATTAAATCATTTAGTTTTAGTGCATCACTATAAGCACCACAACTTCCTATTCTAATAATGTTTTCTACATCATAAAAATTAAATAATTCATAAGAATATATACCTATTGATGGGTTACCCATACCTGATGGAAATATTGTTATTAGTTTATCTTTATAGTAACCAGTGTATGCTGTTATTCCTCTTACTAGATTTACTAATTTTGCTTTTTGTAAGTATTTTTTTGCTATATATTCAGCCCTTTTTGGATCTCCGGGCATTAGAACTGTGCTTGCTATATCTTCTTTTTTTGCTTCAATGTGAACTGTTGGCATAAATTTCCTCCTTTATCTTATAAATAAATGATATCATATTTTTATGCTTTTAGCAAGCACTAAAAAGAAGCCTACTTCTAGACTTCATTATATAATGTATTATAATTATTTTACTCTTCTTTTTGTTTTAATATCTGTTTTTAATACACATACATAGTTATCGTTAAATGTTGTTTCTTCTTTAGAGTATGGAAGTATTAATTTGCTTTCTAGATCTCTTAAAAATTTTATTTTATCTTTCATATCTTTATCATAGATACTTCCATATATTCCCATAACTATATTATTTTTACCACTATTATGAATATCTACCCAACATTTAGCGTTTTCTTTTACATATGGATTTTCTGTAATAAAAGTATATGGTTTATCTATACTAGGCAAGTGAATAATGCTTCCTGTACTAAACATTGCATTATTTCTTTCATATAGCAATGGGTCACCATTATAATTTACTGCAAAGTAATATGGTAAAATATTATCTTTCTTCTTACCTAACTTATTAAATCCTATATGATATGGTGTAATTATTTTTATATCACTTGATGGAGTTATGCTATCTAATACTCCCTTACCTACTTCATAAGTTGTATTTAAATCTATTTCATCAAGTCCCATATAAGAAAGTGTTTCTATATAGTTTTCTATCATAGACTCTCTTGAAGCATACCAGTCACATAATTCTTTATAAAATTGTTTTGATGTTATTGTTCCTAAATAATCGTTAGTTGCTTCTTTGTATTGTAACGCTAAAAATATTAAGTATTCTTTCATTATATTTTGTTCTTTTGTATCCATAATATTTCCCCCTTATAATTAAATACTATTCTATAGTTGTGATACTTTTTCCTGTTTGTGGGTATTAGTATAGCATAAATGATATGGGTTGTCAAGGGTTAGGAAACTTGTGTTAAGGTTGATCTAGTTCCATAACCAACATCTCCTCCCGTATAAAAACCAAATTTCAAACCTCCACCTAGGCCGTTACTATAAATGCTACCACGGCAAAACCAAGAAAAAGTATTATAAGGAAAGTACGCATATTCATTATACCAACTACTATTATTAGATGAAACTATTTCGCTTGTGGCATCTCCTAATCTTCCCCTGTTATACGCTGTTTGACTATTTTTTGTTGTTCCATATGCATATGATGTTAAATATTTTATAGTATCAGTGTTGTACGTAAAATTAGTTCCTGCGTCACTCGCGTAGTATGTATATGTTGTTCCACTAGAGCTTGACATATTACCCATTACATATTCACTATATCCTCCTACAATATCGTATACTCCATAAACATTACCAGTAGTAGAAGCAAGTACTCCTTTTGTTCCATTATATTTATTTGCATCAGTGGTACATGTTGTACTTGAACTACTCGCAGACACTTTATCTCCTCCTATTCCTGTTGTATATTTGTTACAGTTGTTTATTGTTGTTTTTGTACAACTTCCATTTGTACACCTTCCATAATTCGAATAAGTTAAATATATTACTGCTCCCCACTCCATATTTGTTATCATATGTGAATCAGTGCTTGTTCTTGATGTTGGTAATCCATATATATTACTCTCTTTTTGCATATCATATATTGCTTTCCAGAAGTTAGATACCGAATTATTTCCCCATGATGTTGCATTTGGAAGTATTCTTGGTGTTAATGTTGCATTATTTCCTTCTCCAATTGAGTAAGATGTTTTTTCACTTGAAAGTTCAAATTTCCCCATCCAAAATCCTCTTAAATCATCGTTTCCAAAAGTAAATGCCGGATGAGTATAATAGTCTCCATTACTACCTGTGCATGTTTCGTTTGGACTTCCTGCATTCTCACTAGATTCTGCATAACTATATGTACAAGAAATTGTACCCGTTGATGCAATATCATCCTCAAAAACTATATCTATTCCTATAGTTTGTGCATTATAACTTTTTGTCCCTATTACTTTATCCTTATTCCATACTTTATATTTATATCTTGGTATCCATACATAGAATGCTAGGATATCCGCATCTGTTATAGTCGTTCCTGCACTTGCATTTTGATAGGTACTTCTGTTTGTTGATGATACCAGCACTGCATTTGCCCATTTCTTCTGGTCATAATCATACCAGCCGTAAGTTGAGGTTGAACTTTCAGTATCTGCCTTTACCCAAGTAGAAGTAGATTCATCATATACTACTGGTATCATACCATCAGCAAGCATAGGCCTATTTGCGCCACTATTGTCTAATTTGATATTAGTATTTTCGTCTTCTTTACAAGCATCTAAGTATCCTACTAGACTACCGCCTTGCATAGTTATAGGATTTTCCATATTACCATCTATATAGATTATTAATTTAAATGATACCCTAGAAGATAATCCCACTTCGTAATTGTCCAAAAGAATTATGCTGGAGTTATTATTAACAGCTTTAAAGTTACCTTTAGTGTATACTGTATAACTAGAGTTATTTGTGTTAGTCATAAGTACATACTTAAAACTTTCTTCTTTTAGATTATCAGTTATAGTAGTTATATGAAATTTTACTGTCACATTAGCAGTTTCGTTAGTTTGATTATCTATACTAAAAGTAGTAGATTCTCCATCTATTGTATAATCGAATATTGGACCAATATTATTTATTTCTATATTATCTCCTTTAGTGCAATAAAATCCTGAAATATCCCCAATACGTAAAGTAAGTTCAGTGTTTTCTTGACTCCTCCATATAGTTAAAGCATAAGTTCCTACTAATGCTATTACTATTAAACATATTACTATTATCATTAGTTTTACTATTTTACTTTTATTATTTACTTCTACATTTTCCATAATTTTTACTCCTTAAGGCAACAAAAAAACTATAGATAAAAACTATCTATTTCTAGATATTTTATCTATAGTTATATTCTTTGTTATTATATTGTTATTATATGTTAATTGCCCCCCCCCCGATAGCATAAATGTTATAATTTATAAAATTTAATTTATTCATAATGAGGAGCTCCTTTCTAGAATTTGTAATTATTCACATATCTTTAACATACAAGTAAATGATATCACACTTTTGGTGTTTTATCAATATGTTTTTTTATAAATCTAAATTTTCTTTAGTTATACAAAATACTGCATATAAGGGTATAGATTTAATGTTATTTTCAAAACCAAAATTTTTTGTAGATACTCTTATTCCATACTTTGGGTTATATTCTTTCATATAATTATTTAGACTTTTTGATTTGGTGTGGTTACTCGCTTTTACTTCAAGTGGGATTATTTCTCCTTTTTCTGTTTGTAAGATAAAATCTACTTCACTATCAAAATCATTTTTCCAATAATTTAGATTTAATTTATTATATTTTAGGGAACTTGCAACATAGTTTTCTGTTAGCATACCTATCATAGTATCACTAACTGCTTGTCTATTTCTTATTAGGTAAATTGGAAATTCACTTAAGTTAGTAAGTAATCCTACATCATTCATATATAGTTTGAATGAATCTAATTCTTCATGCATTTTAAGTGGTATTCCTATTGCCGCTTTTGTACAAATATTTACTACTCCTGCATTAACAAGCCAGTTTATTGATCCAGAAAATATTGTACTTGTTCCACCTTTTTGTACTAATTTATATTGAAATTTTTTATTATCTTTTGCAAGTTGAACTGGTATTGAATCAAAAGTTGCAAGTATTTTTGGTGCAGTAGATTGATCACTATATTTTGTTATGTCATTTTTATATGATTCTAATATTGCGCTTTGATAGTCTATTGCACTAATTACTGAACCACTATTTATATATTCTTTTACTACTTCAGGCATTCCTCCAACTGATAGATAATCATAATATAGTTCTAGTGCTTTTTCGTGTGCTAAAGTAGATATTGCCTTATTTTCTTTATAGCATGTTTCTATTTCTTCTTTTAATATGGTGTTATTTGTATTTATTAAAAATTCTTCAAAAGATAGTGGATAAATTGTTAATAAATCTACTTTACCTACGGGAAAAGAATAGTCTTTCTTGTTTATATGTACTCCAAGTAAACTACCTGCACCAATTATATAATAATCACTTGCTTCTTCGCAAAAGTATTTTAATGATGTTAATGCGCGAGGATTTTTTTGGATTTCATCAAAAAATATAAGTGTATTTTCTTTATCAATTACTTTTCCATAAATAATTTCTAAGTTTTTTACGATATGCTCTGGTGTAATATTTTCTTCGATTATTTTACTTACAATATTATTTGATTCAAAGTTTACATATATTACATCTTTAAAATATTTTTTTCCAAAGTCTAAAACTAGATATGTTTTTCCTACTTGCCTTGCTCCATAAAGTAATAGTGGCTTTCTATTATCTTTATTTTTCCATTTGATAAGATCGTTCATTGCTTTTCTTTCCATATATATCACCAATACCAATATACAATATAACTCCAAAAAAGTCAATTGAAAATGTATTTTTTTGGAGTTATAGTTATTTTTTATTAAGTTTTATTCTTCTTCAGTATTAGTATTGTTATCCATTTTTGCTAATACTTCACGTGGTTTTGAACCGTTTGGTGGGCCAATTATTCCACGTTCTTCTAGTAAATCTATTATTCTTGCTGCTCTATTATATCCAAGGCGATATTTTCTTTGGATTAAGCTTGCACTTATTTTGCCTGTCATAATAGCAAAATCTACTATTTCGTTATATAATGGATCATCATATTCTTCTTCACTTTTATATCCATCATCTATATCACTTGTTGATGGCCCTGTTTTTTCTACTGTTAATGATTCATCATAGATTGCTTTTTGTTGTGATATAGTATAGTCTACGATTTTTTGTAATTCATCTTCACTTACAAATGCACCTTGAATTCTATTTGGGTTATTTTCTCCCATAGGTTTAAACAGCATATCACCTTTACCTAGTAGTTTTTCTGCTCCTGTCATATCAAGTATAGTTCTTGAGTCAATAGATGAGGATACTGCGAATGATATACGAGATGGAATATTTGCTTTTACTACACCTGTTATTACATCTGTTGATGGTCTTTGTGTTGCTACAATTAAGTGTATTCCTGCGGCACGAGCCATTTGAGTTATACGCATAATTGAATCTTCTACTTCTTTTGCAGCAACTAACATTAAGTCTGCAAGTTCATCGATTATTACTACGATATAAGGCATTTTTTCATATTCTGTGTGTGTTTCACAAAATTCATTATATCCTTTGATATTTTTTTGTTTAGTATGTTCTAGTACATCGTAACGTCTTTCCATTTCTGCGACAATGTTTTTTAGAGCAATTGAGGCTTTTTTAGGGTCTGTTACTACTGGTGCAAGTAAATGTGGTACGCCATTATACATACTAAGTTCTACTTTTTTAGGGTCTACCATTACTAGTTTTACTTGATCTGGTCTTGCACGCATTAGAATTGATGCTATAATACAGTTCATACATACTGATTTACCACTACCAGTAGCACCGGCAACTAGTAAATGGGGGGTAGAATTTATTTCCATCCATTTAACTTTACCCATGATATCCTTTCCTAAACCTACTGCTAGAACATTTTTATCATCTACTGGTGGGATACAAGATAATACTTCTTTAAAACTTACTGAACTATTAACTTTATTAGGAAGTTCAATACCAATAGTGTTTTTACCTGGTATTGGAGCTTGAATTCTTACATCTTTTGCTGCTAGAGCAAGTGCTAATTCTTTTTGAATAGATAATATTTTACTTACCTTTGTACCTGTTTTTAATTCTAGTTCGTACTGAGTTACTGAAGGTCCTATATTTACTTGAACTACTTTACCTGTTATTTCAAAGACACTTAGTGTTTCTTCTAGTTTTACTATTGCTTCTTTTGCGTATGTCTCATTTTCTTTATTACTTGTATTTTTTACTGTTTTTAAAAGTCCTATTGGAGGAAGACGATAATTTTTATTAATCTTAACTTCTGCTTCTTTTTCATCATTATGATTAATTGGTATATCTACTTCTTCAATTTGATTGTTAATATTTACTGGGGACTCTTCTACTCTATTTGCAATAATTACTTTTTCTTCTTCTTTTTCTTCTACATCATGTTTAATATTATTTTTAATTGGGCTTTCTTTTTCTTCATGATGTTTCTTCATATCACTTACTTTTTCTTTAGTTTTATCTTTTATTTTCTTTAAGAAATCGTAGATACTAAAGTTAAAGCATAGGATTAATCCTAGTATACCTAAAGTTAATATTACTACTGTAGTTCCCTCTTTAAATAGACTATAAAATACATATGAGAATAATGCTCCAACCATACCTCCACCACTATTACTAACTATTTGAGGATTCTTAAATGTTAGAAGTAAGTTATCAAATGTTTCAGTTATTATTTTTACTCCTTCAGTACCATTTAATTCTATATATTTAGTGTGTAAGAATATTAAGTAGCATATAACCATTATATAAAATCCTATTGCTTTTAAAGAAAAGAAGTTAGGAGTTTTTCTTTTTACTATTAGGTATGTTCCTATAATTAATGTATATATTAGTAAGAATGTATTTATGTTACCTACTAGAAACACTGAGAAACTACGTACAAAGTTACCTGCAGGTCCATAATTTCCTATTCCTACAATAGACATAAGTATTATTAGTATTCCTATTACTTCATTACTATATTGAAATGATTTCTTTTCTTCGTTTTTCTTTTGCTTCTTTTTACTCAATTTGTTCACCTTCTATTTAATACATACTAATTATAACATGAATATACAATTTAAGTAAAGAAAAAGACATAAGATTTTTTAATTTTATCCTATGTCAGGCTATAGCATTTATTGTTATAGTAGTCTCCTTTAGCACAGTAGTTTGTGCAGTTATTTATTTCAGTATTTTTGTCATTACTAGTAGTATTTGTAAGGTTACAAGTGTATGCTTCTTTATTTGTTACATCTCCTGCTATGGTTTTGTTACAAGCTTCTTTTGCACTACTGCTACTATTATATTCTACTCCGTCACAATAGTATGATTTAGAAGTAGTAATACTACCGGATCTTTTACAAGAAGATTTGCTACTATAAGTTTTTCCATCTAAGTCACATTGGTATCCTGAAACAGTGGCATTTGCTGAATCAGTGCATGTGTAATATGTTGTTCTATTACATTTACTTGATGATGTACAAGTTTTTCCTTCGCTTTTAGCACATCCGTCTACATAATTAGTTTGTGTTAATGTACCACTACAACTTGCAGAAGTCTTATCATACATTGATCCTACACCATAGGTTTTACTTCCTGTTTTTGCTTGACAAGTGTATGTTGTTTTTTTCCATTTTTTTGCATCACAATACCATTTCTTGCTTGTTCCACCGGCATCTGATGAATAGCAGGCATTTCCACATTTTCTTGTACAGGAAGATTCTGTGTTATATGAATCATGACTAGCATATGAACTACATGTTACTTTGGTATTTCCCGTGTGTGAACTATTGCTACACTTTCCTGCACTACTAGAACATGAATTTAAACCACTTTCAGTTTTTCCTGAACTCCAACCGTATGTAGTATTTCCACTACAATTTAAATTATATTTTTCGCTTTCTGATACGTTTTTAGTTTTAACACACATACCACTTGTTTTAAAACTGTATCCGCTTGGACAAGAATATACTGGAGTGGTAGATCCGTTTTCTTCGCATTTAAGAGATGATGATTTAGAACATTTGTTATTTAAACTGCAACAATATTCTGTTTCTACTTTGTAGTTTCCTTCTTCTATTTTTGTACAGTTTGATTTAGCATCTTCTAGATTATCATAATAAGTATCATTTTCTTTACAATAATATTTTGTAGTTGTTGTTATATTAGTTGTAAGTGATGAAGTTATTTCTAGTAGTTTAGTAATAGTGTTTGATTTATTACCTGCTTCATCTTTAGTATAGACTTTTATTTCTTTATTAGTTAGTGTTTCTTCTAAAACTTTAGTGTAAGAACCATTACTAGGTACATTATCTATATAGTATCTAATATCAGTATCGTTTGTTAAATTATCACTAGAACCATTAGACAATAAATAGTATTCATTATTTTTATTTAAAAGTAAGTTAGGTTCTGTTGGAGGTGTTTTATCTATCTTTAGTTTTTCTTCGTTATCTTTTTTTATACAAAAACTTTTATTATTCCCTTTATTTGTATATACATCAAGGCATAGATTTATATTTTTACCTTCTTCTTCGATTATGTAAGAGTTATCTTGATACTTAGTTGTTTTAGTGTTAGTGTTGTTTATTAGTTTATAATTAGTTTCTTCTTTATCTATTTGACTATCGTTTACAATACTTAAAGTAACTTTTGGACTAGATATATAGTAGTTATTTTCTCCAACAGTACCATCAACAGTAAAAGATACATTAATATCTCCATCATCTAGACAGTTAGTATTATTAAATTCTAAGTCTTCTTCTAGTAACACTAGAGTATCTTTATTTCTTTTTATCATGATACTTGTTTCTTTAGTTATAGTATTATCATTATATTTAATATTTAAGACATTGTCTTTTAGACTACCTTTATTTATTAGTTGTCCTACAGTAACACAGGCATATTCTACATCTTGGTTATTATCAATACTATACCAATATTTATTATCTTTTTTAAACTCGTTTATATAATCCACTGAAGCTATTTTTATATTTTTTACTGTTAAATTAGTACTTTGTTCTTTTGATTTTTTTGTAAGTCCAATAACTGTTACTATACCTATTAAGGAGATAAGCGCTAATACTCCAATTGTTATAAGTAATTCTATTAGAGTAAAACCTTTTTTCTTAATATTATTTTCTTTCACAATAACACCATCCTAATACTTATTTTTACAATATAAGTATAACATGTATTTAACTATTAGTAAATAAATTTATTTTCTTTTTATATTTATTAGTATTTCATTAGATATGTAGATATAGTCTTTATTGATAGACAAATAGTTATCTTTTTTTACTAGATAGTTGTTTTTTAGTAAGTCTTTTATATCATAGATTGATTCTAAATCTTCATTGTATTTTTCTTTGAAGTCATTTAAATTTATTCCTTTTAGTTTTCTAAGTCCTAACATTAGTTCATTATCTTGTTTATCTATTTTAGACTCAAGTGTTTTATTATCTATATAGTTGCCATTTATATATTTAGTTAAGTTTTTTGTGTTAGTAATTCTTACATTTTTGATATAACTTACACTTGAAAGACCAAATCCATAGTAATCAAGGTTATTCCAGTATACTAAGTTATGTTTAGAGTAATAGTCTTCTTTAGTATAGTTACTTATTTCATAGTGAATGAAGTTATTTTTTTCTAAAGTTTTATTTATATAATTATACATTTCTACTTCTTTATCTTCATCAATATAGTTAGTGTGTCTGTTTTTTAGGATTGTGTTGTCTTCCAAGATTAGACTGTAGCAAGATATATGGGTAATATCTAGTAAAAGTGCATAATCTATGTCTTTTTTTACTTTTTCTATATCCTCATCTATTCCATATATTAAATCTATATTTATATTTGTGATGTTATTTTCTTTTAGGGTTTTTACTACTTTAAAAACATCTTCTTTGGTATGAAATCTGTTTAGATATTTTAAATTATCTTTATCAAATGTTTGTACTCCAAGACTTACTCTATTTACTTTGTTTTTAGTCATTAGTTTTATTTTATCTAGGGTAAGGTTTTCTACATTTGCTTCCATGGTGAACTCTATATCGTCACTTAGGTTAAAGATACTCATTATGTTAAAGAGGTGGTTTAATTCTTTATAGGATAAGGATGAAGGGGTACCTCCCCCAATATATAGGGTTTTTAATGTTTCACCATTATATCTTTTCTTAATTTCTTTTTCTAAAGAGATAAGATATTTATTTACAAAGTCTTTGTTATAGTACATTTTTGAGAAGTCACAATAACTACATATATTTGTACAAAAAGGAATATGAATATATACACTAATCATTTTATCACCTAACCTTACAGGACTCTTTAGATAATTGTAGCAAAATTATTATAAAAAGTCTATTTAAAAGAACTTATTTTTTAAAATTAAGAAAAAAGTGATTATAATACAAAATCACTTTTTAGAGTTTATTTTAATATTTTATTCATTAATTATATTAATTAGTTTTTCTTTATCTATTGGTTTTACTAAGACGTTAGTAAATCCTTGGTCTTTATAAGTGTCTGTGTACTCTAAGGAAGTGTTTTTAGTAAGTAATACTACTTTAATATTAAAGTTTTTGATTTGGTTTAGTTTTTTAATGATAGTATAAGCATCAAGTGGTTTTAGGTCTTCTTCTAGTAAGATTAGGTCATATTTTTCATGATTTCTTATTTTATCTAAGGCGTCACTGCCTAACTCTACAGTATCTATTATTACATTAGAGTCTTTAAGATATTTAGTTATTAGTTTAGTAGTTACGGAAGAATCTGTAACAAGAAGTATTTTCTTTTTATCTAGTACTTTGTCATAGTTATTAAATGTATCAGCATCTATTTTTTGGTCTAGTACTACTTTCATTGTGGTACCTACTCCAAAGGTACTTGATGCAATTATTGTGCCACCCATTAATGTTACTAGTTTTCTTGCGGTATATAAATTATTTTTTAGATTATATTTATTTAGTTCTTCTTTATTTTTATTAAATATTTTTTCTAGTTCAGTAGATTTTATACCAATTCCAGAGTCTTCGATAGATATTATTAATCTTGCTATATCATTTTTCTTTATATAGTTTACTGATAGTTCGATATAACCTTTATTTGTGTATTTTAGGGAGTTATCTAATAGGGATGTTAGGACATTCTTTAAGTTTAGAGCATCTCCATAAAGATACTCTGGTAGGTCACTTTGGATATTAGTTCTAAAATCTAGATTCTTATTTTTTATTTTATCTTTGTAGATAGTTATTATTTCTTTTAGTATTAGTTTTATATTATATTTATCATTATATACTTTGATACTTGCAGCATCAAGATGTGATACATCAAGCATTTCATTAGTCATAGTAGTAAATTTACCAGTACTTACTTTTATTTCTCTTGCACTATCATTTATTGTTATTAAATCAGGCTTTTTAGTGGAAGATTCATCAATTATATAGTCTGCCTCATAGTTTATATCTTTAGTTATTTCTCTTAGGGATGAAGTCATGTTATATAGAAACATTGTTTTTTCTTCGTTAGCATTGTCACTTATTACTTTGGCATTATGGACTTCCTCAAGAATTTTCATGTCGGGGTTTTCTATTGTGTGATACATTATAAAGATAATTGCAAATTCCATTGATGTAATTAACGTTGCTTGAGGATATACTTTTTGTATTAATGCTATTATACCAATTAAAAATACATAACAAAACAACGGAATAAATTTCTTAAAGTTTATTATTTTTCTATTTTTTATTATTGGTATGAACCATATTATCATACATATTGTAGAACATACATATACAAAGTCTACTGCCGGTCCTATAGCATAACCTTTAGCTGTTTCTATTTTTAGAGCAAGGCAAATTACAACACATATTGCATATATTATATAAGATATCAATTCTAGTTTTTTATAATGTTCTAATTTTTTGTTTTTTTCTCCAGTATAGCATACAACATAAATATATAGAGTCATAAATAATAAGTATGTAATTAAATATACTAAATATATTTTGGTTAATATTATTGCAGGAATTGCTACCGCAGAAAAATTATTACTTATATAAGTACAAAAGAACTCTATTAATAATCCTAAAAAATTTAATACTAATAATTTACTAAATATTTTAGTCTCGTTTGAACTTATATGTTTTTTGGTAAAGAATATTATATTTAATGTTAAAGATAAACATAATGCACATAAAATAAAATATCCAAAATTCATTTTAACCACTTCCTATCTATATATTATAGTATATCATAAACTTAATTATAAATCCATAAAAAAGAAGTAAATTTTTCTTCCTCATTTACTTCTTTAATACTTTTTTAATTACATTTTTTCTTTTCAAATAATTATAACAGTTGATACAGTTTTCATTTATTTTTTCGTTAGTTAAACTAGTTGTATCTCTTTTGCCACTTGGTGCAAGCAAGAATGAATTTCTTACATTTATGTATAAATTTTTTAGTATTTCTTCAGGGATATTACTTTGTAGTCTTAAGATAATACTATTTATTATTTCATCATAACTTTTTTTAGTATTTGGTTGTAATACAATGTGACAAACATAGTTATTATCAATATTTTTAACTAAAGTTACTGACATTATATTTTTGGTGTCTACTCCTATGGTGTCTTCAATTAAATAGTATGGTATAAATTCGTTATCTGTTAGTCTTATATTACTATTTAATCTTCCTTTCATTTTTACTCTTCCATAATTATCTGCTTTATATGAATATGTACCTAGATTTAGCCATTTTTTACCATAATAATCTGTTACTTCAATATTTTTATTTAGTGCTTTATCTGTGTAACTTAACATATTACATGGAGAATTTGCTACTAATAATCCTGGTTCATATAACTTACAATACTTTCCTTCTTTATTTAATACTTCTAAATCTACGAATCTATGCGGAGTAAGTCCTAATCCTTCTTTAGATAAAACATACTTTAAGTTTTTCTCTTGAAGGGACTTAAATAGTGTTACAAAGATTCCACTACTTTCTGTAGTACCTCCTCCAATAGAGAATGTTACTGGTGACAATGGAAATGGTAATTTTTCAGTACCAAATTTATGCTTTCTTGAAGTATAATTAAAATATTTTTCTTCTCCTATAGACATACCTTCACCTGTAACTGTTGGTATCATAAGAAATGGTAAGTCAATTCCTTTATATTTAGGGTTATAATTTAGATTGTTACATAGTGTTGTCCAAAATCCAGTGGATGCTGGTACAAAATTAGGTTTATTTATAAGAAGTGAGTTTGTAAAGAAGTCTTTGTTATAGAATGGTTCTAGTGCTAGAGTACATTTTTCATATAGAGTATCACTTATTGCACAAGATAGTTCCATGTGAGTGTATGTTGGAATATGCGCAAGTACAGTTAAATTTCTCATACTTGGCATGCCTGATACATCTTGTTCTTTGAATCTAGATAATGTAATATAACTACGATTAGTGTGAATGCATCCTTTTGGGCAACCTGGATCTGTTGTACCGCTTGTGTAAGTTATTGCAAAGGCACTATCTAATGACACTTCTTCTAGAATGTTACCATAGTTATTGTTAGGTAAATTTAAAAATTCTTCTTGTGTTAATAATTTTTTCTTAGTTTTGTTTTTTTCGCTATTTATATTATTTATAAAGCTATCTTTATATAATTCTAATTCTAAATATGGATTAATACTACTACCATAAGTGTCTGTTAATAGTGAATCAGTTAGAGAAAACATAACTATATTATCTACATTGGATGCTTCTATTACATCTTTGATATATTTATAGTTATCTAGCGATACAAACATTGTTTTACTTTTTGTGTTATTAAGAATATTTTTTAAGTATGTTTTATCGAACCAGTCTCCAACTACGTGTATTTTTGCACCTATAAAACTTGCTCCAAGCATAAGATATACAAATTCTGGAATGTTTGAAACACAAATTGGTACTTCATCATCTTTTTTAAATCCCATTTCTTTTAGGCTGTTTGCGAAATTATATGCATACGAAAACATAGAACCATAGCTAATTTTATTACCACGATAAAATAAAGCAGTATTATTTAGATTATCTTTGTTTCTATTATAAAGTTCTACTGCTAAACTAGTATTATGTTTTTCTTCTAGTTCTTTTAAGGCATTAGTTACTTTATTTGATAATTTTTTTGTGCTAATATATGGTAATGCTGGTTTCATATTTTTTTGTATTTTGTTAACTTCATCATCTAATATATTTATTAAATCTTTATTGTAATCCATAAACTCCCTCTTTTCATGGTTAATATTTTAGCACAATATACTTATAATTGCAAATGTTTTATGCATAATAAAAAGAAAGAGTTATTTTTTATTTTTAATTTTATTCTCTTTCTTTAATAAATCTCTTATTTCTTCAAGAAGTAATATCTCTTCTTTTTTAACTACTTTCTCAGGTTTAGGTTTTTCTTCTTCTTTTTTCTTTATATGTAAGTTATTTAATCTGTTAATTAGTTTTACAAAGATAAATATACATACTGCGATTATTAAGAAGTCAATAACGTTTTGAATAAAGTTTCCATACATTATTTTACTATTTCCTATTTCGATAGATAGATTAGTAAAATTTATTCCCCCGATTAGTACTCCAATTAGAGGCATTATAATATCATTTACTACGGATGTTACTATTTTACCAAAGGCATTACCCATAATAACACCTACTGCCATATCCATTACGTTACCACGACTTATGAATTCTTTAAATTCTTTTATCATATATACACTTCCTTACAAGAAAATTATACACTAATAAGAGATTATTGTAAATATTTAAAAGAATATTAAATTAATTAAAGTAAGAATTATCCCTGTTATAAAGGATATAAGTGTTATTTTTTTGTAATTATATTTAATAGATGTTGGTAATAATTCACAAAGAGATATTTGCATCATAATTCCTGCGATACTTGCAAATAATATTCCTAGAAGGATTGTGGTATTAAATTTTCTTAGGAATAAGAATGCTATTAATGCTCCAATAGGTTCACTTAAGGCAGATATTAAAGTATATAAGAAAGCTTTTAGTTTACTTTTTGTGGAGTAATATATTGGTACTGCGATACTTATTCCTTCAGGAATATTATGTAAGGCAATTGCAATTGTAATAGATAATGCAAGTGTTTTATTAGTTGTTCCTACTACAAAGGTTAATATTCCTTCGGGGATGTTATGCATAATTATTGCTATCATGCTTACTAATCCCACTTTGTATAATCTTTTATCATATAGTTCTACTTTAGGTAATAAATAATCTATTAACATAGAGATAATTATTCCTACGATTAAAAAGATAAATAGTAAGATAACTGCTAGAACATCATTAAAATTAGTTTTTAAAAGAGTCAGTCCTTCGGGTAATAAATCTGTGATAGAAAGTGTTAGCATGACTCCTGAAGCAAAGGATAAGGATGCAGAAATAAACTTGTTGATATTTTTAAATTTGAAATATATTGGTATTAATCCTAACATTGTAGAAAATCCTGCAATAATTGTTAAAATAAAAGGCATAATATTATTAGACATGTCATTCACCAATAAATTTTATTAAATACTTATTAATATTATAACTAAAAATATGATAATTATTTGTTTAAATGATTTAGTATTTTTTGAAATTGCAATTAAAATTACTTGAAACATTCTCGAAAATATAGTATATTATTAGTGGTACAAGAAAGTTTTACAGCGAAAGTAAATGTTAGTCTCTTACGAGTGGCTAGCGAGTAATTAAATAATCCCAGTAGTAAATATTTAATAATATGAAAATGTTAGTCGCTCTCGGGTGGTGCGAGTTACAAATAATCCCGAACGTTAAATGTTAGTCGCTCCCGGATGGTGCGAAGTATAAATAATTCCGGATGAAAATGTTTGAAAACTTTTATCTTTTGATAGAGTTTTCTTTTTTGTAAACTACTACAAAACTTACTAAGACATAATTTTACCAAGTAAATCTTATGATTAAATGTTTTATTTTTTTACAATTACATATAATATTAGTGGGAAACATAAGTTTACCAACTTTACGCAAAAGTATTGACTTTTAACGTAAAATGTAGTATATTATTATTGCATTTGAAGAAGTGCATAATAAAAAGTAAATGTTTCTCGCTTCCGGGTGGCTAGCGAGTAATCAAGTAATCCCGGTCGTCAATGTTTCTCGCTTCTGGGTGGCTAGCGAGTAATTAAGTAATCCCAGTAGTAAATATTTGAAAACTTCTATCTTTTGATAGAGTTTTCTTTTGTTTTATGATAAAATGTTATATGGGAGTTGATGTTAAATGAAAATTGAGACTGGATACTTGTATCATATAAAAGATATTTTTTTTGATGTAGTCAATGATGAAAATTTAATGACCAATCATGAAAGAGGTAAAAAAAGGCCAACTTATTTTACGATTAAGGACAAAGATATACTATGGTTTATACCAATAAGCTCTAAGGTTGAAAAATACGAAAAAATAATTGAAAAGAAAATCGAAAAATTTGGATTTTGTAATACAATTATGATCGAAACTTTTTTAGGAAGAAAACATGCCATATTGTTTCAAAATGCATTTCCAACGCTAGAGAAATATATTGACCATGTGCATATGGTTGATGGTGTACCTGCAAAAGTTCCTGAAACATTAGAAAAAGCAATATTGGAAAACTTCAAAAATTTAATGAAACTAAAAGACCGTGGTATAAATTTATTTTTTCCAGATATTGATAAAATAAAAGAAATTATGCTTGATGAATTAAAATAATGGTTATAAATATTAAATAAACTACCAAAATATTAATAGAGGTTATCTTGGTAGTTTTTTTCTTTCTATATTTATTATGGTATTATATATAGTAACTAAATAACATAAAGATAATTATTACTACTATTAAAAAACAAAAAAGTAAGATAAATTCTAAGGTATTATATTTTTAGCCTTTAAAAATGCTAGTACTTAGAGTGATAAAAAGTAATAAAAAGTGTATGTGTTATTTAGAAATTTATTAAATACTTATTAATATTATAACTAAAAATTAAATAATTATTTGTTTAAATGTATTAGTATTTTTTTACAAGTCTTATTATATATGGATAATTAGATGTTAGTAATTTTTAACTCTAATAAACGAAGGCGATATGTAGATATTAATAATGTAGTCATAAAAGAAAAGGAATGATTAAAATGACTAGAAAAATTAAACACTTTACTCTGCTTCTTACTATACTTTTAAGTGTTCTTCCTTTCAACGTTTATGCCTACTCTTCTTATGTTATTGCATCAGGAAAAAATATTGGTATTGAACTTAATGCTACTGGTGTTATTATTGTTGGTACTTACGATGTTGGTAATATGAATCCTTCAAAAAAAGCGGGACTAATTACGGGAGACAAAATTATCAAAGTTAATGATGTTGCTACTAATAGCATAAAAGAAATGGTTAGTGTAATATCAAATGCAAAGGAAAATTATGTTAAGTTAACTTATGTTAGAGATAATAAGGAATTTAATACTAATTTATCTTTAGTAAATGATAATAGTGGCACTTTAAAGACAGGACTTTATGTAAAAGATAGTATTAATGGTGTTGGTACTTTAACATTTATTGATCCAAATACTAGATTATATGGTGCTTTAGGACATGAAATTATTGAGAAATCTAGTGGTCAAAAGTTAGAAATATCTGGTGGTAAAATATTTTCTTCAGTTGTTACAGGAATTAATAGAAGTAGTGATGGTAAACCTGGAGAAAAAAATGCTAGATATGATACAAATAGTGTGTTTGGTAATGTTATAGAAAATACTAATAGTGGTATATTTGGTAAGTACACTAGTGATATATCAAAGAACGAGAAATTATATAAGGTTGCTGAGATAAGTGATATAAAGGTTGGTCACGCTAGGATATTAACTACAATTAAAGATGATGTTATCGAGGAATTTGATATTAACATTTTGAAAGTTAACAGTAATAACACAAATAAAAATCTATTATTCGAAGTAATTGATGAAAACCTCCTTAATGTTACTGGTGGCATTGTTCAAGGTATGAGTGGAAGTCCTATAATACAAGATGATTATATTATAGGTGCGGTTACTCATGTTGTCGTTGATAATACTAAAAGAGGATACGGAATATTTATTACTACTATGTTAAAAGAAGCAGAAAACTAAAGAGTGCAATTATCTCTTTAGTTTGTTTTTTTAATTATCTTTTTGTTTTTGAATTGTGCTTTTTAAGTTGTAAATTTAAGTTTTATTTTACAAAATATATTTTTATTTTATAAGTTCTAATTTTTTAGTTTTTAAATCATATTTATAGTTTTTGTAATTTTTAAAGCATTCATCATAATCGCTTATTTCACCATCACATACTTTTAACTCTAAAACATTATTTTTTACTCTAATACTAAATTTCTCGGTATATGTTGGTTTTAAGAATCCAGCGTTTAATTTTGCAACTTTTATTACGTTATCATCCACTTTGTTTCCGGTATAGTCTATAAAATAAATTTCGTTATTATCATATACCATAATTGTGCTGTCATCAATTAATATAAGTTCTTCGTATGGAGTTTCTATAACGTTTTTCTTGTTTGCTAAGTCATACAAATACCATTTATTATTTAGTTTTAGTTTGATATATTTATTTTTTTCATAGTATGTTTTACCATTATTATCTACAACTTCGTTTGCATCATATGAGTATGACATAAATTTAGTGTAATCATTAAGTGCAATATCTTCATATATGTTTTCTAATACTATGTCATCACTTGTTATTTTTTCTATTCCATACTTACCATTATTTATAGTTACTATATAATTTTCGTTTACATTATATGAATTAACATCTAATACGCATCCTTCGTAGCAACTTAATACAGGGATTTTGTTTTTGAAATCTTTGATTATGTTACCAGAATAATCTACGATTAGAGCATTTGTTTTATCTTCATATTTAGCCATATAGATATAATCATCATTAATTGTATTTGTAGTATAATAATCGTTATATGTGTTTAAAATACCTTTTTCTATATCAAAAAACACTATTTTGACATTTGATTTTTTGGTTGAGTCTTCTAAAGCACCATCATAAATTACTATCTTGTTTGCATATACTTTTTCTACGTAGCCGCCATATGGTCTTCCCTCGGTGTCACAAACGCTAGTTTCACAAGTATAACTATTTATTTCCTTTCCATCTTTATAGAAATAAATTTTGTTATCTTTCTTTTCGTATGTAACTTTGTAGTTGGCATCTTTTATTTTGATACCATCAAATTCTTTTTTGTTATTGTTATTTTGTTCTTCTTGGTTTGGATTATTATTGTCATTGTTACTATTTTTGTTATAGTTTGTAAATAGATATACTCCTAATAACAGGATTATTAAAAGTAGTATAGCGATAATTGCTATCTTTTTTGTTTTCATAAAAATTCTTCCTTTCAAGGTTATTATACTATATAAAATTATTAAAGTAAAGATATATAAATGTTAGTAATTTTAAAAGTGTAAAGTGATGTAAAGTATATTACAAGATTTCCCATTCTCCTACTTTTTTGCCGCTTTTTCTTGCTATTATTTCTTTTTCTTGCATCTTTGTCATTATTGTTTTTACAGTTCTTATAGATTTACCAATAATTTCAGAGATTTCTTCTTGTTTAATAAAGGTATTTTCTTTAATTACGTTTAATATAGTTTGTTCTTCTAAAGTGTAATCTTTGCTTCTCTTGGTGTGTCTTCTATGTAATCAATATGTGTATATCTATTTTTCAAGTCATAATTTGTGACTTTCTAAGTTTTTACAAGTGTTTTTTGTAAATTTCTTTAAAAAGTTGTAATTTAACAATAAAACCACGACTTAAAACACCAAAAGAGCCTATTTTTTTAAAAATTTGGTGTTAAATTGTTGATATATATTAGCTAAAATGTTAAACTAATTTTGTTGTTGGGAATTATTCATGCATAATGCATAAATAATTCTTATTAGTTTAGTAGAACAGGCAGTTAAACAAGCGTAGAAATGTTTACCTTCCTGTTTTTTCTTTTGGTATAATTAATTTGCAAGAGAAAAATTTCTTTTTAACAAAAATAAACATCAACCTCTCGCTTTTACGTTAAATATTTTTGATATTTTCTTTGCTTGGTTTATGTCAGGTGAAGTTTCATTTAATTCCCATTTAGATAGTGTTTGTCTAGTTACATCAAGAAGTTCTGCTAGAGATTCTTGGGACATATTATTTTTCTTTCTTAAATAAGATATTTTACTTCCAAAATCCATAAGTTATTACTCTCCTTTCTTTAAGAAGATTATATTACTAAATACAAATAAGTTCTAGCAATATTAATTGGAAAGTGTGCAAAAATATTTAACATTTACCTTTTTTTTGTAGGATTATTATTTTTTTCTAACACTTTAGTCTTTTTATTATTAGAAATACTTTTCTTATTAGATAATTGGTTATTTGATACTTTAAATGTTTTTATTCTTGGTTCATCATAAGATTCTTCTTCATCAAAAGTATCTTCTTTTAAGGCAAAGTTATCATCTAGCATATCATTTGCAAGCATGAATCCTATAAAGTCATCTAAGTTATTATTCATATAAGTACACTTCCTTTTTATAAATTTATATACCATAACATTTGTGTTTCATTTGGACTATCAGGATAAGCGTATTCGTTTATTCCACACAAAATTGCACCTTGTTTATGATAGAAGTTTACTGCGTTAGGATTTGTGTTTTGGCACTCTATTTTCAGTTGTTTAAATCCTTCTTTTTTACAAAAATTAAGTGCCATATTAAACAAAGTTTGTCCTATATTTTGATGCTGGTAATGCTCTTCGACACGTATATCCCATAATACTGCTAAGTCTGTTCTATTTTCTAACATATCACAATCTGGAGTTTTAGTTGCTATTACACATCCAGCGATTAATTTATCGTTATCTTTTGCAATATAAATTTTCCAGTTAGATAAATCTTTGAAATAGTTTTTCCATTTAGAAGTTTTAGTATCAAATATTTTTTCATAGTAAGGTGTATCTACTAATTTGATACTTAATCCTCCTAAACCACGATTTATTTTGGTGATTTCATATTTTTTGTTTGTTTTGTATCCAAAACTAATCTGGTCGTATTTTTCAATATCTTCTATACTTAGTTCTTCATATTTAATCATTTTAATTCTCCTTGTTTCTTTGTTTTAGTTATAATTTATAAACTAGTTTAAATCTATATAAAACACTTTTTCATCAGTTCTTGAAAACTTTGTTATTTCTTTTGCTCCAAACTTTTCGTAATAATTTGCTAGAGTTGATTTTAAATATATTTTTTTGTATCCCAAAGATTTTGCTTCTTTTATTAGAGCATCATTTAATAGTTTAGAGTATCCTTTGTTACGATATTCTTTTTTTACGTACATTGTCGCATACCACGGAGTTAGATTTGATAGTGTATCATCATCTTGTTTAAAAAGAGAGATAAACCCTATTAATGTATGATTATCTATTAGAGCAAGTACGCTTATTATATTGTTGTTAGTATTATTTAATTTACTATTTATATAACTTTTAAGTGACTTTTCTTTGCTTGACCATTCATAGTAGCAGAGTTTTGCATATTCTTTTAAATATTTTTTATTATTACTAATATTAATTATTTCCATGAATAGTTAAATAATCCTTTCTTGTTAGTTCGTAATTAGAAAAAACTAAGTTACCATCATAGAATGTATATGGAGAAGGTTTTTCTTCCTCATCTATTTTTTTAAATCCAAGATACTCAAATAATTTACAAGAAGGGATATTTTCTTTTACTGCGGAAGATGAGACTTTTTCTATTTCTACTTCATTAAACATATAGTCTAATGCTACAAAAGATGCTTCTTTAGCGTAACCATTTCCTTGATATAATGGGTCTATGAACCAACCTGCATCACGAATAGTTATATCTATACCATTTTCTCCAAAAGATATTTGACCAATAACTTCTTCTTTTTTACTTATGGTATACTCTTTTTTTAAAAATATACTCCATATAAAAACATCATTATTATTTGCATTTTCTACTTTCTTTTTGTAAAACTTTTCCTGATTACTCCATGTCCAATGTTCTTTGTTATCTCTTTTCTTTTTAGCAGAAGTTAAATACCATTTATTTACTTTATTGTCCATAAGTATTTCCCATAGTCTTTTTTGTTCTTTCATACTAGAACTTCTTAAAATTAATCTTTCTGTTTCTAAAGTTTTACTACCAAGCAATTTCATATAATAACACCTTCTTTTCTAAATATTATTTTATCATATGATATATTTATTGTACATATTTAATTTAGAAAAAAAGTCTAGTATTAATCTAAACTTTTTAATATTTTTTTACAGAAAACGAAATTACTCTCGGTAACATTTTTATTAGATTATTTTGTCTATGTAGACTAGATGTTCTTTTAGAGATACTTTTTTTACAATATATCCATAGCTAATCAGTTCTTTTTTATATGTTAGAAATGAATGGCTTATATTAAATCCTAGTATACTTTTTATTTCATCATATGATAAGATATAGTTATCTTTGTTATTTTCTTTTATGTAATTCCATAATGGTTCATATTTACTTATAGTAATTTTTTTATTCATTGTTACCTCTTTACTTATCTTTGTTTCAATATATTTATAACTATTACAAGTGATGTATCAGTATCTAATAATTTATCAATACTATACATATTAAAGCCATAATCTAACATACTTGTTGTTTCACTATTTCTTATTTGTGGTGTTGGTTCATTCATTACTACTGTAATTAGACGCATATTGTCTTTTTCTGCGGTTGAATTTAAGCAGTAACCTGCTTCTTTGGTAAAGCCAGTTTTTAATCCATCAACACTAGAATAGAACTTTACTAGTTTATTTGTATTCGTTTAATTTTAAATAAATACCAAAAAATACAATAATTAGATTACTGTATTTTATCTTTTTTTACCTTTTGATGTGATTGATTCTTCTTTAATTAATTCTTTTGATTTTTTTCTATATAATAATCATAATTTCCTACATATGACACTGTTTTTCCATTCTCAAGTTCAACAATTCTTTCTGCTAATTTATTTACAAAATATCTATCATGAGAAACGAATAAAATTGTTCCTTTAAAGTCAGTTAATGCCGCTTCTAATGTTTCTCTTGTATCAATATCAATATGATTTGTTGGCTCATCTAGTATTAAGAAATTTATATCTTTTTGTATAAGTTCTGCAAGTATTAATCTGACTTTTTCGCCACCAGATAATTTATTAATTTGTTTAAAGACATTTTCTCCATTAAAGAAAAACTTTGCCAAGGTAGCCCTTAATTGTGTTTCACTACCATTAAACTTTTTTCTAAATTCCTCTAACACAGTAATGTTTTCGTCATCAAACTTTATATGCTGTGATAAATAGCCAATTTTTACATTGCTTCCTAATTCTACTATACCTAAAGTTGGCTCTAGTTCTCCCAAAATTATTTTTATTAATGTTGTTTTTCCACTTCCGTTTGTACCGATTAAACATACTTTTTCACCATAATTAATTTCCAAATTGGCATCTTCTAGTACAATATTATCACCAAACATCATAGAGACATCTTTGACACTTATAACACGTTTTCCAGATCTACCATTTTGTTGAAAATTTAAAGGCAGTATTTTTTTTTGCATTTCTGGTTTGTCAATTAATTCCATTCTCTCAAGTCTTTTTTCAAGATTGGCTGCTGCTTTAAAGAACTTTTCATTACTAGATCTATTACCCCAATCTTTATATCTTTTAATAGCATCTTTCATTGCTTGAATTTGTTTTTGCTGAGTTTTATAATCTTGAAATTCAGCCATAAGTTCCCTTTCTTGTTCTTTTACAAAATAAGAGTAATTTCCGTGATATAAACTACACTTACCATTTTCTAATAAAGCAATTTTATTTACTACTTTGTCTAAAAAATATCTATCGTGTGAATTAATAACAACTGTTCCTTTATATCTCTTTAAAAAATCTTCTAACCACTCTATTGTTTTAATATCTAAATGATTCGTTGGTTCATCTAACAATAATATCTCTGGTTGCTCTAGTAATAATTTTGCAAAATGAACCATAGTTCGTTGACCGCCACTTAAAGATTCAAACTTTTGATTTCTCATTTCGTCAGTAATATTAAAAGCCATACATATTTTTGATAAATTGTGTTCTATGTCATATCCGCCTTGGCTCATAAAAATATCTTGTAATTTTCCATATCTGTTTATTGTTTTTTGGATATTACCATTTTCTTTAGCCATTTCTTTTTCTAGTTTATTCATTTCTTTTTGAATTTCTTGTAAATTAGAAAAGGCAGTCATTAATATATCGTTTACAATCATGGAAGAATTATATTTTGGAGGAATTTGTTGTAAAAAGCCGATTCTACTTCCTTTTCTTATACTTATTATACCAGAATCAAGTTGTTCTTCTTTTGTAATTATTTTGAATAAAGTTGTTTTACCTGCGCCATTTTTACCAACAATTGCAATTCTATCATTTGAATTTACTTCAAGACTAAATCCATCAAGAACGTTTTTAAAGCCATAATTCTTTTTTATATCATTTAAAGCAATCTCTACCATATCTATCTCCTCTTAGTGTTATTGTACAATATTATTAATTCTTTTTCAAGAAAATAAGACTATACTTTATTTAAAATGAGATAAATTTTTAAGTTTTAAACTTTTTTATAGTTATATATTTCTTATACAAATTTCTTTTTTAAAATATTTTACTTTTTATAGTAAATAAAAATACCTAGAATAATCTAAGTATTAAAAGCCCCTCATTAAATTTTTAAAGTTTCTATAATAGATAGTTAAGATACTTGCTTTATCTATGTCATATTTAACTGTTGCGGGTATTTCGTTTATTATGTTACCTTCTTCATATACTTTAATAGTTCCTACAATATCTCCTTTTTTTACTGGGGCTTTAATTTTATTTAGTTCTAAATCGTATGTTACATTTCTTTTGTCACTAGTTTTACTGTTTAATATTTTTACTTCTTCGGTAGGTACTATTTCTGCATCAAGCGTTTTTCCTAAATCTACTTTTACTTTATCTAGTGGTGTATCAGTATCAAGTAATTTATCAATACTATACATATTAAAGCCATAATCTAACATACTTGTTGTTTCACTATTTCTTATTTGTGGTGTTGGTTCGTTCATTACTACTGTAATTAGTCGCATATTGTCTTTTTCTGCAGTTGAAGTTAAGCAATATCCTGCTTCTTTGGTAAATCCTGTCTTTAATCCATCAACACTAGAATAGAACCTTACTAGTTTATTTGTATTTACTAACCAAAATGGACTAGAGGTATCTTTTCTTAGGTAATCTTCATATGTTCTAGTATACTCTAGTATTTTTTTATGTCTAACTAATTCTTTTGCAATTAAGGACATGTCATATGCTGTAGAATAGTGATTTTCGGCATCTAATCCTGTTGCATTTTTGAAGTTAGTATTTTTACATCCTAGAGATACTGCTTTATCATTCATTAGTTTTACAAATGATTCTTCAGTTCCTGCGATACGTTCTGCTAAGGCTACTGTGGCATCGTTTGCACTACCTATTGCTATACCTTTTAGCATATCATTTACAGACATCTTTTCTCCTACTTTTAGAAATATTTGACTCCCCCCCATAGATGAAGCATATGCTGAAGTTGTTACTTCTTCTTCAAGAGTGATATTACCTTTTTCTAATGCTTCCATAATTAGTAACATACTCATCATCTTTGTCATAGATGCTGGAGGGCGTTTTTCGTTTTCATTTTTCTTAAAAATTACTTCACCAGTAGAAGATTCAATCATAATTGCAGAAGTGGCATTTTTAGCAAGGTCTAGTGATGTTGTCGTATCAAGTTCTTTATCTACTCTTTCTGTTACACTTGCATATACAAGATTTTTAAAAAAACACATATTTATTAGAAGAAGTAAGATAATTAAAATTTTTTTCATTATTTATCACCTAATAAAATATATGTCTTTTTTCTTGTTTTAATTATAATTTAATACATTTAATTATATTTTTACTCTGTTTTAGATAGTTTCTTTATCTATATCTATTAGTTCATAGTCAAGTGAACCAAAGTCTAGTTTTTTTGTCTTTTCAAAAATGTATGTGCCGTTTTGTCTTTCTATTCTTTCAATTAAATGTTTGCTTCCTTCATCAGCAGAATTATATACTAAATCTATACATGCTTTATCTATTGCAACAGGGTCAGTACTTGCAAGAATACCAATGTCTTTCATACATGGATCTTCTGCTTTTGCACAACAATCACAATCTACTGACATATTTGCCATTACGTTAATATATGCTGTGTTATTACAAAAGTATTTTACTACACTACTTGCAGCATCAGCCATGGATGCTAAAAAGTCATTTTGAGGTGCAATATTATCCCATAATACATTGGGGTCTTTTGTTTTTCCTGCAGAATGAATCCAAGCTTTTCCTCTACTTGATGCTAAACCTATTGAAAGTTGTTTTATTGCTCCACCAAACCCTCCCATTGGGTGACCTTTAAAGTGAGAAAGCACTAACATTGAATCATAATTTTTAGTATTGTGTCCTATATAATTTTCTTTTAAAATATTACCATTTTCTATTTTAAGTACAATATCATCATCTACTTCATCAAGTAAATCTACATTGAAATACTTGGTCCATCCATGGTCGTTTAACAATTTTTTATGTTTTTCTGTTTCGTTTCTACTTCCTTGGTAAGCAGTATTGCATTCTACTACTGTAGCTTTTACATAATTTATTATGTCTTTAAAGTATTCGGGATGTAAAAAATTTTGATTACCACTTTCTCCAGAATGGACTTTTACCATTACGTTTCCTTTTAATTCAATACCTAAATGTTTATAGATATTTACTAAAGATTCACTGCTTAGATTTTTTGTAAAATATACTTTTGCTTTTTCCATATTATTACCTCCATAATTATTATACCAAATATTTAGATAAAAAAAGAAAATTATTAAAATATTTATTAATCTTCTTTGTTATTTATGTATTCTTCTTTATATGATGAATTAGCAAAATAGTTTATACCTATAGCATTTTTTACTTCATTTAATACTTTGTTTGTATGTTCAATACTTTTTTTAGTACCTTTTTCTAGTATGTCATAAAGATATTCTTTATTTTTTTCATAGTATTCTCTTCTTGTTCTTATAGGTTCAAGAGTTTCTTGCATTACATTATTTAAGAATTTCTTTACTACCATGTCTCCTAAGCCACCACGTTCATAGTGTGCTTTTAACTCATCAAGATTTTTATATTCAGGTAAGTACTTTTTAAAATGTTCTTCATTAGAAAATGCCTCAAGATAGATAAATACTGGATTATCTTTAGTGTTTCCTTTGTCTTCTACTCTTATGTGGTTAGGGTCAGTATACATTCCCATTATTTTTTTCTTTATCGTTTCACTACTGTCTTTTAAGTAAATACAATTACCTAATGATTTACTCATTTTAGCATTTCCATCTGTTCCTGGCAATCTTAAACATCTTTCATTACTTGGCAAGATTGCTTCGGGTAAGACTAAAACATTAGTGTTATAAATTCTATTAAAAGAATTTACTATTTCTCTTGTTTGTTCTATCATTGGTAGTTGGTCTTCTCCTACAGGAACATATTTTGCTTGGAATGCTGTTATGTCTGCTGCTTGACTAATTGGGTAAGTAAAGAAGCCTACTGGTAAGTTCTTTTCAAATCCTCTTAATTTTATTTCATTTTTTATTGTAGGGTTTCTTTGAAGACGTGATACTGTAACTAAGTTAGAGTATAGCATAGGAAGTTCATATAATGCTGGTATTTCACTTTGTACTAGAAATGTTGTTTTTTCAGGATCTAGTCCTACTGCTAAATAATCTAGCATTACTTCCATTATGTTATCTTTTATTTTTTTAGGGTTATCATAGTTATCTGTTAAGGCTTGTAAGTCGGCAATCATAACAAATTGTTCATATTCATTAGTATTTTGTAGTTCGACACGTTTTTTTAATGACCCTACATAATGTCCTACGTGTAATGATCCTGTAGGTCTATCTCCAGTTAATATTATTTTTTTATTTTCCATAAGTTACACTTCCTTATTTGTTTCTTTATAAAAATGGCGTCCCCGATTGGATTTGAACCAACGACCTACCCCTTAGGAGGGGGTTGCTCTATCCAGCTGAGCTACGAGGACACTAAAAAAACTTCAATATAATTATATCATAAAATATGTTATTTGTATGTATATTTGTTTATTTTTTAGAATTTTTAGAAATTAAAAAGAGAGATTAAAATAATCCTCCCATAAAAATCAAGGTAAATATTATTAAATCTTGATATCTAACTACAAATTTTGTTTTATAGTTTGTACTTAGTTCATAGATTGCTACTAGTTTATCTACCATAGATACTATCCAACTTTCCATATATTTTGGTACTCTATTTACATTAAGTGGAAACATATGAGTATAGATAATATCTTTTTCTCTATCACTTAGATTAAATAAACTGTTTGCGTTTTCTAAAGAGTATTTTGAGTGTGCAAATAAGCAGTCTACTCTATCTTTTTTTGTTTTATTTTCTACTAGGAAGAAATCATGTAATAGTCCTGCTCGTGCAGTTTCTTCATAGTTTAATTTTAATGTTTTTGATATGATGTATGAATAGTAAGATACTCTACATGAATGAGTTAATCTTGTTGTACCATGATGTGCAAAGTTATCTATTTTTTTAAATTCATCATTGTCAATTATATCTTCGATTAAGTTATAATATACTTTATCAGTATAATTATTATTCATTAATTTACACCTCTATTACTATTATAATATATTTAAAATTAACGAATTAATCATTGACAAAGTTTATTTTCCTAACATATTTAGCAAATTAATTTTAAACATATCTTTTTCAGCATGTGATTTTGATACCATAACACCTTTGTATGTACTTAATTCTTTTTGGTGTCCTTCATCTAGTATGTCTTGTGGTGTAATTGTATCTAACATTACTATTTTTTGTTTTTCGTATACAGTATAATGTAATACCATATCACCATGAACTTTAGCAAACATTGCATCTGTAGGTAATTTTAATTCATATTTTGTAATAAATTCTTTTCCGTCTTTTGATACTATTGTACCTAGGAAATTACCTTCTCTAAACATTGGATAATATTTAAATGCAAGTCTTTTGTATGCAAGCATATTATATTTTTTTACAGATCTTTCTTTTTTCCTAAATTCATTCTCATTTAAATACTCTATTACGTAAGTATTTTTCATAATTGCATTCCCCCCAACTTATTTTCAACCAAAATGCTTAAGTATTATACCATATTTTTAAGATGTTGTCAACTGAATTTGGAGAGGATTTTTTGTTAACGTGGGAGTGATTTTTGCTTTTTAAAATGTATTTTTGTTACGTTTGCCTTTATAAAGATATTTTATTTACAATGTTATCATATATGTCATAGATAGTTATTTCTTTGTTACTATACACTGCGTATGTAGGGTTATTTTTTTCTCTGGGAAGAGATATAGAACCTACACAAATATATGTGGTGTCTTTTTCTTTTTTGATATATGGTATGTGTTTATGGGCGTGTACTAATATTCCTTTGTAGTTAAAGTTATTCTTTTCATAGTTATAGATGTCTCCATGAGTTATATAGATATCTAGATTATCAATGTTTATAAGAGACAAAGTATCTAGTATAGGAAAATCACTTACTTTAATGTCTACTGATGAATCACAATTACCTTTCATGCATATTAATTTATCTTTATGTTTATTTAGAAAGTCTATAACATTCTTGCTATTTACATCATACTTTTTATCTGGGGTTGGACCTTGGTAATATAAGTCTCCTAGAGATACTAATTTATCTATATGTTCTTCCTCTATTTTTCTTTCTATAACATTTAAATTGGTATCTATACCGTGGATGTCCCCAAAAAATAATATCTTCATAATTATTTACCTCCAATATATTAATTATACTATAAATTGTGTTGTTTTTGAAAAAATATATAAAATATTATTAAAAAACAATTTATTTGTATAGATTATAAAAAAAGACAAAGGATTAACCTTTATCTTTATAATTATAATCTTTCTACTTGTAATTTAACTTTATGGTCATTTATATCAAACTCTTCAGTTAGATTACTACTTTTAATAAATTCTTTAGATAGTGTTTCATTTTTTATGAATTCTAAGTTATTATTTAATGATAGTTCTACTTCACTATCTGCATCATAATATACTTTAATTCTATCTACTACATTAAAATCACTAGTTTTTCTTAGTTGTTGTATTTTAGATATTAATTCTCTTGCGATACCTTCTTCGATTAAGTTAGTATCTAGTTTAGTATCTAGAATTATAAATTCATTATTTATTGTACCTACATTAAATCCTTCTTTAGAACTAATCCTTATATCTACCATAGATAAGTCTATAGTATATGACTCACCTTCGATAGTTATAGAAATAGTTTCACTCTTTTGTAGTTTATTTATGTCACTTACTGATAGTTTACTTAAGATATCTGCGAATTTATTTATGTTTTTACCAAATATCTTACCTACTACTTTGAAGTTTGGTTTAACTAAGTAATTCATATAATCATTTAAGTTACTTACATATTTTACTTCTTTTACATTTAGTTCTTCTTTGATTAGGTCTTCTAAATCGTTTAGTATATCTTTATTTTTTATATCTAGTAGGGCTTCACTTAATGGTTGACGAACCTTTATTTTCACGTCTTCTCTTACATATCTTCCACTTGATATTAAGTCTCTTACTAAATCCATTTTATGTTCTATTTCTTCATTTATATATGATTCATCGTATTTAGGGAAGTCGCTTGTATGAACTGAATATTCATTAGTTAGTTTAGTATATATTTCTTCAGAGATGAATGGTACTATTGGAGCAATTATTTTAGATAATCCTACTAATACATCATATGTTGTTTTATATACTGCTTTTTTAGAGTTATCTAACTCGCTACCCCAGAACCTTTTTCTATTTCTTCTTATATACCAGTTAGATAAATCTTCACTTACAAAGAATGTTATACTTTTTACTACTTTGTTTAAATCATATTCTTCATATCCTTTTGTTACTTCTTTTAATAAACTATTATATTTAGATAGTAACCATTTATCTATAAGTTCTAGATCATTATATGATACACTACATTTATCTATATCTATTTCATCAGTATTTGCATATAGTGCGAAGAAGTTATACGTGTTCTTAAGTGGGTTAAAGAATTTTGAGTATACTTCTTTTAAACCTTCTTCATCAAATTTAAGTGGTGTCCATACCGGTGATACATAAGGTAAGTACCATCTTACTGTGTCTGCACCATATTTTTTAATTATTGTAAATGGCTCAATTGCATTACCTTTTGATTTATGCATCTTTTGACCATTTTTATCTAGTAATAGTTCGTTTACTAAGACATTTTTATATGGAGAGCATCCTTTTACAAAGGCACTTATTACAAGTAGTGAGTAGAACCATCCTCTTGTTTGGTCTATTCCTTCGCATATAAAGTCTGCTGGAAATTGTGAGTTGAATAATTCTTGATTTTCAAATGGATAATGATATTGTGCAAAAGGCATTGCTCCAGAGTCAAACCAACAATCTATTACATCTTTTACACGATTCATTGTATTTCCACATTTAGGACATTTGATATGGATATCATCTACGTATGGTCTATGAAGGTCTATGTCATCATTTATTTTTTCTATAGCAAGACTCTTTAATTCTTCTCTAGAACCTACCATGATATCATGTCCACATGAACATCTCCATAAAGGAAGTGGTGTTCCCCAATAACGATTTCTTGATATTGCCCAGTCATTCATTGTCTCTAACCAGTTACCAAATCTTTTTTCTCCAACATAAGATGGATACCAATTTACTTTGTTATTGCTTTCTATGATTGTATCTTTTATTTTTGTAACTTCAAGATAGAATGATGGTTTTGAATAGTATATTAATGGACTTTTACATCTCCAACAATGTGGATAGTTGTGTACTATTTTTTGTTTCTTGAACAGTTTATCATTTGCTTTTAGGTATTTAATTACTTCTAAGTCTGCATCAAATACAAGCATTCCTTTCCATCTACCACAAGTGTATTTTCCATCGTCTCCTACAGGGTTTACATATGGTAAGTTATATTTTTTACCAACGTTTGCATCATCTTGACCAAATGCTGGAGCAATATGTACTACTCCTGTTCCATCTTCCATAGTAACGTAAGTGTCTGTTGTTACAAAGAATGCTTTTTTATCTACAGTAATATCTGGGATTAATTGTTCATATTCTGTGTATTCTAAGTCGCTTCCTTTATATGTTTCTAGAACTTTATAGTCTTCTCCTAGAACTTTAGTAGCAAGACTTTCTGCTAAAATGAATTTATATCCCATGCTTTCTACTTTTATGTATGTTTCATTTGGGTTTACACATAGAGCAACATTCGCAATTAATGTCCATGGTGTTGTTGTCCATACTAGGAAGTAGGCATCTTCATCTTTTTTCTTAAAAGGTACAATTACTGTATCTACACTTACTTCTTTATAACCTTGTGCTACTTCGTGAGATGCTAAACCTGTTCCACATCTTGGACAGTATGGTAGTATTTTACTTCCTTCATAGAATAATCCTTCATCAAAGAATTTCTTTAATATCCACCACTCTGTTTCAATATAGTTGTTGTCATAAGTAATGTATTTGTTTTCCATATCTATAAATTGTCCCATTTTATTTGTTAAATCACAAAATGCTTTTTCGTTTTCCCAAACTGCTTTTTTACATTCGGCATTAAACTCTTTTATACCATATTTTTCGATGTCGTCTTTTTTAGTAAATCCAAGTTTTTTTTCTACTTGTACTTCGACAGGAAGGCCGTGTGTGTCCCATCCTATTTTTCTTAGTACTTTGTATCCTTGCATTGTTTTGTATTTGCAGAAGCTGTCTTTTAGGAATTTTGCAACCATATGATGTAGTCCTGGCATACCATTTGCAGTAGCAGGGCCGTCATAGAATACAAAGTTTTCACTATCTTTTCTATTTTCTATACATTTATCTAGTATATCTTCTTTTTGCCATTTCTTTAGTATTTCTTCTTCGACTAAATAAGTTTCTTTTTTTTCTAATTCTTTAAACTTTTCCATAATTTCCTCCTTAAAATATAAAAAGATGGTACCTAAAGGACGATTATTAGTCGTGGTACCACCTTATTTTTTACTTAATTTTAATAACGGTATTAACCGGCCTTTATTACTTAGTTTCTTAAAGACTCATCTAAGAGTGATTCATATTATATATTATTTGGAGTTTTGCACCAACCAACTCTTCGCTTAAAACTTTATATAATATCGTCTCTTGTCAATTGATTTAACAAATTAACTAAATTATATAATGATTTTGGGTGGTTGTCAAGGGTGTTTGGGGAGAATTTTGATTTTTTATATGAAGGATGGTTAGGTGGCGATGGTAAGGACGGAGCGGGTTGAAAAAGACTGGTTACCAGTACCATTATGACCACTGGTGAAGAAAATTCCAACATTATTGCCATTGTAAAAACCTCCACCACGACTGGGACACCGGCACATAGTGCCTCCAACATGCCCCGCCTTTCGCATTTTGTTACTTTTTGGCGGTATTCTTTTATATCTTATTTATCTCACCTTTGTTCTTCATTCCCTTTATGAGGGAAGTAATTGTGGAGGGGTAAGACGGAAAATTTTTTCAAATTTTCCTACGCAAACTGCGTTTGCGGAAGTTCAAAGCAAGACAAGCAAAGCGGCGCGACCCGAAGAAGTGTAGCTATCAGTGCCAGCAGCGTAGTCGAAGTTGAAGGGTCCAGCATTACTACTATTGTGGAAAATGCCGCCACGACGAAACCAAGAATAGCCAGCGTTAGGAAAATTCGCGTAGTCATTATACCATCCATAATTTGCGTTTGTTACTACTTCACTTGTTGCATCTCCTAGTCTTCCTCTATTATATGCTGTTTGGTCTTCATATGTTTTTCCATATGCATATGGTACAAGATATTTCGCAGTATCTGTACTATATGTAAAGTTTGTTCCTGCACTACTTGCGTAATATGTATATGTTGTTCCATTTGAACTTGACATATTACCCATCGCATACTCAATTGCTCCTCCAGACATATCATATACTCCATATATGTTACCAGTTGTAGATGCTGTTTGTCCAAGTGTTGTATTATATGCATTACATATTGTTCCAAAACCTATACTTCCACTTGCTATCGGACCACATCCTGTCATAGTTGTATAATTACTTGTTTCTCCGTAACCGTTTATTGATACTTCTGTACAACTTTCATTTGCACATCTTCCATATTTAGAGTTAGTTAAATACGCTACTGCTCCCCACTCCATATTTGTAAGCATATGTGAATCGGTATTTGTTCTTGATGTAGGAAGTCCATATATATTATTACCTGTTTGCATATCATATATTACTTTCCAATAGTTAGATACTGTATTATATCTCCATGATGTTACATTTGGTAGTATTCTTGATGTTAAGGATGTAGAGTATCCCCCACCATATGAAGTACCTGTCGCAGGATTACTACTTGAGAGTTCAAACTTACCCATCCAAAATCCTGTTAGTTCTTGGTCTCCAAAAGTGAATGCTGGGTGTGTATAATAGTCTCCATTACTTCCTGTACATGTCTCATTTGGATTTCCTGCAGTACTTGATGGTGCTGCATAACTATATGTACAAGATATTGTACCAGTTGAAGATGTACCACTTTCAAAAACTATATCTATACCTGTTGTTTGTGCATTATAACTATCTGTTCCTATTTCTTTATTTATATTCCATACTTTGTATTTATATCTCGGTATCCATACGTAGAATGCTAATATATCATCATCTTGAATTGGTGTTCCAGCGCTTGCAGATTGATATGTACTTCTATTAGTATCTGTTACTAATACTGCATTTGCCCATTTCTTTTGATCGTAGTTATACCATCCATAAGTTGACGTTGAACTTTCAGTGTCTGCTTTAACCCATGTAGAAGTAGTTTCATTATATACTACTGGTATTAAAGAATCAGTTAGTTCAGGATAGTTTGCTCCACTATTGTCAATTTTAGCACGTGGTACTTTTACTTCATGTATTCCTGTTATCAAAATCTTACCTGAAGGCACTATTAAATCTCCACCTTTTTCATATCCATTTATTATAGATAAAGATATAGTTATATCTGTTGAAGTTGTATTTTCTACGGCGATAGTTACTGGTAATGTAGTATTAGTTTCAATTAATCCAGTTGTAGGATTTGCACTTTTCCAGGACTTAGCAATAGTTACTCCACTTGGAAGTGACGATGGTGTAACCATAGAGTATGCAATACCATATTGTATTGTACCATTATTACTATTTTTTACATCTATATCAAAGAATTTTGTTTTACCTGCTTGTATTGTTACTTGTTTATTCGTAGATGCTGATAAGTCAAAAGATAAAGACATATCATACTCTGTAGTGTCATTATAACTTAAACTAGTATCTATTGCATACGTTGCGAATAGTCCAGTAAGTGCGATTAAGAAAGTAAGCACTGTTATTATTATTAATTCTTTCTTGTCTACAAAATTTATTACTTTTTTCATAATATAACTCCTTTTACACGCGAAAAAACTATAGACAAAAACTATCTATTTCTAGACATTTTATCTATAGTTTTACTTTCTATTATTATATATTTATTATATGTTAATTGCCCCCCCCCCGATAACATAAATGTTATAATTAATTATATTCATTCTATTCATGGTAAGTGCTCCTTTCGTACTTTTATTTACAATTAAATGATACCATAATTTGATAATTTATGCAAGAATTTTGTTTGCTTTTTGTTAAAATATAGTAAAGTTTTCTTGATAATTATGTTAGTGGTGTGAGAACCGCACGTGAAGTATAATTTGAACTCCCGTCTCCTTTTGTTCGATCAAACGAAAAAATATTTCCTGCTATTAAACCACTTCTAGCGAACCAAGTATAACCACCGTCGCTTGGAAAGACTGATGGAGTATCAAATCCTACTACTTCACTTGTTGCATCTCCTAGTCTTCCTCTATGATATGCTTTTACATCGTTTGTACTTGAACCGTATGCATATGCTGTAAGATATTGACTATGTCCTGACGGATAAAAATATGAGCCTATAGCATCTTCGTAATCAGGATCAACATCATAATCTGTTGAGGATGCTGAAACGACACCCATCACATATTCATAGCTTCCTCCTGCCATATCATACACACCATAGACATTTCCAGTAGTTGATGCTAAAACTCCAATTGAACCATTATAATAATTGTTAACGTTATCGGTTGAACTACCACCAAAACCTGTTTTTAGAGTTTCATTAACTGTTAATTTTTCACAAGTATTATTTGTACATCTTCCGTATTTTGAATGTGTAAGATATGCTACTGCTCCCCATTCCATATTTGTAATCATATGAGAATCAGCAACTGTTTTAGTTGTTTCCAAACCATAACTATTATTATTGCTTTGCATAACTCTTATATCATTATGAAACACCGATAATTTTCTGTTTGATTCTGGAGAGTTATTTGGTAATATTTTTGCTATTCCCGAATAATAACTTAATTCAAATTTACCCATCCAAAATCCTTTTACCTCAGTATCTCCGAAAGAAAATACTGGATGTGTATAATAATCTCCATCACTTCCTACACACTTTTCCGCTGGTTCATTTGAAAGATTTATTCCACCGCTATTTGCAACAACATTATAATTGTATGTACAAGATATTGTTCCTGTAGAGGAACTATCTTCTTCAAATACTACATCTATACCTAAAGTTTGTGCATCATAACTTTGATTTGCTTTGCCACCTGTTACATTCTTATTTATATTCCACACTTTATATTTGTATCTCGGTATCCATACATAAAATGCTAATATATCATCCGTTGATATTTGTGTACCGGTTTGTGCCTCTAAATAATTTTCTTTTAAACTTAATGTTCTTATAGATGTGCTATCCTCAAAGTTATAATACAGTTTTAACTTATCACATATTATTCCATTATTACATACTTTTGATTTATCTGCTGTTAAGTTATAATTTATTTCACTTTCCGTTAGTGCATCATTATATATCATAAATCTTTTTATTGTGCCATTAAAGCAATTAACACCATTTGCTCTTTTTCCTATATAAGAATTAGTATCTGTCCATGTCCAATAATTTGTAGATGCTGTTTTCGATAGTTTAGTTCCATTTAAATACACATCCATATTGCTTATACTATTATATACTAAATCTATTGTATAAAAAGTATTTAAACTAATTCCTCCAGTATTTATTGTATATGTTGCATTTTCAGAATTTAAATTAACTACTAATTGTGCACCACTATTAATCATTCCGAGCCCTGCTTTTGTTTTATAATCACCAAAAATTATTTGATCTGATGTTGATGATGTACTAAATGTGACAGAATATGTAACTGGGAAAGTTAAATCTATATTATTCGGAAAATTTACATACTGACTTGTACTATTTGATAAAGTTATTCCGTTAATTGTCTGTGTTGCTCCATATATTTTTCCATCATTACCATTATTTGATATATCTGTTATTTTTGTTAAGTTCTCTGTGTTTTTTACTAATACAGCATTTGCCCACTTCTTTTGGTCATAATCATACCATCCGTAAGTAGATGTAGAACTTGTGGTATCTGCTTTTACCCAAGTAGAAGTAGATTCTTCATATACTACTGGGATTAAACCATCAACTAACACCGGTCTATTTGCGCCACTATTATCTAAATTTCCATTAGGATTTTCTTCTTTACAAGCATCTAAATATCCTACTAAACTACCTCCTTGCATAGTTATAGGATTTTCCATATTACCATCTATATAGATTACTAACTTAAATGATACTCTTGTAGATAATCCTACTTCGTAGTTATCAAGTAGTGTTATACTAGAATTACTTGTAACATCTTTAAAATCATCTTCTTTATATACCGTATAACTAGAGTTATTTGTGTTAGTCATAAGTACATACTTGAAACTTTCTTCTTTTAAATTGTCCGTAATAGTAGTTATATGAAATTTTACTGTCACATTAGCAGTTTCATTAGTTTGGTTATCTATACTAAAGGTAGTAGATTCTCCATCTATTGTATAATCAAATATTGGACCAATATTATTTATTTCTATATTATCTCCCTTAGCACAATAAAATCCTGAAATATCCCCAATACGTAAAGTAAGTTCTGTGTTTTCAGTGCTTCGCCATATAGTTAAAGCATAAGTTCCTACTAGTGCTATTACTATTAATATTATTACAGATATCATTAATTTTACTATTTTACTCTTATCATTTTCACTACTCATAATACTTTTACTCCTTTTACACATGAAAAAAACTATAGACAAAACTATCTATTTCTAGATATTTTATCTATAGTTATATTCTTTGTTATTATGTATTTACTAGATGCTAATTGCCCCCCCCCGATAGCATAAATGTTATAATTTGTTATATTTAGTCTATTCATGGTTAGGGACTCCTTTCGTACTTTTATTCACAATTAAATGATATCATAATTTGGTAATTTATGCAAGGAGTTTTTTTCTTTTTTTAGAACATTGATATTTGGCCATCAACTTCTTTTTTCTTTTTTAATACTTTTTTATTTATTTGTTCTTGTCTTTTTTCTTCCTGTTTTGTTATATGATTTCTTGTAAACATAGCAAGATCATGTAATGATTTATATTTTACTTTTACTTCACCAGTTTCATAATTATAGTTATATATTTCTTTTTGGATAAAAGTTCTTAATAGTTCGTTTATATCATAGTCTATCATATGCATATCTTTAGCAATTAGATAGTATCTTATTATAGATATTATTTCATTATTTACGTAACTATTTCTATAGTATGTAATTAAGTTATTTAAAAAGTCATTATCTTCATTAAGAGATAAGATTAGATTTGTAAGATATGGAATATTTAAATATTTCTTATCTAAAAGAAACACTGGATCATATTTTACTTTTTCTAATTCTCCTTTGATTTTTCTTGCTATATATAATTTAGATTCTAAGTCTTTTGAACTTATTAAACTACTTTTATATAATTCTTGTTTTAATAAATCTTGATCTTTATACATTGAGGTAAAGTTATCTATTTCCTCAAGGGTATATGAATTACCTTTAAGATTTGAAATTCTTTTAAAGTTATCAACGTTATTTAAGTTTATTTGTTTTTTGTTTAGCATTAAGTAGTATGCCATATTTATCCCACCTTGGGTATATTATATTAGATTAAATATGATATGTCAACTATATTTTTTCTTAAAATATAAATAAATAAGATAGTATATTATACCTAGAACTAATAAGGGAATACTTTTTAATATGATGTTACTACTTAAGAAACTCTCTATTTTTGTAGTGTTAAAGTAAGGGATATTTTTACTTATTAAAAAATTTATTGTATAAGATAAAATTAAATTTAATATAAATGATGAAATATTAATTACTGAAGATAATTTATAGAAGAAAGATTTATCTTTTATTACAAAGTATAGTATGGTAGATAGTATTAGTATTATTATATAAATATATATCATATTCTACTTTCTAGTTATTATAGATACATCTATATCATATATAAAGTTACTTATATCATTTTTATAGTATGAACTTTTAGTTATTACTTTGTTTTTTAGATTTTGTGGTATAGTATTATCTTCATTTGTAGACATTACTATTAAGTTATATATTTCATCATTAGTCATCTTATTATTACCATTTAATTTATAGTCTACGACACTTTTTAATACTACTTTTAAACTATTATTTAAAGGTATAGAATTAATTAGTATATCCATATCATCATCATTAATATTTAGTTCATCTTTAACAGTATAATATGTATTATTAAAGGTATTATCATTATTAGTTAGTATATCTTTGATAGTTAAGTCATTTACTATTTTATAGACATTATCTTCTTCAGTTACTTCGATTACTGCAGAATATGTTACTGCTAGAGAAGATATAAAGATTAATAATACTGTTAGAAATGATACTAGTATTAGTGTTTTTTTATTCATATATTATCACCAAATATAGTATTTACTGATACTTAAAAAATATAATAAAAAACTCCTAAAATATTTTAGGAATTTCTAAATACAATAAGTGGCGTCCCCAGAAGGATTCGAACCTTCGACCGCACGCTTAGAAGGCGTGTGCTCTATCCAGCTGAGCTATGAGGACAATATGTCTTTTTTCTTGACATATTAGATTATACACCACTTTTATTTTTATTTCAAGTATTTTTTGATAAAAATTTATAAATTTCTTCATTTTCTACTAAAAATACTACTTCTTCTACATTAAAGTTATCACTCATAGATAGTCCTACTGTGTATATTACTTCTTCTAGAATATTACTTTCTGCTATATCATTTAGAAGTAAATTATTAAAATTAAGTTTTATGGTATTACCTTCTTTTTCATAGTCCAATAATCTTGCTCCGACATTTAGAAATGACATTAGGTTAGTTTCATAGACATAGGAAGATGAAAGTTCATTTATTATTACTTTTATTTTATCTTGTTCATTTTTATTTATGTATTTAGTCACTGGTACATAGTAATAGTTATCATTATAAGAGTTTACATAGTAAGTTATATATTTATCTATATTAGTAGTAGTAGTTAGTTCATAGGTTTTATTTATTCCATAATCTTTGTCTAATATTGTTGGAAGTAATTTTTTACTGTTAGGTAGACTACTTAGTTTAGTACCTTCGACACTTATTATTACTTTATTTATTCCCTCAATACTTGTTAGGGTATATATTAGAGATTCAATCATTTTTTCTTCATATTCTTTTTTTACTTCTAGAAATTCTTTACTGAAATCTATTTCTAGTACTTTGTTTTCTAGTTTTATATTTTTTACTTCTGTACCTGATGGAATTATACTTCTAAAACCATTGGGAATTATATTACTTTTTTTGCCATCTATAATTAAGCCTTCCAATAAATCTTTTGCTTTATCTAGTGGTTCACAGTTACAACTTGTAATTAGAGTTCTTGCAACATAATCATAACTATCTAATAAATATATTGCACTTAAATTATTGGGATATACATACTCTATGTTATCATTTTTTAAATTTAATTCATTATCACTAGAGTTACTTGGAATAAGATACAAAAGTAATAATATAAATAACGCAAATGATGCAAGTAATATTTTTCTTATATACATTTTCTTAAACATACTTTTTCACCTAGTAAATTATATTACTAAATACATTAAAATATTAAAAAAAGACTGTTATTTTTATTAAACAATCTTTATAAAGTAATTTCATTTAGTTTAATAAGTTCTACTACTGCTTGTGCACGACCTTTAACAGATAGTTTTTGCATAGCGTTTGATATGTGATTTCTTACTGTTTTTTCACTTATATGTAGGGAAGACGCTATTTCTTTAGTAGTTTTATTATTAATAAGTAATGTAAATACTTCTTTCTCTCTTTTTGTTAGTATACTTTTATTCATAAATACCTCACTTTTCTAACATAAGGGTGGATAATCTATTCATAATATTGTATTCTAATAAAAGAAAATTGTTAGAGTATTTACCTATTAATTTGAAAATTCTACGGAAATATACATTTTTTTATCGAATTCTTTTTGTACTAATCTCATGATGTTGTTAGCAAGAGTTTTATTATGATCAGATGATCCTACGACTACTCTTACTTGGTCATTATCTATTTTTACAAATGTATCATACTTATACGTTTCTTTTATTTCATTTTCTACTTTGTCTTCTTTAGATGAATTTTTATTTATACTTTTTAGTTCTTCGAAGACACTATTTTTTTCTTCAGTAGATATGTCACTGCTTGTTAATTTTTCTTTTAGTGAGTTTAGTTTATCTTTAGTAGTAGATTCTTCTTCAACTTTAAGTGCAGATATAATATTAGATTCTGTTATATCTACTTTTGTTTCACTACCCTCTTCATTGTTTACTACATTATTTCCTTTATTAGATGTTATTAATAGTTCACTCGGCATAGTAATATAATAAATACTTAAAACTAATATTAAACTAAATAATGTTAAAAACCATAAATTCTTTTTATTAATCATAATATCCTCTTTTCTAATAAATAATATTAACTTTTTAGTAATTTATGCATAAAATATTTAGTAATTTATATACTTTATATGTATATTTATGTCTATTTACGTAAGATGCAAGTTGATAGTTTTTGCTTGACAAGACTGTTATTATTTGTTATGATAGATAGACCAAAGGAAAGGAATGATATAAATGAATAAAAAAGATTTGATTGATATTACTAATCCTATGACTAAAGAAGCAAAATTTAAAAGTATTTTAATAGATATTTTGAATAAAGACGGAATTGAATATGCTTTACGTACATTGTTATTTAAGAATAGATTAATTTTAGCAAAGTTAGATATTAGTGAGGGAGAATTCAATTACATTTTATTTAAAAATTATGTTTTATTTAGTAATAATGATAAGAATGTATTAAATAAGAATAATCTTTCTAAGAGAGATATTGAAAGCATAAATTTATTTGATAGTTATTTAAATAATTATAACGTTAATGAAGCGTTTAATGCATTTAATAATAATTCAATTTTATTTATGTTACTTGGAAATGCTTATGTTAAGAGTTTAAGCGAAGATAATGCTTCTTTAGTTAATGGAATAAAAGATGAAAAAGTAAATGCTGTTTATAATACTATTAAAGTATTAAATAAGAGCAAACTAAGTGTTGATTATTCAAATCAAAAAGTATATCAAAGAGTGTCTAGTAGATAAGGATGCTCTTTTTTTATATGATTTATGTTACAGAAAAAAACTAGATATATTATTATATCTAGAAATTAGCACTCGTCTAAACTGTTTTCGTTTAATAGAAAATAGAATATTCCCATTGTAATTATACCATTGTCGTCCATTCTTGGCTTACTTACATCTCCTAAAATTATTATTTTTTTAAATGAATCATTTATATTTGTTAATGATTTTCTTTCTTGACGTTCTTTTATACTGTCTTGTAGTTCGTATGCTGATTGGACATATATTCTTTTGCTACCTTGATTACAAACAAAGTCAACTTCATACTTTGGCTTTATATGTGCTCCATTTTTATTGGTTTCGTTTACTTCGACTACTCCAACATCAACATTATATCCTCTTCTTAATAATTCATTATAAATTATGTTTTCCATTATGTGTCCTTTATCTATTTGTCTAAAGTTTAATCTTGCGTTTCTAAGTCCTATATCTTCGAAATAATACTTATATGGGGAATTTATATATTTCTTACCTTTAACATCATATCTTTCTGCTTTTGTTATTAAAAATGCATCAATAAAACATTCTAAATAATTACTTATAGTTTTTTCACTTAAGGTTATATTTTTTTCGCTTTTAAATGTGTTTTGTAAATTATGTGGATTAGTTAGAGAGCCTATTTGTGAAGAGATGATATTTAATAACTCGTTTAGTTCTTCGATGTTAGTAATGTTATTTCTCTCAATAATATCTCTCATATAAGTTTCATCAAAAAGAGTTTTTAGATATTTTGAACGTTCAATATCTGTTTCAAAAGATAATGTGTAAGGTAGCCCACCATAAATACTATATTGTTCGTAACCTTCGTATTGGTCACCATCAAATGATGTCATGTACTCACTGAAACTTAATGGAAATACGTGTATTTCGTCTCCCCTACCTCTAAACTCAGTGACAACATCTTTAGATAATAGTTTGGCATTTGATCCTGTAACATACACTTCTATGTTGTCTTCATATAGAAAGGTATTTAAAACTGGGACAAAGTCATTCATTTTTTGGACTTCGTCTACTAATAAATAATATTTTTTGTCGTCTTTAACCAAACTCCTTATGTGTTTTATAAAATTATCTCCATCATGTAATGGTTCATTTTCTTTAATATCAAGTGGTATATATATTATATGGTCCTTATCATTTTTTTGCAATAAATATTTATAAAATATGTTTTTTAATAAATAAGACTTTCCACACCTTCTAATACCTGTGATTATCTTTATTTGCCCATTGCCATCTTTTTTTATTAATTCGTTTAGGTAAAAATCTCTCTTTATCTCTTTCATCTTTTTTCTCCCTTCGTAAATATAATTAAATTATACTATATATTATGCATTTTGTAAATGTTTTCATTCCGGAAAATTTCGTAAATACGAAAAAATCCGGAATGGTGCTTTGCTTTTTGACGTTTATTTTTACATAATCACTATGAATTTAGATAGTTCTTATGTATACTTTTTGACAGAACTAATGATATTACAGTATTTATCATTAATTTTGTCAAGACGATATAAAAAAGAAAACAACCTTTAAGTTATTTTCTTGATACATACTTACCATCTTTAGTAGATACTATTATTTCTTCACCTTGTTCAATAAATAATGGTACTCTTACTAATAAACCAGTTTCTACGATTGCATCTTTTGTTGCATTTGTAGCAGTATTTCCTTTTACTGCTGGTTCAGTTTGTGTAATTTTAAAATCTATTTTTTCTGGAAGTTCTATTCCTAACATTTCACTTTCATAGAAGAATATTAATACTTCTAAGCCTTCTTTTAAGAATTTTACTTCGTTTTCTATTTGACTCTTATTTAATTCTACTTGTTCGTATGTTTCCATATTCATGAATGTGTAGATGTCTCCAGTTGAATATAGAAATTGCATTTTTTGTTTCTCTACATGAGCTGTAGGTATTTTTATACCTGAATTAAATGTATATTCTGCAATTGATCCAGTTCTTAAGTTTTTTAATTTTGCTTTTACAATAGCAGCACCTTTTCCTGGTTTTACATGTTGAAATTCTAATACTTGGTATAAGTTTCCTTCATAATTAATTGTTACTCCTGTTTTGAAATCATTAACATTAATCATTTTAGTTCACTTCCTATCTTATTTCTTTTCTTTATGTTTTGTTGTCTTACGACATGTATTACAGAATTTATTTAATTCTAAACGTTCTGTAGTATTCTTTTTATTTTTACTTACTGTATAATTAGAGTTTTTACATTCTTCACAAGATAAAGATACTAGTACTCTATTTTCGTTCTTTTTAGCCATAATTTTCCTCCTTAATACAAAATGTCTATATAATTATAGCATAGTTTTTTATTTTTGTCACATAATATTGCTATTTTTAATAGTTTTTTTATGTTTTTATGTTATATATTTTGATAATAATTTGAGTTATTATCATAATTTAAACGTTGATGTTGTTATTTATAAATAATTTATTAATATTTTTACTTGGCATTAGTATTTCTATATTCTTTTCTATAGATATATTATATGTTTCTGGGCAGGAAGATAGTTCTTCACCATCAATACACCATGCTTTATCTAATGGGGTGTTAAATGTTATTTTTATGTTGTTTGTTTTATGAAAGTAAAATCCTGGTACTCTTGTTGCATCATATTTTGTTAGATAATATAAGCTTTTTATTATATCTTTTTTAGATGTTACGTTACACATTAGTACTTCAAATTTATCATCATCTAATTTTACATCTTTGTAGAAGTTTCTTATTCCTGCGACACTTGTTGCGGAAGTTATTAGAAAGAATGAGAATAAACCACGAGAAGATATACCATCTATTTCATAAGTTATATCATATAGTTTTGTTTTTTCATTTAAGGCTTTAGCGCCTTTAGTTAGATATGCTAGATGACCTATTCTTTTTTTTAGTTCTCTTGGAGTGTCATATGGGACATTCATAAATTTACCAAATCCAGCAGAATAGATAAATGGTTTATCATTTATTTTACATATATCTATTTCTTTTATTTGTCCTTCTAAAGTTAATTTTAAATTGTTTAACATATTTTTTCCATAACCAAACATCGCTCCAATATCATTTGTAGTACCTACTGGTATATGAGAAAGAGTTAACCTTTTCTTTCTTTTTAAGTTACCTGTCATAGATTCATTAAATGTTCCGTCTCCCCCAACTGATATTACTAAATCCACATCATCAGGTAGACTTAGTAATATTTCTGTAGCATGATTTTTATGAGTAGTAACTAACATTAGACAAGAGTAATCATATTCTTTTAAAATTGTTTCAAATTTTGGAAGTAGTCTTTCTCTTGGAGTATGTCCTGACTGTGGATTATATATAACTATACATTTTTTCATTTGTTTCACCTAAAAACATTTTACAATAGATAAAGAAAAAAAGCAAGAATATTAATTCTTACATGTACAAGTTGAGGTATCAATAGTACCGTTTTCTATAGTGAATTTTTTAGTTGTTTTATCATACTTTATATGAATATCAAATAAGTTGTTGTTTGAGTCTTTCATTTCATTTTCGTAGATAATGTCTTCATTAATAAGTGTGTTTAGGGATATGTTACAAGTTATATTATAGTCACATTTTTTTATGTTCATATAAGTTTCTGCGGCAGATATTAGTTGTTCTTTCTTTTTATCATTAATATTGTTTTTATTTTTTTCTAATGAAGAAGAAATACTAGGTATAGCAATTAAGACAATAGACGCTAATATTACTATTACTCCAAGAAGTTCTATTAGGGTAAATCCTTTTTTATTCATGAATATCATTCCTTAGTTTATACAGTGATTTTGTATAGTAGTAGATTTTGATACTACTATAGAATTATTTTCTTTATATATTATAATTTTATCTATTTCATTATCTTTTGAAGACTCTTTTATTTCATCTAGAGAAAGTATATCTTTATTTATTAAGTCTGTTATTTTTATGTAACAAGTGCCATTATTATAAGATGTTTTTATATCTTTTTTTAGATATGTTGATACATATATTTCACTTGCAGCTTTAATTATATCTATTGATTTACTGCTTAAGTTTTCTTTATTTCTATCTATTGTAGATGAAATACTAGGTATAGCAATTAAAAGTATTGTTAACATGACTGCTAAAACTGCAATTAATTCTACTAGAGTAAACCCTTTATTATTCATAAGTACAGGCTCCTTTACTATATGTGTATATGTTATTCTTGTAAGTTATTTTACCATTTAACATATTTTCATCCATATCTTTTATGTCATTATCATCAAGTAATCCTTTATCTATTAAGTCTTTTACGTTTATGCAAATATTGCCACTTGTATCATTCTTTAAGATGTTTTTATAAGTTGATGCATAATTTTCAGCATGTGATACAATTATTTTTATTTTAGCATCATTTACTTTTTGTTTATTTCTTTCTACTGCGGAGGTAATACTAGGTATTGCTATCGTTATTATTATTGATAATATTACTAAGACTGCTAAAAGTTCTATTAGAGTAAATCCTTTGTTATTCATATAATCACTTATCCTTATTATAAGTATAAGATATTTTTTATGTTTTGTAAACTAGATTTAGATATTTTTTTAGTAATTAATTTTTAGCAAATCCATATACTTTACCTTTTTCTAGTTTTATATTTTTATAGTTAAATAGTTCACTTACTGTTACTAGGTTGTATCCATTATTTATCAGTTCTGGTATTATTAGATCTAGACTATTTACGGTTGATTTATATATATCATGCATAAGTACTATATCACCATCTTTTGCTTTATTAATCACAGTATTATATATTCTTTTGCTATTTTTATATTTCCAATCCAGTGTATCTACATCCCATATTATTATTGGCATATTGCTTGCTTGCTTTACTTTTTTATTTACTGCACCATAACTTGGTCTTAGGAGTGTTGGATAAAATCCTACAACGTTAAATATTTGGTTGCTTGTTTTATCTATTTCTTCTTTTATTTTTTCTATACTATATTTTGTAAGTAATAAGTGATTATATGTATGGTTTGCTATTTCCATGTTACTAGAAGACATTTTTCTTAGGACTTCTTCTTTTCCCTTAATATTTTTTCCTGTTATAAAGAATGTGGCACGGGCGTTATATTTGTTTAGTATATCTATTACTTTACTGGTATTAATGCTTGGTCCATCATCGAATGTTAATGCTATATACTTAGAGTTTATGTTATTATTTAAGTTAAAGTTATATTCTTTGGTGGTATTTTTAGTTACTTCTATTTCATAGATATTATTTTTACTTATTTTAAATGTTTTGGATTTTTCGTTTATTATATTTCCTTTGTATGTTGTTTTATATATTGTTAGTGTTTTAGTTTTATTATCATAATCATAGTCTATTATTAATTTATCATAGTCTTTAGTATTTATATGTTTATTTAGATATGATAAGATGTATGAATTTATGTTTGAATTAGAGAAATATGGATAGTTAATGCTATAGTTATCGTTAGTTATAGTTTTATTTACTACTTGTTCTTTATTTATTATTACAATATATATAAAGAATAATAAAAAAAGTAATAATAATATTTTCTTCATAAGTAGTCACCTTACTTAAATATATTATTGTTACTTGAAGTTTAGTAGTTTTATTTGGTTAGGGGGCGATGGAGAGAGTGGCACGTGTGGTTTCAAAAAGATAGTCCATACCATTTCCGTTTTGGGAATCAAAGTTAAACAATCCACATAATTCACCATTAGAAAACGCACCTCCACGACTAAACCAAACATATTCAGAGTAAATAAAGTATGCATTATCACTATACCAACCGCTTCCACCCGATAATACAATTTCGCCTGTCGCATCTCCTAGTCTACTTCTATTATATGCCATTTGATCGTTGCGTACATATCCGTATGTATATGGTGTTAAATATTTTGCAGTAGTTGTACTATATGTAAAGTCGTCACTCGCTCTTCCTGCATAGTAATTGTATTTTGTACCATTTGACGATGACATGTTACCCATTACATATTCATCTGCCCCACCAGACATATCGTATACTCCATATATATTACCTGTAGTAGATGCTGTTTGGCCAAGTGTTGTGTTATATGCATTACATATAGCACCATAATTTTTACTTCCACTCAATATTGGACCACATCCTGTTTTCGTTGAATAATTGCTATTCATTTCGCCGTATCCATTCATTTTAATTTCTGTACAACTACCATTTGTACATCTTCCAAATCTAGAGTTAGTTAGATATGCGACTGCTCCCCATTCCATATTTGTTATCATATGTGAATCTACATTAGTTCTAGTTGTTGGCAGTCCATATATATTACTTGTCTTTTGCATATCATATATTACTTTCCAGAAACTTGATAAATAATTTCCTCTCCATGATGCCACGTTAGGTATTATTCTAGGTGTTAAACTTGTACCTCCTCCTCCACCATTAGAAGTTGTTGGAGATGAACTTGACAATTCAAACTTTCCTATCCAGAATCCAGTTAGTTCTTGACTACCAAATGTAAATGCAGGATGAGTGTAATAATCTCCATTACTACCAGTGCAGGTTTCATTTGGACTTCCTGCAGTACTTGATGGTGCCGCATAACTATATGTACAACTTATTGTACCAGTAGAAGTTGTACCACTTTCAAAAATTATATCTATACCTGTATTATATGCATCATAACCATCTGTTCCTATTATTTTATCTTTGTTCCATACTTTATATTTATATCTTGGTATCCATACGTAGAATGCTAGAATATCAGAATCCGCAATTGTTGTTCCTATGCTTGCAGACTGATATGTACTACGATTTGTTGATGATACAAGTACTGCATTTGCCCACTTCTTTTGATCATAATCATACCACCCATAAATAGAAGACGTATTTTGGACATCAGCCTTTACCCATGTAGAAGTTGTTTCATCATATAATACTGGAATTAAAGAATCTGTTAAAACTGGAGTATTAGCACCACTGGTATCAATATTTTCACCACTTAGTACATTTACTTTCCTTTCATAAATATATGTTTTGTTGTTTGATCCTTTTATTCTATATTTAATACTATGTGTTCCTATTTCTAAATTTGAGGTGTTTGTTATATCTGGACCAATATAAGAACATGATGTGCTACTATTTTCACAAGCATATGTTACTCCATCCGTTAATGATAGTGACTTTCCTTTAATAATCTTTAAGTCATCTATTCCTAATACTCTTGGAATTGTATATTTTTTTTCATATTCATGGCCGGTTATTAAGACCTTTCCATTGCCTGACCAAATACCACTTTCTGTACTTGCATTAGTTAAATAATATGATGAGTTAAGTAGGCATCCTGTGGGATAACTAGATGCAGTGGAGGAAGTGTATACATATCCTGATCCACCACTTGCAATACCACCACCGTACCAACCGCCACCTCCTGCGCCGTATCCATTTCTGTCTTTAGTTTTGTCTGCACCACTTCCAAATGCTGCGTATGTACCTGCAGATGTTTGAGTTCCTTTGTTATCACCATTTCCTGTTGTACCTCCTCCAGATTGTCCTTCTGTATTACCACTTGTGGTATTTATGTAACTTCCACTGCCACCACCTGCGACAATTACTCTTGCATACAAACTGTTGGTACCAATTCTTATATCAGATGCTCCACCTCCTGCGCCGTGTACATCAATATCTTCTCTTACATTGAGGTTAAGACTGCTATTGTAAAAATAAGATTTGCCACCACCGTTATACCCTTTTTCAGGAGAATCATATCTATCGTACCATCCATCATCATAATCCATATATATATTTGATTGTCCACCGACATTCATATATACAGCAGTTTGACTATTTATTGTTATACTTCCTACAGAATAACCACCTTTTCCACCATTTGTGCTGTTAGAATTCATTTTTTTTATGATTGCGCCTTGTGCTCCCCACGTTTCTAATTGATATACACCCGGATTTAATTTTACAAAATAAGTACCTGGTATAGTAGATTCGTATGTTATTGTTTCTTGAGATAAATTACCTGAAGTAGATATTGTAGTGTTTTGTGATAATAATGTAGGAGTTACTATAATACCATTTACAACACTTACTATTCTTTTATATACATAATTTTTCCCATTACTATCTTTTATTGTATAGTTTACTATGTGTGTTCCTTCTGTAAGACTACTAGTTTCTGTTAAAGATGGCCCTACATATGTGCAGGTATTCAATCCATTTTCACAAGCGTATGTAACTCCATTTGTTAGACTTACATTTTCTCCTAAAGTAATATTAATGTTTTCTATACCTAATATTACTGGAACAGAATAATTACTACTTGTCTTAGTACCTGTTATTTTTACCATACCATTACCCGAACGAACACCAGCAGTAGTTGTATCACCTATTAGATGATATTTTTCTGACAACAAATATCCAACTGGTGTATTATTTTCAGTATCAACTGTAAATACGAAGTTTGAGCCACTTCCTCCACCATCACCGCTTCTTCCTCCATACCAACCACCTCCAGCTCCACAAGAATAATAGTTATCTCCTACTCCAAAACCGGCATTTGAGTTTTTACTTGTGTCTAATAATATACCACCAGGTGAATTTTGTGTTCCACAAAATTCAATACATTCCGATCCTCCGGAAGAACCACCATGCCCTTCATCATAATTAGCGTAACCACCGCCACCACCACCCGCAACAATTACTCTTGCATACAAAGAATCAGTACCAATTCTTATATCACTTGCTCCTCCTCCGTTTCCTCCAATACTACTATTTGTTATACCACCACCATTAAATCCTGCTTGTCCACCTACATAAATGTAGATAGGTGTTGTTTCGGTTAGAATTATTTTTCCCTTTGAATAACCACCCTTGCCTCCTGTACCATTCGTTGTATAATCTCTACCCGTTTCCTCATCTGTATATTCATCTTCTCTTGACTCTCCTTGCGCACCCCAAGTCTCTAATAAATATGTTCCTGGATATAAAGTTATTTCATATTTTTGAGGATTAGTATATTCTAAGTTTACATTTTCTGTTGTTGTTGTAGTATTTGCTGCTAATACTTCATCAGTTACAATTATAGAGGGACTAAAAGTATCTGTAATTATTATTCTTGAAGAAGATAGTCCAAGACTAGATGTAGTACTTCCTACTACTCCTAGGTTTACTAAAGTTGTAGAAGCAGAATTATTTACGATACCTACTACTAAAGTTTTTACTTCAGTAGTTGCAATAGTACCAGTAGAAGGAACATTACTTTTTTCTAAATACATTCCTATAGTTATATCAGGATTATTAGATAAAGTTTCATACCAACATCC
>CAKPLY010000002.1 GCA_934167825.1 uncultured Bacilli bacterium
CGACTTGCATGTCTTAGGCATGCCGCCAGCGTTCATCCTGAGCCAGGATCAAACTCTCCAAAAAAAAATTATCTTTTGTTTTTGTTCGTTTTTATTTGTTTTTTCCTGCTACTCAAATTGACGTTTTGCTCAGTTTTCAAAGAACTTTATTTCTCTTGCCCACTTTTTCGTGGACTGTTATTAATATACCACAATGCTCTTTTGTTGTCAAGCACTTTTTTGTATATTTTTTAACTTTTTTATTTCTTGCTCAAACTTTGTCGTTTTTTGCTTGAAACGTAAATTAATAATACTCCAAATAAAACGCATTGTCAATACTTTTTTTGCTTTTTTTTATTTTTTTACGTTTTCTTGAATGTAAAAGTAAATTCAACTACAAAAAGTATTATATATTGAATTTTTTAGTAAAATTATCTATGTTGCATTTTTAGCAATTTTGTACTTTATATAAGTTTTATATTTTTTTCTTTTACTCTTTTTTTATTAGTTTATATTTTAGTTATATATTTTTAATTACATTATTAATGCCTTTTTATTTATACATATTCTTTTTATAATAATTTTCTTCTACAAAATTGATTATGATTTACTTTTTGCTTATTAATTTGTTTATTTTCTATTTATTAATATTATTTAATGTGTATTTATAGCATACATTATTTACTTATATACATTTATTAATCTTTATTAATATATGCATCTATATATATTACATTTTATGTTTTATAATTTTTTTGTTTACTTTTATTTTTAATTTCTAATGATTCACTCTTATATATTCTTTTCTTTTTTTAGTATATTATAAAAACTATTTTCATTTTTAAAATCCTTTTTTTCTTCTTGAAACTATTTCTTATTACTAGAAACTGCTTTTTTTTATCAAAGATTATACAACTTATATATATATATATATAAAAACAAAAAATATTAAATTTTTATATTTAATATTTCTTCAATCTTATATTTCTTCCTTAATTTTTTCTCTATTTATAATTTCATCATATTTCTTATGGTATTCATCTATTGTTTTCTTATTGAATGGTTCTTTTTTTAATCTTACCATATCTATCAGATTTCCTAATTCATATTTAAGTATGAAATCTAATCTATTTGAGTAATGCATTTGTTTTTTATGGTACTTATATTCCATTCTATCTAGAATTTTAAAACTGCCATTAGGGAAAACTCTTAAATCCAAGTCGTAGTCAATATATTTTATTACGCCATCATCAATTAAAAAAGGTGTTGCTATATTACAATAAAAATATATGCCATATTCTTTGATTTGCCCGATTATATTAAACCACCTATCCTTAAAAAAGAACATGATTGCTGGTTCTTTAGTTTTCCATACCTTTCCATCACTATCTACTACTGTTGTTTTGTTGTTTCCAAAAACTATATAATCGTCTTTTATATCTAGCACTACTGCTTCATCCCACTGTCTATGCAATTTACCATTATGTTTATAACAATGAATTTCTAGTTTTTCTCCAACTTTTATATTTTCCATTATGTTCACCGCTTTTCATATCAACATTATACAACATTTTTTATTTTTTAACAACAAATAATGCCTATATATTCTTTTTTTGGAAAAAACATGATATAATTGTTTTGTAGAATAAGGAGGTGTAATTATTTTTAGATACTTTTTCCTAGGTATTACTTCGTTACCTAAAATAATTTTATCAATATTTTTGCACTTTTTTATTGGACTTTATACTATTTTTACAATTTTTCCAAAATACTTTATTATTGGATGTAAATATATTTTTGGAAAAGAGAATCAAAAAAAGCAAATTAAGAAACAAATTTATAATTCTAATTCCAAAAAAAATATGATTATGTTGGGATTGTCTGCTAGTGTATACTTAGTATGTGTGTTTCTTTTTAGTAAATGGTCAGTTCAGCAACTTAAAATAAAATATTTGGCAGATACTATTATAGATGATACAAATACTGTTATTAAAGAAGAGGTAGTTGTTCCTGATGATAATAATAAGCCATCACAACCTGACAATAATAATTCAAATACTGGGGAACCTACAACTGATGGTGATGATACAAACGATACAAATGATAACAATAACAATTATGTTTATTACCCTAATGATTATTGGGATTATATCAATGTTCCATTTATTAGCGTTAATTTTGATGAATTAATAAGAAAAAATCCTGATACTGTAGGATGGATTAAAATTAATAATACTAAAGTTAATTATCCTATTGTGCAATCAAATGATAATGTTTATTATCTTAATCATGCTTTTAATAGAACTATTAATTCAAGTGGATGGATATATGCTGATTTTAGAGATAACTTTAATGATTTTGGAAAGAACACTATTATTTATGGTCATAACTTAACTAATAGAACTATGTTTGGTTCTTTAGTAGAAACTCAAAAAGCGTATTGGTATACAAATCCTGATAATAGATATATAAAGATTTCAACACCTAGTTCTAATAGTGTTTGGCTTATATTTTCTACTTATACGACAGATCCTGTTACTGATTATTTAAAAACAAATTTTGATAGTGATAATTTTAATACTTTTTTAAGTACAATAAAGAATAGAAGTATTTATAACTTTGGTGTTAATGTTGATAATGGAGACAAAATACTTACATTATCTACTTGTAACGATACTGGTACTAAAAGAATTGTTGTTCATGCTAAAATGGTTACTATTAACTATAGATAAAATTACATTTATTATTTATTTAATTAAAACCACAACTTTTATTAATATGAAATGATGTGGTTTTTATTTACTATATTACATATGTTTTTATGCGTTTTTATTTTAATATTAATTCTATTGCTTTATTAAGTTGGGTATCATTTTCTCTTGTTGGATTATTTAAGTAGTTTTCATCTAATTCTACTATGTCCGTTGGTGTTACTCCTATTTCGTTTATCCAATTGCCTTCTGGTGTCAACCAATTTTGAGTTGTATACTTTATCATACTTCCATCGGGTAATTTTGTCGTTTGTTGCACAGTCCCTTTTCCGTATGTATTTGTTCCTACGACATATCCTTTATAACTTTCTTTAATTATAGATGCTAGTATTTCGGATGCTGATGCTGAACCTTTATTTACTAATACTGCAACTTTATAATCTCTTTTTTCTTTTGTAGTATCTTTTTTTGCTGTAGTACCTTTCTCATCTTGTAATTGGTATAATATATCACCTTTTTTTAGAAACATACTTGCTATATCTGTTACGGAGCTTAGATATCCTCCACTATTTCCTCTTACATCTATTATTAAACCTTTAATATCTTCTTTTTCTAAGTCTATTAATACTTTTTTAAATTGTTCATTTGATGTTTGAGAAAATAAACTGATATTTATATATGCTATTTTGTTATTATCTTTAGTTATTATTTCACCATCTACATAAGGTATTTCTATTTTTTCTCTTTTTACAATTATTTCTTTTTCTTCGTCGTTTCTTTTTACTAATAATTTTACTTCTTTATTTTTACTATTTGTTATGTAATTAGACATATCTGTGCTTGTTTTATCTTGAAAATCATTATCATCTATTTTTAGTATTATATCGTTTACTTTTAATCCTGATTTTTCTGCGGGACTATCTTTGAAAATGTCTACTACTATTATATTTTTGTTTAAATCTACTGCAACTGTGCATCCTATTCCATCATAAATTCCACTTACTGTTTGAACAAATGATGTGGTGTCATCTTTATCTGTATATATTGTGTATGAGTCTCCAACGGCATTTATCATTCCTTCGATGGCAGAATCTACAAGTAATTTCTTGTCTAAATTACCATAATAATTATCTTTTATGGCATAATAGGTGTCTACTAATTTTTCTAAGTCTTTGGATAATGCTATATAATCTCTTCCGTTACTAAATATTTTTACGAAAGATAAACATGTTATAAAACCTAATCCTAGCGAAAAAAACATAATTATCATTACATCTTTGAATGAATAGTTGTTTTCTTTTTCTTCTTTGAATGTTATTTTCTTTTTTATTTTTTCTGTTATATTTGTTCTTTTCTTAGATTTTTGATTTTTATTGTTATTTTTTTTGTTAAATCTATGTGTTATTTTCTTAATTAAATTCTCTTTTTTATCTTTTGATTTTTCTTTTTGCATATTATTCCTACTTTCATGTTAATAAATTAATATACTTCAATTTAATTATATCATTTTTTTAGATTATTTTGTCTTTTTTTATAATTTATTTAATATTTTTTGGTATTCTATTCATAATAAATATAGAAATGAGGTGTAAAATGTCAAGTAATAATAAAATAGTTTTAATGCTTAAAAAAGATACTAATAATGATAAAGATATAGTTTATAGGAAAAAGATTATTAATAACGAAGAAATATATATTGTATATGATGAATCACTTACTGGTAGTAATACGATTAGTGATTTTATAATTAGAAGTTTGGATTCTATAGAGTATAAGTATCAAGAGATTGATGATTTATATACTAGGGTGTTAAATGATATTAATAATTTTAAAGTTACTAAGATTAAGGACTATAAGGATGTTTGTTATTATTTACATAATGGATTTACTATCTTGATATTTGATAATGATAAATATATTGCTTTAGAATCTAAAAAAAATTTAACTAGAGGAATTACGGAACCTAGTGTTGAAACTACTTTACGTGGTGCGATGGACTCTTTTGTTGAAGAAATACAGACTAATATTGGACTTGTTAAACGTAGAATTAAAAGTAATGATTTGTGGAGTATAAGTAATGATGTTGGTAAATACACAAAAACTAAGACTACCATTTTATATATTAATGAAGTTTGTAAGAAAGACAAGGTAGAATACGTTAATAATTTGATTAAAGATATTGATATAGATGGAATTGTTAGTTCTGGAAATATTAAGAATTTGATTGAAAAGGAAAATAAAAGTGTGTTTCCTACAATATTAACTACCCAAAGACCTGATAGAGCTGCAAAGGCACTTCTTGATGGAAAGATTGTTATAATTGTTGATGGGTCACCCTACTGTTTAATTCTACCTGCATTACTTAATGACTTTTTTTTAAATAGTGAGGATATGTATGGAAAAAGTATTAATGTTAGTTTTACAAGATTTGTTAGATACTTGGCCTTTTTTATAGCAGTGCTTACTCCAAGTGTGTATATTGCAATAACTACTTACAATCAAGAATTATTACCTACTGATTTACTTATTAGTTTTGCGTCTCAAAGAGAAAGTGTGCCATTTCCTGCTTTTTTTGAAGCGATTATTATGATTTTCTCATTTGAAATTTTAAGAGAAAGTGACCTGAGAATTCCTTCTTTTAGTAGTAGTGCTTTGTCTATTGTTGGTGCCTTAATTTTGGGAGAGGCAGCAGTTAATGCTGGTATTGTGTCTCCTATTATGATTATTGTGGTGTCTATTACGACAATATCTGCACTGCCTTTTAGTGAACCTGAAATTATTAACGGTATTAGATGGTGGAGACTTATATTTATGATTTCCGGAACTTGTTTGGGACTTGTGGGAGTTACATTAAATTTCATTATATTTATTATTAAATTATCTAATTTAGAATCATTTTCTATACCATATCTTACACCTTTTGCCCCAACATATATTGAAGGAATTAAAAATAGTATAATTAAATCTCCACTTAAGATTTTAAACAGAAGGAAAAAATATTTGTCTAATAATTTAAGGAAGGAGGCAAAATGAAAAAGATATTAATATTGTTGTTACCGTTATTTTTAGTAACAGGGTGTTATAACTATCAAGAACTTAATAAGCTAGGAATAATTACTGCGACTGAAATCGATAAAATTAATGATGAATTTGTAATTACTGTACAAATTGTTAATCCAAAGAAACAGACAGATGCTTCTTCTTCTAATCAACCGGCTTTTATTACTTATAGTTCTACTGGAAAGACTGTTCATGAGTCATATAGAAATTTAATACAAAAAACATCTAGAAAAATATATGGGACACATATGCAAATACTTATTGTTAAAGAAAATCTTGCTAGAAATGATTTAAAAAGTATTCTTGATTTTTATTTTAGAAATATTGAAATAAGAAAAGAATTTTATGTTTTAGTTGATACTACCAAAAATGAAGATTTACCTGAAAATAAGTCATTACTGGATATTCTTACACCTTTAACTAATTTATCTAGTCAAAATATTGTAGATACACTTTTAAGTGATAATAAATATATTTCTGTTAGTAATTTAGTTACATTTAATGAACTTATGGATAGTTATTTGGATGAACATAAAGAGATATTACTTCCTACGATAAGGGTATGTGGTGATATTGATTATGGTAATAAAAAGGAGAATTTAGGAAAAACTAATAGTACTACTGACATAAAAATTGGTAATATGGCAATTTTTAAAGATAATAAAATGATAGGTATTTTATCGAAAGATGAAAGTATAACTAGTAATTTAATTAATAATACTTCGAAAGAAATACTTATGAATTTTAAGTGTGATAATGAAAAATATGCTTCAGCGAAGGTTATTATTAATAAGACAGATGTTAAAATTAACGAAAAAGAATATAGTGTAGACATTAAGATTAAGGGAAATGCTGATTTAGCTGAGTATAGTTGTAATGATGATTTAGATAGTACGAGAGTAATTAGTGAAATAAATGATAAACTTAATGAGCATTTTGTTAATACTATGAAAGATAATATTAAAAATATTAATGAACTATATAATAGTGATATATATGGATTTAGGGATATGGTTTATAAGAAGAAGTTATCTTTTTACAATACTATTAAAGATGATTATTATAAGAATTTTTTTGATAAATTAAGTTATAATGTTACTGCAGAAATTAGGCTTGTATCTAAAGGTAATTTGCAAGGAGGTACTTATGAAAATGATAAAGATTAATTCATTACAATTTGGTACTATTATATTTTTCTTTATATTTGCTTCATTAATAGGTATAGGTGTTAGTAATACTACATTTTATGCTTCAAGAGATGCTGTAATAAGTGTTATTCTATCATACGCGATTGGATTTATACCAATAATTATTTTTCTATATTTATTTAAACAAGACAAGAATATTATCGAACTTATAAATTATACTTTTGGTAAGAGATTGGGCTTAGTTATAAATATTATTTTAGTTATTCCTATAATTGTTATTTCAGGAGTTGTAATTAGTGCTATAAGTAATTTTTTAGTATCACAGTTTTTGACAGATACTCCAATTTATGTTATTTATTTATGTATGTTTGTGGTTATTATATATGCGGTATATAGTGGTATTGAGGCAATAAGTAGGACTGCTATTGTTTTATCTTCACTTATTACACTATACTTTATAATATCTGTTTTGGGTATTTCTTCGAATATTAGGATTGATAATTTTTTGCCTTTATTTGAACACGGAATTGTTCCTGATATTAAGGCTAGTATATTTTTTGTTCTTACTGATATTATACCAATCTTCATTATGCTATGTATTTCTAAAAAAAATATAAGAGACAAAGAAAACGTTAACAAATCTATTATTGTTTCTTATTCAATTGGGATGTTTGTGTCTTTAGCAAGTATGATTATGACTATTGGTTCACTGGGTATTTACCTTACAAATATTTATGAGTATCCTGAGTATATAATGCTTAAGAAGATTTCTTTTTTCAATTTCTTAAATAGAATTGAGAATTTAATATCTATACATTGGTTGTTTTTAAGTTTGCTTATTGTTACTATGTCTGTCTATTATGTTAATAGATTAATTAAGGTTAAAAAGAAAGAAAATTCTATTGTTGTGTCATTTTTAACGCTTATCGTGATATATGCATTTTGTATTGTTACTTTTAAGAATAATACAATGTTAGTATCTTTTACTAAGTATATTTATCCATATGTTAATTTAGGTTACTTCGTTATTCTTCTTATTATTAGTGTAATTTACTTTTTTAAAAGAAGAAAAGTTAAAGTTTAATTATTACTAGTATTTATATAAATTATTATTGAAAAAATACCCCAAGATATAATATCTTTGAGGTATTTTGTAATATTATCTTTTTGAGAATTGTGGTGCACGTCTTGCTGCTTTTAATCCGTATTTCTTTCTTTCTTTACTTCTTGCGTCTCTTGTTACAAATCCATTTGTTTTTAAAACTTTACGGTAAGAATCTTCATTTTTTTCATTTGCTTTATCATATTCAAGTAATGCTCTTGTTATTCCTAGTCTTATTGCACCAGTTTGCCCAGAGAATCCACCACCATTTACGTTAACTTCAATATCAAAAGTGTTTTCATTATTTGTTACTACTAGTGGTTGTTTTAAATCCATTACTAGAACTTCGAATGGCATGTATTCGTTTACATCTTTACCATTAACTGTAATTTTTCCTTTACCTGGAGTTAAAATAACTCTTGCTACAGAACTTTTTCTTCTTCCTGTTCCATAGAATACTCTATCATTTTTCTTTGCCATAATTAGTTATTTCCTCCTTCAACTTTCATTTCTTTAGGTTGTTGTGCCATATGTGGATGAGTACTTCCTTCGTATACATATAATTTCTTATACATTTGTCTTCCTAATCTATTATGTGGAAGCATTCCTTTTACTGCTCTTTCAAGCATTTCTACTGGATAATTTTGTTTCATTTCTCTTGCTGTTCTTTCTCTTAATCCTCCAACATATCTACTGTGGTCATAATAGATTTTTCCATCTAATTTGTTTCCTGTTAGTAATACGTCTTTTGCGTTAATAATGATTACATAATCTCCACAATCAATGTGAGGAGTGTATGTTGGTTTGTGTTTTCCTCTTAAAATTACTGCTGCTTTGCTTGCTACTCTACCTAATGCTATATCTTTAGCATCAATTACATACCAATTACGTGCAACAGTTTCTTTACTTTGCATAAATGTTTTCATTTTTCTTTCTCCTTAATTATTTATAAATGTCTTTTGTTTTTCCTTATCTATAGTGTTCCCAGTACTAAGAAAGGTCAAACAATAAAATGTACCGATTATGATTATAGTAAAAAATTGTTGTTTTGTCAATAAATTTCTTGTATTTTTTTTAGTTTTCGTCTATTTTTGTTTTATAGAGAAGATTTATTTATTAATTTAAAATATTTTATATGGTTTTGCCTTTGTGTTATCTTTATCATATGTTATATATATACCTAATTCGTTATTATTTTCATCTAATACTAGTGCTTTATCAGTTGTAAAGAACTTATCTACAATCGCACCATTTTTAATTTTGTTAAGTAAAGGGTCTTTAACTATAACCTGTTCTATTTCTAATACATCTTTAATATCAAGCACTTTATAGTTATCATTTTCTATATCTTTCAAAGTATAAGAGTCTTCAATACCAAATTTACCTTGTTTGGTTCTTGTTAAGTTTGACATAATGGCGCAGGTATTTAGTTTTTTTCCTATATCTCTAATTAAACTTCTTATATAAGTTCCTTTGCTTACTTTAACTTTGAATGTGAATTCTTGATGATTATTAACTATTTCAATATCTGTTAATAACTTGATTTCATATACTGTTATTTCTTTTTTTGGTAATTGTATTTCGATATTATTTCTTGCGTACTCATATAATTTTTTTCCATTTACTTTAACTGCAGAATATTTTGGTACTTCTTGGATACTTGTTCCAAGAAAACTATTTAGTACATTAACTAATTCTTCTTTTGTTATATTTGTCTTTTCTTCATGTAATATTTTTCCTTCTATATCTAAGGTGTCAGTATCTACTCCTAATATTACTCTTGCTATATATTCTTTGTCATAAGATACAATGCTATCTACTATTTTTAGACTTTTACCAATACATATTACTAGTACTCCAGTTGCTAAAGGGTCTAGTGTTCCTGTGTGGCCAATTTTTTTTGTTTTAAACTTTTTACATAAAATATTTACTACATCTCTACTTGTATAGTCTTTTTCTTTGTTTACTACAATTATTTTATTCATTAGTTTTTAAGTTTTCCTTTACTAAATTTATTAATTTATCTTTTAGTTCCTTTAATTGTAGGTCTTTTTTTACTGTTATTCCTGCGGCGTTTTTGTGTCCTCCACCATTAAAGTGTTCTCCAACTGTGCTTAGGTCAATATTTCCATTACCTCTTAAACTTATTCTATAACAATCTTCTAGTTCTCTTATAAATATTGATGCTTCTACTCCTTCGATGTTTCTTCCTATATTTACAATTCCTTCGAAGTCAGTTAAGTCACCATTGCATTTTTTTAAATCATTGGTATTTAAATATGTGTATGCTATTTTACCATCATAAATAAATTCCAATCTATTGGATGCAATATTAGATAGTAAGAAATGTTCTTTTGTTATTGTTCCTAGTACTTTTTTATATATACTTGGAACGTCAGTTAATTTTGATAGTTTAGATGCCATTTGAAATGTTTTTTCTCCAACGTCGCTATACTGAAACCCACCCGTATCAGTTAAAAGCCCACACATTAAACAAGTTGCAACATTTTTTGTTATATCTATTTTTAATTTTTTTAATATGTAATATAAGTATTCGCAACAAGCTGGACTATTTGGTGATACATAATTATAATTAGCATATAATGTATTTCCTTTATGATGGTCGATGTTTATTGTGTACTTGGCATTTTCAAAATAATATTCACTTTGATTTATTCTATCTTGAGTTGAAGTATCTAATACTATTACTAGTTCATATTCTTTTTCTGTAGATGTAATAATTTTATCAAAGTTTGGTAAGAAATTATATTTTTTTGGAACATTAGGAATCATTACATCAACATTATATAACCTTTCTAATAAAACATTATATAATGATAAAGCACTGCCTATGGCATCTCCATCTGGATTAATGTGTGCTAGTATAAGTATTGAAGATGATTCTAAAACTAGATCTTTTATTTTATCCATTTTTTTCTTCCTTACTATGTATTTCTTCGATTATTTTTTCTATTTTGTTACCATACTCTATTGATTCATCGTAAACGAATGTTAATTCTGGCATTTTTCTTATGTCAACTTTGTCGCATAGTTTAGTTCTAATAAAGCCACTTGCATTATTTAAAGATTTTGTTACTTCTTCTTTTTTTTCATCATTTAAACATGTGAAATATATTTTGGCATATGATAAATCACTGCTTATTTTGCATGATGTTAGTGTTACATATTTAAAATCTTCGTCTCTTGTCTCCTCTTTTAATATGATACTTATTTCTTCCACAAAAGCGTGAGATAATCTTTCTAATTTTATACTCATAATATTACTTCCTTTCATAAATATTATACTATATTTGTATGTTAAATCTCAAGATGTTTTAATGTTTTATTAATTTTTTTGAGTTTTGTATTGATGTTAACTTTAATATTTGATATTATTATTATAAGGAAGGAGAGAATTATTTTATGTACGATTATAGTTTATTTGAGTCTTTTTTAGGATTATCTATTGGTCTTATTATAGTTTTAGCACTTTTTGGAATTGCAATTGCTGTGCTTTATGTTATTGGACTATGGAAATTATTTAAGAAAGCTGGAAAGAACGGATGGGAGGCAATTATTCCATTTTATAGTACTTATGTATTGGTTGAAATATCCGGTCTTAATTGGTGGTACTTTTTAATTGCTATATCTGGTACTATATGTAGTTTATTAAATGTTGATGGCTTATCTTTTGTAACTTCAGTTGCTTCAATGGTTGTAATGGCATTTTGCTATTATAATATTGCTAAAAAGATGCATCAAAGTCCTGTAGGATATGCAGTTGCTGGAGCATTTGTTTCTGGTATTGTTGCTATGATTTTTGGATTTTCTAGTAAATATACTTGGGATAATAATGTTAAAGTTAGTCCTAATGGTCCAATTGGTGATGATAATAAAAATAATTCTGCAAATAGTTCTACGCAAGTTAAATACTGCTTAGGATGTGGACAAAAATTAGATGATAATTCTAGTTTCTGTACTAATTGTGGAAAGAAAGTAGAATAAAAATATATAAAAAAGTCTAACGTAATGTTAGATTTTTTTATATTATTTTCTATATTTTAATTATTTGCTATATTCTAATTTTTATCTCTTTACTTCAATCATTTCATATGCTTCAATGATATCTTGTTCTTTTATATCATTAAAGTTTTCTATTGTTATACCGCACTCTATACCTTGTTTTACTTCTTTTACTTGGTCTTTTTCACGTGCGATAGAATTAATATTTCCGTCGTATATTACTATTCCATCTCTTATTACTCTTGCTTTTGAGTCTCTTTTTATTACGCCATTTGTTACATAACTTCCTGCAATTGTTCCTACTTTTGAGAATTTGAATAGTTTTCTTACTTCTGCTTCACCAATTACTTTTTCTTCGTAGACAGGTTCTAGTTTGCCTTTCATTGCTGCTTCCATTTCTTCTACTACTTTATATATGATGTTATATAGTCTTATGTCTATACCTTTTTCCTTAGCAAGTTCCATTATTTTGTTATTTGGCCTTATGTTGAATCCTATTATGATGGCATTTGATGCTTGCGCTAATACTATATCACTTTCTGTTATTGCACCAATACCACTTCTTATTACGTTTATTTTTATTCCTTCGACATCTAATTTTAGTAATGAATTTTTTACTGCTTCTTCACTACCTTTTACATCTGTTTTTAGTACGATGTTTATTTCTTTCGTACCTTCTTCAATTTTACTAAATAAATCGTTTAGTGAAATACTTGACTTATTTGTATTGTTTTTCATTTTTTCATTTAACTGTCTTGTTTCAGCGATAGATTTTGCTTTTTTCTCACTTTCAAATACCATGAATTTATCTCCGGCTTGTGGAGGATTTGATATTCCTGTTATTGTTACAGGCATTGATGGGTATGCTTCTACTAAATTTTCACCTTTATCATTTTTTAGTGTTCTTATTTTTCCATAGTTTGTTCCTACAACAATTGAATCTCCTAATCTTAGTGTTCCATTTTGAATTAGAACTGTTGCTACTACTCCTGAATTTTTATCTAACTTAGACTCGATTACTGTTCCTAGGGCATAACGTGATGGGTTTGCTTTTAATTCTTGTAATTCGCTTATTAAAAGCAATCTCTCTAGTAAGTCATCTATTCCTTCGCCAGTTTTTGCAGAAATATTTACAAACATAGTATCTCCACCCCAGGAATCTGGTACTATGCCATAGTTTGACATTTCAGTAAGTACTCTTTCTGGATTGGAATTAGGTTTATCAATCTTGTTTACTGCTACTATGATTGGAACATTTGCTGCTTTTGCATGGTCTATTGCTTCTTTTGTTTGTGGCATTACTCCATCGTCTGCAGCAACTATTATTATTACTATATCTGTAATACTTGCTCCACGTGCACGCATTTCTGTGAATGCCGCATGCCCAGGTGTATCTATAAATGTTATTAATTTGCCATTATAATTAATTTGATATGCTCCAATTGCTTGAGTTATTCCACCCGCTTCTCCTTCGGCAACTTTACTCTTTCTTATTGTATCTAGCAAAGTAGTTTTTCCATGGTCAACATGTCCCATTATTGTTACAACTGGTGGGCGTTCAATTAGATCTTCTTCATTATCAATAATTTCTAATTCTTCAAAATTTGTTTCGTCTCTCGTTGTATCCTTTTTTAGAATTTTATTAAATTCATTAGCAATTATTTCTGCAGTATCAAAATCTATACTTGCATTAATTGTCATCATCATACCTAGTCCCATTAATTTTTTTATAATTTCTGTTACTGATATTCCTAAGATATTAGCAAGTTCGCTTACTGTCATGCCATCCTTATATAAGACAACATTTTCTTCATCTTTAACTAATGCTGATTGTAGTTTTTCTTTATGCTTATACATTTCTTTTCTTTTCTGTCTAAACTCTTTATTCTTTTCTTTTTGTTTATTTTCCTTTTTAGAGTTATTTGGTTTATTAACTACGTTTTCTTGTTTTTGTTTGTGAAGTGGTTTTTCTTCTTCATAGGTTTCAAATACTTCTTCTAGTTCTTCTTCATAGCTATCGTTAAATTCTTCTTCATTAAATTCTTCATTATTTTCTTCGGCATCATTTAATGAACTTATTTCATTATCTAACAATATAATTGCTTCGTCATCTAAGAAATCGTCTTTATCAGTTGCTTTTATATCTAGACTACTACATAATTTTAGTATTTGATTTATACTTTTTCCTACATCATTTGCGTATTCTTCTACACTCATCATAGGTATCACCTCCATTATTTTTCTATAATTTCTTTTAGTTGTTCATAGATTTCTTCAGGTATAGTTATTTCTAAATGTCTATCTAGTGCTTTTGATTTCTTTGCTTTATTTAGAACTTCTATATCTTTTTTAATATATGCTCCTCTTCCGTTAATTTTTCCTGTTAAGTCAATAAAAACTTCATTTTGATTATTTTTTACTATTCTTATTAGTTCTTGTTTAGGTAAACGTTCTTTTGTTACAATACAACTTCTAAGTGGTATTTTTTTAGTTTTCATCGTTTGTTAATGTATAGACTTCTTCTTCTTTTTTTACTTCTATTTTGTAGTGAGTTAATCTTGATGCAAGCCTTACATTTTGTCCTTTCTTACCTATTGCAAGCGATAAGTTATCATTACTTGCTAGAACTAATGCTTCTTTCTTCTTTTCGTCTGTTATTGCAACATTTAGATTTTTTGCAGGACTTAGGGCATTTTTTATAAATTCTACTGGGTCTTTGCTATATAACACTACATCTATTTTCTCTCCGCTTAATCCACTTAATATTCTTCCTATTCTTGTGCCTTTTTCTCCTATTATTGCACCGATAGGGTCAACTTTTGGATTGTTAGAATATACTGCTATTTTACTTCTGCTACCTGCTTCTCTTGCTACAGAATATAACATTACTGTTCCATCACTTAGTTCTGGTATTTCAAGTTCTAGTAGACGTTTTAAATATCCATAGTGAGTTCTTGATAACAAGATGAATGGTCCTTTTGGTCCTATTTCTAATTTAGATACGTATGCTTTGATTGAAGAACCCATTTCTAATTTTTCGTTTGGTATTATTTCATCTTTTGGTAATATGCCAAAACTTCTTCCTAAATTAACATAATAGTTATGTTGGTCTTCTCTTTCTAGTGTTCCTACTAATAATTCATCTTTGCAATCTTTGAATTCTTCATTGACACTTTCTTTTTCTGCTTCTTTAATTCTTTGTACTACTACTTGTTTTGCTGTTCCTGCGGCAACACGTCCAAAATCTTTGTCTGTATATAGTCTTTCTTCGATTGTTTCTCCTAGTTCTATTTCTGGAACTATTTTTTTTGCTTCTTCAAGGGAAATTTCTGCTTTGTCATTTTGTACTTCTTCAACAACTGTTTTGAATTTAAATACTTTAAATTCTCCTGTATCACCATTTAGCTCTACTCTAACATTTGGTATTCCTTCATTTTTTTTGTATGCTGCTGTAAGTCCTTGTTCCATTGCTTCAACAACAATACTTCTATCTATTCCTTTTTCTTTTACTATATGGTCTAATGCTTGCAAAAATTCCTTTATTTGTTTTTGATTCATTTTTTACTCTCCTTTTTCTTTTGATGAAATATCTAATATGTAACTATCTTCTATTATATTTGAATTATCTAATAGTGGATTAATGATATTTGTTACTTCAACACATTTATCTATATCAATAATGTCATCACTATCAATAATTATTCTTAAAAAATAGTTGTTATTTTCTTTTTCGTAGATGATTTCATCAATTCTCACATTTGCTTTTTTTACTTCTTCTTCAATTAGTTTTCTTACTTTTTCTTCTATCATATTACCTCCATATAAATTAAAGAGTGGAACTTTCATGCCACTCTTTCTTCAAGACACGTTTATTATAGCATATTAGGTTGTTTATTACAAGTAGTTTGAATGATAAATTTTATTTTTCTTCAACTTTTAATTTTGTTATAGTTTTAAATTTTCTATTATCTTTTTTTCATTTATGCTACTTGTTTATTTTTTCTTCTTTTAATTCATCAAACATTTTAGTTATTGTTTTATTGTTATGTGTTAGTTTTTTGATAGTTAAATCATCAACTTTATTATTTGCCAGTCTTAGATTGTCATTTGTTTTTAATAAATGTTCTTTAGTTTTTTGTAAGTGGTCTATTGTTTTATCGATTTCTTCGATTGCTTTTTGGAATCTTTCTGATGCTAGTCTATAATTTCTACCAAAACCTTCTTTAAATGTATTTATGTTTTCTTCAAAATGGGTTATATCGATGTTTTCATTTCTTATTCTTTCTAATTCTTTTTTATATTCTAATGATTTGTTTGCAAGATTTCTTATTAAAGTTATAAGAGGAATAAAGAACTGTGGTCTTATTATGTACATTTTATTATATATATGGGATACATCTACTATACCATCGTTGTAATAATCATTATCAATTTCAAGCAGTGATACTAAAACTGCATATTCGCAATTTTTTTCTTTTCTATCTTTATCTAGTTCTTTTAAGAAGTCTTCATTTTTATGTTTTGTTGCTGTTTTATCTATTTCATTTTTCATCTCAAACATAATAGATACTATTTCATTTCCAGCATCATCAAAATCTCTAAATATAAAGTCTCCTTTTGAACCTGTTTTTGCGTCGTTGTCTTTTTCAAAATATGCATTTTTAAATAGTGGTCTTAATCTATTGAATTCTACATTGCAATGTTGTTCTAGTGATTCTCCAATCATTTTTGTTGATTGGCGTGCTTTAAAATCTTTATAATATGCAAGTTGTTCTTCTTTATCTTTTAATTTAAGTTCGTAAGATTCTTTTATTGTTGTTTCTTTTAGTTTATATTCTTTATCTTTGATTTCTATTTTATTATTTAGAGTTGCTATCTCTTTTTCTTTTTCTGCGAACTTCTTTTCCGTATCTAGTTTGTTTTGAACATCTTGTAAATGAAGTTTATTTTTTATTTCATTTAATTCTAATTCATATTTTTTTATAATTTCTTGATATTTTCTTTCAATATTTATTTTAGTTTGTTCTTCTTGCATTTCTAAAGATTGTTTTAGTTTTGAATTTTCTAGTTCTTTTTCTGCTATTTCTTTAGATAGTTCTTCTTTTAATGATGATACTGCTTTTTGAATAGATAGTTCTTTATCTAATTTGAATTGTTCTTCTTTTCTTGATATTTCTTTTTCAAATTCTTTATCTTTAATTTGTTTTGTTATTGACTCATAATCTGTTTCATTTATTTGAAAAACTGTATGACACTTTGGACATTTTATTTCATTCATTTTTTACCTCCATATAAATATATCACATAATAGAATTATAGCAAATTTAGACTTTGAAATCTAGTTATAATTAGTATTTTCCACTGTTTTAAGTAAAGTTATCAACAGATTTTGTGGATAACTTCTTTTTGTGATAGTGATATATAGTTGGAATTTTTATTTAATTTGTTTGCATTATTTGTATACCTTTTAATATAAAAGATGTTATAAAAAAAACTTGAATGTATTATATTCAAGTCTAATTTTTATTCATGGTGGCTCCAGCGGGAATTGAACCAGCGACACGAGGATTTTCAGTCCTCTGCTCTACCGACTGAGCTATGAAGCCAAAAAATAATGGCGGTTCCGACGGGACTTGAACCCGCGATCTTCTGCGTGACAGGCAGACGTGATAACCACTACACCACGGAACCATGGTTGCGGGAGATGGATTTGAACCAACGACCTTTGGGTTATGAGCCCAACGAGCTACCAAACTGCTCCATCCCGCGATAAACTTATAAATCTTAATGGCGGAGGAAAAGGGATTCGAACCCCTGCGTCACTTTCGTGGCCTCCCGGTTTTCAAGACCGGTCCCTTCAACCAGACTTGGGTATTCCTCCAAAAAGATGGTGCCTAAGGTCGGACTTGAACCGACACGAGGGTTGAATCTCGCAGGATTTTAAGTCCTGTGCGTCTACCTATTCCGCCACTCAGGCATCTTTTTATCAACCTATTTTTGCTGTTGACTAATTCATTATATAACATTTTTTTTCATTTGACAACCCTATTTTTTGTTTTTTTATTAGTTTTTTTAATTTTTTATAATTTTTTTAGTTTTTTTTGAGAAAAATATTGAAAAAATTACTAATTTATTATATACTATCTATTGTTATGAAAAAGCGCCCATAGCTCAATTGGATAGAGCGTTTGGCTACGGACCAAAAGGTTTGGGGTTCGAATCCCTATGGGCGCGCCATTTTTTTGAATATTATAGTTACTTGTGTAGCTATTTTTTTATTGCCTTTTTCATTTCGTTATATAATGTTTTATCATCAGTATCTTCTAGAATTTTAAAATTTACGTTATTGCTACTGTCTACTAATGGTATTTGTTCTATCTCCCCATACTTGTTTATTATTTCCATATACCCGTCTTCTATACCAAGAGACAAAATGTATTTTGATATTAACGCACTTTCTAATATATTGTTTGTGTTATTATATAATACCTTGTAGAATTTATTTTCGTAATTGTCTCTTATTGCGTTTACAACCATTATTATGTGTTTACAAAAAAATTTGCATGGACATGTACAATAAAATGCTGTTTCATTTTTTTCCTTATTATATTCTATTACTATTAGATATTTATTTATGCCATTTATTACTGCAAAATATTTATTTTCTATTTTTTCTAAAAACAACAAATCTTTTTTGTATTGTTTGCTTTCTTTTATAATTTTGTCATTTGCTAGATTTTTTAAATCACCTTTAAACAAGTCGAATTCCACTAAGTCGTTATAATCATAGTTTAGTTTTGTATTAGTAATTTCTGCATTCGTTTCATATAAGAACATTTCTAATTTTCTTGGAAGATTATTAAATATTATCACAAATGCTTGTGTTAAATTTGATAATTTTTTTGGTATATATTTGTTTAGTTCATAATGATAAATATTGTTTAGATATGCATTTATTATTATTTTATTTTTTTCTTTTATGTTTATATATTCATATACTTCTTGCTTTTCAATTTCAGTACATATTTTATCTACCTCTTCATACGAGATATTTTCTATGTTGAGATATTTTTCTATTTTCCTATCTTTGATTAAATCTAAATCAACCCAATATAACTTACAACGTTTTTCTTTCTTTTTATAATCTATGCGTATATAAATATTATATGTTTCATAATTTAGTAGTGCTATATCTAACACAATACTACTACTTTTTAGGTAACTGTTTATTAATTTTATTTTGTTATCATTAGTCATATCTTCACCTCAGTACAAATATTATACAATATATTAGAAAAAAAAGAAACAATCTTTTAAGGTTATTTCTTCTTACTATGCTTACTTTTTTAACTTTATTTGATTTCAATGTATTTTTTATTGGTTTCTGCTTCTTTTTTTGGAATTACTACTGTTAGAGTTCCATTTTCAAATGAAGCTTCAATTTTGTCTTCATCAAGATCTCCAACATAGAATGATCTTTGTATTTTTCCATATGATCTTTCTTTCCTAATGTAATTCTTTTCTTTTACATCTTCTTCCATTTTTTTATGTGCAGTTATATTTAAATAACCGTTTTTTACTTCTAGTGAAATATCTTTTTTGTTATATCCGGGAACGTCCATTTCTATATGATATTTACCACCTTTTTCATAGATATCACATTTCATACTTTCACTTTCTCTAGTATTAATAAAGTTATCAAATAAGTCATCTAAATAAAATTTTCTTGGGATTAAATCCATATATCTTCATCTTCCTTTCTTACTTACAAATACCATTATAGCACTTTTTTAGCAATTGTCAATACTTTTTGCTAAAAATTTAGCATTTTCTCTTGACTATTGCTAAAATGATAGTATAATTATAATTATGAAAGTTGAATCTTTCAATAAATGAAGGGATGATGAATATAAAATGGCAAAAAAACAATTTAAAGCAGAATCAAAAAAGTTATTAGATTTAATGATTAATTCTATTTATACTAATAAGGAAATATTTTTAAGGGAACTTATTAGTAATGCGAGTGATGCAATAGATAAATTATATTATAGGTCACTTACAGATAAGGATATTAAGGTTAAACATGAAGAACTATCAATCAAAATTAGTGTTGACAAAGATAAAAGAACACTTACTATAACTGATAATGGTTGTGGTATGACAAAAGAAGAACTCGAAGATAATTTAGGTACTATTTGCAAAAGTGGTTCTGAGTTATTTAAAGAAGAAAACAAAAAGAAAAAAGACATTAATATTATAGGACAATTTGGTGTTGGTTTTTATTCTTCATTTATGGTAAGTGATGAAGTAATTGTTGAAAGTAAAAGTATTGATAGCGATGAAGCATACACTTGGAAATCATCAGGTGTTGATGGATACTCTATTGAAAAAACAAATAAGGCTGATTATGGTACATCAATTACTTTAAAATTTAAAGAGAACACTGAAGATGAAGAATATTCTAAATATTTGGAAGAGTATACAATTAAATCATTAGTAAAGAAGTATTCTGACTATATAACTTATCCAATAAAGATGAATGTAACTCATAAACATTTAAAAGAAGGAAGCAAAGATGAATATGAAGAGCATACAGAAATAGAAACTTTAAATAGTTTGATTCCTATTTGGAAAAAAAAGAAAAATGATGTTTCTTTAGAAGAATATGAAAATTTCTATATGGAGAAGTTTTCAGATTATGAAAAGCCTGAAGATATCATACATATTAATGCTGAGGGATTAGTTACTTATGATGGAATATTATTTATTCCTAGTCACACTCCATTTGATTATTATTCAAAAGAATATGTTAAGGGATTACAACTATACTCTAATGGCGTTCTTATTATGGATAAATGTGGTGACTTATTACCGGATTATTTTAGTTTTGTAAAGGGTGTTATTGATAGTCCTGATTTAAAGTTAAATATATCACGAGAAGTTTTACAACAAAATAGAATTTTAAAAACTATTGGTAAAAATATTGAGAGCAAAATTAAGAAAGAGTTAGAAAATTTAAGAGATAATAACAGAGAAAAATATGAGAAGATATTTAAAAACTTTGGTATTCAATTAAAGTACGGAGTTTATAATAATTTTGGTATGGATAAAGATAAACTACAAGATTTACTACTATTTTACTCTTCAAAAGAAAAGAAAATGGTTACTTTAAAAGAATATGTATCAAGAATGAATAACGAACAAACTAATATATATTATGCTTGTGGAGAGTCAATTGATAAGATTGATATGTTACCTCAAGTTGAAGTATTTAAAGATAAAGATATTGAAGTTTTATATTTGACTGAATATGTTGATGAATTTACTATGCAATCTCTTATGGAATATGACTCTAAAAAAATCGTTAGTGTGTCAAGTGAAAATACTGATTTAAGCAGCAAAGAGGATAAGGAAAAACTTGAAAAAGAAAATGAAGAATATAAAGATATGTTTGCTATTATGAAGGAAGCAGTTAGTGATGTAAAAGATATTAAGTTTACTAACAGATTAAATAAACATCCTGTATGTCTAACTAATGAAGGTGTTATTTCTACTGGAATGGAGAAAACACTTAATGCTATAAGCAATGAAAAGGTTACAGCAGACTTAGTACTTGAAATAAATGAGAATCATGCTATTAGCAAAAAACTTAAAGATTTATATAATAGTGATAAAGATGAATTAAAAGAATATGCTAAGATACTTTATGCAGAAGCAAGATTAATTGAAGGTTTATCTATTGAAAATCCTACTGAAATAAGCAATTTAATATGTAATTATATTTCTAAGTAATAATCAATTGTTAATAGATAATGATGTAGAGAAAAAAATCAAGATTTAGATGAAATAATGTTCATTTTAATTCTTGATTTTTTATTATGCATTCTCTTATATATACAATTACCAATGCCAATTTAATATATCTGGCATATCTTTTCCATATTCTTTTATGTAATTATTATGTTCAATTATTTTATTGTTGCAATATTCTATCGCATTTGCTCTAGTATCTCCAAGAAAATTTAAATATTTAAGTGCATCTTTAGTTAGACTATATCTGTCTATTTTGTTTTGTACTCTCATATCAAAAGGTGTTGTTATCGTTCCTTCCTCAAGATAACCATGAACATGTAGATTTTTATTTTTCCTATTATAAGTAAGTTGGTGAATTAGATTTGGATATCCATGAAACGCAAAAATTATTGGTTTATTTTTAGTAAATAAATTATCATATTCAAAATCAGTTAATCCATGTGGGTGTTTTTCATTTGATTCTAACTTCATTAAATCCACAACATTTACTACTCTTATTCTAAGTCCTGGATAGAATTTTTTTAGGATAGTTACTGCTGCCAAGGTTTCAAGTGTTGGTGTATCTCCGCAACATGCCATAACTATATCCGGTTCTACTCCATCATCACTACTTGCAAATTTCCATATTCCAATTCCTTTTGTGCAATGTTTTACTGCTTCATCCATTGTCAACCATTGATATCTTGGATGTTTCGAAGCAATTATTACATTTATATAGTTCTTACTTCTTACACAATGATCAAAACATGAAAGCAAACAATTTGCATCTGGTGGTAGATATGCTCTTACTATATCTGCCTTTTTTGTTACTATATGATTTAAAAATCCTGGATCTTGATGCGTGTATCCGTTATGATCTTGTTGCCATATATGAGATGATAAAATATAATTTAAAGATGATACTTCTTTTCTCCATGATAATTCTTTGGTAACTTTTAACCATTTTGCATGTTGACTTGTCATGGAATCTACTATTCTTATAAATGCTTCATAACTATTAAATATTCCGTGTCTTCCTGTTAATATGTAACCTTCTAACATTCCTTCACATAAATGTTCTGACAAAACAGAATCTATTACTCTTCCTTCATGTGAAATTGATTCATCATTTCTGTAAATATTAGCATTAAATTGCCTGTCTGTTTTTTCAAATACTGGCGTTAATCTATTACTTTTTGTTTCATCTGGTCCAAAAACTCTAAAGTTAGTTCTATTTAAGTCTATTATATCTCTTAAAAATTTACCTAACTCTTCCATATCTTGTTTCTTTATAGTACCTGGTTTATCAAAATTTACTTTATATTTTGTAAAATCAGGAATTACCAAATCTCTTAACAATAAACCTCCGTTAGCAACTGGATTACTTGACATTCTTCTTGTTCCTATTGGTGATAGTTCTTGTAGTTCCTTTTTTAAAGTTCCAAATTCATCAAATAATTCTTCGGGGTGATAACTTCTTAACCATTTTTCTAATTCTTTTAAATTATTTTCGTGTTCTTTATTTACTACAATAGGTATTTGATGTGCATTTGATGTTCCCTCAATTTGTTTTCCATCTACAAATTGTGGACCAGTCCATCCTTTTTTTGTTCTTAATATTATCATTGGATATATTGGTCTTTCATCAGTTTGACTTTTTTGTATAATCTTAATTTCTTTTATTACTTCGTCCATAACTTTTGCCATATTTTGGTGCATTTCTTCGGTAGAGGCTATATCAACATGATATGGTTTATATCCGTATCCTTTGAATAAATTATCTAGTTCCTCATCACTTATTCTCGCTAACAACGTTGGATTTGCTATTTTGTATCCATTCAAGTGTAATATAGGTAAAACTATTCCATCTGTTTTATGATTTATTATTTTATTTAAATGCCATGATGCTGCTAAGGGACCAGTTTCTGCTTCACCATCTCCTACGACGCACGCAACTATAAGGTCTTTGTTATCCAACACTGCTCCATATGCGTGAGATAAAGAATAACCTAGTTCGCCACCTTCATTAATTGATCCTGGTGTTTCAGGTGCTACATGAGAGGATATACCTTTTGGAAATGAAAATTGTTTAAAAAGTTTCTTTAATCCTTGTTCATCATAAGTTATATTTGGGTATACTTCAGTATATGTTTTTTCTAGATATGATTGTGCAACCATTGCGTTTCCACCATGTCCTGGTCCTGAAATGTAAATCATATTTAAATCATATTTTTTTATTACTCTATTTAAATGTGTATAAATAAAGTTTTGACCAGGCACTGTTCCCCAGTGGCCCACTAGGGTATTTTTTATATCTTTTAATTCTAGAGGCCTTTTTAATAATGGATTATCTAGCAAATATAATTGACACGCTGATAGATAATTACTTGCTCTAAAATATGCATCTATTTTATTTAATTCTTCTTTTGTTAAAGTATTGTTCATAAAATCCTCCTTTTATTCTTATATATATTATACACTAAAAAAATATTAAAAGAAAGTTAATTTCAACTTTCTATTTAACTTTCTTTATTTTCAGTAAGTGTTATATCAACTGTGTTTTCTTTATTATTACGTATGTATTTAATTTTTATTGTATCTCCTGGTTCATGTTTATATAATTCGTATCTTAATTCTGCAACTGTTGATATATCCTCATCATCAATACCGATAATTATGTCTCCCTTTTCTAGTTTTGATGATGCTGGTGATCCTGCTTGTACGGCAACTACTACTACACCTTCTGTTGTATTTTTTGGAAGTGTTATTCCATATTGCCATAAGTATGCGGTTTGTGTTACATCAACCATGGATATTCCTATAAATGGTCTTTTTAATGGTTCACCCTTTTCTAGTGATTCGGCATAATTTAATGCATCTTCGATTGGAATAGCAAATCCCATACCTTCAACTTCATTTTCTACTAGTTTTAATGAGTTTATACCAATTACAGCGCCATTTACATTTAGTAATGGTCCACCACTGTTACCAGGATTTATGGCTGCATCTGTTTGTAAAACTTTCATATAATAATCTGATGTGTTACCTGAGAAACTTACTTCAACTAATCTATCTTTTCCTGATAATATACCTCTTGTTACTGTTCCACTGTATTCTACACCCATTGGTGCACCAATTGTAAACACTGTGTCTCCTAATTTCATTTTTGAATTGTCGCCTATTTCGATTACAGATAGTACTTTATCTTTATCTATTGATAATACAGCAATATCACTATACGTCTCTTTTCCTAGTATTTTTGCTTCTACTGTTTCGTTGTTACTTAATACTACTTCTACTTTGTCTGCACTATCTACTACGTGATTGTTTGTCATTATATAACCAACTTTGTTATCTTTTTTGTAGACAAATCCGCTACCTGTTGATATTTTTTGGTTATCTTTATAAGAAACAACTGTTACAACACTTGTATATGCTTTTTCTACAGATGGTGCAATACTATTTTCTGTCATTTCTATTTTACTTACATTTTCTACTATACTTTTGCTTATACTTGGAACATTGGTTATTATTAGGTATGAACCTAATGTACCGCAAATAAATGATATTACTACCGATAATATAAGTATAAGTACATTGTTTGACTTTTTATTCATTTTTATTCCTTCTTTCTATAAATCTATTATATCCATATAATTTGTTGGGAATCCCATTCTATCTAATACTTTTTCTATTGGTATAGAATCTAGTTTTCCGTCAAGTGATTCTATTTCGTAATTAACTTCTTTTAACATTGCTCTAAAGGCATCTTTTGTTAATAAAACTTTGAAAATAATTATTACTGCGTATAGGTCGTTTTTTCCATAAATATATTCTGCATCCATTTTATCAATATTTAATTTTTCGTGATAAATTGTATCTGGTATATATCTTTCTGTTTTGTGTTCAAAAACAATATCTTCGTGAGCACATAAATTTCTATAATTTGAAAGTATTACCAAGAAATTTTCTAATTCATCTGGAGTTGTTCCAAATATATCTGCTATTTCTAATTTATCTTCGTTCTTTAGGATAGAATATAGTTCGCAAACAATTCCAAACGATAATACTTTTACTAATACCCATAACGGTATATATCCGTAACTTGTAACATAGTGCATTGTAGCATTATGATGCATGGTATTTATACGAATTTGACGTTTCATTTTTTCTAATATATCTTTTACTCTTCTTTTTTTATCATGGTCACTAGTAAAGTTTTTGGGATTCAAATAATCTTTTTCTTTATATCCATATTTTTTTGATAGTTGATATGATAGAATTGATTTTAATTGATTTTCTATTACTAATACATTTTTAAAGATAATATTTCTAAAATATCTATCAAACATAAATATTGAATATAGTTCTCTAAATGTTGAACCACTTATGTATCTTTTTTCTTTTACAGATATCATCAGTAGGTGTCTATATCCATTTAAAAAGAAATAATTTTCTCTCAATAGTATTTCTTTTGCTTCGTCAATATCATCAATTATTAATCCTTTTTTTTCCAAAATTTCTATTTGTTCATCTATTGTCCTAAAATCTTTTTGCATATATCACACACACCTTACTATAAAAGTATATCACAAAATATAAAAAAAAGATATATAAAAAAATGTTAAAACTGTGGGAAATTATGATATACTTTATAAGTAAGGAGACAATGATATGCCAAGTACTGTTACTCATAGTTATTTTATGAAAGATGTTTATGATTTATTAAGTGATAATATAAAAAATAATATTATACTAGAATCTGCAAAAACTTTTTCACAGGGTCCTGATATTTTTTATTTTTATAATATGGGGTTAGGAAAAAAGAGTAGTAGATATAGAAATAATGGTTATTTTATGCATAAGAATAATGTTAATTTATATTTTACTAATATAATTAAGTATATTAAGGATAAGGAACTTACTTCTAATAGAGAATGTTTTTCTTATTTAGTTGGTGCTATTGCACACTTTGTTCTTGATTCTACTATACATCCTTTTGTTTATTATAATACTGGATTATTTATAAAAAATGTTAAACAAAGTTATAAATATAATGGCTTACACCAAGAAATGGAATATTATTTAGATGCATACATGATTTTTCAAAATGAAAAAGTTGAAGCAAAAAAATATAAAATGTATAAATATATATTAAATAACGATACGCTTAGTAGTGAAACTATAGATTTAATTAATAACGTAATTAATGATACTTATTCTTTTAACAGTATGGGAGATATATATAACAAATGTGTACACGATATGAGGTTGTTTTTTAAATATTTAAACTATGACCCTTACGGGATAAAAAAAGTTATCTATACTATGTTTGATGTGGTTACTCCAAAAAGATTTATGATTAAAAGGAAGTTTTCTTTCTATTTAGATCATAATTCTAAAAGAGAATATTTGAATTTAGAAAAGAACGATTGGAACCATCCTTGCAATTTGAATGAAATATATAATTATTCATTTATTGAGCTATATGTAATTGCTAAAAATAAATGTGTAAGTATTATTAATGATATTTATAAATTACTTAATAGTGATCGTATTGATTACATAAAAATAGATAAAATATTTGGCAATTTGTCTTATACAACTGGTAAAAACTGCGATGATAAATCGTTTTATTTAAAATATTTTAAGTTTTAAAAAAGGAGATTTTTATGAATTTTAGAAAGTACGAAAAGAAAGATTATAAATTCTTATTAGAATTATTTAATGAATGTTTTAATCATAATTATACTGGTAGTGATATTAAAGAAAGTGGTAATATTTTTGTTTTAGAAGATAATAATATTATTGTTGGTATGGTTACTATAGATGTTATAACAAATATATTTAAGGGTATTAAATATGGTTATGTAAATGATGTATGTGTAAGTAACAAATATAGGGGTAAAGGGTATGGTAAAATTCTTATGCTTAATGTTGATAAATTCGCTAAAGATAACGGGTTATCCTATATTATGTTGACTTCTAGTAACAAAAGAAAGATTGCTCAATCATTATATAGATGTTTAGGATATGATATTGTTGATACTTGTTTGTTTAAAAAGATATTTTAATTTATAAATTTAAGTACGACTTTATTAAATTAGAAAAAACGTTTCAAATTGAGACGTTTTAATTATTTACTACTTTTGTATTCCCTGTTTTCTTATATCCTTCAAGTGAAGTTAAATTAGAATATTTATACTCATAATTTGTTATTATATATCTATACATATCTATTTGTTCTTTCCATGATTCTACCCTTGTATATCCGCTTGGTTTTTTATCTAAAGTTGTTACTTCACAGTTTGACATATCATTATAATTTATAGTTATTTTTACTGGTGGGAAATATACTTTGCTTCCTTTTGATGTTTTATATGGTGTTACTCCATTTAAGTTTTTAACATTAATTTCTACTTTCACATAGTATTTTTCATTTTTCTCATACGCTTCACTTACTGTGAATGTAAAATTCTTCTTTGTTAATGATGAATTTTTGAAATCACTTACATTTTTTATATCAATATCATATTTTCCTAAGCCTGATTCTAATACATTTTTATTTCTTTGATTTATATATTCTTTGTAATCAGCTTTAGTTGTAAAGTATGATGCTTCAACTTCAATATTACTTGCATCATTAATATTTTTTAATTCTACTTCATAAGAAAATCTTGTAGGACTTGTTACATAACCTGATGTGTAGTAAGTATTTTCTTCATTTTTACAAAATTTTCCGTAATTTACTTCTTCAATTTTGTTTTCTATGTTATTTCCAGTAACTTTTCCATTGTACCAATTGCTATATTCTTGAACTTCCTTTACATACTCATATAATATCATTTGATTTGTATTAGCATTTGAATTATTTGATGAATTATTGTTAGTAGTATTTGAAGTCACATTAGTATTATTATCTTTTAAATCATCATTTTTTGTATCATCTTTGTTTTCTTCAGTATTTGTTTCTTTTACTTTTAGGTCTGTAATTTTTTTGTCACAATCTTTACATGTTTCATTTCCAAGTTTAATATAATTAGTTTTACTTTGACTTCCACAAATTAATTCTGTTTTTATATTGTAGTATCCTTCTTCAGTTGTTATAGTTGCTTTACTTTTTGAACTATCACAAATTTTACCGTCTACTTTTAAATCATTTAGATAATCCCATTTTATAAGTTCTTTTAATGTTACTGTCTTTTCTTTTTCGTCTGTTGGTAAATTTTTACTAAAATATTCAATTACCTTTTCCTTATAAATACTATTGTTTTCATCAAAACTTTTTCCTTTGTTTTTGCTGCTAATTTTTGATACTAACCATATTGCAAATAGGATTGTAACTACAAGAATTATTACTTTTATAAATAATCCTAACCAATTAATTCCGTATTCATTTTTTTCCATAAACATTCCCCCTCGAATAATTTTATTGATTTATATTTTAGCACAATCATATCACTTTGTCAATATTTTCACGACTGTACATCCAACATTACTAGAGGATATTTTGTATTCAATTACTAACTTATTTTTCTTTAGAGTTTCTTGGACAGCATTTTTTACTATTCCTGTTCCTATTCCATGAATTATTAATATTTCTTCATTATTTTGCAAGTGGCTTTCTAATACAAAATCATTTACTGCTACTATAGCACTTTCTTTATCAAAACCATGTAAATCTATACTTGGTAATCTATCTAAAAATATATCATTTTTTTTTGTCATTTTCTTACTACACAATTTTTTAATCTCAAAAACTGTTTTCCTTTCTTATCATTAATTTTCTATTGGTAATTTTATTGTTACTTTTGTACCAACATTTAGTTTTGAATCATATTTTACTTCCCCACCATGAGCGTTTACTATTTCATTAGATAAAGCTACTCCTAGTCCAGTTCCATTTTTCTTTGTTGTGAAAAACAGTTCTGTTAAACGTTCTTTTGTTGTTTTATCCATTCCTATGCCATTGTCTGTAATTTCTATGTAAATATGTTTTCCACTTTTATAAGTATTAATTTCTATCTTTCCATCTTTATCAATTGCTTCAACGCTATTTTTTATTACATTTAATATTACTTGTTTCATTTTGGTAAAATCAACATTAGCATATAACTCATTGTTGTTATTAAATAGTAGATTAATATTTTTACTTTTCACTAGTAAATTTAAACTTTCGTATACTTCTTGAATTAGAAAGTTAATGTCTACTAATTCTTTGGTTAGTACAACTTTATTTAGCTCTCTAAAGTCCGCCATTATAAGTAAACTTCTTTCTATTTCTTGCTTTATTATTCCTATATACTTTTCTGTTTTTTCTCTGTCGTCTAGATTCATCATTTCAAGATATCCTTTACATACTGCAAGTGGATTTTTAATTTCATGTGTTAATTTAAATAGTGAATTTTTTATTTGTTTATCTTTTTCTAAATCTTTTACACTTATAAATAAATTTGATAAATTATCTAAAAGTTTAAATAAATGTACTATACCAAAAGATGTTAGAAAGAATACACATGCTATCCAAAATATATCAATTATATAGTATGCAGTTGTTTTGTAATTTAAAAAGTATAACATAGATGTGTAGAATGCTTGAAATATTGCACTTCTTTCTATGTAACCTTCTTTGTCGTTTTTTGTACAAGTTAAATAAATTAAGAAAAATGAAATGTATTTTATAGCAATTATTAATGTACATAATCCTATTTCATAATTAAAACAACAATATAAAAGTAATAATAATGATAATAAGACTGCTAATTTATCTTTTTTCTTTAGATATGCTACTAGAACTGGTATATCGCAAAACAATAACAACAGAACTATATTATTTGTATTACCAAACTTTATGCAAAAATATATAGAAGTACAAATTGATATATCAAATAAATATATGTGTTTTCTATTATTGTTTAATCCAATGTAGCAAGATGCTACGAAATATATAAGTATTGGAAATAAAATCAAAATTATATTTACTACAACTTCATCCATCATAAATACTCACCTTCATATATATTTTATATCATTTTTTTGTACTATTTTGTCGAAATATGTACATAAAGGTGGTTTTTTGTAACCTGAAAGTAAAAATATATTATATTTTTCGTATAAATAATTGCTTTAAAAAAATAGAACTATTATTCTATTTTAAATCATCTATATATTTTTTTAGTTGCTTAGCACCACTACCAATTATTATTTTTAGTTGGTCATCTATTTCTACAACACCTTTGGCGCCTAATTTCATTATGCCTTCTTTATCTGCTTTGCTTACGTCTTGAAGTGTTACTTTAAATCTTGATGCTTCTGCTTCAGTTTCTATTATATTGTCTTTTCCACCAAGTAAATCTACTAATTTGTTTACCTCTAATTTAAAATCTTTTTTACTACCTTTGATTATTGCAAATGCTATTATCACAAGGATTACTATTATTATTAAATATCTATATTCCATATATTATTCCTTTCTTTTTCTTATATTTTTATTATACTATAATTATGTTTTTTTTTCAATTACTTTTTTATCGTACATTAAATTGATTTTTATGAACTTTTCGTTACTTTGTAGTTAATTTATTTTTTTTTAGATTTTATAAATTTAATAATCATACAATTATTATAGTTTTTATTATAAATATTATATAATGATAGTGGTGAAGGAAATTGAAGAAAAAAATATTGATGTACTTCGAAGATAAACTTAGAGATAAGTACCCTTATTACGATGATGAAAAAATCGAAGTAATTATGTATGGACTTGAAGGTTTATATCTTACTTTTACAAAATTAGTTGTCATTTTTGGACTAGGTTTGATACTGGGTAAGATTACGAAAATTTTAATGCTGTTACTATTTTATAACGTTATTAGATTTTCTGCCTTTGGGTTACATGCGAATAAGAGTTATCAATGTTTAATAATGTCTCTTACGCTTTTTGTTGGGGGTGTATATGTATGTGACTATATTTATATACCACTTATAATTAAAGTTATTCTTTCGCTTTTGTCTATTATACTCATTTCTTTATATGCTCCTGCAGATACTGAGAAAAGACCTTTAATTAATAGAAGAAAACGGATCAGATGTAAAATTATATCTATAATATCTTCATTAATTTATACAACATTAATTATTAAATACAATAATGACATTATATCAAACTACTTACTTGTTGGGTTAATTGAGGCAACTATTATGATTTTACCACTTAGTTATAAAACTCTTAATTTGCCATATTGCAATTATAAAAGATATAAATTCAGTTCGGTTTAAATATTTTTAAACATAATTTTTGAAAGAAGGAGGAAAAATACATGTTTGCAAGTTTATTATCACTAATAGGTTCATTTGCTGCTACTCTAGGAACTCAAGGATGTTTACTTTTAATAGCTGATGAGCCAAAAATGCCTAAGTCTTTAATTGAAAAATAAAAATTTTACTTACAATACTTTTATTACTTATTCAAAAAACTAAAATTTGACACACATTTTAGTTTTTTATTTTTCGTTTTAATTACTATGTTAAATAATCGTTATAATTACTTTTTAATTCTATTAATGAGTTTTTTTCCTGTATGGCAAATGACATTAAATTCTATTTTTTTCGTTTTTGATATTGACACCATATTGAGCAAATATTTTAATAAAAAAATTTAACTCGGTTTTGAATTAAATTTTATTTTGGTTAATCTGTTAATTTTAAATGCTCTTTCTTGTTATTTATTTTCTTCATTTTTACCATTAAAGATTGACTATATATTCCACCTCTGACTGTTCTTGTTGCCTCAAAGCAACTATAACTATTTAATATCTTTTTTGCAAGCATTAGTCCATATCCATGATCTTTTCCTTTTGTTGTATACTTCTTAGTTCCAATACTCTCTAAATCAAGTTCTCCTTCAAATGAATTTGATATTATGAATTCAACATCTTTGCCTCTCATGTATATCTCTATACCCATTTGTTTATTCTTGGTTTTCTTACTTGCATCTATTGCATTATCTAAATATATTCCTATCAATCTTCCTAATTGTTTAAATTCATCAATGGATAGTTTTGATAGGTTAGATTTTTCAACTGCTTTTGAAACGTTTATACTCAGTTTTAATCCTTTGGCTTCTGCTTCCATTGATTTGTAATAAAATAATCCTTTTATACCATTTGCTGGTAAAAATTGAAACTTACTATATTTTTCTTCATTGAATGCAACATGCTCTACTATTATACTATTAATATATCCTTCAATTTTATATGTATCATTATTAAGTATTTTATCTCTTATAGTGATTAGTTGATTCTTAGTTTCATGTCTTAGCATCTTTTCAATATCAATTTCTCTTTCGTACTTCTTGATAAATTCTAATAATTTGTCATATTTATCAATTAGACTGATGTTTTCAACTTTTTGTCTTACTAACTTATATAATATTAATGTAAAAACAATCATTATTGCAGAACTTATAAATAAATTTCTACTTATTACTTCGATGTTGTTATATGCATTATAGAAAATTATTATTATGCTTACCAATGTTAGAGTATAGCAAGAAATTATTTCTAACTTATTGCTAACTTTGATGCTGACTATTTTTCTTAACCAACGCTTAAATATAAATGTTATTGCTATAAACAAAATGTTTACTGCTAAAGTTGGATATATTGTACAACTATAAACATTATAAAATGTTTCTGGAGGAATCTTCAAGACTCCAATTATGAATAATACTACCAATGTATCTGGTGCTATCATAATTACTATATTTGTTAGGGACAAAATTATTGATATAAAATAACTTGTATCAAACATATACTTAAAAAATATTACATATAATACACATAACATTAATGTTTTTAATGTCCCATCTAAATAATAGCCTATTAGTGAATAAATACAAATTGTTATTATAAAGATTAAAATGTTTTTAATATTAAATTTTATTTTCTTTTCGTCTAACAACATTAATGCATATATCATTGCTGCTGTTACTAAAACTATTGAACTGCCTACTACATTAATAAAAATCTGTGACATATTCTCTCAAGCCTCTTTTGCATCTATGTGATAATAAATCTATCTCTGTTTTATTTGTAAATATTATTTTGTTTGCTATATAGTCAACTTGTGATATTTTCTCGGTGTTTACTATACAGGCTTTATGACATTTATAAAATTTGTCATTTAATTTATCTTCTATTTGTTTTAATGTTGCAGTTACTTCATATTTTTTTCCATTTTCTGTTACTATTATACATTTTCTTTCTCGGGTTGCTTTTTCTATGTATAATATTTTATTTTCAGGAATTCTATAAGTTGTATAATCATATGTAAAAGTTAGTGTGGACTTCTTCCCGTATATTTCTAATACTTTGCTTAAACTTTCTTCTAGTCTTTTATCGTAATTAAAGAATTTGGATATAAAGTCTAGTGCCATCAGTCTTGAGAAGAATATATCATCTTTGCATTCTGGATGAGCACTTACAAAAATTATCATACTATCCCAATCTCCCGTTTCTCTTATTTCGCTTGCAATTTCTAGTCCTGATATTTTTGGCATCTCTACATCTAGGATGTAAACTTTTTGATCGCTATTTGATTCTATTACTTCTTTTAAATCGTTATCATACTTCATAAACTTTTGGATTTTGTATTCAAAATCGTATGGCATCATTATTTTATTAATGGCATGAGCCGTCCTGTCTAATGCTTCTGTATTATCATCACACGTGATGAATCTTAACATAATTTATCTCTCCTTTTATGATTTATTTTAACACCAACTAACTTCATTTGTAAATAGTTATTTTCAAATTATCAAAATTACAACAAAAGTACTATTTTTTGATTATTTTATATGCAAAATCACGTTGCTTTTTCCCTTATTTCTTTAATTAAATTGTAATTTATTATGTCGTTTGATATGTCTATTATTTGATCTGCCTTTTCGCTGTCTTCTTTTACCTTATTTTCCTCGACAGCCTCGCCACTTATTGGATATATCATATTTTTTTGTGCAACATAATATATGTCTTTTGTTATATATGAACCATCTGTGAACACGATTAGATTATCATTGTTTTTAATACTGAAAATGTCGTGTCCTAATTGATAATTACTATGTATGTTTAACATATTACCTAATGTTGGCAAAACGTCAATCATACCAGTTGGTGTTGTTACCTTTTGTACATACTCTTTTTCTTTTGTCCATATAATGAATGGTACTTTTTTATCTAAAAAATAATCATATTTATTATATTCTACATAATTTGGGTCTTCTTTATCATAAAGGTCTTTTGTTAAAGGATTATAATTGTAATATAAGTCATAATCATCTTTATCTATTCTTGCATCATGATCTCCATATATTACTAAAACTGTATTTTCTAATAATCCTTCTTTATCTAAAGATTCAATAAACTCTCCAATTGCGGAATCTGCATAATGAACTGAATTAAAATAATTTTCAAGCATTGTTCCTTCGATTGGATTTGCTCTTATTTCTCTATTTTCAACATCATAAGTTTTTGTTGTGTCTATTTCTTTGGGGACATTTGGGTCACTAAAAGGCGTGTGATTTGATAACATTATCATTGTTATATAATAGTTTTTGTTATTATTTGCTATATCTTTTATATAAGGGATTGATTGGTTAAAGAATGACTTATCTGATAACCCCATCCCTATTGTTTCATCTATCTCATAATATGTTTTGTCATAAAATTTATCGTACCCCATATTTTGATGCATTACTTTTCTGTTCCAAAAATCTCCATTATTCGCATGCATACTCGCAACATAGTAGCCTTTTTCTTTCATCAATTTTTGTATTGTTATATATTCTCTGTCAAAATAATTAACAAAAACTGTTCCATTTGTTGAAGGCATTAATGAAGTGGCGAAAGTAAATTCTGCATCACTACTTGTTCCTACTCCTACTTGAGAATAGAAATTACTAAAATATATACTTTCTTTTGTTAATTTATTTAAGTTTGGGGTAACTTCTTTTCCGTTAAAACTTTTATCTATTACAATTGATTGTATACTTTCGGCATGAATTACTATTACGTTTTTTCCTTCAAAAATATTTGTGTATTTGTTTTCTATTTTGGTATATTTATTTTCTTCGTAATAATCTTTTACTTTTCTGTAAGCATTATCATGTCCAAATAAATTATTTATTTGAGGTTTTAAACTTTGGAATAAGTCATCAAATTGATATACATATATTCCAAACGTTCTTACAACTGTTTCTCTGTTCCAAAGATTTCTAAGTCTGTTCCACTCTGAACCCGTTATGAATATACAAGGTATTATTAAAGTGATAATAGAGGTTACTAGTGTTTTTTTAAACATTACCTTATCTTTAATTTCATTGTTATGCTTATTTTTATGTTTTTTTAGTATGTAGTTAGTTAGAATTAAGCCAAATAATTGCCATAAATAAACAAAATATTGTATATGTAAGACATCTTCAACTACTACATCACTTACGTCTGTTATAAATGTTGATGTGGCAAGTAAACTTATAGATACAAAGGAACTATAATAACCATAGTAATGAGCGTTTACTATACATGTGGCAATAAAGAATATTGACCATCCAAAAAAATATTTAAATCTGTTTTTTTCCTTTATTATGTATGAAAAAGAAGAAATAAATGTTATTACTCCTAAATCTACCAAAAAAGGTTTTATACCAAGTGAACTATCTAACATACTTATTCTTACCAATGTGGAGTTAATAAGTGATGATATTATAAAATAAATTACTAATACGTTATTACTTAAATATTTCTTTAACCTCATAATATTTACCTCATTTATAATTATATCACTTTAATTATAGGTTGTCTAGTTAAATACTTCTTTGTTTTTTATTTACTTTAAATATTTTTTTTGATATAATGTTTTTGTGGTTAAATATGAAAAATGTAGTAAAAAATTTTAAGAAATATGTTATTAAATTTTGTGATTTTATAAAAGAGAAAGTATTAGTAAAAAGCAATATATACTTGATATTACTTGCTTTTCCCTTTACGTTGTTAGATGTAGTTACAAGGATACTTGGAAGAAAAATAAATTTCTTTAAGGTATATAATCCTATTCCTAACTTATTTACTTTATCATGGATTATCTTGATGCTTGGAATTTGTCTTTCTTTTTGCAAGAAAAAGAGAAAAATTATATATTCTTGTTTTATTGCTCTTTCAGTTGTGATTTTCTTGGTTAACAATATATATTATTCTGTTACTAATACTTTTTTTGATTTTTGTTTGATAGAGATGGCAAGCGAAGGTAGTAGTTATATGATTGATGCACTTGTTAATGCAAATAAGATTATATATTTTGTTACTGTTTTTGTATTAATTTATACTTTTTTTGTTATAAAATATATGCCTTATGGTAAAGAAAACAATAAGCTGATTAGATTTAGATGTTTATTTATATTTATATTGTTACAAGTTATAATTCCTTGTTTATTAGGAAAAGCAAATTCAAATCTTAGTTGGAATACTTGGAATAATCCTAGAAATATTTATATGTCATTTAATGATAATAATAAGAGTATGTCTATTGCAGGAATATATGAGTATACTTTTAGAAACTTCTATGTAACATATTTCAGAGCAAAGAAAAGTGATAATAATGAAGAAAAAGAATTTTTGGATTTGGTATATAATGAAGAAGAAAAAGATAATAGTAATTATTATACATCGATATTTAAGAATAAGAATGTTATATTTTTACAACTTGAGGGAATTGATAATTGGCTTTTAAATGAGACTGATACTCCAACTTTGTATGGTATGTTAAATAATTCTATTGTGTTTAATAATCATTATTCATATTACAATGGTGGTGGGTCTACATTTAACTCTGAGTTTGCAGTAAATACTGGATTTTTAACTCCTATATCTTATACACAAAATGCTTACACTTTTAATAAAAATACTTTTGACTACACACTTGCCAAATTATTTAAAAATGAAGGTTATAGTATAAATGCTTTTCATATGAATACTAGTGAATTTTATTCAAGGGGTACTAATTATAAGAATTGGGGATATGATAATTATTATGGACTTAAGGATTTAGGGACTTATAAAGACAATTCTTATGAATTAGATAGAGAACTTATTTTAAATGAAAATTTTAATAAACTTATTGTAAATGCAGAAAATAAATTTCTAGATTATATTATTACTTATTCAAATCATACACCGTTTTCTACTGAGAAAGGAGTTTGCAAGGCTTTAGTTTATGAGGATGTTACCAAGGATCTTGATGATGAAGATATAAAAAACAAAAACTATACTATTCCTACCTTAGATGAAGAAGAATGTGCAAGAAGACAAGCAAAAGAAACTGATTATATGGTTAGTTTATTACTTGATTTACTTGAGGAAAAAGATGTTATTGATGATACAGTAATTATTTGTTTTACTGACCATTATTTATATACTCTTAATGATTCTACTATTTTAGATAAATATAAGGATACAAGTAATAATTTAATTAATCATACATCTTTCTTTATTTGGAGTAATAATACTAGTAGAGTTGATGTTAATTCAGTTACATCACAACTTAATATACTTCCTACTACGCTTAATTTGTTTGGTATTAAATATAATTCTAATTATTATATAGGAAGTGATGCACTTAGTCCAAGCTATGATGGATATGTGTTCTTTAGCGATTATTCATGGTATGATGGAAATGTATATGTTGATGGTGGTGTGGTTACTAACAATAAATATATTGATAGTGATATATTAGAAAAGAAGAACGAATATATAAGTTATATGATAAAGAAAAATGATTTAACACTTAAATATAATTATTTTAAATATTTGAATAGTAAAGATAGAATATAAAGAAATCTATAGCATTAATTTGTTATAGATTTCTTTTTCTTTATGTCTATTATAAGTATTACTACAAATGATATTGTACCTATAATTGATAATATTTTTCCAATATTCAAGTATGGAGATGTGTAATTTATTTCTATTTTGTGTTCTCCTTTAGTAATTGGTAAACCAATAAAACCTTCATTTACTTCTTCGTATGAAGTTAGTTTATTGTCAATTAGTACTTTATATCCTTTATCGTAAGGTATTGATGTTACTAAATATGAATCATTATTTTTGATATTTATTGTTCCTTTTATAGAATCATTTTCTATACTTGTAATTTCTATTCCGTTTATATTTTCATTTATATCTTTGATATCATTATAATCTAAAGTATATGTTTCTATTTTATCAATGTTAAATGTTCCTTTGTTTAGTTCTATATCTAGATATTCAATGTTATTATTTGATATTACATACTTAAAATCATTGTTTTTATTGTCATATCCCCATGTTTTACATGTTAATATATTTTCTACATTATTTATTTTTATACTTATATTGTCTCCAGTTTTACAACTGTTTTCTTGTAATCCATATAAGTTTATAAATAGAAATTTGTTTTTTAGAGCATTAGTTAATTTTATTTTTAAATAGCCTTTATCTTTTACTGTTAGAATATAGGAATTATCAGTATTTTCTATTTCTACTCCATCATTTTCTAATAATACATAGTCAATATCTTCTTTTGTTATTGTGGAGTCTTTTTTGTTTTTTGTAGAACTTTTTGTTACTACATTTTTTAATAATAATTCTGTTTGATATGGATAGTCATAATTTGCAAATTCTTTTTCGTTTATTATGTTGTTTGATTCATAGATGATTGGTAATACTAAGTTATTTATATATGTATTATCGTCTATTTTTGTGTAACCCATACCTAAATCATAATTTGAAAACGAATATTTAACTCCCATGAGTGAATTAAATAATATATTATTGGATGCTGGTACAAGGAAGTAATTATATTCTAGCATACTTGTTTTATATGTATGTCTTACAAAGTCTAAATAATTATAATTGTATGTTGAAGAATATATTGTTGTTGTGTAATAATTGTTGTTATATATTTTATTTACTGTTTTTGTTGGATATATTAAATTATTTGACCTATAAAATGATGAATCGTTATTTAATGTCTTCTTTATTTCTTTTTCAATATTATCGCTAAATATTTCGTTATACATTGTGTTACTAACTGCTTCGTCTTCAAGTTGTTCTTTTACTGCTTCATATCCAGCGGTAATAAATGCTACTAAAAGTATTAGAGAAATAAATATATTTTTCATATACTTTTTCTTTTTATATAATGCTAAAATTATTATTAATCCTAATAAGTACACATAGCATAGTTGTCTTTGATTATAGTAGTACATTGGTATAGAAATTAATGATACAAATATAGCGAATTTTTTAGTATCTACTTTGTCTTTTAATAGGTTATCTATAAATATTGCAATGATATATGCAAAAAGAGGTATAAATGGAATAAAGCATTTTTCTCTTAGATATAATCCTCCGTTTAATATATACATAAATAGAGGTAATCCAATGACAACGCTAGAAGATGTTGCAAGAACAATATTACTTTTTTTCTTAGTATAGAATAAATATAATAATGCTACAAAGCCAATCATTGATATTCCAATAGAATATGTACCACAAAATAGTTTATATATTTTTAAGTATGGTGTAAATAGTTTTAGTAAACTTATTTGCGATACTGCTTCGTTTCTACCACTTGTAAGAGTGTATGCTGTTGGTAGAAGTAAAATTCCTGACATGAATACTGCAATAAATACATAAAATACATATTTAAATCCATCTAATATCAAGTCTTTAAATTTAACTTTATCTTTGCTATCAATATATCTATATAAGTAATATAATGATACTACAATTATTCCACATACACTGTAATAATAACTTGTCATTATCATTAAAAATATACTTAATATAAGTAGTGGTCTATCATTTTTTTCGATTAATTTATCTACTCCCATTAAGGACATTACTAAAAACGGCATATAATTTACAAACATTATGTGTCTATGCATATGGAATATTAATGGTGGTGCTAATATAAATAGCAATGATGTTATTAGGCATACTGTATCGTTATACTTATGATTTTTTAACCATTTATAGAATAGTATTGCTGTTATAACCAGGTTCATAATATTTGTTACTACCATATACTTTTCCATACTTACAAAAGGAAGTAGATATGAAGGAAGTATAAGCGGACTTAACAATCCATAGTATGAAAGGTTAAATATATTTTGTCCACCACCATAACTAAGTGCTAGATTGGGAAGTAGTTTACCTGTATCATAAAATAGATTTCTAAAATATTCAGGTATAACTGTATGTTGATTTATCCAGTCTGTGTTTGAACCAAACTTATATTGAAATCTAGTGGTTAGAAAAACTATCAAAATTACACTTAAAAATAATATTAGATAGTTTCTTTTTTCTTTATTAATTTTATTCATTATTTTTCACCTTGCTTTTGAAGACAAGAAATTTGCTTAATACGTAGTTTAATACTATTATTATTACCTGTACTATTAATTTTATAATCTTATCATTGAATTTTAATTTAATTACAAATATTTGCATTAGTAACATATCTAAAACTAATGTTGTAAGTCTTGATACATAAAATTTAGATGCTTCTTTTAGATTCTTTTGTTCTTGTACTTTAAACACATACTTTCTATTAGTGAAATACGCAAAAGTTACAGATGCTATCCAAGATATTATATTTGTTATTTGTAATTGTAATGTTACTTTAGGGTCTAGTACTGTGTATGATAATAGGTAATAAGTTAATAGACTTACTACTGTTGTTAATACTCCAATGATTAGATATCTTATTATTTCTTCGTATTTTTTTAGTAATTCTTTAATTTTTTTCATTATTTATCTACATTCGTTTCTTTCACTATATATATAGGTCTTTTTTTTGTCTCAAGATACGTTTTTGATAGATATTCGCCCATTATTCCAAGGCAGAATAATTGGATTCCACTTACGAAGAAAATTATACATACTAAGCTAGGCCATCCTGAAGTTGAATCTCCAAAAATAAGGGTTTTTGCAATAATTACAATAATCATTACAAATGATATTAAGCAAAATAATATTCCAATGAATGCTGCAATTGTTAAAGGCATTGTTGAAAATGCTACAATTCCTTCGATGGCGTATTTAAATAATTTCCAAAATGACCATTTTGTTTCTCCTGCAACTCTTTCTATATTTTCATATTCTAACCACTTTGTATTATATCCTACGAAAGAGAATAGGCCTTTTGAATATCTATTGTATTCTTTTAATTCTAATATGGAATTAACCATTTGTCTTGTCATAAGTCGATAGTCTCTTGCGCCATCAACCATTTCTGTTTTAGACATTTTGTTTATTATTTTATAGAACATTCTTGCAAAGAAACTTCTTATTGGTGGTTCTCCTTTTCTTGTTACTCTTCTTGTGCCTACACAGTCATAATCTTCTTCATTTATTAATCTTAACATTTCTGGAAGTAGTGCAGGTGGGTCTTGTAAGTCAGCATCCATTATCGCAACATAATCTCCACTTGAATATTCTAATCCCGCCATCATTGCAGCTTCTTTACCAAAATTTCTTGAAAAGTGTATATATTTTACTCTTTTGTCTTTTTTAGATAATTCTTTTACTATTTCGATTGTTTTATCTTTTGAGCCATCATTTACAAAGATGAATTCAAAGTCTACAGGCATATCTTTACTAACTTTATCTATTTCTTTGTAAAATAAAGGTATTGCTTCTTCTTCATTGTATGATGGTACTATAATACTAATCTTTTTTTTCATATTTACCTCCGAAAATTAAATAATATTAATTTATGCCTTTATTATACTATAAGTTATTATTATATTCAAGAAATATATGTTACTTTACACGTGATGTATTTATTTTGTCAAATTATCATTGTTATATTCTTTTTTTTGTATTATAATATTGATAGTTTGGAGGAGAATATGCTATGAAAGTGATTGGAATTATTGCAGAATATAACCCTTTTCATTTGGGGCATTTATACCAAATTAGAAAAATAAAGGAAATGAATGAAGATTCTATTATTGTGGCAATTGTATCTTCTTCTTTTACTCAAAGAGGGGAAGTATCTGTAATTAACAAATGGAATAAAACTAGCGTTATTCTTGATAATGGTGTTGATATTGTGATAGAACTTCCTTTTTTATATGCAACACAATCTGCGGATAATTTTGCGTATGGTGCAATTTCAATACTTAATAAACTTGGTATAGATACGCTTGTTTTTGGAACAGAAAGTGATAATATTAGCGTTCTTAAGGAAATTGCAATGTTACAGCTTTATAATAATGATTATGATGGACTTGTAAAAAGTTATTTGGATAAGGGTTTAAATTATCCTACTAGCATGAGTTTAGCAATTAATGAAATATTAGGATATAAAATTGACACTCCTAATGATTTACTTGCTCTATCATATATAAAACAAATATATAAAATTAATAAAGAGATTGAAGTAATCAATATTAAAAGGACTAATGATTATCACTCAAAGAATGTTAGTAATAATATTATTCCTGCTTCTTTGATTAGAGAGTATTTGTTAGATAATAAAGATATTAGTAAATACTTACCTATTTATAATACTAATTTATTGTATAAGAACTTTAGTAATAATAATTATTTTGCTATGTTAAAATATCAAGTTATAAATAATATAGATAATTTAAGTGAGTTTTTGGATGTTGATGAGGGTATAGAAAATAGAATACTAAATGTTATTAATTATGCTTCAAGTTGGAATGAACTAGTTAGTCTTATTAAGACTAAAAGATATACTTATAATAAGGTAAATAGAATGCTTATTCATATACTTTGTGGACTAAAAAAGAAAGATGTTAGAAGTTATGAAATAGATTATGTAAGAGTATTAGGATTTACTAAGAGTGGGCAGAGATATTTAAATACTATAAAAAAAGATATTGGTTGTAGAGTAATTACAAGTTATAGAAAGAATGTAAGTACACTATTAGATTTAGAGTATAAGGTTAATTATATATATTCTTTAATCGCAGATAATAAACTTATTATGGAAGAATTTAGGCATAAACCAATTATTAAGAACTAGATTCTTTTTTTATTGTTTCATATATTAGTTTATTTATTTCTTCTGGAAATAATCCATCAATTAATTTATTAAATTCTTGTATGTTTTTTACTTTTAAGGATGCTCCTAATCTTATTATGTTTGTTAGTTTATTACCTTTTATAAATGCATTGTAGCAAGTTTCTATGTCAACATAATTAATTGAGGAGACATTATCTTTTGATGTTTCTACTGGAGATAACATACCATTTTCTTTAAATATATATACATCGAATCTTTTGTTTTTACTACTATCAAATATATCTAATATTAATTCTTTATTTACTATTTTATATTGTGCATATATGTATTCATTTTCAGTTAAATTATAATTAAATACTATATTTAAGAATTTATTTAGTAATCCTTCGTTCATTAAATTTATTAATACTAATCTAAAAATTTCTTTATTATCCATATGAATAACCTTCCTTTTCTTTAACTTATCACATAAAAAATAATATGTCAATTTAAGTATGACATATTATGGTTAATGTTACCTATTTAGCAACGTTAAAATGTGTAAAGGTGTAAACTACTTTTGGCAATTAGGGCAGTAATATGTCCCACGACCATTTACTTTTATTTTTATTATTTTTGTTCCACATTTTTTGCATGGTTCATTTTCTTTGGTGTGTACTAATAGTTCTTGTTGAAATAAACCATGAACACCATTTACTGATGTATAACTTCTTATTGTGGAACCTCCTTTTTCTATAGCACTTGATAATACTTTTCTTGTATATTTTATTATGTTATCTAAATCTTCATTATCAAGTAAGTATGCTTTTTTTAAGGGGTTAATTTTTGATAGAAATAATATTTCATCAGCATATATATTTCCTATTCCTGTGATTATTGATTGGTCTAGTAAAACTGATTTTATTGGTAACTTTTTGTTTTTATATTTTTCTTTTAAGTAAGGTACATTTAAATTTTCACTCCACGGTTCATATCCTAAATCTTTTAGTGGGCCAACTTCGTATAATTTGTCTTTTTCTATTAATAACATTTTTCCAAATTTTCTTACATCATGGTATCTTAATTCTTCATTGTTATCTAGGGTAAATACTATATGTTCATGAGGTAATAATTTATCTTTTCTAGTTTTAAAAAAGTATTTTCCTTCCATTCTTAAATGTGATAAAAGATAGTAATTATCTAGTACAAATATTAACCATTTGCCATATCTATTAATGTCATTTATTTTTTGATTAATTATTCTTTCTTTAAATTCTTTGGGGGTTGGATAGTCTATCACATTGTCATAATAAATATCTACACCTGTTATTATTTTACCAATTAGTTTTGGTTTTAATGTGTTTCTTACTGTTTCTACTTCGGGTAGTTCCGGCATATAATCACCACTTTCTATTTTGCTTCATACCAATTTTTACCATACTCTATATCTACGACTAGTGGTACTGATAGTTTGTATGTGTTTTCCATAATTTCTTTTACTATACTTTTTATTATATCTAACTCATCGTTTAAAACATTAAATATTAATTCATCGTGTACTTGAAGTAGCATTTTACTTCTTAGATTTCTTTTTTCTAATTCATTTTGTATTTCTATCATAGATTTTTTTAGTATGTCCGCACTACTACCTTGAATTGGTGTATTAAGTGCCATTCTTTCTCCACTACTTCTTATCATATAGTTTGTATTATTTAATTCGTCGATTACTCTTTTTCTATTCATTATTGTTTTTACATAACCAAGTTCATGGGCTTTTTTAATTACTTCATCCATATAGTTTTTTATTCCTGGGTATGTTTCAAAGTATTTATCAATAAAACTTTTTGCTTCTTTGGAAGTTATATGTAAATCTTCTGCTAAGCCATAACTACTTATTCCATATATTATACCAAAGTTTACTGCTTTTGCTTGTCTTCGCATATCTTTTGTTACTCCTACTTCTGGAACTTTAAATATATCCATAGCAGTTTTAGTATGAATATCCATATTGTTATTGAATGCTTCGATTAGGTCATTTACTTTGGACATATGCGCAAACATTCTTAGTTCTATTTGTGAATAATCAGATGATAATATTAGGGAATTATCTTCAGGAACAAAGGCTTTTCTTATTTTTCTACCATATTCATTTCTTATTGGAATATTTTGTAGGTTTGGTTCTATTGAAGATAAACGACCTGTTCTTGTTAATGTTTGGGTATATATTGTATGTATTTTATTATCAGGAGCTACTTGATCTAATAAACCATCAACATAGGTTGCAAGCAATTTGGTTAACATTCTATACTCTAGTATTTTTTCTACGATAGGGTAACCATCTGCTATTTTCTTTAGGGTTTGTTCATCTGTTACGTAGTTACCATTCTTATTTTTTTTGCCTCCTGGTAATTGTAATTTCTCAAATAAGATTAATCCTAATTGTTTTGGAGATGATATATTAAATTCTTCACCGGCATAATTATAGATATCTTTTGTGATTAATTCTACTTTGATACTTAATTCTTCTTTCATATTATTTAGTACTTCTTTATCTATTCTTATACCTTCGTGTTCCATTTTAGCAAGTACAAATAATAATGGAAACTCTATGTTGTTATATAAGTCTATTACTTCTTCAGTTTGCATCTCTTTTTCTATTTTATCTTTTGTTTCATAGATGAACTTTGATTTTTCTATGCTTCTTCTTGCTAACTCATTTTGGTCTAACACTTCTTTTTTGGCATAGAAATTTAATTCATATCCTAAATCGTTTGCAATGTATGCAATGTCATCCTTAATGTTGTAGTTTAATAAATATCCCGCAATCATTAGGTCATATTTTATATTATCTAGTTTTAGTTCGTTTTTTAGAAATGTAACATAAAGTCTTTTTGCATCATATGTTAGTATTTCTTGTGTTAAAAAGATGTTTAGGTTGTTTTTTAAAATATCATACGGAATAAATCCATAGTCATCTTCGTTATAATATGATATTCCTAGTATGTTTGCGTTATGGTAGTTTTCATTATCTAGTTCTATGTATACTGCTGTCTTTTTATTTAGTTTTGGAGTCAAGATATCACTTATTATTCTTGTTTCTATTTTTTTATCTTGTCTCTTATTAATGTTATCTTGTTCTTTTTTTATAAATGTGTAAAACTCTAGTTCTTTATATATTTCAATTAATTTTTCGGTATTTGGTTTATTATATACTATATCTTCAAATGTTATATTTAATGGAACTTCTTTATAAATTGTTGCAAGTGATTTACTCATAAATGCTGAAGTTTTGCCATCAATTAATTTAGTTTGAGCAGAGCCTTTTATGTCATTTATGTTAGCGTATATATTTTCTAGTGAATCGTGTTCTTGAAGTAGTTTTAACGCTGTTTTTTCTCCAATTCCTTTTACTCCTGGTATATTATCTGATGAATCACCCATTAGGGCTTTTAAATCTATCATTTTTATTGGTTCAATGCCATATGTTTCATAGAAGACATCCCTATTCATTCTTATATAATCTTTTTGTTTTAATAATTTTACATCTATGTCATCACTTATTAGTTGTAATAAATCCTTATCACTACTTACTATTGTTCCACAGTAATTATCATTTTCATCAATCATTTTTGCTAGTGTACCTATTATGTCATCTGCTTCATATCCAGGACATTCTAAATACTTTACACCCATTGCGTTTAATATTTCTTTTGCACGAGGAAATTGATGCTTCAAATCATCAGGAGTTTCTATTCTTCCTCCTTTATAGTCTTCGTAACTATCATGTCTAAATGTTTTTCCAACATCAAATGCAACCATCATATATTTAGGTTGTTCTTCATTAATTATTTTATTAATCATGTTAACGAATCCATATAGTGCGTTAGTAGGAAAACCTTGTTTATTTTTCATTAAACTTCCTGTGTATGCAGTTGCATAATAACTACGAAACATTAAATTATTACCATCTACTAAGATTACTTTTTCCATGTTATCACATCCTTATATAGTATTATACATTATTTTTTTGTTTTTTTATAGGTGGAAACTTAAAATTTTTTATATTATTAAACAATTAAAGTCATATCGATATGATATGACTTTAGATAACTTTTTATACAAATTAATTGTTTTCTAGTTTGGTATTTATTAGTTCTAATTGTTTTTCTTCTTTTTGTAAATCTTCTTTTTCTTTGTTTACAATATTTTCTGGTGCTTTTTTTACATAATTTTCATTTGATAATAGTTTTTTTCTTCTTTCAATTGATGAGATTAGTTTTTCTTTTTCAAGCAATAGTTTTTGTGTTTCTTCTTCTTTGTTTTTAGTGTTGTCATAAACTATTTCTAGAGATAGGTTATCAAGTTCAACTTTTACTTGGTGTTTATCAGTTTTTTCAATAAGTTTATCTTTTATTTTTAATGAAGATAAGATTAAATCAATATTTTTTTCATCTTTGATGTTATTTATTACTTCATAATTTGAACCAACGTTTAATTCTAGTTTTTTTGTTCTAAACATTGTTATAAATTCAAGAATTTTATCTATTTCTTTTTCTTCTTTGGTGAAAATATAATTTTTTTCATACTTTGGATAACTACTTATCATTATTGAATCACTATCTTTGTATGGTAACATTTGATAGATTTCTTCGGTAACATATGGCATGAATGGATGTAACATCTTAATAATTGCTGTTAATACTTTTAGTAGAACACTTTTTGTTGTGTTATTTTGATTAAATTTACTTAATTCTATATATTTGTCACAAAAATCTGTCCATATAAAGTTGTATAATGTATTTCCAACGATATTGAAATCATATTTTTCCATAGATTTTGTTACTTCGTTTATTGTATTATTTAATTTTGTTAGTATCCATTTATCTTGGTCAAGTAAGTTATCTAAGGTATAATCTTCTTGTTTAAAATCTTCGAGAGTTAGTAAAACATATCTTGATGCGTTCCATATTTTGTTTATGAAATTCCATGTTGATGATACTTTTTCTGTGTCATATCTTAAGTCCATACCAGGAGAGGTATTTGTAGTTAAGTAGTATCTTAGTGTGTCACAACCGTATTCTTCGATTACGTCCATAGGGTCTACTCCATTACCTAAACTTTTAGACATTTTTCTTCCTTCTTTATCACGAATAAGTCCATGAATTAAGCAGTCTTTGAAAGGTCTTTCTTTAGTAAATTCAAGTGATTGAAATATCATTCTTGATACCCAAAAGAAAATTATATCATATCCTGTTACTAGGACATCTGTTGGAAAATATCTTTTATAATCTTCGGTAATATCCGGCCATCCTAATGTTGCAAAAGGCCATAAAGCACTTGAGAACCAAGTATCTAGTACGTCATTATCTTGTATCCATCCATCTTCTTGTGGTGCTTCCATTCCTACGTATACTTTATCTTCTTTATACCATGCAGGAATTCTGTGACCCCACCAAAGTTGTCTAGATATACACCAGTCATGGCAATCTTCCATCCAGTGATTTAATATTTTTTCATATCTTTCAGGGACAAAGTTTACTTTTTTATCTTTATCTTTTTGATTTTCTAGTACTTGTTTAGATAACTTTTCCATATTAACGAACCATTGCTTAGATAAATATGGTTCAACCATTACTCCAGTTCTTTCGGAGTGACCAACGTTATGGTGTATTTCTTCGATACTTATTAGCAAGTCTTGTTCTTTTAAATCTTTAACTAAGTTTTCTCTACATGTAAATCTATCTTGTCCTTGATATTTTACAGCATTTTCATTCATTGTTGCATCATCGTTCATGACTATTATTCTTTCTAGGTTGTGTCTATTTCCTACCTCAAAGTCATTTGGGTCATGTGCTGGAGTTATTTTAACTACACCTGTACCAAACTCCATATCTGCGTGTTCGTCTCCTATAATTGGTATTAACTTATTAACTATTGGTAATATTACGTTTTTGCCAATAAGATGATTGTATCTTTCGTCTTTAGGATTTACTGCTACTGCGGTGTCTCCAAATAATGTTTCTGGTCTTGTTGTAGCAACTTCTAAATAGTCGTTTGTTCCTTCGATATAATACTTGATATGATAAAATGCACCAAGTGTATCTTTATAAATTACTTCTTCATTTGATAATGCTGTTTTTGCAGATGGATCCCAGTTGATTATTCTTTCTCCTCTGTAGATTAAGCCATCATTATATAATTTTACAAATACTGTTTTTACTGCTTTAGTTAAATTTTCATCTAAGGTAAATGCTTCTTTGTTATAGTCTACTGATAAGCCTAACTTTGCCCATTGACTTCTTATGTTGTTTGAATATTCATGAGTCCATTTCCAACATTCTTCGAGGAATTTTTCTCTTCCTAATGAAGATTTGCTTTGTCCTTGTTCTTTTATTCTTTTTACTACTTTTGCTTCAGTTGCTATTGCTGCATGGTCCATTCCTGGTAACCATAAAGCATCATATCCTTGCATTCTTTTATATCTTATAATTATATCTTGTAGTGTTGTATCCCAAGCGTGTCCAAGGTGTAATTTTCCTGTTACATTTGGTGGTGGTATTACTATACAGAATGGTTCTTTGGATAAATCACCTGAATTAAAATATCCTTTTTCTAACCATTTTTCATATTTGTTTTCTTCAACTAATTTGTGATTATACTTCTTGTCTAACATTTATATCGCCTATCTTTCTTTCTATATATATATTTAACACTTGTTTTAGTGACATAAAAAACTTTTTCACGTTTTCATCATCAAAACTTAATGCATCAATTAATTTATCTATATAATTATTTTGTTTTACTATATATAAACTATATTTGGAATAAAATGAAAATATGTTTGATAATACTAATAGTACTTCATCTGCATTATTTTCTGTTAATTTTGATTCTACTTTTCTAAATAGTTTAAATTCATTATATGCTAAAGCACTTGGATAACTATTAATTCTTGTGTCTATATAAGGGTAATTTATTGTTAATCTAAATGTGTCTATTTTATCAGCATCTTTTAAGACTTCACAGAAAGAGATTATTTTACTATCTAGATTGTTGGGATATCCATTTTTGTTTAGAGAAAAAATTGCAAACTTTATTATAGCATCATACTTTGTTTCTTTAGTTATTTTCCTTATCAATCCATTTGTAAATAATATTTCTAACGTTTTTGAAGTGTTGTCTTCATTATCATTTAATATGTGAAAATTAGGATTTTTACTAAAACTTCCTAGGTCATGAAATAATCCAATTAGTTCACAGACAGTTATTTCTTCTTCAGTAAATATATTCATATTTGTTGCAATCTCGCTTGATAATTCCATTACTTTTAGACTATGAAAATACTTTACTTTTATATTAGTATTATTCATATCAAATTCTTTCATATACTGTTCAAATATTCTCATTATTCTACTACTTTTCATATTATCCTTTTTCTCCTTTAAAAAAAATAACTCATCCATAAAGGACGAATTATTTATCGTGGTACCACCTTTGTTTTTTCTCTTATCTTTAACGTAATTACACGGCACTATACAACTTCCAAGCAACCTTCTTTTAACTTTCATATAGAAAACTTACACCATCTTTTCCTCGCTTTAATATTACTTATTAAAATACTCCTCTTGTTCTTCGTCTTTTTTATATATCAATATTATATAATTATTTTTATTATTTTACAAGAACTTTTAATTTTTTTCTTTATTTTTTATTTGTTTTATTATATAATTGTTATAGTAGAGGTGTATATAATGGATGGTACGGTAACTAAATATTTTGAAAACGATATATATACTATATATTATCTTGATGGAAATTATGTATCTGTAAGTAAAAATATTAATAGTAACATTAAGACTTATTTAAAGATTGTAAACAATAATAATATTAATATATCTAAAGAAATTGATGATAATACTAATAATTGTATATTCTATATTTATAAGTCTTTGTCTAATGATTATTCTGCTCAGCTTGATAGGATAAAGAAGTTAGTTAACACTATTTATAATTATTTACTTAAGGATAGTAAAAATAGAAATGATTTTATAAAAAAAGTTGAAATTATTGATGATAACGAAAATAGAGATTTTATAAATTATTTATGTAATAATTCAAATGGTAAATTTATTATTAAGGGTAGTAATAATACTGAAGATTATATATTTGGTAATACTAATAATACTTTTAGTAATATAGAAAATTTTGTTAGTAATAATGATAAAAGTGGTAATAGTGTAATGACATCTCAACAAGGAAGTATTAAGTGGTACGCAATACTTTTGATACTGGGTGTTTCTCTTATGATTGGAATAGGATTTGCTATATATGTATTAAAATAAAGGATTCAATTATATGAACCCTTTTTATTTTGTAATTACTGTTCCTGTTAGTCCTAAAAGTGATTCTTTTGCTTTATCTAGTGATGTTATTATTGCTTTGCCTTCAGGATAATTTGTAACAAAGTTTAAGCAAGCTTCTATTTTTGGTAGCATACTACCTTTAGCAAATTCGTTTTGTTCTATATATTTTTTTGCCTCTTCAACAGTTAATCTATCTAATGCTTGTTCATTTTCTTTGTTATAATTTATGCAAACTCGTTCTACTGCAGTTAAGATTAATAATATGTCTGCATTTAGTTGTGTTGCTAATTTAGCACTTGATAAGTCTTTATCAATTACAGCGTCTACTCCTTTGAAGGAATTTTCTTCTTTAATAATAGGAATGCCTCCACCACCTACGGTGATTACAACGCAATTTGATTTTACTAATTTTTTTACTGATTCTAATTCTACAATATTAATAGGTTTTGGTGATGGTACGACTCTTCTGTAACCACGTCCTGCATCTTCAACAAATGTATAACCTTTTTCTTTTTCTATTTTTTCTGCTTCTTCTTTAGTATAAAACATTCCTACTGGTTTTGTTGGATTATTAAATGCATTATCATTTTTATCTACTTCTACTTGAGTTACTAGAGTTACACATTCTTTATCAATGTTATTTTTAATTAATTCTTCCTTTATTTTTTGTTGTAAATGATATCCTATATAACCTTGACTCATTGCTCCGCATTCTGCAAAAGGCATAGAAGGAGTACCTGCGCCGTTTAAACTTGCATAATCCATTGCTAAATTTATCATTCCTACTTGAGGTCCATTACCATGTGCTATTATTACTTCATGTCCTTGTTTTGCTATTTCTACTATGCTTTTTGCGGTATTTGATACTAATTTTAATTGTTCTTCAGGGGTTTTACCTAAAGCGTTTCCTCCTAATGCTATTACTATTTTACTCATATATTACCTACCTTTCAAATAAATTATAACATCATTAAATTAACAAGTAAATAATTTAAAATAAACTTTACATCTTGTTGATAGTCAAATATTTTTTAGAATTGCTTTAATTATAGTTTTCCACAGGAATTGTGGATAACTTGTTTTATATTGAAATTTTAAGATAAATTTTTTAAAATAATGTGTTATTGTTAGACTTTTTTATAATTATTCACATATGTATCTAAAGTTATCCACATATATTGTTGATAAGTGGGTTATAGTTGCAGTGTTTAATTAACACTTTGTTTTAAAAATTTATTTTCTTTTTGTTGTAATAAAAATTGTTATATTGTATAATTAGTTTATGTGATAATAAGATGTTTCGCGTAATTTACAAATATCTTATTGGGAGGATGTATGAAAAAAGGAAATGTATTAGTAATAGGTAATTCAGGGGTTGGTAAATCAACTTTAATTAATTCTGTTTTAGGAGATACTGTTGCAAAAACTGGTTTTGGTACAAGTGGTACTACTAAAGAGTTAAAAATTTATGAGAATGATGATGTACCTTTTCGAGTAATTGATACGGTTGGGTTTGAACCATCATTTATTAAACAGTATCAGGCTATTAATGCTGTAAGGAAATGGTCTAGTAAAAGTGCTACTAAAGAAAATAATAATTCTATTAATTTAATTTGGTTTTGTATTGATGGTACTTCTAGTAAGTTGTTTCCTGATGCACTCAAAAGCCTTTCTCGTGCAATATCTATATGGAAGTCTGTTCCTATTATTGTTGTTATTACAAAATCATATTCTATACCTGATAGAAAACTTAATATTGATATGATTAAAGATGCTTTTTCTAAGCAAAAGAAACTAGAAAATAATTTACGTAAGATTATTCCTGTTGTAGCGGAAACTTATGTTTTAAATGACACTACCTATGTTTCACCAGATGGAATAACTGAACTTATTGATTCTACTATAGAACTTATGCCTGAAGGTGTTAAGGCTAGTGAATTTGATATATATAACTTCAAATTAGGACGTAAGAAAGCATTATCACGAAGTGTTGTTGGTGCTGCTACTACTTCTGCTACTATTGTTGGCGCTATACCTATACCAATTCCTGATGCCGCTATTTTAACACCTGTAGAAATAGCGGAAATTAATGCAATAGCAAGTATATATGAAATTAATAAAGATGAAAAAGCAAAAAAATTAGTTAATTCTATTATAGAGATTGGTACTGTTAGTAATGTTGCTAAAGCTACCATTGTTGCTATAAAAGCAATACCTGGTCTAAATATTGCTGCTAGTGTACTTAATGCAATTGTTGCGGGATGTTTTGCTGCTGCTATTGGGGGAGGTTCTATATATGTTTTTGAACAGATATATTTAGGAAAGAAAAGTATTGATGATATAGATTGGGTAAAGAAAATAATGGAAGATAATATTTCTTCAAAACTTATTGATAATGTTAATACTGTTATTAATAGTATTGGTAATAGTAGTGATAAGAAAACTATTCAAAAATCTATTAAGGAACTATATAAATAGAAAATTTAATGTAAAACATTTGTAATAATATGTAAGTTTTGGTTGATACAAAAATTTAAAAATAGTATAATATTTAAAAAAAAGACATCTTAATTTATTTATTTATTAGATGTCTTTTTTTTAATTGTTAGAATTATTATTGTCTAGTTTTTTATAGTAATTATATCTGTTTTCTGCCCATTTCTTTTGTCTTTCTAAGATATCTTTACATTCTTCTTTATTTGTTGTTTTTAAACTTGCATATCTATTTTCAGTCATTAGATAATCATTATATTTTTCAAAGTTTGGACTTTTACTGTCTAGTGTAAATTTTTCTGTATCAGGATTATATCTAAATGTTAGGAAGTAACCACATTCTGTTGCTAAATATGCATTACTTTGGCTATGTTCCATACCAGTTTTTATTCCGTGTTCTATACATGGAGAGTATGCAATTATAAGAGAAGGACCATTATGTTCATTTGCTTCTTTTAAAACGCGTAAATATTGTTCGTTGTTATATCCTATGTTTGTTGAAGCAACATAAACATTTGGATAACACATTGCAATTCTTGCAAGGTCTTTTTTGTAATTTTTCTTACCATTAGATGTAAATGATGCAACGGAACCAAGATTACTTGATTTCGATGATTGACCACCTGTATTAGAATATACTTCTGTATCTAGTACTAGTATATTTATATTTTCATTAGTAGATAATACATGGTCTAGTCCTCCATAACCTATATCATATGCAAACCCATCTCCACCAATTACCCACATAGATTTTGGTACAATATAGTCTTTATATGTTTCTAAGTATGGATGTAAATTATAATTTATTTTTTCTTTTACTTCTTTACAAATATCATAGTTATCCATATTGTTGATCCATTTTTTAAATAATGGTGTCATATTGTTTTCCATGTATTTTTTGATTTTATTTCGTTTAATATTTATTCCTGTTTTGATTCCTAATCCATATTCTGCATTATCTTCGAACAAACTACTTGCCCATGGAACATTATATGCGATTGATGGCATACTTGCACTATAAATTGATGAACAACCTGTTGCATTTGCTATTATTAAATTGTCTTTGAATAGTCTTGTTAAATTTGTTAGATATGGGGTTTCTCCACAACCTGAACATGCACCAGAAAATTCAAATGCTGGTTCTTTTAATGATGTTGCTTTGACATTTAATACTTTCATTTCATTTTGCGAATTTATATTATTTTTACTTAAATAGTTAAAAGTTTTGTTTGTATATTTTTCTTTGTCATACGGAACCATCTTTAATGCTTTGTTACCATTTTTTCCAGGACACGCTAAAGTACATACTCCACATCCTGTACAATCTTTATAAGATACAGCAATCGTGTAATTTATGTCTTTTGGAATTAATGATGGCACCGATTCTACTGCATCATTGCCTTTGTTTGTTAAATATGGTCTTATTACTGCGTGTGGGCAAGCAAAGGCACATTTTCCACATTGAATACAATTTTCTTTAATCCATAATGGTATATTTTCGGCGATTTCTCTTTTTTCATTTTGAGTAGTCTGCTTTACTATTCCTTCTTTTATATCTACAAAAGCACTTACTGGTAAAGTGTCTCCTTTTAATTTGTTAATTGTTTCATAGAAATTTAAATTCTCTTTTTCTATACGAAGTTTTGACCATGAACTATCTATGTCAATTTGATTCAAATAATTATCTGCAACATCTACTATTTTATTGTTTACGTTAATTACTTTTTCGCCTTTCTTACTAAATCTCAATACATTATTTTCTTTCATTATTTTTTTAACTTTACTTAATGGCATTATGCCAATTATTTTAAAGATACATACTTCCATACATGTATTAATTTTGTTTTTTAGTCCTAGTTCGTTTGCTACTTTGTAAGCATCAATTGTAAATATTTTTAAATTTTTATCTGCGATTTGTTTTTTTATCTTGTTAGGTAACGTTTCTATTAAATCTTTTTCGTTTAATGAAGTATTTAATAATACGACACCATTATTTTTTATATTATCTAAAACATCATACTTATATATGTAACTATCTTTTGATATTACTACCAAAGATGGATTTTCTACATAGTATGGAGAATTAATTTCATTGTCTCCAATACGGATATGACTTCTTGTTACTCCACCTGATTTTTTTGAATCATATTGAAAATACCCTTGTACATATTTTTTTGTGTTGTCTCCAATAATTTTAATTAAGTCTTTTGATGTAGATACCATACCATCTGATCCAAAACCATAGAATAAATACTCTTTTATATTTTCGTTATCAATTTTAAATTTGTTGTCTACTTTTAAACTTAGTCCTGTTACATCATCATTTATTCCTATAGTAAAATTATTTTTGTTTTTTTCTTTTAAGTTTGTGTAGACTGCTAATATATCTTTTGGTGTTGTATTTTTTGAGGATAAACCATATCTTCCTCCAACTACTTTAATTTCTTTTTCTTTTAGGGCATTTACAACATCAAGATATAATGGTTCACCATTGGAACCTGGCTCTTTTGTTCTATCTAGTACTGCAATATTTGTAACTGTTTTTGGCAACACCTCGATTAAATGTTTACTTGAGAATGGGCGATATAAATGAACTGTAATGAGTCCTAGTGTATCATCTTCTAAATAGTCTATCAATTCTTTTATTGTATTACATACACTTCCCATTGCCACAATGACAAATTTTGCTTTTTTTGAACCATAATAATTAAATGGTTTATAGTCTGTGTTTTCTAGTTTGTTAATTTTATCCATATAATAACATACATTATCTATTGCATCTTGATAGTTTAAATTTCTTGATTCCGTATGTTGAAAATAGATATCTTCATTTTCTGCAGTACCTCTCGTTGTGGGATTTGAATTACTCATTTGTTTACTTCTAAATTTTTCTAAAGCTTTTTTATCTATTAGTTTTTCAAGTTTTTGATAGTTCATTAGTTTTATCTTATTAATTTCGTGACTGGTTCTAAAACCATCAAAAAAATGTACAAATGGTAAACTTGATTTTATCGCTGAAAGATGTGCTACACTAGCTAGGTGGTATGCTTCTTTTGGGTTTGTTGAGGATAGCATACATACTCCTGTTTGTCTTATTGCGTATACATCTTGATGATCACCAAAAATTGACAAGGCATGAGTTGACAGTGAACGCGCTGCTACATGTAGTACACCAGGTAACATTTCTCCAGATAACTTATAAAGTGATGGTATCATAAGTAGTAATCCTTGACTTGCTGTAAATGTTGATGATAAGATACCTGAATTTAATGCTCCATGTACTAAAGCGATTGCTCCTTGTTCTGATTGCATTTCTATTACTTTTGGTACTGTATTAAAAAAGTTCAATTCGTTTTTGGTACTTGTTAAATCTATTTTTTCTGCCATAGGTGAAGCTGGTGTAATTGGATATATTCCACATAATTCACTAAAATGATACGCTACATTTGCTACTGCTTCATTTGCATCCATTGTTTTGTACTTATTCATTTTATCACATTCCTTTATTAATCTTTATATTTATATTATATAATAAAGAATATGATTTTACAAGGCAAAAAATAAAAAAAAGACTTAACTATTTGCATGTTAAGCCTTGCGTAGTATATGTGTCAATCAGTTTTGTTTTACTTCGGTTTACATTGAATTTATTTATGTCAGTGTCACTTATCTTTGTTAAGTCTAATTCATATATTACTTTGTAACTACTTGCTGTATTATCTACAACTTTTGAAGTAAAACCTTTTATACTTGTATTATTTATTTGATTTGTATGTATTTCTTTTAAACCAGATAAATCTAAAACTGTGTTGTATACTCCACCAATTATGTTATCTACTGCTTCGCCAACTTTTCCATCCACTATACCATTTTTTGATGTGTCATCATCACTGGTTGTTCCATCTGTACCAGTATCTACACCATCTGTATGTGTATCTTGATTATAGTTATAAGTAATTGTTACATGTTTTACTTCGTCATCAATATATGTTACTTTATATTCTGTTCCACTTGTCAATCCATTATATTTATTTTCTCTTGTACATGTTAACATTTCTTCTTTACCACAACCTGATAGCAATAGTATAGCAGCGATACTTAAAAATATTTTCTTCATAAATTACTCCTTTCAGTATTAGTATGGTTTCTTTTTATTATTTAATACTTTATACTTTACTAGAGCAATTTGTTATTAACATATGCTAATTTTAATACTTTTGAATAACCGTTTTAATTAATTATTATGGCTATTATATTAGATATATCTTAAATACGGAAAAAGTTTTTAGAAATTTCTAAAAACAAATATATTAGTATTCACAATTATATGGAGTTCTTGGATATGGTATTACATCTCTTATATTTTCTACTCCAGTTAAATAAATAAGTAGTCTTTCAAATCCCATTCCAAATCCTGAATGTGGACATCCACCAAATTTTCTTAAATTTAAATACCATTCCATTCCTTCGGAAGGTACACCCATTTCTTTCATTCTTGAAACTAATTTGTCGTAGTTTTCTTCACGCTGAGAACCTCCCATTAATTCTCCTGCACTAGGAACTTCTAGATCTACTGCAGCAACTGTTTTTCCGTCATCATTTTGTTTCATGTAGAATGCTTTTATTTCTTTAGGCCAATCTGTTATAAATACTGGACCATCAAAATATTCTGTAATATATTTTTCGTGTTCTTTTGCTATATCTTCACCATATTCTGGTTTATATTCCCAATCAACTTTTGCTTCTTTTAAGATTGTAATAACATCTTCGTGTTTGATTCTTGTAAATTTACTATTTATTAATTTGTTTAATTTTTCTATTAATCCTTTTTCAACAAATTTATCTAGGAATTCCATTTCGTTTTTACAATTTTCCAAGACATATGAAACTATATATTTTAACATTTCTTCCATAATATCCATATTTCCATTTAAATCACAAAATGATATTTCTGGTTCTATCATCCAAAATTCTGATGCATGTGTTTTAGTATTGGAGTTTTCCGCCCTAAAAGTTGGTCCAAATGTATATATTTTTTTGTATGCCATTGCAAAAGTTTCACCTTGTAATTGGCCAGAAACCGTTAATGCTGCTTTCTTTCCAAAGAAATCTTTTGAATAATCCACTTGTCCTGTTTTTGCAATTTTATCTAAGTCGAGAGTTGTTACTTGGAACATTTCTCCTGCTCCTTCACAATCTGATGCTGTTATTAATGGAGTATTTACATATGTAAAGTTTCTTTCTTGGAAGTATTTATGTATTGCATATGCTGCAACACTTCTTACTCTAAATACAGCCTGAAACAAATTTGTACGGGGACGTAAATACGCAATTTCTCTTAAATATTCTCTAGTTGGTCTTCCTTTGGCTTGAAGTGGGTAGTCATCAGGACAATCTCCTTCAACTTTAATTTTTTCTAATGTTAACTCAAATGGTTGGCCATCTTTTGGAGATGCTATTAATTTTCCTGTTACAGTTATTGCACTTCCTAATTTTATTTTTGCTATTTCATCAAAATTTGCTAAGTTGTCTTCATAAACAACTTGTAATCCATTTACTGTAGTTCCATCATGCAAATCTATAAATCCAAAATGAGCTTGTTTTCTATGACTTCTTACCCATCCAGATACTTTTATTTCTTGTCCAATATAATCTTTTTCAAATAATTCTTTTATATCCATAATATCTCCTCTTACTAATTTAACTTTTTATTTACTAGATTTACTGCTCGTTTAACATCCTTTGTCATTTTAGCGTATAAATTGCTATAATGTCTAAATTCTGTTATTAAATCAATATCATCTTGTGATATTGCACCAACGTATTGTCTAGTATTGGTATCTCTAATTATCATTTCTCTTCCAAGTAAGTAATCTGTACTCACTCCAAATAAATCGGCCATTTTTTCAAATAGTTCTAAATTTGGAACCCTGCTTCCACTTTCATATCCGCAGATTGATACTTTAGTAACACCAAGGATTTTACCTAATTCTTGTTGTGATAACCCTTTTTTTATTCTTAGTTCTTTAATTCTTTTACCAATTATCATAAGTGGTTACTCCTTTTGATACTTATTAACAAAAAGTTATCTCCTTGTTAATAATATTTTACAACAAAAATTGATAATTGTATACACTATAAGTTAACTTTTTTTGTTTTTATTAATATTTATAAGATTTGAGGGAATTATTATATATATTATATATTTATATTTTTTACTTTTTTTACATTTTTATTCTTAATATTAATAAATTTTTTTGAGGGATAATTAGGAAGTCTATTACATACTAATTCTCGTTTTTCTTTTTTCCGTTTGATTTTTTTTCCTTTTGCTCTTTTGATATTTCTTCTTCATTATTATCTTCTTTCCTTTTAGCAGACGATAAAAATGTTACTTTATCTGCTATTATTTCTGTTTTTTTCTTTTTTTGTCCATCTGATCCTTCGATTAGTTTTGTTTGAACTCTTCCTCTTACTCCTATCATATCTCCACTTTTGCAATATTCAGTAGTATTTTCCGCAACAGATGTCCATAGTGTACAATCTAAAAAATCAGTTTCATACTCGCCATGTAAGTTTTTATAATTTCTTGGCACTGCTAAAGTTATTGTAGTAGTGATCTTACCTGTATCTGTTGTTTTTAATTCAGGAGTTTTTACAAGTCTTCCTACTAAAACAATTTGATTTACCATAATTTACCTCCTTTCTTCATGTGTTAATATATCATTTTTATATTTTAAAGGCAATTTACAAAAAAATCTTTTTGGGTATTAAAAAAACCTTTATTGAATTTTTTTATTGCTCCAAATAAAGGTTTTAATAAATTCTTTTTGTGTTTTTTAGTTTTAAAATCTTTTTTTAAGACTATATAGATAACTTTTTTGATTTTTTTTACTTTTACATAAATTTTACACATTTTAGTATTTAAGATAATTTTTAAGTGATAACGCTATTGCATCCATATATTCATCTTTTTCTGTTTTTATTATATTTATATCACTTTCACTTGAAAGATATGCCACTTCAAATAAATATGCTTCTGCTCCTATATTAGATTTATAGTAGGTATTTGCTGTTTGGTCTTCGTTTCTATCATCTACATATGCACCAGTCATTATTCCTCCTGTTTCTCTTATTATATATAGATAATTAGATTTTGTTGTTATATCATATGCGTTTCTTTTTTTTGCTTCTTCTCTTTCTTTAGCGGCAGTAATTTCGTTTTCTGTAAAATTGTGTGTATATATTCCGTTGTATACTTTAAATGTCTTTTGTGGTGAGTAACTCATAGATGTTTTTTGTGTTATGTTTTCTACCATACTTTTTGCCAAGTCATAATTAATATCTCCAGGTGTGTATAATTCAAGTCCATTTACTTTTGTGGAAACGTTACTATTCAAATGCAAGGATATAACATATTTTGCAAATACTTCGTGTGATATTTCTGCTCTTCCATTTTTTCCATATTCTTCAAAATATTCTGTTTCTTTTAAACTGTTATCAGTTCTTGTTAATTTTACTTTAAAACCATAACCTTCTAGCTTTTCCTTTAAAACTTTTGCTAACATCATTGTATAATCTTTTTCTTTTTTATCTCCCATAACTGCTCCAGGGTCTTTACCACCATGACCTGCATCTACAACTATATCATATATTTCATTATCTTGGTTTTCAGTTACACTAAGATTCATTATATTGTTATTTGTAGAAATTACTATTTTATTATTATATTTACTCATTGTATAGTATGTTGTATTTTTATATTCTGTTTTGTTTTCCAAAGAATAATACTTGTATGTTGTTGTCTCTTTAGGCTCATTATTTTCTTCGATTTGTTCTTTTTTTCCTAGTCTCAATAATATTTGATAGTCTCCTTTTTCTATGTCATCTAATAATATTCCTTCATTAATTAATGTTGACATATTAAATGATATTGTATTTATATTTTCCTTGTAGTTTATTTCATAACTTTTGAATTCTTTGTTGTTATATAATACTAAATCTATTGTATCATACGTTAGGTTTTCTATGGTTACTTCGCCAGATAAATTTAGGGTTCTTCCATAAACGTAATAATTATTTATTTCTACTAATTCTTTTTCAATTGTAAGAGGGATTATTTTGTCTTTTGTTTTTTCTACATATACAACGTATCCTATTACTCCTAAAAATATTATTGTTATTATTAATATAAATTTCTTCATTAATTACCTCCTATATTTAGTGCCAACAATCTATTTAATTCAACGGCATATTCCAATGGTAGTTCTTCTCTAAAGACATTTATAAATCCTAGTACTACTAGTTCTTTAGCTTTTTCTTCATCTATTCCTCTTGACATTAGATAGAATAATTGGTCTTCTCTTATTTTAGAAACTGTTGCTTCATGTTCTAGAATGGATGAATTGTTATCTACAATGTTGTATGGTATTGTATCGCTTTTTGACATATTATCTAACAAGATGGTATCACACTTTATGCTTGCTACAGAATTTGTCGCTTTTTTGCTTATTTTTGCTTTACCTCGATAATTGGCTGTTCCTCCATTTGATGCTATTGATTTACTTATGATATTGCTTTTAGTGTATGGCGCTAGATGAATCATTTTTGCACCTGTATCTTGAATTTGATTTAGTCCCGCTGACGCAACTGATATGCAATTTCCTCTAGCGTATGGACCTTTTAAGATACAACATGGATATTTCATATTTAACTTACTTCCAATGTTTCCATCAATCCATTCCATAAGTCCTTTTTCTTCTACTATTGCTCTTTTTGTTACTAAATTGTAGACATCACTAGACCAATTTTGTATAGTTGTGTAACGACATTTTGAGTTTTTACCAACATATATTTCTACTACTGCTGCATGTAAGGCATCTTCAGTGTACGTTCTTGCAGTACAACCTTCTATATAATTTAATTCACTATTGTCATCTACAATTATTAGCGTCCTTTCAAATTGACCCATATTTTTAGAGTTTATCCTAAAATAACTTTGTAATGGTCTATCTAACTTTGTATTTTTAGGTATATAGATAAATGTTCCTCCACTCCATACTGCGCCATTTAAACTTGTAAATTTATTTTCATCATATTTAACTAATTTATTAAAGTATTTTATGAATAAGTCTTTGTGTTTTTTATAGGCGGTATCAGTATCAAGAAATATTACATTTTTTTCTTTTAATTCTTCAATCATATTGTGATATATTACTTCACTATCATATTGAGCGCCAATTCCATCTAGATATTTTTTTTCAGCATTTATTACTCCTAAATCATCAAATTCTTTTTTTATTTCACATGATATATTATTCCAATTATCTGTTATATCATTTGTTCTTTCTTTATAATATGTTATTTTGTCATAATCAATATTTATCTCTGGTCCAAAAGATGGATTAGGTAGACTATTAAATGATTCTAAGCACTTTAATCTAAAATTTAGCATATCTTCGTCTTCATTTTTTATTTTAGATATTTTTTTTATTACTTCGTGGGTTAATTTCATGTTATCACCTTTCTTTATATTATACAGCAAAAGTTAAGTTTTATAAAGGAATTTGACTTATTTACATAAAAAATAAAAGAATAAGTAAAGTCAATTACTTATCTTAATCCATTGTCAACCAATCTTCTCCTTTGAATGGTTCTGTTCTTAATAAGTTAGGGTAATCTTGTTGTCTTAATACTTCATATACCATTATTGCAACACAGTTTGATAGATTTAAACTTCGTACATTATCTGTTGATGGTATCCTTAAACATCTATCTAAGTAGTTTCTTAGTAGTGTCTTTGGTATGCCTGTTGATTCTTTACCAAAAAACAAATATATATTTTTAGATTTATCGCTGTAATCAAATGATGTATGTGGTTTTTTTCCATATCTTGTAAGGAAATAGAATTCTCCTGTGTTTTTACTTAAAAAGTCTTCAAAATTTTCATATACAAAATATTTTACTTTATCTATATAATTTACTCCACTTCTTTTTACGTATTTGTCTTCTAAACTGAATCCTAGTGGTTTTATTAAATGTAAAATGGAATTTGTCGCAGCACATGTTCTCATTATGTTACCGGTATTTGTAGGTATTTCTGGTTCATATAGTACAATATTAATCATCTTTTACTACGCCTTCTTCTTTTAAAAATTTTAGTAAAGAGTTAGTATCATAGTTTGTTTCTTTTATGTCATATATTTTCTCTAAATTACCTTTTTTAAATACTAATAAGCATGGTATATCTAATATGGATTTGTCTACAACTTGATACTTTTTTGATGCTTCATCTTTTGCTTTTTTATCATTGTTTATTTCAGTTAAATCGAGATATAGTATTTTGTCTTTAAGAGAATTATCTATTATCAACGTTTTAAATTTTAATTCAAAATCTCTAATATTAGAGTCTTCTAAAACTGAAACATATACATATGCATCTTTGTTTTCTAATATATAGTCGTTTAGTTCGTTATAGTTTATTACTTGTAAATATCTATCTATTATTTGTGTATTTAGTTTACTTTCTTCATATGTTAAATACCATAAATAAAAATAGAATAATAGTAATAACGATACTAAAATTACTCCTGATAAGATAATATAATTTTTTATTGGTACCTCACGTTTAATTTTGTTCATAATACCATCTCCTTTTATAATTTTATCAGTATTTTTAGGTTTTGTAAATATTTATATTAAATTATATGTATTTTTTTACTTTATATGTTATAATACTTGTGGTGTTTTATATGAAAGAAAATTATGCAAAAAAATTAGAAGAACTTATAAGCACGTTAGACTATAAACCAAAATTACTTCTTCATAGTTGTTGTGCTCCTTGTAGTAGTTATGTTATTTCTTATTTGAAAGACTATTTTGATATTACTATTCTTTATTATAATCCAAATATATATCCTTATGAGGAATATTTGAAAAGAAAAGAAGAGCAGATTAGATTTATAAAGAACTTTGATAATGTTAAGTTTATGGATTGTGATTATGATAATGATACATATAATGATTTAATTAAAGGGTTAGAAAACGAACCTGAAAGGGGCAGTAGATGTACTGTTTGTTTTGAATTAAGACTTAGAAATACTGCGATTAAGGGTATGGAAAATGGTTTTCAGTATTTTGGTACTACTCTCACTGTTAGCCCTTACAAGAATTCATATCTTATTAATAAAATTGGGTTGGAGTTAGAAAATGAGTATGGCATAAAATGGTTAGTAAGTGATTTTAAGAAGAATGATGGGTACAAAAAATCTATTTTATACTCAAAAGAATTTAATTTATATAGACAAGATTATTGTGGATGTATTTATTCAAAGATAGAAAGAGAAAAGAAAACTAGAGATTAATTATAAGTCTCTAGTTATTTTTATGTTAATATACTTGTTACTAGTTTTATACTTCCTACTAATACAAGTCCTAACCAAATTATTACTATTGGAATTGTAAATACTTTTCCTGATAGTTTTTTTACTTTTACATTTGGTTGCATTGGTAAATTTTCTTGGTATGGCATTGTTTGCGGAACTACGTTATCGTTTTGTGGCATCATTCCATTTGTCATCACACCATTTGGCATATTATTTTGAGAATTATTTGGCATTTGATTTACAATGCCTTGATTTTGTGGTATTGGGTTATTCATTGGTTGATTATTCATACCATTATTTACTTGTGCATTATTATTTACAAATTGTGCGTTATTATCATTATTATTTGGTAAAACTGCACTATTCATTTTTATATTGTTTTCTTCATATGGACTATTTGCTAATACTACATCTGTTTTTGGCTCTGGTTCAGGCACATTATTAATCGAATTTTGAACAGGTGCTTGAACTTGACCATTATTTACAAATCCTGGATTGTTGAATTGTTGAGGCATTTGCTGTTCAAGATTAGGGACAGTAGTTTGAGGATTAGGATTAGGAATATTATTTACGGCATTTACATTATTAAGACTCTTATTAATTTCTTCGAGTGGTATTTCTGCGGTTGCTTCTCTTAATGCTTGTTGTAAATTTGTTTCTTCTCCTATATTGATAATAGGTCTTTGTGGATGTTCTATATTTTTTACTTTGTCGTAAAATGCCTTAACTTTAGTTACTATTGAAGACTTTATTGTAGCAACATATGTGCTTTGTAAAGTAAAATTACTATTTTGAATATCTCTTTTTCCTTTTAAACTTAGTCCACTGAAACTCATACTTTTAATTTCCAATTTATCATAATCAACCTCTAATGATACGGATATTTTGCTTAATAAATCTATTACTTTTTGTACTTGATTTTTGCTTACGTTGAATGGTAAATTTACTTTGGCAATATCTATTTCTCTTATACGTTGATTTCCTATCATTCTGTTATTTATAACTACGCTAGACATATTTTTCACCTCTTATAATGGTAATTTAATTATTTCTTTTACAATATTATCAATTTTTTGTTTTGTTTCTAATGAGTCAATGTCTTTTAGAATGTCGTTTCCGTTTTGGTCTTTTACGATTTGAGACACAAAAATATTTGCAGTTTCAACATCTCTATCAATACTATATACTGCATATTCTATATTATCATTTTCAAATATTGTTATTAAATTTGCTTCTCTTTCTATACCTTTTTCATCTGTTACTTTAAATTTTCTATCCATTTTTACTCCTCCGTTTATATAATTACCATTTCTTGGCTACTTTATACTATATTTAATATAACATATTTTTTTATTTTATTCAATAAATTTTTTGTCTTTTTACTAACTTTTTTAAATATAGACAAATATTAGTTGATTTGTTATAATAATTTTATAGTATATGGTGGTGAATAGAATGTTCGAAAAAAATAATTTACTATTTTTTGAAGATTTAGCTAATGATGATAATATAATTCACTTTTTTTCTAAAAAACCTTTTAATTTTAGTAAAAAGAATATCAATAGTAAAATTATTATGGAAAATTATACAAATATTATGAATAATTTAAATTTTAGTTTTGATTATGTGAGAGATTGTGTACAAAAACATACTAGCAATATTGTTATATTAAATGATAGTAATAAGAATGATACTTCCTTTGATAATGCTGATGGAATTATTACTAATCTTAAGAATATACCTATTGTTACTTATTATGCGGATTGTCAACCTATATTAATTTATGATCCTATAAAAAATGTCGTTGGTAATATTCATTCTGGATGGAGAGGTACTACAAAAAAAATTATTGTTAATGCAATAAATATTATGAAAAATGAATTTAATTGTAATGTATTAGATATAAAAGTTTATATAGGACCTTGTATACATAAGTGCTGTTTTGAGGTTGATGAAGATGTTTTTGATATTTTTAGAGAAAATTTTAATAATATAAATAAATTTACAAAGATAGTAAAGAAAAACAATGACAAATCAAAATACTACATTGATACTGTTGGAATTAATATTTCTTTGCTTAGAAATTTGGGAATTTTGGATGAAAATATTTTTTATTCAAATATATGTACCAAGTGTAATTATAAAGATATTTATTCTTATAGAGCAGAACCCTTTAATAATGGAAGAAATATTGCTTTTATATGTCTTAAATAGAAACAAAATATTTAATTAATCTTCTTAACTTTAATTAGTGTTTTTATAAATAGAAATACAAAAAAATCGTTGGTTTAATCAACGATTTTTTTACTAATCTAAAAATTCTTCTTCAAGAACTTCTGATGCGTCATCATCAAAGAATTCTTTTTCTAATGTATATCCTACATCCATATATTCTTTGCATCCTGTTCCTGCAGGGATTAATTTACCAATTATTACATTTTCTTTTAATCCGTGTAGATTATCAACTTTACCTTTAACTGATGCTTCAGTTAAGATTCTAGTTGTTTCTTGGAATGATGCAGCTGATAAGAATGAATCTGTTTCTAGTGAGGCTTTTGTTATACCAAGTAAAATTGGTTGACCAATTGCAGGTTTTTTACCCTTAATGATAACATCTTTATTTCCTTCAGTAAATTCACTTATATTTACTGTTGTGCTTGGTATAAAGTTTGTATCTCCAGCATCCATTACTCTTATTTTAGAAATCATCCTTTTAGCAATCAATTCAACGTGTTTATCATTGATATCAACACCTTGTGAACGATATACTTTTTGAACTTCTTTTAAAATATATTGTTGTACTGTATTTGGATCTGTTACTACAAGCAACTCTTTTGGAGAGACGTTACCTTCAGTAATTCTGTCTCCTGCAGATACTTCTTGTCCTTTTTCAACACGAAGTTTTGCTCCATATAGTGTTACATGTTCTCTTACTTCTTTATCATTCTTAATGTATACTTTAAATTTGCCATTTGCATCCTCAATTTTAGATACAACACCATCAATTTCAGCAATTGTTGCCTTACCTTTTGGCATTCTCGCTTCAAATAATTCTTCAACACGAGGTAAACCTTGCGTAATGTCTGTTCCTGCTACACCACCAGTATGGAATGTACGCATTGTTAATTGTGTACCTGGTTCACCAATTGATTGTGCACCCATAATTCCTACTGCTTCACCTATTTCAACAATATTTCCTGTTGCAAGGTTTCTACCATAACATTTTTGACATACACCATGATTTGTTCTACATGTTAATGCTGTTCTTATTTCTACTTCTTCAATTCCTGCTTTAATAATTTTATCAGCAATTGCTTCAGTAATTAATTCATTTTTATCTACTATTAATTCTTTAGTTTCTGGGTTGATAACTTTTTTACTTGTAAATCTTCCCATAATTCTGTCATATAATGGTTCAATTATTCCATCTTTATCATCTTTAAATGCACTTACTAGTACACCTTGAGTCGTACCGCAATCTTCTTCTCTTACAATTATGTCTTGTGCTACGTCAACTAAACGTCTTGTCATATAACCAGAGTCTGCTGTTTTTAATGCAGTATCTGCACTACCCTTACGAGCACCATGTGTTGATAAGAAGAATTCTGATACAGTAAGTCCTTCACGGAAGTTTGATTTAACTGGTATTTCTACTGACTCACCATTTGGTTTTGCCATTAATCCACGCATACCTGCAAGTTGTACGAAGTTAGAAATTGAACCACGGGCTTTTGAATTCATCATTATGAAGATTGGGTTATCTTCAAGAGTTTTAGCATAAACTTCCAACTCCTTCTTTATTTCTTCTTTTGCTTTATCCCATACATCAATTACTAATTGATATCTTTCTTTATCAGTTATTAGTCCTCTTTGGAATTGCTTATTAATCTTCTTAACTTCTGATTCGCCTTTTTCAATTATTTCTGCTTTGTTTTTACTTACAACGATATCACTTGCTGCTATTGTTATACCAGAATATGTAGAATATTTGAATCCTAAATCTTTTAATTTATCTAGCATTATTGATGTTTCAGTAGTTTTATAACGTTTAAACATCTGTGCTATTATTTTTTCTAGTGTACCTTTATTAAAAGGTTTTGCTAAAGGTATTTTGTCTAGTTCTTCTTTTAAGTCTTTTCCATATTCAATAAAGTATTTTGCAGGTGTAATTCCTTCAATATTTTCATCTGTTGGTTCATTTATAAAAGGGAATGAATCTGGTAATATTTCATTGAATGTAATTTTACCTACAGTTGTTACAAAATATTTATCTTTGTTACTGTCTAAGAATACTTTATGTTTAAATGAATTTACAGGAATTAATACTCTTGTGTGAAGCGTTAATTCTCTTCTTTGATAAGCCATTAAAGCTTCATTTGTATTTTTAAATACTCTTCCTTCACCCTCAAGTCCTTTTTTCTCCATAGTAATATAATAGTTACCAAGAATCATATCTTGTGATGGAGTAACAATTGGTTTTCCATCTTTTGGACTTAGGATATTGTTTGAACCAAGCATTAAGATTCTCGCTTCTGCTTTAGCTTCTTCTGATAGTGGTACATGGACAGCCATTTGGTCACCATCGAAGTCTGCATTAAATGCTGTTGTAACAAGTGGATGCAATCTTATTGCTCTTCCAGAAATTAATTTTGGTTCGAATGCTTGAATACCAAGTCTGTGTAATGTTGGAGCACGGTTTAACATAACTGGATGTTCTTTTATTACATCTTCAACTATATCCCATACTTTAGGATCTTGATTTTCAATCATTCTTTTTGCTGATTTAATATTGTTTGCTATTTCCTTTGATACTAGGCCATTTATTACATGTGGTTTAAATAATTCTAGTGCCATTTCTTTTGGTATACCACATTGATACATTTTTAGATCTGGTCCTACAACGATAACTGAACGACCTGAATAGTCAACACGTTTACCTAATAGATTTTGTCTAAAACGACCTTGTTTACCTTTTAGCATTGATGAAAGAGATTTTAATGCGCGATTTCCTGCGCCTGTTACACTTCTTCCACGACGTCCATTATCAAATAATGAATCTACCGCTTCTTGTAACATACGTTTTTCATTTTGAACAATTATAGTTGGAGCACCTAATTCCATAAGTTTTTTCAAACGATTATTTCTATTAATTACTCTTCTATATAAATCATTCAAATCAGATGTCGCAAATCTTCCACCATCTAGTTGAATCATTGGTCTTAACTCAGGTGGAATAACAGGCAATGCTTCTAATATCATCCATTCAGGTTTGTTTCCTGATGTTACAAATGCATTAATTACTTCAAGACGTTTAACTAATCTTGTTCTTCTTTGACCTGTTGCATTTTCTAATTCCTTTTCAATATCTGTTAACTCTTTGTTAACGTCAACTTCACTTAGTAATTCTTTTACTGCTTCTGCACCCATACCTACTCTAAATGTATTACCATATTTTTCGTAGTATGCTCTATATTCTTTATCTGATAGAGTTTGTTTTTTTATTAATGTTGTTGCTCCTGGATCCAATACTACATAAGATACGAAATAGATTACTTCTTCAAGATCTCTTGGTGACATATCAAGGCATAATCCAATATATGACGGAATACCTTTTACATACCATATGTGACTTACTGGTGTTGCAAGTTCAATGTGTCCCATTCTCTCTCTTCTTACTGAAGATTTTGTTACTTCAACTCCACAACGGTCACAAACTATATTCTTGTATCTTAATCTTTTATATTTTCCACAACTACATTCGTAGTCTCTTGTTGGTCCAAATATTTTTTCGCAATATAGGCCATCTCTTTCTGGTTTCAATGTTCTATAATTTATTGTTTCTGGTTTAAGAACTTCTCCATAACTCCATGAACGGATTTTTTCTGGAGAAGCAATCCCTATTCTTAAAGCTTTAAAATTATTTGCTTTTAACATTAGAAATCACCTCCCATATCTTCATCAAAATCCTCTTCTACTTCTTCTAAATCGATGTCATCATCATCTAATGCATCTAAATCTTCATCATCTAGATCTTCATCATCAAAATCATCATCATCATCTGCTAATTCATCAAATGACTTTTCTTTTTCTATTTCTTCTGCTATTGGTGTATTTTCATCTTCATCAGGTTCATTTTCCATATCTTTTATCTCTACTAATTCATCATCATTATTTATTACAGATATGTCTAATCCTAATGCTTGGAATTCCTTAATTAATACTCTAAACGCTTCTGGAATTCCTGGAGTTGGCAATGGTGTACCTTTAACTAATGCTTCATATACTTTAACACGCCCTACAACATCGTCTGACTTATATGTCAATATTTCTTGTAATACGTGTGATGCACCATAAGCTTCAAGTGCCCAAATTTCCATTTCTCCAAATCTTTGTCCACCGAATTGAGCTTTACCACCTAGTGGTTGCTGTGTTACAAGTGAATATGGACCAGTTGCACGAGCATGTAACTTATCATCAACCATGTGATGTAATTTGATCATATACATTACTCCAACTGAAATTCTATTGTCAAATGGTTCACCAGTTCTACCATCGTATAATACTGTTTTTCCATCTGCGTCCATACCTGCTTCTTCCATCATTGCCGCAATATCTGATGATTTAGCACCATCAAGTACTGGTGTTGCAACGTGTACTCCTAGTTTTTTTGCAGCCATTCCTAAGTGCAATTCTAATACTTGTCCTATGTTCATACGTGATGGAACACCTTGTGGATTTAACATAATATCTACTGGTGTACCGTCTGGTAAGTATGGCATATCTTCTTGTGGTAATACTAATGATATTACACCTTTGTTTCCATGACGTCCTGACATTTTATCTCCAACGCCAATTTTTCTTTTTTGAATTATATATACTCTTACTACTTTAGATACTCCACTTGGTAAGTCATCATTTTCTTCTTTTGTATATACTTTAACATCGTGTACTATACCATCTCCACCATGTGGAACTGTTAATGATGAATTTCTTACTTCTCTTGTCTTTTCTCCAAATATAGCATGTAATAATTTTTCTTCACTTGTTAAATCTGCCATTCCTTTTGGTGTTACTTTACCTACTAGAATGTCTCCTTCTTTAACTTCAGTACCAATTCTAATTATTCCGTTTTCGTCAAGATTTTTACGTGCATCTTCACCAATGTTAGGAATATCCCTAGTTATTTCTTCAGGTCCTAGTTTTGTATCACGACATTGAATTTCATAATCTTCAATATGTAATGAAGTATATACATCGTCTTTAACTAATCTTTCGTTCATTATTACGGCATCTTCAAAGTTATATCCGTTAAATGTCATAAATGCTACTACTACGTTTTTACCTAAAGCTAGTTCTCCTAGGTCAGTAGATGGGCCGTCTGCAATAATTTGTCCACGGTGTACTTTGTCACCTTTTCTTACTATAGGTCTTTGGTTTGTTGTTTCACCTTGGTTTGCTCTTTCAAATGTTTGTAAATAATATATATCTTGTCCTTTTGCATTTTGAACAACTATCTTTTTAGCATCTACATAATCAACAATACCATCTGCTTTTGCAACTACTGTTACACCACTGTCTCTTGCTACTGCATATTCAACACCTGTTCCTACGAAAGGAGCTTCTGTTGTTAGAAGTGGTAATGCTTGACGTTGCATGTTTGCACCCATTAGGGCACGTGTTGCGTCATCGTGTTCCAAGAATGGAATTAAACTTGTTGTTACTGATACAACTTGTTGAGGTGAAACGTCAATGTAATCTACGTTTTCTGCAGGTATCATGATATTTTCACCACGATATCTTCCTGCAACTACTGGCTCATCTATTTCATTGTCGTCATTCACTTTTACAGTTGCTTGTGAAATATAGAAATCATTTTCTTCGTCTGCTGTTAAGTAATCTACTTCATCTGTTAATTTCTTATTTACTATTTTTCTATATGGAGTTTGAATAAATCCATATTCGTTTACTTTAGCATAACTTGCTAATGAAGTGATTAACCCTATGTTTTGTCCTTCTGGAGATTCAATTGGGCAGATTCTTCCATAGTGAGAAGCATTAACATCACGAACTTCCATTCCTGCTCTATCTCTTGATAATCCACCTGGTCCTAATGCAGATAATCTACGTTTATGTGTTAATTCTGCTATTGGGTTAACTTGGTCCATGAATTGTGACAATTGGCTACTTCCAAAGAACTCTTTGATTACTGCAGTTACTGGTCTTATGTTAATTAGAGTTTTAGGAGTTACTGTTTCTATATCTTGAGTTGTCATTCTTTCTCTTATTACTCTTTCCATTCTACTTATACCAATCTTAAATTGATTTTGTAATAATTCTCCAACTTGTCTTATTCTTCTGTTTCCTAGATGGTCTATTTCATCATCGTGACCAATACCATCATTTAAGTTTAGATAATAACTTACTGAAGCATATACATCTGATATTGTTAATGTTTTTACTTCAAGTCTTTGGTCATTACCAATAACTTTAACTTTTTTCTTAGGATCAACATTCGAATAAACATGTAATACTTGAATTATATTATGTGAATCTAGTTCTTCATTAACAGTCGCTTCAATGCAACCATAACCTTCTTTTAAGTATTCGTCTAATTGTAACAAAACTTCTTTTGTTATTAGTGTTCCGTCAGGAATTTTTACTTCGCCGTCAATAATAATATCTTCTGCTATTCTATTATTAAGTAGTCTGTCTTTAATATTTAATCTTTTGTTAAATTTATAACGTCCTACTTTTGCAAGATCATAACGGAAATTATCGAAAAATCTTGTTATTAATTGGTTCTTAGATGAATCTAAAGTTGTAGGTTCTCCTGGCCTTAATTTTTCGTAAATTTCTATTAACGCCTCATCCGTATTCTTTGTTGAATCTTTTTCAATGGTATTTTTTAAATAAATATCATTTTCAAATAGTTCAAGGATTTGTTCATCACTTGAAAGTCCAAATGCACGAAGTAATGTTGTAATAGGAACTTTTCTTGTTCTGTCTATTCTTACATATATTACATCTTTTGCATCAGTTTCGTATTCAAGCCATGTTCCTCTTGATGGAATAACTTTTGAACCAAATACTGGTTTTCCATTTTTGTCTATCTCTTTTGAGTAGTATACGCTTGGACTACGTACTAATTGAGAAACAACTACTCTTTCGGCACCGTTAATTATGAAAGTTCCACTTTCAGTCATTAAAGGCATGTCTCCTAAGAATATTTCTTGTTCCTTTACTTCTCCTGTCTCGTTGTTAAAAAGTCTTGTTTGTACTTTTAATGGGGCAGCGTAAGTAATTTGCCTGTCTTTGCATTCTTTTTGTGAGTATCTTGGTGTATCGAATTCATAGTCGCCAAATTCTAGTGTTAATCCACCAGAAAAACTTTCAATTGGTGAAAATTCTTCAAAAACCTCTTTTATTCCCTCTGTTGTGAACCATTGATATGATTCTGTTTGAATTTGCAATAAATTTTCAAGTTCAAATGTGTTTTTGATCATAGAGAAATTTCTTCTTTTTCTATAATCGCCGCTTTGCTTAACTTTATAAGCCATTAATTTCACCCCTATACCTAAATTTTTTTACGTGTGCACACCGTATAAAGATGCGTTACCAATATATAATGTTATCAAAGTTTTGTAAATAAGTCAATTGAATTCACATAACTTTTTAAACTTTTTTTGATTTTTTTAATTTCACGATGTAAAAACCTTTTGATTTGTCAATTATCTCTGTTTTATATTCAGTTTCTAATTCTTTAATCATCGTTTTTACTCCATGGTCTTTTCGCATTACAAACCATAGTTCTCCATTATCTTCTAAATAATCTTTTCCTTCAAATAAAAACTTTTTTAACGTTTCTTTTCCTACTCTTATTGGCGGATTGGTTATTATATAATTATATTTATCTTTTATATTTTCGTAAATATTACTTTTCCAACACCTTGCGTTTGCTATGTTGTTTAATTTTATATTTTCTTTTGTTAGTTCTAATGCTCTATCATTAATATCAACTAAATCAACCTTCATGTTGCTTTCTAGGGATATTGTAATACCTATAATTCCGTATCCGCACCCTAAATCTAACGCTTTTCCTTCTTTTGATTCTTTTAAAAAATTAGTCAACAACAATCTTGTTCCATAATCTAGATGCTCTTTTGAGAAAACGCCATTATCTGTATATACTTTGATTGTTGTATCGCAACATTTTACTTCAATTATTTTTTTGTTATGTTTTACGTTTTCATCATTTATAAAATAGTGACTCATTTTATCTCCTTTTTATAACAAAAGAACCTATACTAAGTTTAGCATAGGCTCTTTAAAATTATTTAAGTTCAACTGTTGCGCCAGCTTCTTCGAATTGTGCTTTGATTGTTTCAGCTTCTGCTTTATCAATACCTTCTTTAACGTTTCCTCCGTTATCAACGATATCTTTTGCTTCTTTTAATCCTAATCCTGTTAAATCTCTAACGATTTTGATTACTGGAATTTTGTTAGGACCTGCTGCAGTTAATACTACATTTACTTTAGATGGTCCTTCTTCAGCTGCTGCTGCAGGAGCTGCTGCTACTGCTACTGCTGATGGATCTACACCAAATTCCTCCTTCATTGCATCTACTAATTCTTTAATTTCAAGAATAGTCATTTCTTTTAAAGCACTTATAAATTCGTCTCTTGTTAATTTTGCCATTTTATTTTCCTCCTTTAATTTTTTATTAATTTTCTTTTTGTTCTGCTAATAGGTTAAGAGCTATACTTAAGTCTTTTACTGTTCCTATTAAGCCACCTGCTAACATAGTAAGTAATCCTTCTCTTCCTGGGATTGCTGCATAACTTGCTAATACTTTGCTGTCAGCTACTTTTCCTTCTACTATTCCAGCTTTTACTTCTAGTTTATCGTGTTTCTTTGCAAAATCACTTATAACCTTTACTGGACTTAGTTCATCAGTTCCAAATGATATTGCGCTTGGTCCTTCTAAATATGAACCTAGGTCAATATTTAATTCGTCTACTGCTCTTTTTGCTAAAGTGTTTTTGTATACCTTATAATCTGCTCCTGCGTTTCTTAGTGCTCTTCTAAGTTCAGTAACTTCTGCAACTGTAAGACCACGGTAATCAAATAAAACTACTGATTTTGCATTTGCAAATTTTTCTTTGATTTCACTTACAACTTCAGCTTTCTTTTCAATTATCTTTGCGTTTGCCACAGTTTACCCTTCCTTTCCTATGCCATAAGAAAATCCCTCTAACTATGTCGAGGGATAAAAATTTCATATCTATTTATTCCTCGGTAAGATTTTTAAACTTATTGTCCTTACTGTCTTTGGCATAATTTCTCTTGTTTGTTTTATATTATATACTATATCTTATTATTTGTCAAATGAATTTAAATCAACTTTAACTCCAGGACCCATTGTAGAAGATACAGATATATTTTTAACATAAGTTCCTTTAACTGTTGCAGGTTTTACTTTTAAAATTGCTTCAACAAATGAACTTAAGTTTTCAACTAGTTGTTCTTCAGTAAAGTTTACTTTACCAATTAATGCATGGATATTTCCATAACTATCAGTTCTATAATTTACTTTACCTTTTTTAGTTTCTTCAACTGCTTTTGCAACATCCATTGTTACTGTTCCAGTTTTTGGGTTTGGCATTAAACCTTTAGGTCCAAGTAATTTACCAATTTTACCAAGTGCTGGCATCATTTCTGGTGTAGCAATAATTACATCGTAATCGAACCAATTTTCAGTTTCAATTTTACTAATTAAATCTAAATCTCCAACGTAGTCAGCATTTGCTGCTTTTGCAGCTTTTGCTTGTTCTCCTTTTGCTAAAACTAATATTTTTTTAGTCTTTCCTGTTCCATTTGGAAGAACTATTGCTCCTCTTAATTGTTGGTCTGCTTTTTTTACATCTAGATTTAAGTTCATTGCAACTTCAACAGATTCTTCAAACTTTGCATTTGCAGTTTGCTTTACTAGTTTAATTGCTTCTTCTTTTGTGTAAAGTTTATTCTTTTCTACTTGTTCAGTAGCAGTAGTAAATCTTTTACTCTTCTTCATTATTTTCCCTCCTTATGTGGTTATGCGGACTATTTTATTTTTTATCCTTCCACATAGGTTAAAACCTATATGTATGTATTATTTTTATCTTATTATTCTTCTACTTTGATTCCCATGTTTTTTGCTGTTCCTGCAATTATTTTCATTGCAGCTTCAGTATCATTAGCATTTAAATCAGGCATTTTTGTTTCTGCTATTTCTTTTAATTTGTCTTTAGAAATAGTTGCAACTGTTTCACCTTTAGATGCACCTTTTTTAATACCTAAAGTTTTCTTTAGTAAGAATGGTGCTGGTGGAGTTTTTACTACAAAGTCAAAACTTCTATCATCATATATAGTTATTTCAACTGGTAGGATATCTCCCATTTTGTCTTTAGTTGCATCATTATATTTTGTACAAAAATCTTGTAAATTAATTCCTGCTGGTCCAAGTACAGTACCTACTGGTGGAGCTGGTGTAGCTCTTCCTGCTGGAATTTGTAATTTTATTTTCTTAGTAATTTCTTTTGCCACGAAAAACACCTCCTATGTTATTTATATTTTTTCGCGAGTGGTTCAAATAGCGTCCGCGCCTCCCACTTATATTACTAGGTAGCACAAAAATCTTGCGCTCCTTCGCGTTTTTAATAATATCACACTTTTATTTAAAATGCAATTATTTTTTTATATTTTTATTAATTTTTCTAATTTAGTGCTTCTACTTGTGAAATTTCTACTTCAACTGAAGTTTCTTGACCAAATAAATCTACTAGAACCATTAATTTTTGTTCTTTTAAATCTACCTTGTCAATTTTTGCTTCCATATCTTTGAATGGTCCATCTACTATCTTAACTCTCTTTCCTACTTCTAAGTCTTTAGATATGTCTATTCTACTCATTCCCATGCTTCCTAAGATTTTATCAACTTCTTGTGGTAGTAATGGAATTGGCTTTGCACCTTTACCTGACGAACCAATGAATCCTGTTACTCCTTGAGTATTTCTTACTATGAACCATGCCTCATCGCTCATAACCATTTCTACTAATACGTAACTTGGAAACATCTTTTTTACTTTTTCTTTTTTTACACCATCTTTGTATTCAATTTCTTTTTGTTCTGGAACTATTACTCTAAATATATTGTCATGTAATTCCATTGAATTAATACGATTTTCTAACTTTTCTTTTACTTTATACTCGTGTCCACTTATTGTACTTACTACATACCATTCTTTTTTCATTATAAACTACTCCTTAATAATGCTACTAGTAAATCAATTACATAAAAGAATAATCCAAAAAATACGATGAATACAACTGTAGTTATAGAATATTTAAGTAAGTCTTTACCTTTAGTCCAACGTATTCTACTAATTTCTGTTTTTACCCCTTTAAAATATGTTTTGATTTTCTTTAATAGACCTTTTTTTTCTTTTTTTGTTTCTTTCTTTTTGTCTTTTTTTACTGCTTCTTTGTTTTTAGTTTCTTTTGTTTCTTTTTTTGTTTTTTCTGCTTCGTTTAATTTTGCCATAATAAAACCTCCACTTGACTAAAATAAAAACACCTTCGTGTTGATACAAATATAGCACAAAATTGTTGTTATGTCAAATGTTTTGATGATATTTTTATAATATTTACGATATTAATTTACTTAAGTTTAAGTAAGTGATAAAATTATATTAGTTTAATATTATTTTTTTTATTTAAAATGATATTTTTTGAGGTGTTTATGATATGAAAAATAAATTAAGTATATATCTTTTGTTAGTTAGTTTGATTCCTGTTATATTTGTTTTTTTTGACTTGTCATTGCTTTCTATATGTATAAGTTTAGTTTCTATTATTTGTGCAATTATATTTTGTAGAAAAGATACTAGATTAGTTATTGTTATTTCTTTTATTTCTATTTCTTGTATTTTAACTAACTTAATCTATTTATATAATGATTATAAATATAATTATGATGTATATTCAAACACTAATTTACTAGATGGAACTTGGAGAAGAATTAACTATCCGTATAAAATTATGTTTTTAAATGATAATAGTTATAAGATTTATACAGATTTAGATAACGAAGATAATTATTGTTTTGGAAGTTATAAATATAGTTATGGTGGTACAAGTGAAAATGGAAATGTTATTAAGTACGATAAAAATTATTTATACTATGATTTAGTTTTAGAAAATGAATATTGTGTTAATAACGGAATTAAAGGAAATGATAACTATGAGACAAATTATATATTTGGAGTAAAAAAGAATAGCAAGAAAAATAGTATTAAGGAAATTATGTTTATTGATAAAGATAGTAAAGAAGTATTTTTAGTTAGAAGAGATTAATAGTTAAGGAAAGTAATTTTGATTTATAAAACTCCATTTTTGATTTTGAAATGGAGTTTTCATATACATATTTATTTTTTAGGGTTATTATCTAAGTTGTTTTGTTTTTTATTTTCTTTATTGCTAGTTTTACTTTTTTTAGTTTTCTTTATTTCTAATTCTTCTTTTATTTCTTCTTTTATATCTTGAGAGTTAGAAATTATTATTGTTTTATCTAAATCTTCTTCTTTTTTTGTAGTTTTTTTGTTTTCCTTACCTAACTTTTTTTCAAGAATATTTATTTGATTTTGTATTTCTTCAAGAGGGATTTGGATAGTTTCTTCTAATAAATCTATCTTTTTAAAATCTCTTTTTGCAGATGAAATTTCTTCAAGATGAGATTTTATATTTTCTTCGAGTGCAGTTTTTAATTCTTTATCTTTTTCTTTTATTTTTATTTTATTTAGTTTATCTATCTTTTCTTGCATTTGTTCTTCGATAGATTTTCTTTTTCTCTCTTTAGAAATACCAATAAGCTCCAAAATTAATAGGATTGTTGTTGGAACTAAAAGACATAAAACAAAAGATAGTTTATTTCTTATTACGTTGCTAATTAAACTTAATAAAATAAATTTGTATGCTATTTTTCCATATAATGATTCTTTTGCTAGTGAATTGTTTTCACTTTTTAAAACTATTTTTCCATTTTCTTCATCTATATTATTTACTTCATTTATAATAAGTTTGTCTTCTTTATAATATGCTATTATGTCATTTTGTTTTATTTCATTATAATTTATTTCTTTTATTAATACAATATCTTTATCACTTAGTTTGTTTGATAGTGAATCTTCAACTGTGTATAAGCCATAATTAAATATATGTTTTTCTTTGATAGTGTTGCTTTGTATGACTGATGTTATACATACTAATAAAATTATTATAGTTAATAGGACTTCTATGAAATTTAGTATTATTTTTTTCATATAATCCCTCCTTTATTCTTTTTTTTAAATTATTATATTATTTCTTGAAACTTTTGATTTTTCGCTTTCAATTATATTTATAACTTTATTTGTGGTTTCTTCCACTGTGTTATTTACTACTACATAGTCATATATATCTATTTGTTTTAACTCTTCTTTTGCTATGTTTAATCTTTTTTCGATTGTGGTATTATCTTCGGTATTTCTATTTCTTAATCTTGTTTCTAATTCTTCAAATGATGGTGGCAAAATATATATTAAAACGCTATCTTTATATAGTTCCTTTACTTTTTTTGCACCTTTTACTTCTATTTCTGCAATTACATCTATGTTGTTATTTAGTTTATTATCTATTTCTTTTCTTGGTGTACCATAATAATTATTATTATATGTTGCATACTCTATGAAGCCATCTTCTTTTATATTTTCTTCGAATTGTTCTTTAGTTACAAAAAAGTAATTTACTTTATCTATTTCGTTTTCTCTTTTTGGTCTTGTTGTCATGCTTATTGAATACCATGCATTAAATCTTTCTAATAGTTCTTTTACTATTGTTCCTTTTCCTACTCCAGATGGTCCTGATATTACTATAAATATTCCTTTTTTACTTTTTAACATGTTGTATCTCCTTCTTCTTTTGCTTTGTATTTAATTCTATTTGCGTATAGATAGTACATATCTATATCATTTTCTATTATATATCCTTCATTTTCAAGTGTTGTTTTAACTAAGTCTTCGACTTCATCACTACTAATATTTTCTTTAGCGATTGTTCTTGCGTCATTAGAACGTGTTATGTATTCATATTGCCCATTTGATAACTTGATTAGACTTATTGCTACTTGTTTTTCTCCATCGGCATTAGAATTTAATGCTGATTTATATGTTTCTTTAGATATATCTTCGAGTAATAATATTTTGTCTATAGTTTTTTCTTTGCTATTTATTTCTATATCTTGTTCTTGGTCTTCCTTAGTTTTACTATTTATTAAAATTTCTAAATCTTCCGTTGAGATAGAATCTATATAATTATTAAAACTAGTTGATTCTTTAATCTTTTTTCGCAAGTCTTTTTCTCTTGTTATATACTCTATTTTTTTGTCTTTTTTATACTTTAATATAGCATTTTTGGCTCCTAAATTTCCATACTTATTTATCATTGTATTAATTATTTCTAACAAAAGATCTTTGGTGTCATCATCTATATTTTCAGGTGTTTTATCTTCTTTTTCTAATGATTCATTTGTTTTATTTTGATTGTCCATTATTAATCACCTTCTTTTTTAGCATTTATATTTTCCTATATATATATAATATCAAAATTTTTAGAAAAATTAAATAGTTTTATCTTAATTTTTTTAACTTGTTAGAAAAATAAAAAGAATGTAACTTTTTTGTTACATTCTAGATTTTGATTTTTCTTTAACAAAGTCAATGCTATAGAAAAATGAGCAAATATATTGTGCTAAATATGCACATTCTATATCTTTTCCTTTGCTATCACACTCTTTGAAAAATGGTAAAAATGTATTTAACTCTTCATAAAGTTCTTCATAAGTTATTTCATTTTCTTTCACTGTTTTTTCTATTTGTGTTAATTCTTCTTTAGAAAAATAGTTGTTTAAAAACGGATATTTGTTAAAGAAATCTTTTTTTAATTTTAATAATTCTTCTTTCATAATATTTCCCCTTTTTATGGTATTAAAACTTTTTTTACTGGATGTGTTAAGTTATCAAATACTAACACGTTTGAAACATACCTTCTTAATAATTCATTATATACAGGTTTTATAAATGGGTAATTTTTACATTTCATATATTCAATTACTTTTTTGCTGTCTTCGATAGTTAATCTTTTGCCATTCATATACAACTCATTAAATAATAAACTTTTTTCATCAAGTAAATTTATTTTTTCTGGTGGATTAATAGTATTTATGTAATTATTTATAAGTGCTGATTCTTTGACTGATAATTTTTTACCAAGTTCTTTTATTCTTACGTTGAAATTTATACAAAGATTTTCGTTCATATTGATACTTCTTAATTCTTCATTGTATCTATTTAGTTTATTGTTATATTTATATGGTACTAATTTATAAAACTCTAATATATCAAATGGTGTTCCGTCAAAAGTATACCCTGTTTCTATTCCTCTTGCAATACTTTTTAACTGATACATATTATAATTTTGCATAGTTCTTGCATTTACTTTCTTTGCATATAAATACTTATTATATAAAAATACATCTAATTCATTAACAACATCAAGACAAGTATTAAATGTTTGTTCATCTATACCTAGTTTGTCTAAAAATATATCAAATAAATAACTATCACCATCGTTTATGTAAGAATTAATTACAAATTTAGAATAATCATACAAATCATTGTATTTTTCTTCGCGTAGTAAAAATTCTTCTTCTTCCCTTTTTGTTTTATCTTTTTCATCATAACCTTTTTTTCTACATTTTTTATAGAATTGTTCTATCTTATATAAATTTGTGATAATTGGTTCTTCGATAAGGGGTATTACATAGTAAAAATATTTATCAAAAAGTTCTTCTTCGTTTAGAAATATCTTTTTTAATTTACAATATTTTACATAGTCTCCTATTTCTTCCTTAAATATTCTGTTTGCAATTACTAAACTTGAAGTATTGTAATTTTCTTCTGTTTTGCTTAACGAAGCATTAAATAGTGACATCTTGCCTTTGTATGCACGTGAATTAAAATAAGAATCATATTTTTTTAATAATCTACTTTTAAAATACATTATTCTGTCTATATCGCTCGGGTGATTATACTTGTATTCTACTAGTAATCTGGAATCGTGTTTTAATAGTTCTATTCTATCTTTTATATTATTTTCCATAAATCCTCCCTTTAAATTGCCTTGTATTATAGCATACTTAAAAAAAATATGCAAATTTTAATAAAATATAGTATAATATATGATATAATTTTGTTAAAGGACGTGATGAAATGAAAGTTAGAACAAGGTATGCTCCTAGTCCTACTGGGTTTATGCACATTGGAAATTTAAGAACTGCAATATTTGAATATTTACTTGCTAGACATTATGATGGAGATTTTATACTTAGAATAGAAGATACTGACCAAAATAGAGAAGTTGAAGGTGCAATAGATTTCATTTATAACACCTTAGAACTTTGTGATTTTAAGATTGATGAGGGGCCAAATAATCCTGGAAATTATGGGCCATATATTCAAAGTGAAAGAAAAGATATTTATAAGAAGTATGCTTTAGAGTTAGTAGAAAAGGGTAAGGCTTATTATTGTTTTTGTACTGAAGAAGATATAAAGAAAGATAGAGAAGAGTGTGAAAAGCATGGTAGGGCATATTCTTATGATGGTAAATGTAGTAGATTATTAAAGGAAGAAATACAAGAAAAGTTAGATAAGGGAGTACCATATGTTATAAGACAAAAGATGCCTAAGTATGGTGTTACATTAGTAGAAGATTTAATATATGGAAAGATTAAGATAGATAATTCACTTCTTGAGGACCAAATATTACTTAAGAGTGATGGATACCCAACATATAATTTTGCTAATGTTATTGATGATCATTTGATGGAAATTACACATGTAGTAAGAGGAAAGGAATACTTAGATCAAAGTGCTAAATATAATCTTCTTTATGAAGCGTTTGGTTGGGAAAAACCTACTTATATACATGTTGCTATGGTTTTGGGAGAAGACGGAAATAAACTTTCTAAGAGAAATGGTGATGCTTCATTTATGGACTTATATGATGAAGGATATTTACCTAGTGCGATAGTTAATTATCTTGCGTTTTTGGGATGGAGTCCTTTGTCTAATCAAGAAATATTTACTATGGATGAGTTAATTAAAGAATTTAACCCTGAGAGAATTAGTAAGTCTTCAAGTCAATATGATGTTATGAAACTTAGATGGATTAATAGTCATTATATAAAGAAATTAGATAGGGAAGAGTTATATAATTTAACTTTTAAGCATTTAAATGAAGCATATGATTTAAGTGATAAGACTACAGAATGGATAAAAGATTTAGTATGTTTATATCAAAATGAATTAAAATATGGTAAAGAAATAGTAGAACTTACAAAGTTATTCTTTAGTGAATATAGTGTTGATGAAGAAGCAAAAGAATTTATGAATAATGATGGAGTAGATAATACTATTAAAGTATTTTATGATGAAGTTAAGGATATTGAATGGACTAAAGAAAATATAAGTAACGCTATTAACAATACTAAAGAAAAAGCTAATGTAAAAGGAAAGATGCTATATATGCCTATTAGAATAAAATGTAGTGGGGTAATGCATGGTCCTGAACTTGATATGACTTTATATTTACTTGGAAAAGATACTGTTATTAATAATTTAATGAAGTAGGGAAGTGGTAAATAAATGAATGGTTATTATTATGGATATGGAAGTAGTTTAGATTTGATTTTATTGATACTTGGTTTTGTTATTACTTTGTATGCACAGATTAAGGTTAAAGCAACATATTCGAGATATTTAAAAGCACAAAACGATAGTGGATTAACTGGTTTTGATGTTGCAAGAAAAATACTTGATAAGAATGGACTTAATAATATACATATAGTTGAAGTAAAGGGTGAATTAACTGATCACTATGACCCTAGTAGTAAGGTAGTTAGATTATCTACGAAAGTATTTCATACTTCAACTGTTGCTGCAATTAGTGTTGCGGCACATGAATGTGGACATGCTATTCAGGATAAAGAAAATTATTCATTTATGAGAATAAGGGCAAAATTAGTACCTTTTGTTAATATAATTAATAAGTTTGGGTATATTGCTACAATTATTGGACTTATCGCAGGAATATTTGATGTACTTATTTGTGGTATCGTGATGATTATTGCTACACTGGTATTTCAACTTGTTACTTTACCTGTTGAATTTGATGCTTCAAATAGAGCAAAAAAGCAAATTGATAAGTTAAAACTTGCTAATAGTGATGAACAAGAAGGTGTTAGAAAAATGCTTTCTGCGGCAGCATTTACTTATGTTGCGGGAGTACTAGAGTCAATCTTTCAACTTATAAGACTTATTCTTATGTATAGAGATAGAGATGAATAAAAAGTTTTCCACAGGAGTTGTGGAGAACTTTATTTTTTTGTATAAATGTTTATTATTTAAAGTAATTTTCCACAGATGTTGTTGATAAATAGTTGAATCTTATTGTTTTATCCACAGAAACTGTTTATAAAAATAATATTATTATTTAAAAAGAAAAAGTTATCAACATGTTTTGTGGATAACTATTTTTCGTATGATATTTTTTCTATCATTTTATATACAAAGTTAGATACGTTATTGCTACTTTTATCTAAGAATTCTTCATAAGTAATTTTATTATTACCATTTGGTACATCACTGATACTTCTTATTACAATAAATGGGACATGTGATAAATAACATACTTGTGCAATACTTGCTCCTTCCATTTCTACACAAAGAGCATTAAATTTCTTGTTTATTTTATCTGTCATTATATTACTAGTACAAAAGATATCACCGGATGCAATTACACCTTTATGAATATTATAATCAATATCTTTTAGTTCGTTTTTTACTTCGTTTGCTATATTAAATAAGTATAAATCACTATCTATATATACTCCAATATCTGGAATATATCCTTTTTCATGATTAAATGCTGTTATATCAAAGTCATGTTGAACAAGTTTGCTAGCTATTACAATATCGCATACATCAAGAGTATTAGTAATACCTCCGGCGACACCAACATTTATTATTAAATCTACTTTCATGTTATCTATTAATATTTGAGTACTTCTTGCAGAATTTACTTTTCCTACTCCAGAAGTTGTTAGTATTACTTTGGTATTATTTATCGTTCCTTCATAAAACTTTAAATTAAATATATTATAACTATTTTCTATTTCAATATATTTTAACATAGAATTTATTTCTTCTTCCATAGCAAATATTATTCCTATTTTTTTCATAATTACCTCTTTCATATGTATTATATCATTAATCCATTTGCAATGGAAGTGGTAATTCATTACTATATAATACATATAATTCATGCATTGCTCTAGTAAAGGATACATATAGTAATTTCATATCTGTTATACTATTTATATCATATTTAGTATTACTTGCATCATAGATTATTACTACATCAAATTCTAGTCCTTTGGATAAGTATGAAGGTATTATACAAATATTTTCTATGTAGTTATCATGAAGTGAAGTTATGTTTTGACATTTAATATTTTCATTATCTAAAGATTTTTTTATAATGCTTGATTCAGTAGTGTCTTTAGTTATTATTGCTATTTTTTCATGAGAAGTATGTTTAATTATTTTTATTATTTCGTTAGCGTTATCTTTTGTTTTTATGTAATTTACATTATTACCATGTCTAATTACTGGATTTGCAGTACTTATGTTAAGATATGATGTTATTTTATTTGCTTCATTCATTATTTCTATAGTAGTTCTATAACTTTTTAATAAGTATTTTATGCTATAATCAGTGTTATCTAATTCTTTATTTAATAATTCCCAATTGTTTGTAGAGTGATATTCGTATATGGATTGTGCGATGTCACCAAAAATACTGAATGTTGAGGTGGGAAGAATTTTCTTTAAGGCATAAAAGTTTAGATATCCAAAATCTTGTGCTTCATCTATTACTGTATGATGATATTTTTTATAATCTTTTTCGCCATAAACTCTATATGATAAGTAAAGAAGTGCTCCAAGATCATTAAATGTTACTTTTTTTGACTTTATATTTTTTATAGTTTGTTCTATATAGAGTTCTTGATTTTTAAGTTCATCATTTTTAAGCAATGTATTTAAAAAGTCTAGATATAATGGTATTATTTTAGGTATATTAGATAGTAAATATTTTTTTAGGTCTTTGTTAAAACTATTATTTAGTTCTTTTTTTAGATACTCTAGATTTTTTCTTTCTTCATTTATTTTACTTTTAGTAAGAGAAGATAATTTACTTAGGTTTTCATTAATTATCTTATCTTTAATTTTTATATAGTTATCATTAATATATTTTGCTATTAGAAGGACTGCTCTATCTATTTTTTTATAGAAAACTTCATAGTTTATTTCTTTAGTACTTACTATGGAATTATAGATATTATTAATAATACTTCTATTTAGTATGGTATAACCTTTTACTATAAAGTCTTTTTCTGGCACTATCTTCTTATCAAGTTGGCATAAATATTTATCAATTAATTCTTTATAGTCATTAGATAATTTGTACTTTTCAAAGTTCATACTAGATTTATCTTTAAGAAAACTTTTTAAGTTAATTTCTTCTTCGATAAGGGTAAAGTTTTCTTTTGTTATATCTTTTACTATTTCTTCATATGTCATTTGAGATACGTTATTGACATCTAAATCTGGTAATACATTTGAAATATAATTTACAAAGAATTTGCTTGGTCCTATTACTAGGTATTCATCTACATTAACTTTATCTATATAATTATATACTAGATATGCTACTCTATGAAGTGCTACTGTAGTTTTTCCACTTCCTGCGACACCTTGGATAATCATGTTGTTATAAAGACTTTCTCTTATTATTTCGTTTTGTTCATATTGAATAGTGGATACTATATTTTTAAGTCTATCGTCTTTGCTGACTCCTAAATAATTCTTTAATATCTCATCGTTTGATACGGTATCAACATCTTGAAAATTTATTAGTTTCTTGTTTTCTATTTCAAATTGTCTTTTTAGAAGTAAGTTTCCTTTGATTGTTCCTTCGGGTGCTTTATATGAAGCATCACCAATATTACTATCATAATACATTGATGATATTGGAGCACGCCAGTCTACTGTTACTATGTTGTTATCTTCATCTGTTACACCAACTTTACTAATATAACATTTTTCTATTTGTCCATCTTTTTCGTTTTTGAAGTCAATTCTTGCAAAATAGGGTTTATTTTCTGTTTTTGTTAGTAAGATTAGCTTATCATTATATTGTTTTGATAATTTTTCAAGTTGAAAAGGATTATTTTTGTACATCTTAGGAAGTACATTTAACTTGGCATTAGTATACTCTATTACTTCGTTAAATTTATTTATCGTACTTGATAAATGTTCTTTTTCTTCAGTAAAAATATCTTTCATTATTTTACCACCTTTATTATGTTAGATTTTACTAGTGCTTATTTTATCATAGATTGATAGTATAGGCAAGGAAAATGTTTGATTTTATTGTAATATTACAAAATAAAAGAAGTTTCCATTTTAAGAAAACTTCCTTTTTTCTAAATTATCTATATTCTTGCACTCATTAGATTACTTCCAGAGTATCTTTTTAATCCTTTATTAAATATAATATTTGCAAGGATAATAGATAGTAAAGTAATTCCAACGATTAGTAAGAATAGATTTAAATTAAAACTTTTTATAATCCATATAGGAATATAATTTGCTATTCCTATAGGTAGTACATAAAATAGTATTATTCTAGTTATTCCTTTGAATATAGTATCAGGGTATGTTGCAAATTGTACTATTAGTTGTTCTCCAACATCTGCGATTAAATCTGCTTTATTTATCCAGAAACTTAGGCTATTTAATATAATCATTACTGATACTATTATTAATCCTCCAGTTATTGTAAATATAGTAAATAGTAATAATTGTTTGATAGTTACTCCATAAATTAATAATACTATTAATCCATACATTAGATCTCCAATAGCAGATACTTTAATGTTACTAGTAATTGAAGACAATAAAACATTTTTAGGTTGTACTAAGTATGAATCTAATTTTCCTTCGTTTATAATACTAGATAAGTGAAAGGCATTTTCAAAGAATAGGTGTGCAAAGCCATATGTTGATGATGCAATACCCCAAAGCAATAGTACATCTCTAAGAGTATATCCTCCAAAGTTATCTTTGATACTAAATATAATTATCCATTGTATAATAAAGCAGGCATTATTTAATACCATAAAAAGTACGTTAGTTACAAATGATGTTCTATTTAACATTTCTTTCATAAGACTATATTTAAATGATAAACTTATTACTTTTAATTGATTTTTAACCACCATTAACATTTAGTTTTTTCACTCCTTTCTTATATACAAATAAGCAAAGTAGGTATGAGATGACTATATAAATTATTTGTGCTACTAATACCTTTAACGATAGATTATAAGAGAAATCTACAAATATTTTTGCGGGTCCATAACAAGTTACAAATATTGGACTATATGGTAGTATTTTTTGTAAAAAAGTAGGGAAGTATTCAATTGGAAACATTGTACCTAGTATTAACATTATCTTACTATATAACCAGTATATTGGGTTTGAATCTTCGATATAGAACGCTAATAATCCTATAAAAATACATGTAAACATACTTATTATGATTGCAAGTAGCATAGAAATTAATAAGATTATTATTCCAAATAATGTTATTTTTGGGAAACTTCTTAGAAAGATAAATCCTAAACTTAAACATAATATTATATATACAGGGAATTTAGTAAGTGCGTCTCCCATATTATCTGCTAAAACATATAGTATATAGTTATATGGTTTTGTTAAGTTATAAGCAATGTTTCCTGATTTTATATCTTTTATTATTTTTTTACATACTATTCTTCCTTTTACACAACCCCATAATAATTCAGTTACTATAACATACCATATCATTTGATTCATTGTGTATCCATTAATTAGACTGTTAGGGTCAGCATACATATATTTCCAAAGATTAAAGAAAACAAACAATATTACACCGTATCCGACAAAACTTATCAATATATTTAAGATATAACTTAGATTACTAGATATTTCTGTTTTTAATATTATTAAGTATTTTTTCATGTTATTTTCCCTTTTTATAGATATTACTTATTATTTCTTCGAGAGGTGTATTAGAGATATTTATATCAATAATATTGTCAGGATTTAACATATTTACGGCATCTAATACATTTTTCTTGGTAGTATCTACTTCTAATTTTAGGTTATATCCTTTGTCTTTAAGAATTGTTATGCCATCTTTGTCATCAAGATTTACTTTTTCTTTCATTTTTACTTCCACTATTTTTTTGTTTAAGTAGTGATATTTTAAGTTTTCCATTGTGTCATCTAGTACTAATTCACCATTATTTATAATAATTACCCTTTTACATAGTTTTTCTATGTCTCCAATATCATGACTTGTTAAGAAGATTGTAGTTTTATACTCTTTGTTCATTCTTTTTATTAATGTTCTTATTTTTTCTTTGACTACTGGGTCTAATCCTATTGTAGGTTCATCTAAAAATAGTATTTTAGGTTCATGAATTAAGGATGCTACTATTTCACATCTAATTCTTTGTCCTAAACTTAAATTTCTTACAGGTGTATTTATAAAGTCTTCTAGTTCAAAAAGGTCTTTTAATTCTTGAATTTTCTTTTCTACTCTAGAATCTGGTATATCATATATTGCTCCAAAAAATTTAAAGTTATCATATGGGGTTAGATGTGTCCAAAGTTGTTCTTTTTGACCAAATACTGTTCCTATATTGTATGCTAATTTTTTTCTATCTTTTGTAGGATCAAGTCCTAGAACTTTAATACTTCCTTTTGTATTATATAGTATTCCTGTAAGCATTTTTATTGTGGTTGATTTTCCTGCACCATTTGGTCCAATAAATGCTAATATTTCTCCTTTTTCTACTTTGAAACTTACATTGTTTACTGCTTTTACATATTTGTATTTTGGTTTAACTATAGATTTTAAACTTCCCTTAAAGCCTTTTTCTTTTAGTTTTAATTTAAATGTTTTAGATAATTTAGATACTTCAATAATAGACATAATTTCCTCCTTTCATTATACTTATATAGAAAAAAGCACTGGAGACACTTATTCTATATAAGAATAGTGACTCCGTGCTTTATATTTTTTTAAAACTCGTGTAGGTTTTATCCCGAGATAGCTTAATTTATATTTATATCTCCTCACTAATTGACTAAATTATACAGTGTATAGTTTGATTTGTCAAGAATTTTTTTGATTTTTTAGAAAGTGAAACTGAAAATAAACAAAAAACTTCGATAACAAAATAATTATTCAAACCAAAATTTTAGTTTAATAATATTAAAATGAACATCCAGAATAACCAAAATAATCGGTTATGTTTCTGTAGATAACGATATAGGAGAAGTTACTGGTTATATAAAAAGTGAACGCATAGTTACACTAACTTATAATGCTGAGTTATAGTGTAAAATAAAAAAATCGCTTTATATATTAGTTGGGATTAAATATAGAAATGTAACAATGAGAAAAAGAAACAAACAACGATAAAACTATAGAAAGAAAAAGGTTGTTCTGCAAAAGAAGCACGCTTAAAAAATATATAATATTAAGATAATCGTAATTTTGTCCCAATTTCTGAGGTTTATATTAATAAAAATTGCAAAAAAGAAAGTTAAAGAAAGCATGAAGCATTGGTTTCAACTTTCTCTTTTACATATCATCAACTTATTGTTTTTGATTGCTACCCGGCGCTGCCATATCCGTTTTGAATGATAAAACTATTATGCATAATATAGATATTGATAAAATATGTAATATTATAAATATATTTTATAATATTATAATTTATTATTTTTATTGTTTAAAAATGCATTTAAACAATTTAACATGTATTCAAATTCATATCTTGTAAATACAGTTTCTTTTTTCAAATTTTCACCGATTATATGAACTATTGGTAATTTGCAATTTTTAATTATATTTCTATAAAAAACGTTTTGTATTGCGCTTATATATAGTTCATCAATAATGTTGTCATAATCTTTCGAATCTCTTTTGATTGCCTTTCCTCTCCAATATACTTCTCCTGTTTCTTTCCAATTATATGTTGTTGCTTCTTGCAAAACTAAAGCTTCTTTTCCACTGTATTTGAATAACTTTTTTTGTATTTTTTTATCTTTAAATTTTATTCCTTGAAAAAAACACTCTATTGAATTTAATGTATATCCCCTAAATTTAAATTTATAAGGAAATAAATTTGATAATAATTTAGGATATTTTCCTTTCAATGAATAACCAACATTAATCCATTTTTCGCTTTCTCCCACAATTCCTTTGTCATCTTTAATGATTATCCCTTCACAAATTAATACGTTTTCTTTTTCTACAATTTCTAATTGTTTGAATTTAAAACTTTTTTTAAATTTTTTAAATTCTTCTAATTCTTTTTTGTATTTTGACATTATAAATATTCCTTTCTTATTTTAGTTATTTTTGGTGATATCATTTTATTTATCAGTTTTTTACTAGTCACTGATAAATCATCATCCTTATCAATACTTATTCCCCTGTATCTGTGATAAAAATACAAGCAATCTAATATCATTCTTTCTAAATCAGAACTATTTTCACTATGGTATCCAAACATTCTTAGATATTCAATGTAATCGTTAGCAGAAATGCTTAACTTAATAGAAGCTGTTTCAATAATTTGGTGTCTAGGATAATTAATTGGTGTTAATAAATCTATTTCTAGTGGATTAAACAGTTCTTGTCCTCTACTTTTTATTGCAAACTCCTGCAATCTATCAAATGTATATTGATATGCCCCAAATAATCTTACACTATTTTCTGATTTATCTAACTCTTGTTTTATTTTTTTCATCGTAGTTCCCGTTCCAATATTATCATCAAGCAAAACCAATGTTTTATTTTTTAATGTACCACAACTAGTAATTAAATTTAGTATATTTGAACCCTCATCTATTTTATCTATTCCTGTTTTCTTATATTGGCTATATAGTAGATTTGAAAAATCAATATTGTACATTGCTGACATGAATGGTCCTATATATAGTGAGCCAAACCCCGGTGTAATAATTGAATATTCCTTTATACCTATTTCATCTAATAAACCATTTAATGATTTTACATAATTATATACAAACATCTTATTATCCAGTTCAATCTGTTTCTTTTTTGATAGTATGCCTGAACAGTCAAAATCATAATTTATTTTTTCAAAATCTGTAAAAAACATATCGTTATTTATACCATTAATAAAATTGGTAAAATTTGTTATATCATTTATAAAATTCTTTTGAGTTTTCTTATACTTTTCATCATCTTTTTCAATAATGTTATTAATACATGATAAATAGTAAATTTTTGCCGATATATTAATAATATTTTCTAATACTATATATTTTTCATCTTGTGTTAAATTGTTTTCTACTAATAATATATTTATTAACTTATCTCTCCTAGATAGTAAATCATTTACATCCTTAAATATATAATATTGTTCATAATTCCTTGACAAATAATTATCATCTTCAATTTTTGTCATATATGGAACCATTGATGAACTATTGGGTTTTAATTCAAAGATTCCTAATACATCCGTCTTTAGAAGATAATCATCTTCTTTATCTATATACCTATAATCATATATCTTGCTTGAAATGGCCTTAAATTTTGCTTCGTCTTCACATTTATATTTTGTTACTTTATTTTTTTCTCTATCCACCATTATAAGGTCATTATTCTTTATATAAAATAGCAAATCACATTTATACTTTATATTAATGCTATTCGAAGTATAACTTATAAAATTCAAAATGTTTTTTTTATCATTTTTTGCTAATTGTTCATATTCTCTTAATACTTTCAAAAAAACTTTGTTATGTATAATATTTCTGTCTGTATTAAATTGTTTTAATTCATTTAAATTTTCTAATTTTATAAACTTATTAACTACTATTTGATGTTTATTCACTAATAAATTCCATTCGCTTTCAGGTACTTTTAAATACGAGTTATCACGTGTTGGAAATATATATATATTTGAATCATAACTAATTAACAAGCCACGTTTCTTTTGATTTTCGCCATAATCATAAAATTCTAAATTATTAAGTTCATCGTTATTTTTGTAAAAATAGAAATCATCAACATTTATTTCTTTATTAAAGGCTTTCCTAATTTGAGAAGAAGAAAACATTTTTAAATCAACTATTCCATTTATATATAATCTATTATTTAATATATATTCAAGTGCTTCTGTAACATTTTCTTCAGTAATTTTATCATATTTTTTTATATCAATAAAATACTTTCCTTTTTTCAAATAATTTATCTTATTGTCTATGTTTGCAATTTCTTCTTCAGTTAAAAAAGATATTTCAGGAATTCTTTTACAATACATATCTGCTGAATACTTTGTTGCAAAATATGTGGTTTTTCTTCTTACTTTAAAGTCAATTAAGTCCATTAACGGATTCAATATATATTTTTTTCCATCACTACATGTTATCATTAAATCAATATGAGCATATTTATCATTTGATAACGTTACTAATTCGGTGTCTATATTATAATTCTCCTTCAATATTATCTTCAGTAGTTTACATATTGATATACAAGTAATACTAAAATCATCTTTTAACAATTCTTTGTTATAAATTTTTTCTCTTTGAATAAGATTTTCTTTAAAAAGGAAAAATGTTTCATCACGAAAGTATTTTTTTGAAATTTCCATACATACCATCTTTGCTATAGCTAATTCTCGATATTTTGGCTCTAACTCGCTGATTTTTGTTAAATCAATATTGTTCTTAATGTTACTAATATAACTCATAGAATTTTTTCCTTAACTTTTTAGAGAATTCAACTACTTGCTTTTTTTCATCTTCTGTTGCGTATATTTTTGCATAATTGGTAATATTTTTTAGATTTTTTCCACGTCCAAAATTCATATTTAAATCTTTCAATTTTGATAACACATTATTTATATTTTTCCCATATAATCTATTCAATTGTTCTGTAATATTTTCTATACTTTTATTTTCTTTAAATAATCTACGTATTTCTTGTAATTTGTCTATATCAAAATTTTCGTTAATTAGTGCATCTAATAACAAAATGCAATAATTTTCATAATAATTTTTACATTTTGTTTTTGATTTTTCATCAGATTCAAATATCCTTTGATTGTAGTAAAAATTATCTAGTGATGGAATAACCCACTGTCTCCAATGAGATGAATAACCATCTTCAAACTTTATTATTTTATTTTCACCCAGTTCATTCATACAAACTTCTAGTTTGTTTATTACTTCAAAGATTTTTCCTCTTTGTTCTGGCGTTAACTCTGTCAATTTAGAAACGTGTGGTTTAATACCTACAATCATAAAACCTTTAATTGGCACTTCTGGATCTGCAATAACATTAACGAATCCATCATCATAGATAAAGTCATCTATTAAATTAGTTATTTGATGATTTGAAATGGCGCAACTTTTGCAACCATAAAACTCCATATTTTGACCTAAAAAATTTTTTGTAATTAATTTTTCCATAAATCCTCCTAATAAACTAACATAAAGTCAATTATATCCATATCATTAAATAATGCCAAGTTACTTCTTATTACCTCTAACATTAAATTATCATTTAATGCACAACAATTATTACATTTTATTGGATATTTTTTTCTAATTTTTCTTGCTTTTTCTCCTTGCATTATTTCTTCTAATTCAAACTCTTTTCCTGAAAGTGTTCCATAGTATGCATTTTTTTTATCTCTTATTTTATCCCAATGAATACACACTATTAATGAGTTGCCATATAATATAGGACTTACTATTGATGAAAAACACTTTGTTGGTTTTTTATTTTTAACAAAATCCCTATTCACATATAATTTGTCTAATAACTTTGGAGTCTGTATGTGTTTTAACCCTAATTTTTTATATTCTTCATTTAACAATATTAAATCTGCTTGTGTACGTTCACTTAACTCAATGTCTTTTTTATCTTCGATATTATCACTTAAAACTTTAACCATTTGGAAACTATCTACCCCAATTTTTCCTAATTTTTTTGACAATTCTAAATAATGTCCTTCATTCTTTTGCCTTATACATGTTCTAACACCAATCATAAGTTCTCTTTCACGCTTATATTTTTTTCTTAAATCGCATATTTTTTCTAGTAACTTTATCGCATCACTGTACGTAAATTTTTCTTTGCCTTGCTGATTACTGTAATAATCATAAGCTTCCTCTGATATTCCTGGCAAACTAATTCTAATATAAGAGCCATACTTGACTAAATTTTCCAACGTTTTCTCGGTCAATTTACTACCCGTTGATATATATACTATTCCCATATTGCATTGTTCCTTTGCATATCTTATTAATTCATCTCTATTCAAGTATAAATCAGGATTTCCCTCACCACAAATTTCTAATCTTACAGAGTTACACCCTCTAGCTTTAGAATATCTTGCTATTTCTTTTAATATTCTTTTATATTCATCTATTTCTAACACACATTTATCTATGTTTTTTACGGCCCACATCCTTGTTGGATCTGCTAAACATTCACGACACCTGAAATCACAAAAGGGGTAATCTTTGGTACTTATTGAAAGGATTGGTAAATTGTCAATATCGTTTTTCATACCTTTTTTTATTGCATCAGCATAATCCAATATTGTTAAGGGATAAAAATGTTGTGGATATATCTCGGATGTTTCAAAAATTATATCACCTGTTTTTTTATTTACCATAATCATTGATTTTGGTTTTAAGCATTTATCGATTAAGTCCAACTTTATATTATCTTTGATTAAACTATTGTTCAAGTATTCAATTTTATTGTCATGATTTATTGTATAGATATCACCATTATTATTTATTGCAATCTTCATTTAATAACCACTTCCTTTTCTTTTGCTTTTATATAATTATGTACTAAGTTTGCCATCACTTTGTGACCATTATAATTTATATGTATTTTATCTTTGAAATAAGTCATGTTTTCTGGAATAATTATATTATATTTTTTTTCTTTAAAATGACATATAATATGTTCTCTTTTAATCTTTATTAATTTATTCATTACTTTATCCGTCGGTTCTTGAATATCAAATGGCATTATATAGTAAATTTCAGGAGTTCTATTATTAAAATACTTATTCCTTACATCACAATTTTCATTGTATAAATTTATAATATTCGTATACCATTCTAAATCATTTATTATTTCTTCCACCTTCTTATTATACTTAGTTAACAAATCATTTGTTCCTAGTGAAATTATTATTATGTCTATTGGGCACGATGATCTTAGCACAGCTTCGAATGTTTTTTTGCCATTTTTAAATTCTGGGGCTGCATTTCCTTCCCCTGCCAATCTACCAGGCAATCATTCTGCATATACTTTGTAATAATTTCCAAGTTTTTTCTGTAATATATTTGCCCATCTTTTTTTGTACGGGATTCTTCTGTTTGTGATTAAATTATCTCCCCATACATTTGAATTTCCATATATCAAAATTGTTTTCATAGAATACTTATAATCTTTTCTTTTTTATATCATTAACATTATTCTCCCTAAATTTCATAGTATTGTAACATAAATACCAATTTTTTGCAAGAAATTTTTTTTGATATAATTTTTTAATTTTTTGATATTAACTATTTAAAATCTGTTTTAGTGTTTCTTCTTTAGTTAAATTAGTGGTATCTAAAAGATATTTTTTATCATAATTATAATTTTTAAAATTATTTAATAATTCAATACTTCTTAATCCCATTTGACAATCCAGAGGTCTATTTTTATCTCTAGTAATTATTTCTTCTTCTGTAGTTAATAAAACTTTAAATACTATTTCATAGTTAGAAAGCTCTTTTTCTAAACGATTGAAGTTACTAGGGTTAATAATATAATTAAATACTACGTCATAACCATTTTCTAAATAAGATTTTATTAGATATATACAATTATTCCAAAATAAATCAAGTGGGGCATCTTTATACCATGGTTTTATTCTTCCTCCTATGAAAAAGTTATAAATTGTGTCTCCTTCGATTAAGACTGACTTTTCTAGGTTAGATGCTAAAAGATTACTTATTGTACTTTTTCCTACTCCTGGGGGACCTGTTAATATATATAGTTTATTCATAATGATTTCTCCTTTTAGTTAGTATAACATATTTTTAATTTTAAATCTTGATAACGTGGGATAAAATATGTTTTTCTGGTATGAAAAGGGTTTACGTTTGCAAAAAAACTATTCTTATAGTATAATTATGTTGGTGATTTTTTATGAAAATTAATGAAGTTAGTTTATACGTTTCTGCGGTGAGAAGGAGTCAGTATCCTACGGAAGGAAAAAAAGAGTTCTTACTTGTGGGAAGAAGTAACGTGGGAAAAAGCAGTTTTATCAATACTTTAATTAATAGAAAAAACTTTGCTAGAACTTCTTCAAGACCTGGTAAAACGCAAACTTTAAACTTCTATGAAATAAACAATACTTTCTTTTTAGTGGATGTTCCGGGATATGGATTTGCTAAAGTACAGAAAAGTTTGAAAAAGAAGTTTGGACTTATAATTGAGGAATATTTAGAGTCTAGAAGTGAACTACAAATGGTATTTATGCTTGTAGATTTTAGACATAAACCTACCGAAGATGACGTTATGATGTATAATTATTTAAAACATTATAATATACCTGTTACTATTATTGCTACTAAGGTTGATAAACTAAAGAAAAGTGCTCATGATAAAAATAAAAAAGTAATCTTAAGTACGCTTGGTATTAAGGAAGAAGATTTAATTATGTTTTCTACAATTACAAAAATAGGTAAGAATGAGGCACTAGATAAAATAGAAAGATATTTGGAAAACTAGTTACCAAATATTTTTTTTGTCATAAATTACTCTGGGTGATTGTAGTGATAATCAAAACTATTGACAAGAACTTCTATATACTTAAGGTATTTAATAAGTATTTAGATTTTGATATATATAATCATGATGAGGTTAAAGATTTTATTTATAAGTTATACGATAAGATACTATGTAAGTATAATTTAAAGGGTTTTATTATTTTTGATATATATATAGATAACAATTATGGTATGATTATAGAAATTAAGAAAGAAGATAATATATTTTTAGATAAACTTACTGATATAAAAATAAAATTTAATATTAATATTAGTTTTTTGTATGAGATAGACTATTTTTATCTACTGGAAGAGGAAATTAAAAATCAAGTTGTATACTACTATAGGGGAAAGTTTTATTTAGAGATCGTTAATGATATAGAGAGTAATAAATTTATTAAGATTCTAGAAAATTCTAAAATAGTTTACAATCAGGATATAAATAATATTATTAATAATGGAATAAAACTAGCAAATATTTATCTTTTATGATATAATATTATCACTTAAAAACGAGGTGATGTATATGAAAATGCCTACTGTGGCGCTAGTTGGAAGACCAAATGTTGGAAAAAGTACTATTTTTAATAAGTTAGCAGGTAAAAGAATTTCTATTGTAGATGATACACCTGGAGTTACCAGAGATAGAATTTATGCTGATGTTAATTATGGAAATTATAAGTTTCACTTAATAGATACTGGTGGAATAGATGTTAGTAAAGAAGTATTTAATAATGAGATTAAGGTACAAGCAGAGATTGCTATTGATGAAGCAGATGTAATTGTTTTTGTGGTTGATGGACTAAGTGATTTGAACCAAAACGATTATATAATAAGAGACATGCTAAAGAAATCTGGTAAAGATGTAATTGTAGCAGTTAATAAGATAGATAACTCAAAAAGAGACAGTAATGTATATTGTTATTATGAACTTGGATTTGAAAATGTAATAGGAGTAAGCGCAGAGCATAACCTAGGTATTAATGAACTATTAAATCTTGTTACAAAAGACTTTAATGAGTATGTTATGGAAGAAGAAGATAATAATATTGTTAAATTTGCAATAATAGGAAGACCTAACGTTGGAAAAAGTAGTTTACTTAACGCTATATTAAATGAAGAGAAAGCAATTGTTAGTAATGTTGCAGGTACTACTAGAGATGCTGTTGATACTCCTTTTACATATGAAAAAGAAGACTATATAGCAATAGATACTGCAGGTATTAGAAAAAGTGGTAAAGTTTATGAAGTACTAGAGAAATATAGTGTTTTAAGAAGCATGAAAGCAATTGAAAGATGTAATGTATGTGTACTAGTTATTAATGCTGAAGAAGGAATTATTGAACATGATAAACATATTGCTAGTTATGCACTGGACGCTGGAAAACCCCTAGTACTTGTAGTAAATAAATGGGATACTGTAAAGGATAAAAATGATATATCAAGTTATACTAAGTTAGTAAGAAGTGAATTTCAATTTTTATCTTATGTTCCTATAGTATTTTTATCCGCTAAGACAAAGAAGAGAATTCATACTTTGATGCCTGAGATTAAGAAGGTATACGAAAATTCGAGAAAAGAAATTAAGACTAGTATATTAAATGATGTAATAAGAGATGCTGTTATGTTAAATGCTCCACCATCATATAAGGGTAAGAGACTTAAAATATATTTTGTAAACCAATCTGGTACTATGCCTCCTAAGTTTACTTTCAATGTAAATAGTAAAGGTCTTGTACACTTCTCTTATGAAAGATATTTGGAAAATAAGATTAGAGAAAACTTTGATTTAGAAGGTACACCAATTATTATTCAGTTTAAGAATAAGGGAGAAAACTAGTAAATTATAATTATAAGTTTATAAATTTTAAGAGACATAATATGTACGAAAAAGTGTATTTAAAAATTTTATGTTTGTAATAGAATGAAAATATTAAAAATAAAACCTTAATAGTAATTAAACTATTAGGGTTATTTTTGTTTGGGACTAACTATTTCTTGTTCCCATTCAATATCATCACCAAAATCATTTATGTCCCACTCCATATCAGTAGTTTGTGAGGCTAAATTATCTTGGTTATAATTTGAATTATTTGTAAATATTAAACTTTCTTCTTGTCTTTTAAATCTTTCTTTTGTCTTTTCTAATGCTTTTTTTAGTTTTTCTCTTAAATCTTTGATTGTCTCATTACTTAATTCTTTTTCAAAACTATCATTAATTAATACTTGCTCACTTTCAACATCATAACATCCTATAATAAATTTTGGATTCAAATAATATGTAAATTTTCCATCTTGTGATGGCATCTCATTAAAAAATGCTCCATATTTTTCACCATCTAAATCTGCACTTTCACCAATTTCATTAATATATTCTATAGGAAGTCGTATTAAGATTATCTTTTTTGATGATAAATGTTGCCAGCTAGTTAATTTTTCCTTTAATTTACTAATATTTGATGTATCTAAGCCAATGGTAGTGTAATAAAGTGAATTATCTTTGGTTCTTAAACCATTTTCAAATATGGAATCTACAACTAGATTTGAATTTTCACTTCTTCCTGTACCATGCCCTAAGCAAATATAACCATCTTTATTTAGTATATTATATAAATCTTCTAATCTTTTATATGAGTGTATATTCTTTGAATTATTTAGTGATTCATTTTTTATATATTTATCTTTTTTATTTTCCATAAGATATCTCCATTACTTCTTGTTTAAAGTTATAAGCTTTTTACTGTTTTTTGTTCATGTTCTTTAGTTTCTTTGTTATGCATAACTACTTGCTCAATTAATTTAACATTCTTTTTATCTACTTCCGTTCTTGCTTGTTTAAATTCATTTACTTCATTTTGGGTATTATAATTTTTAACAAATGTTGATAAGTTTTCTATTGCATTTGTCATTTTATTCATAAGCGCTTCCCTGTTATTTAGTAAGTCTTTAGGGGAACAATACAAAACTTCTATCCAACTTTCAAAGTTTTTAACTAATATTTCAGCGTTTTCTTTTCCTAAAAATTCTATCCACTCAAAGCTATCTGTAAATTGACACTTTCTTATTACTTTCGCTAAATCTTTATGTTTCATTATTTTTCTTGCAATTGGTGTCATGCCTTCATACGATCCAAGTTCATGGGGAACTCCTGTCATTATTGTCATAACTTCTGCTTCATCATAACTATTTAATGCTTCTTCTAGACCAGTATTTAGAGATTCTATTTCTTCAAAACAGTTTTTTTCCGCATTATAATTATAGCTATCTACTATTAATCCTGTTTGTTTTACAACCTTACCATTTTCTACCTTTGTTCTTCCATATCCTTTAATTGCATGGCATAGTTCATGAATAATATTTGAAACTCTTTTATCATCGTTATAATCAAATGGCTTATATTTGTGTAAATATTCTGTTTTTACAAATATTATGGACTTAGATTGCACTTTATTATCTTTTAAATATAATTCATTATGTTGAAATGCTCCTGCAAGAAGCGGCATATCCCATTTTTTATTTGTTTGAAAATAATTATTTAAATATTCGTCGGCATTTTCTTTGTCTTGTTGAATGTGTATTTCACAATCATTTAAAACGTTATATATTATATTTTTCTTATCTTCACCATAATAAGTAATTAATGCAGGTATTGCTTTTTGTAATAAACTTATTAATTCATTAGGATAATTATATTTATTTTTTAAATACTCTGTAAATTCTTTTATTTCCATAATGTTCCTCCTAATGCTTCTTATCAATTAAACTTATTAATAACATTAATTCAGTTTTTATGTAGTATATATCTTTATATTCTAAATCTAAGAAGGATGATTCAGTCATATTTTTATCATTATATTTAGAATAATTATATGGTTCTTCTAGTATATTTTGGTTATACTTATTTAGATAATCTTTAAGTATATATGATATTTTCATTATTTCTTCACTAAAGGCATCTCTTTTTTCATTTATTCCTAGTTTAGAATACTTTTCAAATAAGTTCTTATATTCGTCCATGTTTACCTCACTTTTATTTATTATTAATTCATGATATGCATATTTATATTCTCTACACAATTATAGCACAGAACTTAATTTTTTAGTTTAAATACTAATTAATTTTACAGTTTGTATGTAAAATGTTTTTTATTTTTTAACACTACTTTTATTTTTTTACATATATTGTATTAGGGGGTACATATGGGATTTAGTGATGGTTTTTTTAAAAAGATAGAGAAAAAAACTAATGTTAATAAGGAGACTATTTTGTCTTTGGCTAATAAACTTCAAGGTACAAATATGAAGGATGAAAAAGTATTACGTGAGGTTATTGCAGATATTTCTAAGATAACAGGTAGGGAAGTATCTAAAGATAAAGAACAAAAGATTATAGATACTATTATTCAAGATAAAGTACCTAAAAATCTTGATAAATATATTGATGGATAATGTTACAATTGGTATTTTAAGTAGTAATCAAGTTATCGATGGTAAGGTATATAAGTCTGTTTCTTTAGATAATATTAAATATTTATATAATAAATGTAATTATATATCTTTGATGGTTTATGATAATGATGAGTATATAGATAATAATTTACTTTCTAAGTGTGATGGATTTATTATTCCTGGAGGATATGATATATATAATTATCATAATCAAGTTATAGAATATGCACTAAATAATAATAAACCTTTACTGGGGATATGTATGGGAATGCAAGCTATTGGACTTAAAGCAAATAATGAAAAAGATGAAGATTTAGTTATTGTTAAGAATCATGATAATACAATGCATAATATTAATATTAGAAGAAAAAGTTTGCTGTATAAGTTATATGGTGATAATCTAAAAGTAATATCTAGGCATAACTATATATTAAGTCACATAGATAGTCCTTATGTTGTTGGTGCAGTAAGTGATGATAATGTTATCGAAGAAATAGAATATATTGATAGAGAACATTTTATACTAGGAGTTTTGTTTCATATTGAAGACATGGATAATACCAGTAAGATATATAATTATTTTATTAAGGAATGTTTAACAAGAAAAGAAAACTATAGCACTAAATAATCTTTTAATGGTTAAAAAATGTTTTTATATAGTTATTGATAAAAAAGATATACTTACAATAAAATAGTTATAGTAAATAATTAAAAGATACAAAAATATTAGTTTTTTGTTCTTTTTTTATATATGACACATAATATTTAATGAATAAAGAAGAGAGGAGTTTATATGGAAAAACAAGACGTTATAAAAAATATTGGTGAAAGAACTGGTGGAGATATTTACTTAGGAGTTGTTGGTGCAGTTAGAACTGGTAAGAGTACTTTTATAAAGAAGTTTATGGAATCTTTAGTTATACCTAATATTGCTGATGAGGTTGAAAGAAGAAGAGCACAGGATGAATTGCCACAATCTGCGGGTGGAAAAACTATTATGACTACCGAACCAAAATTTATTCCTGCGAATGCTACAAAAATTCAAATTGAAGACTTTAGTGCAAATATTCGTATGATTGATTGTGTTGGTTATGTTATTAAAGCAGCTAAAGGTTACGAGGATGAAAATGGACCTAGATATGTTATGACTCCATGGTATACTGACCCTATCCCTTTTGTAGAGGCTGCAGAAATAGGTACTGAAAAGGTTATTAAAGACCACTCTACTATTGGTATTGTAGTTACTACTGATGGTACTATTGGAGATATTCCAAGAAGTGAATATGTTGAGGCAGAAGAAACCGTTGTAAATGAACTTAAGAGTATCGGTAAACCTTATATTGTTATATTAAATAGTGTACATCCTAATTTACCAGAGACTGAAAAGTTATGTGAAAAGTTAAAAGAAAGTTATGATGTACCCGTTATTCCTATTAATGTTGAAGCAATGCAGGAAAGGGATATGTATAATATTTTAAAGGAAGCATTATATGAATTTCCTGTTGTACAGGTTAAGGTTAATATGCCAGAATGGGTTGCTATATTAAATCCTGACCACTACTTAAAAATGCACTATATTGAAAAGATTAAGGAATGTGTTGTAGAGGTTAATAAGATTAAAGATGTAGATAATATTACTAGCCATTTTAGTGAGGATGAATATATATCTAGAGCATATTTATCTAATGTAGATACTGGTACTGGCGAGATTACAATTAATTTAGAGTCTCCTAGTGAATTATATAATAAAGTGCTTAATGAAATTATTGGGGTAGATATTACTTCGAAAGCAAATTTACTTTCTATTTTCCAGGAATTTAATGTTGCAAAGCATGAATATGACCAAATTAAAGGGGCACTTAAAATGGTAAAACAAACAGGTTATGGAATTGCTACTCCAACTTTGGAAGATATGAAACTTGAGACACCTGAGGTTATTAAACAAGGTAGTAGATATGGTGTTAAATTAAAAGCAAAAGCACCTTCAATACATATGATTAAGGTTGATGTAGAAAGTAGTTTTGAACCAATAATTGGTAGTGAACTTCAAAGTAAAGAACTAATTGAACACTTAACTAAAGACAATAATAATGATATTTGGAAGAGCGAAATTTTTGGAAGAAGTTTAGATGTTATTGTTCAAGAAGGTATACAAGCAAAACTATCTATGATGCCTGACACTGTTAGATATAAATTAGAGCAAACATTAACTAAGGTTATAAATAAAGGTGCTAATAATATGATTGCTATTGTTTTATAAGATTATATAAGTACTATAACAACACGTAAAAGTAGATTTATTCTATTTTTATTTGAATAATGTTGTAGTACTTTTTTTATTTATTTGTTATAATTGATTTGGTGATGGAATAGAATGATTAAATATAAAAATTTATATGCACTAGAATTTTTTGATGATAAGATAGATAATAAAAATAATTTAAACAGTTATAATTTATGTAATAATTTTTTAAATGTTGAAGTTAGAATTATTACTTTTTGCACTTTTGATAAGAGGGGAGAGTTTTGTTTAAGAGATAAAATAAGAGTTAGAGCATCATATAACTATAAGGATTATACTAAATATAATGTTAATGATGAAGTTATTATAAGAATTAACGATGATAATATGCTTGATTTAAGTAATACTAAAATTGGTGGTAATACTCTTATTATAGGTAAGGGTATAATAGATAAGATAAATAATGATATTATAGATATTAAACCCACTGGAGTATATGTACATAATTCTTCATATAAATATTTTAATGAAAAAGGTATAAATATTAAAGATTATTTTACAAGTTATAATGATTTATATAGATTATTTGATGTTAATAGTAATGATAGCGTTAATATAGATAGATATAATAAATATACTAACTATTATGATGGTATATTTAGTATTAGTTATAATTATTGGTATCTTACTTTAGAAAATTATGATTTAAACATGAAGAAAGAAAATGAATTTTATAATAGTTCTAATAAGTTATCTGCAGTTTTGGCATCTAGTTCTTTTATAAATAAGATAAATAGTTTATTAAAAAAGAATAAGATATCTTCATGTAATGCATATATAAGATATAAAAATACTGAGTTTGATATGTTAATTGTAGATAAAAATACTGAGGATAGTGTTATATATGAAGATAAGGTAGTTAAGGGGATTATTGAACTTAAGACTGCTGGATTATTTTTTAATAGCAAAGATAGAGAAGTTTTGTTAAATTCTTTTATCAAAAGATATGTTAAATATAATAAAAATTTTTTATACATATCATTACATGAAAGATATTATCCAAATGACACAAATAGGGTTAATTTTTATAAAGAATATATTGATTGTGAAAAGAAATATACTGATGCTTATTCTCTATTTATTACTTTATCTAATTCTTCGAATAAATTTATTATACCTAGAAAGTATATTAGTATTTTAGATGTAGTTGACTTGATTGATAGTTTTTAAACAATTCTTAATTACATATATGTTAATTATAATAAATTAATTTGGAAAAATACTTTAAAACTCTTGATTTTATTGTAATTTCATGATATCTTTAATATGTAAGTATAGATAAGATACTTACAATAAATTATTTAGATATTAGATGGAGGTAATAAGAAATGACAAAAGCTGAATTAGTACAATTTATAGCAGAAAATGCTGATTTAACAAAAGCTGATGCTACTAGAGCATTAGACGCAGTAGTGGAAGGAATCACTAACGGTCTTAAAAAAGAAGGAAAAGTTACATTAGTTGGATTTGGTACTTTCACTGCTAAAAAGAGAGAGGCAAGAGAGGGAAGAAATCCTCAAACTGGAGAAACTGTTAAAATTGCTGCTCGTGTAGTTCCTGGATTTAAAGCTGGAAACAAATTAAAAGACGCATTAAACTAATAAGAAAACACTTCATAACGAAGTGTTTTTATTTTACTCTTTTTAATACTTTACCATTTTTACCTATTGCATAGTAATAACTTCCGTTTTTAGTAGCGTACGCTTCAGTGATATCACAATGTATTTTATCTTTTATTTCAAGTAACATATTTATTTTTGATTCAATATCTTTGTCGCTTGTACTTCCATATACTCCTAAAACTACTGAGTTTGGTAGGTAATTATATAATTCATCCCAGTTTCTTATGTCTTTTTTAGAATATGGATTTTGAGTAACATATGTTAATGCAGTAATGCTTGTTAAATCTATTGGATGTGATGTTGGCGTAAATAGTACTAATGGTCTATCTCCTTGTACTATAAGTCTTCCTTTGATTAATAGATTGTGGCATTCTTCTTTATCTAAATATGGGGTAATTCTAGACATTCTATTGTTAGTTGTTATACTATCATATTTACCTTTTCCTATTTCTACTGTACTAGGTTCATTTGCTAGTTGTATATCAAATGCAGATAAAAAAGCTATGTAATTGTTACTTATTAGTTTTCTTTCGTTTATCCATTCAGTAAATTCTTGTATAAATAGTTCACTTTTTATGTCTGGATTCTTGATATTTTTTGATGTAATAAATTCTTTGATTAATAAAACTATATATTGTTCCATAATTACCTCCCTTTCAACGATTTAATATTTTAGCATATCTTATATTATTTGTAAAGAGATTTTTATGGCTATTTTGTATTAAAAAAATATAGATAGATAATTGTTCTCTATATTTTTATTTTATTTCTCTATATACTGCAGTTACTTTTCCTAGTATCATTTCATTTGAAATTATATTTACGTTTATTGTTTGATATTTAGGATTTAATGCTTGTAGGATTAATCCTTTGGGATAGCGATATAATCTACGTACTGATAAGATACCACTTTTTATGGCAATTACTATATCATCACCATTGTTATATTCTTTTTCTTTTTTAAAGTATATTTTATCTCCCTTAGTGTATACTGGTGACATTGAATCATCAAGTAGTTTTATTGATAATTCACTAGTAGTATTTACTGGTTCGTAAGTGGCGTTTTTATATGAATTAATAATCTTTTCACTTTGTGAAGTTAAGTTTTTGTCGTTTCTTAAGTTAGATATATATTCTTTGATAAATTTTTTCTCAAACATATCTTTTTCTTTTTTACTCATGGGAATTTCTTCGAATAATTCAGGTGATACATTAAAAATTCTACAAATTTCAAAAAAGATATCATATGGTATGTTTAAGCTTCCTGTTTCATATTTATGTAATGTTTGTCTGTTTTTTGTATGATTTAAGGCTTTTGATAAGTCTTCGAATGAATAATTATACTTTTGTCTAGATTCTTTTAATATTTGACAGACAAAGGGTTTTAATTCTTCACTTACTAAATCCTGTTTTGTTGTTCTCATAATTTACTTCCTTTCTTAATCTATTTCATTAACACTGTAGATTAGTGATGTTCCTAAAAGTGATATTATTAATTTTAGTATGTATCTTATTACTATTAATTCTATTAAGTTAATAAATGGAATTTTAAATAGATAAGATATTAAACAGAATATTGTTGAGTCTATTAATTCTAATATTATTGATGTTAAGGTATTTGATAACCATATTTTATTTTTTATTATTCTAATATTATGATATACTACTGATGTTAAATATGCACTTAGTATTAATGACGCTACTGCTGATAGGTATGTTCTACTATTTAAATTAAATACTTCATTATAACTTACACTTAGTTTTTTATTAATATTACTTACTTGTAATAGAGAGGATGTTTCAAGCAATATATATGTTATTATACTGGTAAATGTAATTAATAACAAGATGTTTTTTATTTCTTCGGGTCCTTTTTTTTGTATTAATATTTTGGTAATTAATATAATTATTGAACTTATTATGAAAGAATAGTTTATATTCAAGTTAAATATCATTATTTCTTTATTAGAGAATATGCCTACTAATAAAGTTAGTATTATTAATAACATGTATAGTCCTTCATATTTGTTTTTCTTATATGAATAATAGATTACTAGAAATAGTATAATTAACTCTATAAATAATAAAAGTATGTTCATATTTTCACCTTCTTATTATCTATTTGTTTTGATATGATGTATGAATATATTGTTGTTAGTAAAATCTTTATTAAATAATTTGATAATATTAGTAGTATTATATTTGATAATTTAATTTTAAATAGGTATGCAAATAGATTAAATATTACAGAATCTACCATTAATATTGTAAGAGATGAAATAATAATATTATTTTGTATATTTAATTTAAGTTCTTTAATACTATTATATACTAGGTATGTAAGTAGTTGTAAGATAGCTAAAAGAATAGGGTATATTAATAGTATTTTATAGTTATCTATTATCATATATTTTATATTTATAGATACTACATCTGTTACTACAGGGATATATAAAGAACCAAATAACAGTAATACTCCTACTAATAAGTTGTATTTAAAGATGTTTTTTACTATTTTTATAAATTCTTCTTTTGTAGTTTTTTCTATTATTAGATATGTTAATGTTAGAAATAATGTTTCTATTACTATGTTTGCACTTAAGTTTATAGATGCTAGTTTTATTATTTTAAAAGACATTAAATATCCTAAAATACTATATATTAAATATATATATCTATAATTTTTTTTGTCTAACATATAAAGTGAGATATACATAAAGAATATACTTAACACTATTAATAATATAAATATTAATAAGTTCATGTTCACACCTTCTTACTCTTAAATATATTGTATCAAATTTCTTGGGAAAAGTCTATTGATGTGGGGAAAAAATATAATAAAATTAGTAATTTTTGATTGTTTTTTTATTTAGGTATATAGGCATAATAAATATCTACCATTTTGTCTGGTAGATTATTTAATTATTTTATTATAAATGTTATATTTGAATAAAAGTATAAATATATTTTAATTAATATCATCAAATAATTGTCTTATATCTATTTCAAGTGCATCTGCAAATTTACCAATTGTTTCTAATAGTGGTGTTTTATCTATTGATAAGCATTCTAAATCTCTTACGTACCCATGTGTAAGTCCTGTTAAATCTGCTAATTCTTGTAGTGTATATTTTCTCATTAAACGATATTTTCTTATATTTTTTCTAACCATAATTGATAATTGTTCTTTTGAGTATCTACTATTCAAAGTGTATCACTCACTTTCTTTTTAAATTATTTCACAAAATATAAAAAAAATATGTCGCCTGTGTGAAGTTTTTATGATATAATTATAATTGGAAGGAGGCAAATGCTTATGAAAACTAAGAAATGTAAACATTGTAACGAAGAAATTGCTAAAAATGCTAAAATATGTCCTAAGTGTGGAGGTAAACTTGGAATGCCTACTTGGGTAAAGATTTTAATAATTGTTGCTATTATATTCTTTTGTGTAGTTGGATGTGTTAATGGTTGTTCAAATGCTGTTAATGATGCTGTTGATAGTACAAAAAATTCATATAAGGATATAAATGGTAAAACTTCTTTTAACGTGAATGAATCATTCCAAAATTCATATGAAAAAATTACAATGACAGAAGTAAATACAGATTTTCGTGATTATAGTGAATTTTTAAGTCCTGCGGATGGTAAGAAGGTTGTTATGTTAAAGTTTGAAGTAGAAAACGTTAATAATGATAATGATGAACTTTATGTAAGTAGTTTAAACTTTAATGCATATGCTGATGGTATTGCTGTAGAATCTTTCTATTGTGGTAATGATAATTATAATGATTTATCTGCGACTATTGGAAAAGGAAAAAAGGCAATTGGTTATATTTTCTATGAAGTACCTGTTAATGCACAAAAAATTACAGTTGAATATAATGCTAATTTTTGGTCAGATGGAACAAATATTGAGTTTATAGTTAAATAATACATATCTAAAGTAAGGAAATTTAATTTTCCTTTTTATTTTTTTGTTATTTATTCTATGTTTATGATATAATATATTATCAAGGAAGTGAATTATTATGGGAAATAGGGAAGATTTAGTTGTTAAATATGCAATATTGGGATTAAAAGATGGTATAGACAAAGATATATGTGGTTATGTTATATCTAAGTGTTATGTTATGGAAGAAGATACTATTTTTAATAATGGTATAGATAAGATTTACAGTGTATTTTTTCCGTATGTAGATTTTTCTTATGAAAGAAGAAGTTTAGAGGAAGATTACTATGATATTAATAGTCCACTTCATGTTGTTAGTAAATTATTTGATAGTTATGATGATGCTGTTATTGAAAAGAAATTAAATAATGCTTTATTAAAGAACAAGATATTACTTAACAATTATTTTAATGGAGATAGTGATGAATTAGATATTAATAATATTGTTTATAATAATTTTAAGAAATGTGATTCTTATGAAAAATATATATTAGATAATACTAAAGATATGAGAGTATCTTATAATAATAAATCTTTATATTTAAAGAAAAAAAGCACTAACTAATGTTGTTGATGCTTTTTATTTATTAACATATCATAGAATGCTTCAAGTCTTGTATCTAGTCCTGTTTCGTTATACTCTTCATCAAAACTAAAATATATTATTGGTATTTCTTCGTCATTAGATATTTTATTCATAATAGAAATTGCATTTATTTCTGGAGTGCAACCAAAACTTTTTATATGAACTATACCGTCATATTTTTCTTTAGAAAGTTTTTTTGTTAGATAAACACTTTCTGTACCATCTGCCCCTAAATGATATTTTATATATTTTTTGCATTTTCTAATATGATTATGTAATGTAAACTTCTTAGTTAATAAAAGATATGTAAGACAAGTTTTTCTATATACTGATATTTTTTTGTCTATTAATTTTTGTTCTATAAAACTACTACTATAAGGTTCCATTAGAGAGAATAATTCTCCAATTAAACCTACTTTTAGATAGTTTTTAGGTTTTTCTATATCAATATTTTTTAGTGTTTTATAATATTTAATGTTTATTTTTAAGATTTTATATGTGTTTAAGGGGGTTAATAACTCTTTAAGATATGTAGCATGTATTTTTTTAAATGTGCCTTTTTCTTTTTCAAATGCCATATTTAAACGAAGGTAATTTTCAAATTTATCTAATAATAAAATCATTAGAAAGGCATTAAATAAGTAGTATATAAAATTTAGATAATTTATTTTATTGTTATATTTTTTTGCAAATTTATATACTTTTTTTAAAGATAAGTGATTATTATTCATTAAATTTACAAATTCAAACTCATATCCTTGATCTTTTAAGATTTGTTCTTGAAGTGGAGCATAATAACCATATCTACATCCTCCCCCTGATTGTACTAATATATTTGCACCATTATTTAGTGATTCAATGAAATTACCTAGATTATATTTAAATGGTGAACAAACATAAGTAGGTGAATATTTACTACCAAGATTTATAGTTTCTTTAGTTATTTTTTTAGGTATTAGAACTTCTTGTTTAGTTAATTTTTTTAGTAAATAGTTAAATACTACATAATATGAGCCTATATGTGGAAATGATATTTTATTCATTGCTTTTCCTTTCTTTTAGCATATCTATAAAACTTTCTAATCTTGTTTCTATTCCTATCATTGAATTATTATTATCTATTATTAGATTTAGATTTGGTTTATTTATCTTTCTTATTGCGAGTTCATTTACTAAACTATCTATTCCACATGGAAAGGATGATATAAATATTATACCGTCATATATTTCTTTGTAGTAATTTACTGCTCCTAATAATTCTTTTTGATATAGAAAATATAATTCTTTAGATAAATCATTAGCGTATTCTAGACTTATTTTATGTAGTAATTTATCTGCGTATATTAACTCAATGTCATTATCATATAGATATTTTATTATGTCGTTAGATAAATATTTATCATATAGTATGTATGGATGAGATACTAGTAATATTTTAATTTTATTACTGTTAATTTTTTTTAGTTCTTTAGTGTGATTTATATAGTTATTTTGTTTATCTTTCTTTTTTGCAAGTATGTAACTATATATTATTTTAAAGATATTTTTTGTTAGTTTTAAACCCATTTTTAAAAATCCAAAGAATTCATATTTAAATTTGGTTACATCAATGTTATAGTCAAGTATATTTATATCAAATAAGTTTTTTACTATGTCATATGTTCCATTAAATTTTACACATACTTTTTTACCTTTACCATAGTTATCTATTCTTGGTATTAAGATATAGTCACATTTATCTACTAGAGATGCTACATGCCCAAGATATATTTTAGATGCTAGGCAAGATTCATCTACTGAATATGATTCTCCAAGGGACACTATATATGAAGTGGTTTCTTTACTTAGTATGATGTGACAATTTAGGTTTTCAAAAAATGTTTTCCATAATATGTAATATCTATAATATAAGAATGCTCGTGGTATACCTATTTTAATTTTCTTTGACATTAATTATTCACCCGTTTAAAGTATATGTAATGTTTTAAAAAAAAGAACTATTCTTCATCTAGTTCTTCTTCATCTACAATTGTTAAATCTGATAAATCATCATCTTCATAGTCATCATCTAAATCGTCTAAATCATCTGGTTCTGCATCTCTTTCTTCTTCATTTTCTATTTCTTCTAGAGACTCATATTCATCAATTTCATCATCTTTTTCTTCATAGATATCATCCATATCTATTTTTACCTTATGATTTTGTTTTAAATCCCAGTTTCCATCACTAAGCAAGATAAAATCTTTTGATGTTGTTAGAGATTCAAAAAAATCTGCAATTTTATCTTGATATTCTGCTTCGCTTAATCCTAGTAAGTTACATACTTCTCTAAATAAGTCTGCAGTATTTTTAGTTGTCTTATTTTCTTCTAAATATAATTTTGCTATTTTTGTATAAGACATTAATTCTAATTCTTCTTTTGTCATTTTACTTAATTTCATAATTTTCCTCCTACGAAACTCTTGGTATTATTCCTATTAAATCAAGAGAGTTATTTATTACTATATTAATTGCTAATAGTAAATTTAAATTTTCTAATGTGTATGAATTATCTTCAGTTATTATATCATAATTTAGTAAATATTCATTAGTAAGACTTGATAATTCATATATATAATTTGCAATATTATATGGTTTATACTTCAATGTCGAAGTTTTTACTACTTCTCTAAAATCACATAATTTATTTAAGATATCATATGCAAGATCATTATTAATATTATTATATTTTTCTACTTTAGATATTTTATTTGGATATGTAGATAATATTTCATATATTTTTTTATATGTGTTTTCTATAAAGTTATAATTGTTTATACTTGTATTACTTAATGTTATATTATATCTTATTTCATTTATATCTTCTTTATTATTATCTATATTATTTAAAATATCTATGCTTCTTATTTCTAATTTACTTATATCATACTCTAATAATTTTAATACAGGTCTTATAATACTAGCATATTCATTATTATAACATATATCTATTACTCCATCATAGTATTTATTAAATTTATCTATATAATATGTAAGTAATATTAAGAAATTTGAATATGTACCATCATTATTTACTAGTACTTTGTCTTTAGTATCCTTTAATATTGTAGTTTTTAGATATAGTTTATCTTCATCAAAATATGTATATCCTGTCTTATTTAGTTTATTTAGTACACCATCTATTATTTCATTATTATTTATATTATCTATACATATGTAGTTATTAAAGTTAATTCTGTAGGCATCTAGATGCTTTTTTAATTTATCTATGATTATTGAAGTGCTTTCTTTTTTAAAGTATTCTATATTTTCATATTGTTTTCTAGTGTTATATAGTTTATATATATATGATGCTATTTCATACGATAGAGTATTACTATTAGTATAATTATTTATACATAGTGTTTTATATTCTTCTTGAACACTAAGTGCAATACTATCTATTTCATTTTGTGTATCTATTATATATAATTCTTTTGTTACTATACTGTTACTATTTTTTAATAGTCTTGCAAAATTATCTATATATATTATACTGTAAAAGTCTTCGTTAGATAAATTAATAATACTTGATAACTTAATACTTAGGTTTATTTTTTTGTTGTTACATATATTGTTTTTACCATAGTTTATATTTTCTTCGATTATTTCTTTTAGTTCTTGTAATAGAAAGTGTTTATCTATTGTTAGTTTCATTATGCCAGGATATAATATTTCTATGTTTTCTATCATATCTGTTTTTATATTGTTTTTTATTATGTTTGCTATTTCTTCAGGTTTCTTATGAAGTGTTTTTACTAAAGTTATAGCAACATTTGTTTCGTATGTATAATTATTTATATCTTTTGTAATAGTAAAATCTTCGATAGATACATTTAATGATGTTTGTATAGAATCTTTTATTATTATTTTAAGTTTATCTTTTATACGCATTAAATTCCTCCAATAGTAACTTTATATTCATAAATATTATCATTATCACTTACTTTATATTTTATATATATTTTTTCTGGTATTTCATTATTATAAATAATACTCATATCTATTGTTTCTATTGGTATATCTAAACATAAGTTATTTTCTTTTAAATAGTATGAAGATAATTTTGTTTTACCTTTATTAAATAGCATACCATGTTTAAAGATTTCATTTTCTCTAGTTAATAGTAATGTATCATCTTTTATATATATAGTGTGTGTGATATTGTCTTTATTATATGTTATTTTATTTTTATTGATTATACAATATTCATTTATTGGATTAGTACTTTTTTCTGTTATATTTTTTATATTTCCTTGTATTTTCTTTTTTATTTTTTTCACCACCAAACATTTCGGTAGTAATTATATCACACTTTCTAGAAAAATAAAACTTATATTTAATATTTTTTTGTAAATAATACAAATAGAAATTATTTTTGGTATTTAAAGGTGGGAAATATATGAAGATTTTAAAGAAGCTTTTGATATTCTTGTTACTTAGCATTTGTTTTTTTATATTGTTCCATGTAGGATTATTTGTATATTGCAAGTTAACTCCTAAAATGGATATTAATAAAGCACAGTCTTATTATTTATATGATAATAAGGGTAATTTAATATTTGATAATAATGATGAATGGGCAAGTTTAGATAATATTAGTAGTAATTTAATTAATGCCACAATATATACTGAAGATAAATATTTTTATCAACATGTGGGATTTGATTATTTAAGGATAAGTAAGGCTATTGTTAATAATATCATAACAAGAAGTAAAAGTGAAGGTGCTTCTACAATTACGCAACAGTATGCAAGAAATTTATTTTTGAATTTTGATAAGACATGGAAGAGAAAGATTGATGAGGCATTATTGGCTTTTGAACTGGAGACACATTATAGTAAGAATGAGATACTTGAGGGATATTTAAATACTATAAATTATGGGGGTGTGTTTGGTATTGAGAATGCTAGTAAATATTATTTTAATAAGTCTTCGAATGATTTAAGTTTAGCAGAGGCTTCAATGCTTGCAGGTATTCCACAGTCTCCAAGTAACAATAATCCTCTTAAAAATATGGATAAGGCAAAGAAGAGACAATATGTTGTTTTACTTTGTATGAAGAATAATGGTGTTATTAGTGATGATGAACTTAATGAGGCCTATAATACAGAATTGGTTTTTGAAAATGAAAAAAAGGACAATGAAGTAAAGTCTTTGTTATATTATAGAGATGCTGTTATTAGTGAACTTAATGGTATTAGTCAGGTACCTAATTCTCTTATTGAAACAGGAGGATTAAAGATATATACTACTTTGGATATTTTGGCACAGAAAGAGTTAGAAAAAAGTTTTAATACTTATATGAGTGATAAGGATATTGAGGGTGCTGGGGTAATGATTGAACCTAGTACTGGAGATGTTCTTGCATTAATTGGGGGAAAGAATTATAATGTTAGTCAGTTTAATAGAGCAACAAATTCTAGAAGACAGGTTGGTTCTACGATGAAGCCTCTTTTATACTATTCTGCTTTAGAAAGTGGGTTTACTTCATCTTCAACTTTTACTAGTGAACAAACTACATTTACTTTTTCTAATAATAAAACATATAGTCCTAAAAATTATAATGATACTTATGCTAATGGACCTATTACTATGGGTGCAGCAATTGCTTACTCAGACAATATTTATGCTGTTAAAACACATTTATTTCTTGGAGAACAAAGTTTAGTTAATATGGCTAATAGACTTGGTATAAATGAAGAGATACAACCAGTAGCATCTTTGGCACTTGGTACTGAGGAGATTAACTTGATTGAAATGGTTAGCGCGTATGCTTCTTTTGCTAATTTGGGATATAAGGTTAAGGGGCATTTTATAGATAGAATAGAGGATAGCAAGGGAAATATAATATATAAATACAAACATGATGAAGAACTTATATTAAATCCTAGTTTAGTATTTATTTTAAATGAGATGCTTACTTATACATATGATAAAGATTTTATTAGTTATAATTATCCTACAGTTATTAGTTTGCTTCCTAAGATTACTAATAGATATTCTATAAAGACAGGTACTACTAATACTGATATGTGGATTATGGGCTATAACAAAAATGTAGTTTTGGGTATTTGGACTGGGTTTGATGACAATAGGGATATTGATAGTTCGTATGGTGGTGTGCATAAAAATATATGGATTGATACAATGGAAGGTTATTTGAAAGATAGGGATAATAAATGGTATTCTATTCCTAGTAATGTTGTTGGGGTTCTTGTTAATCCTATTACTGGGGAAGTTGCTAATCAAAATACGGAGAAGAGTAAGTTATTTTATTATTTAAAGGGAACAGAACCTACATATAATTTAAATAAGGATATGGAAAGTGTTTTTAAACAGGATGAGATATCTAGTACATTAGAAAATGAGGAATAAAAAAACTATTAGTTTATAACTTTTTAGGTAGGTTATAAATTAGTAGTTATTTTTGTTATTTTAAAATTTTAATTGACATTTCATAGTCGTTAGCGTTGTCTTTTTCTTCAAGAGTTATTTTGTATCCACTGTTTTCTAATAATGGTATTAGGTTTCTTATCATATTTACTGCTGGTATAACGTCTACTTTTACCGCAGGTTGTATGCTTTGTTCGTTATTAATTGGTCCTGTTGGTATATTAAATTCTGGAATTGGATTTGGTTGTGATACTGGCTCTTGTGGTGTTGGTTCTGGCATTACAGGACTAGTTGGCATACTAAACTCTGGTAGCGGTGAAACTTGTGGCTGTTGTGCCATTTCTTGTTGAGGCGCTACTTCGGGTTGTGGCATTGATGGAACTGGTGGAATATTAAATTCTGGAACTGGATTTGGTTGTGGTGCTGGTTCTTGTGGTGTAAGTTCAGGCATTACAGGACTTGTTGGCATACTATATTCTGGAAGTGGTGAAACTTGTGGTTGTTGTACCATTTCTTGTTGAGGCACTACTTCTGGTTGTGGCATTGATGGAACTGGTGGAATATTAAATTCTGGAACTGGATTTGGTTGTGATACTGAATCTTGTGGTGTAAGTTCAGGCATTACAGGACTTGTTGGCATACTAAATTCAGGAAGCGGTGAAACTTGTGGTTGGTGTACCATTTCTTGTTGAGGTGCTACTTCGGGTTGTGACATTGATGGAACTGTTGTAGATATATTATTAGTATTATTTTCTACAGGAACTTCAAAATTTAGTGGTTGTTCTTCTAATGATGGGAAAAATGCAGAAGGTGAGGGTTCTACAACTTTATTACCTATAATTGCAGATGGCTCACTAGTTGCATACATTTCTTGTTTAGGTTGTTCCTTTAATAAATTGTTATATTGGTTAAAATTAAATTGGTTATTATTATCCATAGTTTTATTCTCCTTTTTATTCTTTTTTACTTCTTGTTCTTCTAGAAAATCTATTTTATTTAATTCTTTTAATTTTACTTTATCTTGATTTTCTAACTCTTTATCTTTTAGTGATTCTTGTTCTTCTTCTTGTTTTATTAAATCATTAAAACTTACTTCTTTTTTATTTACTATTTCTTCAAGTGATTTTACTGTTAGTCTTTCTTTTAATATTCTTTCTAAAAGTAATGATTGTTCTTCTTTTGGTACTTTTGTTAAAATTTTTGCGTGTCCTAAAGATATTTTTTTTCTTAATAGGGAGTCTTCTACTAAAGGGGTTAGTTTTAATAATTCTAGTTTGTTTTTTATATCTTTTTCATTTGTATTTAGTTTACTAGATAATTTTTTTATTGTCATTTTATCTAATAATTTACTATATATTTTTGCTTCTTCTAGGGGAGTTAATGAATTTTCATTTTCTAATAATGACAATATTATTGCATCTTCTTTTGATAAATCTAATACTACTGATGGTACATCTTTAATATATAATTTTTTTGCAACTCTATACCTTTTTTCACCATCAATTAGTTCATAGTCATTATTATCTTTTCTTAGTGTTAATGGTTTTATAAATCCATATTTTTTTATAGAAAATGATAAGTTATCTAAGTCTTTTTTATCAATATATACTCTTGGTTGATATGAGTTTGATTTAATTTTATCTATGTTTATATATTTGATATTTATATATTCATTCATAATCAACCTCTTTTCTATTCTATATATATGATACTATAAAATTAATTCTTTTTCAAGAAATTAATAGTAAATATTTTAAAATATATGATAAATAGTAAAGATAGAAAAAAATCTTATGTTTGTTATTTTACATAAGATTATATATCTTTCTTTTTTATTTCATTATATCTTCTTGGATATATAGGGTTTGTTTTAGATTCTTTTTTATACATTATAAGTGTTCTTAAACTGTTTTCTTTTGGTAGATAGAATTTAATTTCATTTTCTTTTGTTATAGATAGTTTTTTATAGTAATTATCAATATTTGTTATTTCGTTATCAATATTTGATTTCATTGCTATATAGTGACCATTTACTTTTACTAAAGGAATAGAATATTCAAGTAAATGTTTTATGGGGGCAACTGCACGAGATGTCACTATATCAAATATTTCTCTATTAGTTTTTGAATAATCTTCTGCACGAGCATTTATTATTATCAAGTTGTTTAGATTTAATTTTTCTTTTACTATGTTTAAGAAATTACACTTCTTTTTATTTGATTCTACTAGAGTTACTTTGAGATTTGGAAAGACTATTTTAAGTACTAATCCAGGAAAACCCGCTCCTGTACCTATATCGCATATACTTTCATCATCTAATTTAATAACTTTATATAGTGTTAGACTATCATAAAAATGCTTTAAATATACATCTTCGAGGATAGTAATTCCTGTCAAGTTATATTTTTTATTTTCTTCGATTAATATTTTATAATATGTTTCTAGTTGTTCTTCCATGGTTGGTGTTAGAGTAATTCCTAGTTTTATTACTTCTTTATTAAATTCTTCTTTATTCATTATAATACTTCCTTAAATATACCATTAAAATAGATATGTCTGAGGGATTTACACCACTTATTCTTAGTGCTTGTCCTATAGAAGTCGGCCTAATTTTTTGTAATTTTTGTCTTGCTTCTGTTGCTAAATTAGGTACTTTATCATAATCTATATCAAATGGTATTTGTTTTAATTCATTTTTTAGCATTTTACTTGCTTCTTTTTCTACTTTTACTATATATCCTTCATATTTTATTGATATTTCTACTTGTTCAATGACATCTTTTGGATAGTCAATTTTTATGATATCTAATTTTGTTAGTATATCAATTGTTATTTCATTTCTTTTTAATAGGTCATATAATTTAATACCATCTTTTAGTAATGGAGTAGGGATTGTTTCTAACTTTTCATTTATCTCATTTGTTGGAGTTATTTTTGTTTCTTTTAAATAGTTAGTTAATTTTTCAATTTGATGTTTCTTTTCTACAAATTTATTGTATCTTTCTTCATCGATAAGTCCAACTTTATAGCCATAATCTCTTAGTCTTATATCTGCATTATCGTCTCTTAATAACAATCTATATTCTGCACGAGATGTTAACATCCTATAAGGTTCTGTTGTTCCTTTTGTTACTAAATCATCAATTAGTACCCCGATATATGCTTCGTTTCTTTTTAGTATTAAAGGCTTTTTATTTCTTAATTTTAATGATGCATTTATACCCGCGATTAATCCTTGTGCTGCTGCTTCTTCATAGCCACTTGTTCCGTTTATTTGACCTGCTGTAAATAAATTTTCCAATATCTTTGTTTCTAAAGATAGTTTTATTTGAGTAGGATAGATAGCATCGTATTCAATCGCATAAGCGTATCTTAAAATTTCAGCGTTTTCTAATCCTGGTAGTGAATGAACCATTAGTTCTTGTATGTCTTTTGGCATACTAGTAGAAAATCCTTGAATATATATATCATCATAATATTTACTTTCTGGTTCTAAAAATAATTGATGTCTTTCTTTATCTTTAAAACGAACTATTTTATCTTCAATTGATGGGCAATATCTCGGTCCTATTCCTGTAATATCATCTAATCCGCCATACATACTTGATTTATTTAGATTATCTAATATAATTTTATGGGTTAGGGGAGTTGTGTATATTAAATAACAAGGTTCTTGATTATTGACATCATAAATAGGTTTGATATCATGAGAGAAAGTATATGGTGTTTCATCTCCGTATTCTATTTTGGTTTTGGTAAAGTCTATGGTATCTCTTTTTATTCTTGGAGGTGTTCCTGTTTTTAATCTTAATATTTCAAAACCATAACTTTTAAGTTTATTTGATAAGTGCATAGATGGTCTTTCTCCATGTGGGCCACTTCTTGTTCTTGTACTTCCTATTAATATATCTGATTTTAAATATGTACCTGTAGTTAATATTACAATATCACTTTCTATTTTTGTAGTGTCTTCTAAAACTACACCTTTTACTTTTTTATCTTCTACAATTAAATCTTCTACTAAGGCAATTTTTATTTCTAGATTCTTTGTATTTTCTAGTGTATGCACCATTTCTTTAGGATATGTTACTTTATCTGCTTGTGCTCTTAGACTTCTTACTGCTGGTCCTTTTGACGAATTAAGCATTTTCATTTGAATTAAAGTTTTATCTGCATTTATACCCATTTCACCACCTAAGGCATCTATTTCTCTTACTATTATACCTTTGGCAGATCCTCCAATTGAGGGATTACAAGGCATTGTAGCAATATTATCATAATTTCCTGTTATAAGTAGAGTTTTATGTCCTAATCTTGCACTTGCAAGGGCTGCTTCACATCCTGCGTGGCCTGCACCTACTACTATTATTTCGTATTTCATATTTTCACTTCTTTTCTATTTACCTAGACAAAATCTACTAAATAATTCATCTAATAGTTCATCTGTATATGTTTCTCCAATTATTTCTCCTAGTTTTTCCCATGACTCTTTTAATTCTAATTCTACTATATCAATTGGGTCATTATTTTCTATGTTTGTTATAGCATTATTTATGTTATTTAATGATTCTTTTAATAAAGCTATATCTCTTGCATTTGAGAAATATGTAAAGTCTTTTGATACTAATTTATCTAGGTTAAATAATTCTTTTATTTTATTTATAATTAAGGTAGCATTTCTATTTAATAGACTTACTTTTATTACTTCTTCATTGATATTTGTTAAATCTATTTTTGTATCTAAGTCTATTTTGTTTAGTACTACGATATGTGGTTTATTTTTTATTTTGTTATATAATTCAATATCTTCTTTAGAAAACGTTTCATTATTGTTTAATAGGAATATTATTAAATCTGCTTTGTCTATTATTTCATAGGATTTTTCTACTCCAATTTGTTCTACAATATTATCTGTTTTTCTTATTCCTGCAGTATCTATTATATTTAGCATTATTCCATTTATAGTTATTGTTCCTTCTACGATATCTCTTGTTGTTCCTTCTATATCTGTTACTATTGCTTTATTTTCTTCTAGTAGGCTATTTAATAAACTACTTTTTCCTACGTTTGGTCTTCCTATTATTCCTACATTTATTCCTTCATTAATTATTTTTCCATCGTTTGATTCTTTAATTATATTAATTAGTTTGTTTTTTATGTTATTTATTTCTGAAAGTATTTTTTCATTCGTTAATACTTCGATATCTTCATATTCTGGATAGTCTATATTTACTTCGATATTTGATATAATTTGTATTAAATCGTTTCTTAATTTCTTTATAAGTGATGAATTTTTACCGTTTAGTTCGTTTATAGACATTTTCCTAGATGCCTCAGTTTTAGAAGATATTAGGTTCATTATTCCATCTGCTTCTACTAAATCAATTCTTCCATTTAAAAATGCTCTTTTGGTAAATTCTCCTGGTTCAGCAAGTCTTGCACCGTTTATTAATGTTAATTCTAATACTTTATTTGTTGTTGATATTCCACCATGACAGTTTATTTCTACAATGTTTTCTTTTGTATACGTTTTTGGTGCTTTCATTATGCTTACTAATACTTCATCTATTATTTCATCTTTATCTACTATGTATCCATAATGAATTGTATGTGATGACACTTTTGTTAAATTTTTACCTTTGAATATTTTATTTACTATATTTATGCTATCTTCACCACTTAATCTAATTATTGAAATTGCTCCTACACCTAAAGCAGTAGATATTGCTACTATTGTATCGTCCATATTATATGCCTCCCTTTTTTCGTTTATATTTTATCATATTAGAAGAAAAAAAGAAAGAATTATTTAATTTCTTCTTTTAATTTTATTACTACACATCTATTAGGTTCTTCTCCAACGCTTTCAGTATATACATATTTGTCATCTGCAAGAACACTATGAACTATTCTTCTTTCATAAGAATTCATGCTATCCATAGTTACTTCTATTTTTGTTTTTGCTACTTCTCTTGCTGTTTTTTTGGCAAGATATTCTATGTTCTTAACTCTTTTTTCTTTATAGTTTTCTACATCTAGAATTACTTTTATTTTTTCATCTAATTCACTAGATAACATTTGTCTTATTACTGTTTGTAGTGCTCCAATAGTTCTTCCATTTTTTCCTATTAATATTGCATTATTGTTTGAAAATATTTTAATATTAATTGTTTTATCTCTTCTTCTTATTTCAAATTTTGCATCTATTGGCATTAATTTTAATATTTCACTTAGTGTTTCTTTTATGTAATTTTGTATATCATTTAATGTTGTTACTTCAAGGGATGCTGATTTTTTTAAAAGTCCAGATTTAACTTCACTATTTAATATTATTAAATCTTCTTCATTAACATTTAGTTCTGTTAAGGCTTTTTCTTTTAATTCTTCTAGAGTTTTTCCTTCAAATAAATATTTTTTCATTACTACTTCTTCCTTTCAACTATGATGTTTTGGATTATTGTAAATAAACTTGATGCTATCCAATACAATCCTAATGCTGTTGGTAATGAGAAAGATGCAATTGCTATTAATGCAAGCATAAAGTATAATGTAAATTTCATTTGTCCACCCTGAGCAGATAATGATTGATCTTTAAGTGTTTTTCTAAATGAGAAGTATGTTGTACCTAAAATTAATACTAGAAGTAGAATATACCAATAATTTCCTAATTCTATTCCTTTTAATACTGTTGTTCCCATTTGGAAAACTAGAAATTTATTTTCGAATATTGCTGGCGTTCTATTAATTGCTTCTAGAAAAGCAAATAGAAGTGGTAGTTGAATTATTGCAAGTAAACATCCTGATACTGGATTAATTTTATATTTTTGATATATCATCATCATTTCTTGTGCTTTTCTTTGTTGATCTTCAGTTGTATCTTTTCCAGAATACTTTTTTTCTAATTTTTCTAGTTCAGGTTGTGCTTTTTTCATCATTTCTGATTGTAGCGCTGTTTTTTTAGTTACTGGTATTAATGCACATCTTATTAATAAACATGTTATTATTATTGCAAGACCATTACTATTTACTAATGCTCCTATTTTTAGAATTACCCATGCTAATGGTTTTACAAATAAACTTGTCCATAATCCTTCATATGTTGTTATTGGTGTAAAATTTTTACATTCAGGTAATTTGGAAATATCAACATTGTTTTCTTCATAGATTTTTAACATTTTTTCATCTGTTGGTTTACAAATTATATTTTCTGTTACAGATTGTCCTGTTTCTTCGTTTTTTACAATTTGTTTGTCTTCGTTTTTTAAGTTTTTTGTACATCCAGTTAATAGAAATACACTCATTAATATTATTAATAATTTTTTATTTTTCATTTTGTTCTCCAATCTTTTTAAATAAGTTGATTAATTCTTGTTCTTTTTCTTTGTAGTCAAGATTTAATATCTCTTTTCTTATTATTATAACATAATTATAACCATCTTGTATATAGTTTTTATTATTATCTATAATATTTTTTATTTGTCTTTTGTTTTTATTTCTAGTAACGGCATTTCCTATTTTCTTTGGTATTGAAATTCCATATTGTGTTTTATCATTTTTAGTATAAAATAGGGAATAGTACTTATTTTTTAACTTATTATTTTTATTTATTACTTTTGTAAAATCATTACTTTTTTTTATTATTTCTTTCTTTTTCATAAGTCACTTCCATCCTTATTATATATATAAGCATAGTTTTAGTCAAGATATATAGACAAAAAAAACCACATATTGTGGATTTATTTTAAGCACATAATTTTTTTCTTTTTTTTGCTCTTCTTTTATTTAAAACCTTACCTTCGATACGTGCAAAAAATCCATGTTTCTTTGCTCTTCTTCTTTTATTTGGTTGATAAGTTCTTTTCATATATATAACACCTCCAAAGTTAAATGCTACTTTATTATATATGTTTAATTTTAATATGTCAATATTTTTTTGAGTTTTTACTTTATTTTTTTTTATTATTTTGTTATAATTATCTTAATAGAATAGAGGGATTGTTATGTTTAAGGAAATAACTGCAATTAGTAAAAATTACGCAATTGTTAAGATTTCTAAAGGAATTAATGAGGATATACTTAATTTAAATGCTATATTTGAAGAACGTAATAAAAAGATACTAGGAGAAATTGAAGAAATTATTGATGATACTGTTAAGATAAGCTTTTTAGGAGAGTTTATTGACGGAAAATTTTATAGTGGGATTATTAGAAAACCTAGTTTAACTTCCAATGTTAGATTAATTAATACAGATGAGTTAAATGAACTTGTTGGGGTTAATGATAGATATTCGATGATGCTTGGTTTATCTCCTTTATATAATAATTATCCTATTAGAATTAATATAGATAGAATGTTTAGTAACCATAGTGCTATTTTTGGAAATACTGGTTCTGGTAAAACTTTTGGTGTTGCAAGACTTGTACAAAATTTATTTACTATGAAAGATAAAATACCTTTTAATAGTAATTTCTTTATTTTTAATAATACAAGTGAATATGATAATGCTTTTAATAGTATAAATAAGTATAATCCTAATTTTAATTATAAACTATATTCTACAAGTGAAGAAAACGGTAATAATTTAATTAAACTTCCTTTATGGTTGTTAAATGTTGATGATTATGCAAATTTACTTGATGCAACACAGTATTCACAACTTACTGTTATTGAGAAAATGTTAAGTTTAGTATCTGTTTTTGCTAGAAATGATGAAATGTCTCATAAATATAAGAATCATTTAATTGCTAAGGCTATATTATCAGTAATGTATTCTAATCAAATGCCAGCAAGAATGAGAGATCAAATTTTTACAATTGTAGAAGATTGCCATACTCCTGAACTTAATTTAGATTACGAAGTACCTGGGGTAGGATATACAAGACAATTTAGAAAATGTTTTGAACTTGATAGTCAAGGACAGTTTGTCGAAAGAATATTAATAGTGGAGTATATAGAAAAATTTATTGATAATGATACTAAATGGAATGAAGATTATGTGCCAACTTATTTTACTTTGGATGACTTAGAGATTGCACTTAACTTTGCATTAATTAGTGAAGGACTTTTACTTAATGAAAAGTCTTATGCTGAAGGAATTGCTTTGAAGGTTAAACTTCATACTCTTAATAATAGTTCTAATGCTAAATTTTTTAGCTATCCAAGTTATTGTAATACTGCTCAATTTATTTCTAATATTATACTTATAAATAATAATAAGCGTGCTCAAATAATTAATTTTGTACTTGAGGATATAGATGATAGATTTGCTAAGGCTATTGTTAAGGTTTATTCTAGAATTTTATTTAGATTTACTAAATCAATGGTAAATAGAGGTTCTATGCCTATACATATAATGTTAGAAGAAGCACATAGATATGTTCAAAAAGATTTAGATAATGAAATACTCGGATATAATATATTTGAGAGAATTGCTAAAGAAGGAAGAAAGTTTGGATTAGTTTTAGACCTTATTACTCAAAGACCTACAGAGTTATCAGAAACAGTAATATCTCAATGTAGTAATTTCTTAATTTTTAAGATTAATCATCCTACTGATTTGGATTATATTAGAAAAATGGTTCCTAATATAAGTGCAGATGTTATTGAAAAACAAAAGTCTTTGCAATCAGGTACTTGTGTTGCTTTTGGACCGATGATGAAGATTCCTATGATTGTAAAAATGGAACTTCCTAATCCAGAACCACAAAGTGCTAATGCTGCTATTTATAAAAATTGGATGATAGAATGGAATAGTAATTAAGTTTACTATTTTATTTTTTTAAATGGTTATCAACAAGAGACTGTGGATAACTTTTGAGTTTTCCACAGACTTTTCCACAGTTTATCCACAGGTTAAACACTTATAAAATAAGGAAAAAATTGACTTTTCCACAGGTAACACCAAAAAATCAACAAAATTTGCTTTCTGTGGAAAACTTTTTCCACAGGTTAGTAAACTGTGGAAACTGTGGATAACTATAACAAATCCTTGGAAAATAAGGGTTAAATAATAAAAGTTTTCCACAGGTTGCTGTGGATAAGTGCCTTTTTATAACTAATTTGTTATGTAAAAATGGAGAATAAAAATTTTAGTTAATTTCTTGTTAATTAATATAGACAAATTCTTTTTTTGTGCTAAAATAAATGTATGTAGTTAGGAGGAGTATATTTATGGATACAAATTTGTTATGGAAAAACTTTTTAGAAAAAATGAAAGAACAAATTTCTTCATTATCATATACAACATGGTTTAAAGATACTAGATTATATAGTATTGAAGACTCCACTGCTACTATTATTGTTCCTTATGGGTTACATAAAAAGCATATAATGGAAAATTATAAAGAAGAAATGGAAAGTATATTTAACGAAATTACTGGAACTAATTTTAATTTAGTTTTTAAAGAAGAAGCTGAAGTCAATAATGATAATAATAAAATTAGTAATGTAATAGACGTTAATGATAGTGTTTCTTTAGGAGTTCCAAGACAAAGTTTAGATGAAGCAAATTTAAAACCAGAATATACTTTTGATACATTTATTGTAGGAGATTCAAATAGATTTGCTTTTACTGCCGCAAGAGCAGTTGCAGAGCAACCTGGAAAAGCTTATAATCCTTTGTTTTTATATAGTAAAAGTGGACTTGGAAAAACTCACTTGATGCAATCTATTGGTAATTATATACTTAAAAATTCAAATAAAAGAGTTTTATATGTTTCTAGTGATAATTTTGTTAATGATTATATTAATGCTGTTAGAACTGAAGGGAAAAATAATGTTGAAAAAATTGATGATTTTAAAAATAAGTATAGAAATATTGATGTTTTAATTATTGATGATATACAATTTTTAGGAAATGCAACAAAAGGACAAGAAGAATTTTTCCATACTTTTAATGAATTATATAATTCTAATAAACAAATTATTATTGCATCCGATAGGTCCGTTGATGATTTAAAAATGCTTGAAAATAGACTTCTTACTCGTTTTAATTGGGGACTTACTGCTAATATTACACCACCTGATTTTGACCTTAGAATAAGTATAATAAAAAGGAAAATTGCACATCAAGAAAGTGCTGAAGATGTACCCAAAGATGTTATTGAGTATATTGCAAATAATTATGATTCTGATATAAGACAATTAGAAGGTGCAATAACTAGAGTATTTGCATATGCTACAATGTTTAATCATGGAGTGGTAACTTTAAATGTTGCGATTGACTCACTAAAAGACCAATTAAGTGATAAAAGTGTCTATAAAAATGATATACATAGGATACAAAGAGTAGTATGTGATTATTATAAAATAAATATTGATGATTTAAAAGGTAAAAAAAGAAGTAAGGATGTTAATTATCCAAGACAAATTGCAATTTATTTATGTAGAGAGTTAACTACTGAGTCTTACCCTAAAATCGGAACGTATTTTGGAGGAAGAGATCATTCAACGGTCATAAATGCATATCAAAAAATTGAAACAGATTTGAAAAATAATGATCAACTTGCAGTTGTAATTGCAGAACTTAAGAAAAATTTATAAATTTAGGTTGTGGATAACCTGTGGATAACTTTTGAGTTTTCCACAGGGGCTGTGGAAAAAATTAACCTTATTTTACAAGGGATTAGGTGAGTTTTCCACAGTTTCCACAGTATAATAATAATAATAATATATATATAATAATAAATTAAATAAAAAAATATGGAAAGAAGGAAGAAAAATGAAATTTGTTATTAAAAGAGATATTCTATTAGAAAATTTAAATCATACTTCTAAAGCAATATCATCAAGAAATTTAATTCCTATTTTGTCTGGAATTAAATTTGAATTAAATGAAAAGGGATTATATTTATATGCTAGTGATACAGATATATCTATTAAGTCTTTTATACCTAAAGAGAAAATAGTTTCTGTTGTTGAATATGGTAGTATTGTAATTGGAGGTAAGTATATTGTTGAAATAGTTAGAAAACTTCCTGATACAGATATTACAATTGAAGTATTAGACGGATATAAAATGCTTATTAGTACAAGTAATACAGAATTTAACCTTAATGGTATTAATCCAAATGAATTTCCAAATTTGGATATGGAAGTTACAAAAGAACCTATTATTATGAAAACTTCTTTATTTAAGAATATTATTAATCAAACTTTTTTTGCGACTTCTCAAAATGAATCTAGACCTATTTTAACTGGTATTAATTTTAAAATTGTTGGTAATAGTCTAGAAGTTATTGCAACAGATAGTTATAGATTGTCTAAAAAGCATATTGATTTAGATGTTAACTTAAATGAAGAAGTGAATATTGTTATACCAGGTAAAAATTTGTTGGAATTATCGAAAATTTTAACAGATGATGATGATAATTTAGAAATGCATATTTTTAATAATAAGATTTTATTTGTTTATAATGATATTATGTTTTTATCTAGATTACTTAGTGGTACATATCCTGCTACTTCTTCTATTATACCAACAGAATTTAGTACTGTAGTAAAATGTAAATATTATGATTTGTATAATATGATTGATAGAGCATCATTACTTACTAGTGATAGGGAAAAAAATACTATTAAGTTAGAATTAACTAAAAATGAATTAAAAATCAGTTCAAACTCTCCAGAAATTGGATATGTTGAAGAAAAAATCAGTGTAGAAAATGATAGTGATTTATCTATTTCATTTAGTTCTAAATACATGGCTGAAGCTATTAGAAGTTTTAATCAAGATGAAGTATCTTTATGTCTTAATAATGATAGTAGCCCTATTGTAGTTAAATCTAGTGGTGATGAGTCTTTAGTACAATTAGTTTTACCTATAAAAACTTATTAAAATTATTTTTTAGAATCAGAAAAGATGGATTTTAAGCTTAAAATCTGTTTTTTTTGCTGTTTTTCGACAAAAAGCGGCATGGATCGACAAATATATATGTTTTAATATTTCACTCGAAAGGGGGCAAAAAAATGACCAATGAATACATTATTAATTCAATGACTTTAATGTTAAAGTATATTGATGAGACAAAAACTCTTGTGTATGAAGACGATAGAGAAATTATTGTTGATTTAAATATTTTTGATATTGTATCAGGTAGTTGTTATTTTTATGGAAGTACTTATAGTGGTAGAATATTATATAGTAAGTCAGTTTTAAAAACTAATATTAAAGTTCCTATATTTATTGATTATTTAAATGATATAATTTTATTTCCTACTAAATCTTATAAAAATAAAGATTGTATTTGGATTATTTATAATAATGTAAAAAAATTTGAAAAATATAAATATGGTTCTAAAATATGTTTTAAAAACAATAAAGAATTTTTTACACCAACATCTTATGAAATTATAGATAGACAAATTTATAATTGTTTAAGATTAGAAAAAGAAAATAGATTTAAGAAAAATATAAGTATATAAGTTTTTAGTTTTTGTTAAGGAATGAGAAAGTGCTTATTTTCTTTGGAAATTTTACTCTTTTTCTTCCTTTTTTTTGTAAAAAGTGGTATAATTTATGTATAGGGATACATTATTTGAAATTAGGTGAAAAAAATGGGTATAAAAATGCTGTTTAAATGGAATTAGTAAAAATTAACTTAACAAATTTTAGAAATTATGATAAGTTAGAATTGAATTTTGATAAAAAAAATACTATCTTTATAGGAGATAATGCCCAAGGTAAAACAAACATACTTGAAAGTATTTATTTTCTTAGTCTTACAAAATCATTTTTGAATGTTAAAGATTGTAATTTAATTAAATTTAATACTTTATATACTAAAATTAGTGGTGTTGTAAGTGATAGAGAAAAAGATACTAAGTTAGAAGTTTTAGTAAATAACAAAGAAAAAAAAGTAAAAATAGATAATACTGAAATTATTAAATTAAGTAATTATATTTCTAAATTTAATGTTGTAATTTTTAGTCCTGATAATGTTAGACTATTGAAAGAATCACCTAATTATCGAAGAAAGTATCTTAATATTCAAATAAGTCAACTTTATAATAAGTATTTGATTATACTTAGTGAATTTAATAAGATTTTAAAGCAAAGAAATGAATATTTAAAAACAGTTTTAAGTAGAAATAAAATTGATGATATTTATTTAGATATTTTAAATAGAAAGTATGCTACACTTGCTGTTGAAGTTTATTTGTATAGAAATAATTTAATAAATAAGATAAATGAACAAATAGATAATATTTATTTTAATATTACTGGATTTGATGGTTTAAAATTAAAATTTATTTCTAATATTGATTATTATAATGATAAAAGTGAAATGATAGAACATTTTTATGAAAAATTAGGTAAGAATTTAAAAAAAGATTTGATTTATAAAATGACTTTATTAGGTCCTCAAAGAGATGACTTTTGTTTTTTACTTCAAGGTAATAATTTATTGCAATTTGGTTCTCAAGGACAAATAAGATGTGCTATTTTAGCACTTAAGTTTTGTGAAGTAAATATCTTTAGTGAGGTACTTGAAACAAAGCCAGTTGTTTTATTAGATGATATTTTTAGTGAATTAGATATTAAAAAACGTAATAATGTTATTGATTTCTTAAATAAAGATTATCAAACAATTATAACTACTACGGATTTAAGCAATGTTAGCAATGAAATATTAAAAAATTCAAATATATATATGGTTGAAAATGGAAATATTATTATGCAAGATGAAGGGAATGATATGAATGAATAATGAAAGTAATAACCATTATGATGCTTCCGATATACAAGTTTTGGAAGGATTAGAGGCTGTAAGAAAAAGACCTGGAATGTATATAGGTACTACTGATGTTAAAGGATTGCATCATTTAGTATGGGAGATTGTAGATAATTCAATTGATGAAGCATTAGCAGGTTATTGTAAAAATATTGATGTTATTATAAATGAAGATAACTCTATTACTGTTAAAGATGATGGAAGAGGTATTCCAGTAGATATACACCCTAAAACTAAATTGTCTACTGTAGAGACAGTTTATACTGTACTTCATGCTGGTGGAAAATTTGGTGGTGGAGGATATAAAGTAAGTGGAGGATTACATGGTGTTGGTGCATCCGTTGTTAATGCTCTTAGTAAATGGGTTGAAGTAAAAGTATATAAGAATTCTAAAATATATTATATAAGATTTGAAAATGGTGGACATACTGTTGAACCACTTAAAGTTATTGGAGAATGTGAGGAAAATAGGACAGGTACTGTTGTAACTTTTAAGCCAGATCCTGAGATATTTGATACTGATATTTATGATTATGAAACTCTTAAGGTAAGAATTCGTGAACTTGCATTTTTAAATAAAGGGTTATGTATAACTTTAAGAGATGATAGAGATGAAGAGGATACAACTGGAGAAAAATTTTTGTATGAAGGCGGAATTAGTGAATATGTTAAATTTATTAATCATGGTAAAACACCTATTCACGATGATATAATACATTTATCAGGTGAAGAAGAAGGTGTATTCTTTGAAGTTGCAATGCAATATAATACAAGTTATAATGACAATATTTATTCCTTTGTTAATAATATTAATACACATGATGGTGGAACACATGAAGAAGGTGTACGTAGAGCACTTACTCGTGTAATAAATAATTATGCAAGAAAGAATAATATTTTAAAGGAAAAAGATGATTCTTTAACTGGCGATGATGTTAAGGAAGGTTTAACTATGATTATTTCTTGTAAACATCCTAATCCTCAATTTGAAGGACAAACAAAAGGTAGATTAGGTAATTCAGAAGTTAGAAAACTTGCTGATAGTGTATTTTCACAAGGATTTGAAAGATTTTTATTAGAACATCCTGAAGACGCAAAAATTATTGTTAATAAGGCATTATTAGCGTGTAGAGCAAGAAATGCTGCTAGAAAAGCAAGAGAAATAACAAGAAAAAGTGATTTAGTATCTACTAATACATGGGGAAAACTTACAGATTGTAAGAGTAAAGATCCTGAAGTGTCAGAAATATTTATAGTCGAGGGAGACAGTGCTGGTGGGTCTGCTAAAAAAGGTAGAGATTCTATGACACAAGCAATATTACCACTTAGAGGTAAAATATTGAATGTAGAAAAAGCAAGACTTGATAAAGCATTATCAAATGAAGAAATAAGAACTATTATTACTGCTTTTGGAACAGGAATTGGTGAAGAATTTGATTTATCAAAATTAAGGTATCATAAAATAATTATAATGACCGATGCTGATGTTGATGGATCACATATTAGAGTTTTATTACTAACTTTATTTTATAGATTTTTTAAGCCGATTGTAGAAGCGGGACACGTATATGCAGCACAACCTCCTTTATTTAGAATAATGCATGGTAAAACAAGAAAATATGTATTAGATGAAAAAGAAAAAGATGCTTATTTATCATCTCTTCCTGAAAATGTTAGAAATCGTGCTGAAATTGCGAGAATGAAAGGTCTTGGTGAAATGGATGCTGCTGAACTTAATGAAACAACTATGGATATAAATAAACGTATTTTAAGAAAAATTACTGTTGATGATTGTGTTGCAGCAGATAAAATCTTTGAAAAATTAATGGGTGATGAAGTAGAACCTAGACGTTTATTTATTGAGGAAAATGCTAGATTTGTTGAAAATCTTGATATTTAAAGGAGGCAACTATGGATAATGAATTAAATAATGAAATAAATAATACTGACAATAATATAAGTAATGATATAAATGATTCTTTAGTTAAAGATAATGAAATAAATGATGAGGAAGTAAATAATTTTGGTGGTTCTTTTCATGAAAGAGATAGCTTAGCAGAAAATAATATTGTAGAAGAGGTTAAAAGGTCATTTTTAGACTATTCTATGAGCGTAATTACCTCTCGTGCTATTCCAGACTTAAGAGATGGTTTAAAGCCTGTACACAGACGTATTTTGTGGAGTATGTTTAATTCTGGATACACACCAGATAAACCACATAGAAAATCTGCAAAAACAGTTGGTGAGGTTATGGGTAATTATCATCCTCATGGTGATTCATCAATTTACGAAGCAATGGTAAGAATGGCACAAGATTTTAACCAAAGATATATTTTGATTGATGGACATGGAAATTTTGGTAATATTGAGGGAGACGGCGCTGCTGCAATGCGTTATACCGAGTCAAGATTATCAAAACTATCTTTAGAACTTCTTAGAGATATAAGAAAAGATACTGTAGACATGGGTAAAAACTTTGATGAAACTTTAGATGAACCTGTCGTTTTACCTAGTAGATTTCCAAATATCTTAGTTAATGGTACAATGGGTATTGCTGTTGGTATGGCAACAAATATTCCACCTCATAATTTAGGTGAAGTAATTGATGGTTGTGTTGCTTATATTGATAATCCTGATATTGATACTTTAGGTTTGATGCGATACATTAAGGGACCTGATTTTCCTACTGGTGGGATTATATTAGGAAATTCAGGTATTAAAAAAGCTTATGATACAGGGCGCGGTTCAATTACTATAAGAAGTAGGGCAACTATTGAGGAACATAATAATCATAGTCAAATTATTATTACTGAAGTTCCTTATGGTGTAAATACTATGGAACTTAAAAATAAGGTTGCAGAATTAGTTAGGGATAAAGTTATAGAAGGTATATCTGATTACCATACTGATTTAAAAGATGGTGTAAAAATTACTATAACTCTTAAACGTGAAGCAAATGCTCAAGTAGTTTTAAATAATTTATATAAACATACTAATTTTCAAATAAGTTATGGTATTATTTTCTTGATGATAGATAATGGTACTCCAAGAACATTAGGATTAAAGGATATAATTTCAAAATATATAGACTATCAAAGAGAAGTTATTATTAGAAGAACTAAATTTGATTTAAATAAAGACGAAAAGAGAGTTCATATATTAGAAGGTTATAAAATTGCACAAGATAATATTGATGAAGTAATTAGTATTATTAAAAATGCGGAAAGTGATATTGTTGCAAAAGAGCAATTAATGGCTAGATTTGGATTTAGTGAGATACAAACAGATGCTATATTAGAATTGAAATTACGTAGATTAACTGGTTTAGAAAGAGAAAAAATTGAGGCTGAATTGGCAATGTTATTAAAAGAAATAGAAGAACTTAAATCAATTCTAGCTGATGGTCAAAAGGTTTTAAATATAATTAAAGAAGAATTACTTGAAATAAAAGGTAAATTTGCTGATGAAAGAAGAACTTCTATTGATATGACTGCTATTGATTATATCGAGGACGAATCTTTAATTCCAGTAGAGGATATAGTTATTACTTTAACAAATAAGGGATATATCAAGAGATTAAAGGCTGATACTTATAGAACGCAAAATAGAGGCGGTATGGGTATTAAAGGTATGTCTACAAATGAAGAGGATTTCGTTGAGCATATAATTAATTCTACTACGCATGATTATATATTTATGTTTACAAATAAGGGAAAGGTATACCGTATAAAAGGTTACGAAATACCTGAATATAGTAGACAATCTAAAGGTTTACCTGTGATTAATCTTCTAAACTTAGAAAAAGATGAAAAAATAACATCTTTATTAAAGGTTTTAAAAGATGATGATAATAAATATTTAATATTTGCTACTAAGAGTGGTTTAATAAAACGTACTGATATTACAGAATTTGATAATATTAGAACTAATGGAAAGAAATTTATTACTTTAAAAGGTGATGATGAGTTAGTTTCTGTTAAGAAAACTACTGGAGAAAACGACATTTTAATGGCTTCTTCTAAAGGAAGAGTTGTTAGATTTAATGAAAATTGTATTAGAGTTATGGGACGTTCTGCAGCTGGTGTTAGAGGTATTAACTTAGGTGATGGACATTTGGTTGGTATGGAGATTGCCGTTCCAAATATTGATGTTTTAGTTGTTACTGAAAAGGGATATGGAAAGAAAACTCCTATCGATGAGTATAGAATTACTAATCGTGGTGGTAAAGGTGTAAAAACATTAAATATAACTGAGAAAAATGGTAATTTAGTATCTTTAAAAACTGTTACAGATGTTAATGATTTGATGATTATAACTAATATTGGTATTGTTATTAGGTTATCTATTGAAAAAATTTCTTCGATGAGTAGAGTTACACAAGGAGTTAAACTTATTAATTTGAAAAATGAACAATTTGTAAGTTCTACAGCAATTATTAACAAAAATGAAGAAGAATTTAAAGATTTAGAGGAAGAAAATTAATAAAAAGTTGATGAAAACGTGAAAAAAGCGTTTTCATTTTTATTTTCCCTTGTAATTACATACGCATACATTTGTTTGCATGTTGATAACTTTTTTGAATATAGAAATAAATTGTAAATTTATTTTATGTTCCACGTGGAACATAAAATGTTATAATAATTTATGTTTGTGTTTTATATTTATAATGTTTAAAAGTTTCTTATCTATTTATATAATTTTATCCTGTTGATAAACGTAATATAATTAGTATTATTTTTAAATACATAATCTGTTGATAGAATAATTTTATTATTTATGATAGGTAAGTAATATATATTTATATAAATTATATGAAGTATTTTTTGATATTAATTACAATATTGAATATTTCTTTTATAAAATAATGTTCCACGTGGAACATAAACAATGGATGTTTATATACAAATATTAAAGCAGTATAATATTTATAGATTATATTTTTTAATAATTCTTATAGTTTATTGCTTATTATTTTGTGTATAATAGTTTTATTTGAATACATTAATAATGATGTTTTTGCGTTTTTTATGTCATGTTCCACGTGGAACATGACATAAAAATAAATTTTAATTAAATGTATTTAAGTGATTTAAAAAAAAGAGTTATATTTATTTGTTTAAATTAATATTAATATCATTATTATAGAGCGTTATTTTATAATAAATTATTATTATTTTTTTATAAATCGTTGTTTTGATATTATTTTATTAGTAACTGTTAAGAATCTTACTTACGAAAAAATTACATCATTTAATTTTTATTTGTCATATTCATGTTCCACGTGGAACATGAATATAGATATATATATAATATTATTTTTAATTAATATTTATTTAATATATGTTTAATTATTATTATTTTGTTGTATTTTTTGTATTGATGATTTTTTATGTTCCACGTGGAACATAAAAAAATACTTTAGTTAAGTTTGATTTTGTTAATAAATTTATTTAACAAATTTATAACTTATATTTTTCATTAAATTGTTATTATATATTATTTATTATTACTTTTTTGTATATATATATGTTCCACGTGGAACATGACATAAAAATCTTTTGTATGTTAAAATGATTTTTATATTGATAAAATTGTTATTTATATAATATAGAGTACATATTTAGATTATTTTTTTAAGTTAAACTAAAATTTTTTTGTTGTATTATTTTATTAAATTTTATTTATGTTCCACGTGGAACATAAATAATGGATGTTTATATACAAATATTAAAGCAGTATAATATTTATAGATTATAATTTTTAATAATTCTTATAGTTTGTTGCTTATTATTTTGTGTATAATATTTTTATTTAAATATATTAATAATGATATTTTTATGTTTTTTATGTCATGTTCCACGTGGAACATGAATATGAATATATATGATATTATTTTTAATTAGTATTTATTTAATATGTGTTCAATTATTATTATTTTTTTATATACTCAAATCTGTTGTTATATATTTTTATTGGTGTTTTTCTATGTTCCACGTGGAACATAGAAAAAATACTTTAATTAAGTTTAATTTTGTTAATAAATTTATTTAACAAATTTATAACTTATATTTTTCGTTAAATTGTTATTATATATTATTTATCATTGCTTTTTTGTATATATATATTAAATATTAGTTATTACTGTGTTTGAGTATATTGTATTGATTTAGAAAATACTTATTTAACTGTTTTGTAATAACGATTTAAAAAGATGTGCATATATTTTATTTCATGTTCCACGTGGAACATGAAATAAAAATTTATATAAAATATTGATTATTTATAAAATATATTGTATTATTAATATGCAACATTAATGTTAGAACCAGGTCAGGAATGGAAATTAGCAGCCTTAATAACCTCTTAATGTGTGCATTTTTTTTATTTATAATTATTATGTTCCACGTGGAACATGGAAAGAGTAGTAGATTTATGAATATTGAATTTTTTAAAAAAACAATTGAACTTGCTGAAAAAGCCTGTTTTGAAAATGAAGTTCCTGTTGGTGCAGTAGTTGTTAAAGATAATAAAATTATTGGTTGTGGATATAATAAAAAAGAGCAAACTAAAGATCCTACAATGCATGCTGAATTTATTGCAATTCGCGAGGCATGCAATTTTATTGGTGATTGGAGACTAGATGATTGTGATTTATATGTAACATTAAAACCGTGTATGATGTGTTGTGGATTAGTTGTTGAAACACGTATTAGAAATGTATATTATATTTTAGATAAGTGCGAACAATCGTACGATAATAAACACCATATTTTACAAGACTTTACGTTAAAAAAGTACTATTTAAATTTATTACAAAATTTTTTTAAGAAATTGAGAAATAAATGATTTTTTGTGCTATAATAGTAGTATGTGGGAGGTGTTTATGCGTTATTTAGCTTTATATAGAAAATATAGACCCGAAAATTTTGATGATGTTGTTGGTCAAAGTAAAGTAGTAAATGTTATTAAAAATGAAATATCTAATAATAGAATTTCACATGCTTACTTATTTTCAGGACCTCGTGGTACTGGAAAAACTACAACTGCAAAAATTATTGCAAAAATGGTTAATTGTGAAAACTTAGTTGATGGTGAGTGCTGTAATAAATGTTCTAATTGTATGAATTTTAAAAATAATAATGATATTGTAGAAATTGATGCTGCATCTAATAACGGTGTTGATGAGATTAGAGAATTAAGAGATAAAATTAACTTAGTTCCAAGTAATAGCAAATATAAAGTTTATATAATTGATGAGGTACATATGCTTACAACACAGGCATTTAACGCTTTATTAAAAACTTTGGAAGAACCACCTGCGCATGTCATATTTATTTTGGCTACCACAGAGTTACATAAGGTTCCTTTAACTGTTTCTTCGAGATGTCAAAAATTTCAGTTTTCTAAAATATCAAATGATGAAATTGTATTACGACTTAAAACTATATTAGAAAAAGAGAATATGGTTATTGATGATGATGTCTTAAGTGAAATTGCAAGATTATCTGATGGTGGTATGAGAGATGCCATTAATATGTTAGATCAATTAATTGCTTATAAAGGTGCTGACATAAAATTAAATGATGTTTATGAGATTGGTGGTTATGTTTCTTACATTGATTTATATAATTTTATAAACTATATTTATAATAATGATATATCTAATATTGTTAATTTTATAGAGAATATTGATAATAAAGGTAAGAGTATTTCTAAATTTATTGAAGAATTAATTGTTTTTCTTAAGGATATTTTATTAAAGAAAAATGCAAATATTGACTGTGAAATTAAAGAGAAAGAGTCAAAAATAGTAGAACTTTCTTCAATTATAGATGAGAGTTGTATTTATGATATGATATATATATATAATGATACTATTAACAATATAAAGAACTCTAATAATTCAGTAATTTTATTTGTAATAAGTACTTTAAAAATAATAGATAGAGATTTTAAGAAAAAGAATGATGATGCTGATTTAATTAAATATAATAGCATTCATAATTGTGGTGATTATAATAAAAATAGCGACGTTAGTTTTAAACAGGAGAATTTAGAACAGGTAAGTAGTGATGTTGATGCTGATTTTAACAAATGTTTGGTTACTAAAGAAATTGAAGATAAAGTTAACATTAGAATTAACAATACATTTGTTTATGCTAATAAAAATGAATTGAATGAAATGAAAAAAATATGGATTAAAATTAATGACTATTTGTTAGATAAAAACTATTCTTTAAATTGTGGAATATTAAAGGATTGTTCTGTTGTGGCAGTTGGTGATAAATACTTAATTTTAACTTCAAAATATGAAACTACTGTTAATAAAATTAACTTAAAAATGGAAAATATAGAAAAAACATTAAGTTCTATATTTAATAAAAATTACTATATTGTTGCATTAACAGAGGATAGATGGAATAAAGAAAAAAAACAATATGCTATAAATATTAAAAATGGCAAGAAATATATTTTTGCTGAATATAATAAAAGTAATCTAACTGATGAGAAGAAGAATCCTGTTGATGAACTTATAGATATTGTTGGGGAAGATTTGGTTGAAATAAAAAAGAGAGGATGATAGAATATGAATATGCAAGCTTTAATGAAACAAGCGCAAAAAATGCAAAAAGAGTTATTACAAACTCAAAGTGAATTAGAAAATAATAAGTATGAAGGTAATTCTTCATTTGTTAATGTTGTTGTTAATGGAAAAAAAGAAGTTTTATCTATAAAAATAAATGCTGATGAAGATATAAAGAAAGATGAAATGGATTTATTAGAAGACATGGTACTTGTTGCAGTTAATGATGCTTTAAAGAAAGCGGAAAATGATAAAGAAAAGAAACTTAGCAAGTATGGCAATAGTTTAACTGGATTGATGTAATATGTATCCTGATAGTATTAAAAATTTAATTGATAGTTTAAAAAAACTTCCTGGTATTGGAGAAAAGAGTGCTGAAAGGCTTGCATTTTCTATTATAAACTTTGATAAAGATTCACTAACTTTTTTTGCTGACTCTTTATTAGCTGTTAGAGACAAAATAAGAAGATGTAGTGTATGCAATTATGTTTCTGATGGTGATTTGTGTAAAATTTGTTCTAATGAAAATAGAAATAAAAATATAGTTTTTGTTGTAGAAAAAGCAAAAGATGTTATTTCATTTGAAAAACTAGGAGTTTATAAAGGAGTATACCACGTTCTAGATGGTTTGATCTCACCACTTGATGGTATAAATCCTGAAGATATAAATTTAAAAAGTTTAATTGATAGAATAGATAATGAAAATATTACTGAAGTTATTTTAGCATTAAAACCAAGTATTGAAGGGGAAACTACTACACAATATATAAAAAGAATTTTAAGTAATAAAAGTGTTAAAATAAGTAAAATTGCTACAGGTATACCTATTGGTACTGATATGGAATATATAGATTCTTTAACATTAGAAATGTCTTTGGAAGAAAGAAAGTTAATTTCATAAAGAATAAAAGTTTATCATACTTTTATTATGAGGTATGATATGAAATTTATTAAAAAGATTATAAAGAGATTAATTTTTTCTTTCTTTCTATTGTATGGATATAATAATATTTTAATGCCTATTAATATGGATATACCTATTAATATTTATACTGTTTTACTTATTACTATTTTTGGTATTCCTATTTTAGTTATGTTTGTTTTAATAAAAATTATATTCTTTATTTAGGAGTGATTAATATGCTTGATAAATATAAAGATAGTCAAAATGTTGTTTATAGTTTATTAAAAAATGCTATAAATAACGATAAGTTATCACATGCTTATTTGTTTGATGTAAATAATAATCCTTATGCTATGGATATTATTTTGTCTTTTGTTAAGGAAATTTTCTGTTTAAATAAAAATAGTGAAGAACAAGATATTATTTGTAAAAGAATTGACGATGGTAATTTTCTTGAACTTAAAATTATTAATCCAGATGGCTTGGTTATAAAAAAAGAACAATTAAGCGATTTACAAGAAGAGTATAGTATGTCTTCTATTGAGTCTGATAGGAGAATATATATAATTAATAATTGTGAAAGAATGAATTTACAAGCGGCTAATTCTATTTTAAAATTTTTAGAAGAACCTTTACCTAATATAATTGCCATTTTGGTTACTAATAATATTAATAATGTTTTAAAGACTATAATATCTAGATGTCAAGTTTTATTTTTAAAAAAAGAAAATATTGTTTTCACAGATAATAGTTTTAGAAATTTTGCGTCAATAATTACAAACGGAAGTTCTATTGATGATTTTGTTAATAATGAAAAAAATAAGTTGTTATTTGATAATACTATAAGTTTTATTGAATATTTGGAAAATAATAAGAGTTATACAATTGTATATATTAAAACAAAAATGTATGATATTTTTAAAGATAGAATTGATAATTTGTTTGCTATTGATATTATGATTAATTTTTATTATGACTTATTAAGATTTAAGGTAAGTGGACAAGCTTATATATTTAATGAATATGATTATTTGATAAATAAATTTTCTTATATGAATGTTGATAAGATAATTTTACGTTTAGAAACTTTACTTGATGTGAAAAAAATGTTATTATCAAATGTAAATATAAATTTAGTTTTAGATTATTTAATAATACAATTTGAAAGGAGTTGCTCTTAAAATGATAGTTGGTGTTAAGTTTAATGATAAAGGAAAAAAATATTATTTTGATGGTGGTGATATTCCATTAAAAGAGAATTATACTGTTATTGTTGAAACTGAGAAGGGATTGCAATTTGGTACTATTGTTAGTGTTAATGATAATTATAATGATAAAAATATAAAAAAAATAATTAGGAAATCTAATAAGAGGGATTATTTACAACATCTTAATAATATCAAGGATGCAAAATATGCTTTAGAAAAATGTAGGGAATTAGTATTAAAGAATAAAATGAATATGACTGTTATGGATGCTAATTATACTTTTGACCGTAGTCAATTGATTTTTAGATTTATTGCAGATGAAAGAATTGATTTTAGACAATTAGCAAAAGATTTAGGTTCTATATTTAAAACAAGAATTGAATTAAGGCAGGTTGGAATTAGAGATAAAGCAAAAGAAATTGGTGGATTTGGTCCTTGTGGAAGAAAGATGTGTTGTTGTTCTTTTTTAAATGAGTTTGATAGTGTATCTATTAATATGGCAAAAAATCAAAATATATCGTTAAGTCCTCAAAAAATAAATGGTACTTGTGGAAGATTACTTTGTTGTTTAAAATATGAGGATTCTAATTATACTGAGTGTAAAAAAGGATTACCTGAGTTAGGTAAGAGAATTAAAAATGGTGATGTAGAAGGAAGAGTAGTTGGGGTTGATATATTAAATAGAACATACAAGGTTTTAACAGATTTAAATGAAATTATTGAAATAGAATTGGATAAATAAAATGGAAGTAAAAAATAGATTATTGAATTTTAAAGATATGTATATATATCAAAATGATGAATGGTTTAATTTTTCAATGGACTCTGTATTGCTTGCCAATTTTGTTAGTATAAATTTAAGCGATAAGAAAATAATTGATTTTTGTACTGGTAATGCTCCTGTTCCTATGTTACTTAGTTATAAAACAAAAGCAAATATTATTGGAGTGGAATTACAAGAAGAAATATATAAATTGGCAATAAAATCTGTTTATGAAAATAGTCTTGATAATAGAATTAATATTATTAATGAGGATGTTAAAAATTTAAAAAATGTATTTGAATTTGAAAGTTTTGACGTTGTTACATGTAATCCGCCTTTTTTTAAAACAAAAAATATTCTTTTACAAAATAAAAATTTAATAAAAAATAAAGCAAGACATGAAACTACAATTAGTTTAGAAGATGTTGTAAAAAATGCTAGTTATTTACTTAAAAATGGTAAGAGATTTGCTATGGTTCATAGACCTGATAGATTTGTTGAAATAATGGATTTATTAAGAAAGTATAATTTTGAACCCAAAAGAGTTAAGTTGTGTTATCCTAAAAAGGGAAGAGATGCCAATGTTTTACTAATAGAAAGTATTAAAAATGGAAAACCATGTTTATTTTTTGAGGAACCATTATATGTACATAATGATGATGGTAGTTATACTTTAGAAGTTAAAGAAATGTTTGAGGAGTGAGAAGTATGTGGCAAAATAGTTATGATAATAGTTCAACTTTGTATTTAATTCCTACACCGATAGGTAATTTAGAAGATATGACAATTAGATCTATTAATATATTAAAATTAGTAGATGTGATCTTTTGTGAAGATACAAGAGTAACACTTTTGTTACTTAATCATTTTGAAATAAAGAAAAAAGTAATTGCTTTACATGAACATAATGAGGAAACTGCTAAAGAAAAAGTTTTGGAATATTTGAAAAATGGTAGTAGTGTTGCTATAGTAACTGATAGGGGAACACCGATAATTAGTGATCCAGGATATAAAACTGTTAAATATGTTTCTAGTCTTGGATATAATGTTGTTGCTTTACCTGGTGCAAATGCTTTTGTTCCAGCATTAATTGTATCTGGTATTGAACCTGCACCATTTGTTTTTTATGGTTTCTTGAACAGTAAGGATAGTAAAAGAAAGCAAGAGTTAGAAAAATTAAAATTTTGTAGATACACTATGATATTTTATGAAGCACCACATAGAATAAAAAGAACAATGGAAGAAATGTATGAAACATTTGGTGATAGAGAAGTTAGTTTATCTAGGGAGATATCTAAAAAATATGAAAGTGTATATAGAGGGGTGATATCTAACCTTTTACCAACACTGGATGATATTAAGGGGGAGTTTGTTATTGTTGTTTCACCATTTAAAGATGAAAATGTTATAGTGGAAGAGGTTAGTTTAAAAGATAATGTTTCTTTATATGTTGAAAATGGTATGGATGTTATGGATGCAATTAAAAGAGTTGCTAAGGAGCGTAATATTGCGAAAAATGAAGTGTATAAGGAATATCATAGGAGGTAATATTTGATGAAGTTAATTGTGGGACTTGGTAATCCTGGTAATGAATATGTAAATACTAGACATAATATAGGATATAGTTTGTTGGACTATATATGTTCTAACAAAAAAATATTATTTAATAACGAAAAATTTAATGCTTTGTATGCAGAATATAATACTTGTAATGATAAAATTATTATGATTAAGCCTACTACTTATATGAATTTATCGGGTAAAGCTGTGAAAAAATATATGGATTTTTATAAGATTGATAGTAATGATATTCTTGTTGTTCAAGATGATTTAGACATGGAACTTGGTAAAATTAAATTTGTATACAATAGTTCTTCTGGTGGACATAATGGTATTAAAGACATTGAAAAATTTATTAATACAAAAGAGTATTTGAGACTTAAAATTGGGATCTCTAAAGATAAAGGCAAAGATACTAAAGATTATGTGTTAGGTAAATTTGATGATAATGAATTAATTATACTTAATGAGAGTTATAAAAAATTAGTTAATTTATTAGATGATTTTGATGTTATGAATAGAAATCAGTTAATGTGTAAATATAATAATAAGTAAAGATACAATTTAGTATCTTTTTGGTGGTTATCGAGGTGGTTATATGAATATATTTGATAATATGTTTAAAATTAATGACAAATACAATTATAGTGTTAGTGGTTTAACTAAGGAATTGAATGCATTATACATATATAATAATTTTATTAAACAAAATAAGAATATTATTGTTGTAGTTAATTCTATTTTTGAGGGAAATGATTTATATAATAGAATTTTAAATTATACAAAGAATGTACTTTTTTTTCCAATGGATGATTTTATTACTAGTGAAGCAATTGCTATTAGCCCTGAATTCAAAACAGAGAGAATAAATACTATAAATAAGTTGTTAAATGATAATAGATATATAGTTATTACAAACTTAATGGGATATTTAAGATATTTACCTAAAGAAAACGTTTGGAAAGATAAAATAATATCTATTAGTAAAGATATTGATATTAATAGAGATAAACTAATAGAAGATTTACATAATATAGGATATGAAAAAGAAACAATTGTTACTGAGACAGGTAAGTATGCAGTAAGAGGATATGTTATTGATGTTTTCCCTATAGGAAATGAAAATCCAATTAGAATAGAATTTTGGGGTGATACTGTAGATTCTATAAAATATTTTGATGTAGATACGCAACTTACTAATTTAGAGATAAATAATATTAATATTTATCCTTATACTGAGTTTTTAATTGATAATATGAATGATGATGTTATAAGAAAACAAAAATATTTAAAGTATTATTCTAATGATATTACTAATATATGTGGATATTTAGACGATTATATATGTTTTTGGTATGATTATAACCAGATTATGACTAGTTATAAGTTACTTAGGGAAACTATATTTGAGTATGATAATAATAATGAGAGTAGTATAAAAACAGATTATATGTATGATATTAAAGATATATTTGTTAAGAATGAAGTATATTTAATGAATATAGATAATATTTTAAGTGATATAAAGTTAGATTTTAAAGAAGATTATGTTTCATATAATATAGATAATTTTGAGGGTAATTTAGAATTGTTTAAGAAAGAATTGGAGAAGTTTTTAATAAAGAAGAAGACTATTATTTTATGTATAGATAATCAAAGTACTTTAAAAAATATTGTTAATTATATGGATATTGATAAGTTAATTGTTACTAATATAAATGATATAGTTTTAAATAGTGTTAATATTATTAATTATTCTATAGGTAATGGATATATATTTAATGATTACGTTGTTATATCTAATAATGATATTTTTAAGATAAGCAAAAAGAGTAATTATAAGAGTAAATTTAAACTTTCTAGTAGGTTATCTAGTATTTCAAATATAAATAAGGGTGATTATATTGTTCATGAAATGCATGGTATAGGGATATACGATTCAATTGTCACTTTGACTAAGAATGGGTTAAAGAAAGATTATATTAAACTTATTTATGCAGATGGAGATGTATTATATGTTCCTGTAGAAAAGATTGATAGAATTAGTAAATTCGTTGGTAAAGAAGCAAGTAATATGAAACTTAATAAGTTAAATACTGATGAATGGACTAAAAAGAAAAATAAGGTTAAGAGTAGATTAAACGATATAGCAGGAGATTTAATAAAAGTAAGTGCAGAAAGAGAAATGATGAAAGGTTTTGCATTTAGCGAAGATGATGAGAACCAAGTTTTGTTTGATAGTGAATTTGAATATACAGAAACTACTGACCAGTTAAAAGCAATTAACTCTATAAAGAATGAAATGGAAAGAAGTAAACCAATGGATATGCTTTTATGTGGTGATGTAGGATATGGTAAGACTGAAGTTGCATTTAGGGCAATGTTTAAGGCAGTAAATGATGGCAAGCAAGTTGCTTATTTATGTCCTACTACTATACTTTCTAGTCAACAATATAAGAGTGCATTAAGTAGATTTAAAAATTTTCCTATAAATATTGCGCTTCTTAATAGATTTGTTCCTTATGAAAAACAAAAGTGCATTATTCAAGATGTTAATGATGGTAAAATAGATATTTTATTTGGTACACATAGAATTTTAAATGATGCGATTAAATTTAAAAATTTGGGACTTTTAGTTATTGATGAGGAACAAAGATTTGGAGTTACTCATAAAGAAAAGATTAAGAAATTTAAGTCTAATATAGATGTTCTTACTTTATCTGCTACACCAATACCTAGAACATTGCAGATGAGTATGTCTGGTATTAGAAGTCTTAGTTTAATTGAAACTCCACCATTAGAAAGATTACCTATTCAAACTTATGTTTTGCCAGAAAATGATAGTGTAGTAAAGGATGCTATATATAAAGAACTATCTAGGAATGGACAAATATTTATTCTATATAACCGAGTAGAAACTATACAGAATAAGCTCGATGAATTACAGAAACTTGTTCCTGAGGCTAGTATAAAAATCGCACACGGTCAAATGAGTAGAACTGAGTTAGAGGATGTAATGTTTGAGTTTATTAATCATGAGTTTGATATTTTACTTTGTACTACAATAATAGAAACTGGAATAGATATTGCAAATGTAAATACTTTAATTATTTTTGATTCTGATAGATTTGGACTTTCTCAGTTATATCAAATTCGTGGTAGAATAGGTAGAAGTGATAGGGTTGGTTATGCATATTTGATGTATGATAATAAGAAGGAACTTAATGATATAGCTGTTAAAAGATTATCTACGATAAAAGAATTTACTGAACTTGGTAGTGGATTTAAGATTGCTATGAGGGATTTATCTATACGTGGTGCAGGTGATATTTTAGGTAGTGAACAATCTGGATATATAGATTCTATTGGTATTGATCTTTATTTAAAGATGTTAAAAGAAGCTGTTGATAAACTTAAAGGTAATTATGTTAATGATAAAGAAAATGATTCTAATAAACCTATTATTGAAGTTGAAACTCATATTAGTAATGATTATGTAAGTGATGATGATTTAAAAATTGAGATACATAAAAAAATTAATGAGATAGATGGAATTAATAAGTTAATTGATGTTAAGAGTGAATTAGAAGACAGATTTGGTAAGATTAGTAAAGAAATGGAACTATATATGTATGAAGAATGGTTAGAGAAACTTGCTGATAGATTGGAAATTAAAACCATTAAACAAACCAATACATTAATTGAACTTGAAATGTCTAGTGATATGTCTAAAAGGATAGATGGAGAGAAACTATTTTATACTGCATATGAGATTTCTAGTAATTTTAAGTTGAAACTTATTGAAGGAAAAATACATATTATTTTAAATCTTGTTAATTTAGAGAAACATAATGTATTTTATTTAATAGATTTATTTAATAAGATAATCGACGATAATAATATTTAAAAGAAAAAGTTAGTCATTTGTTATAATGTGCTAACTTCTTTTTGCTTTTTTTCGTATGCTTCTTTACATTTCTTTATTAATTCAATAGCTTCTGTTTTATTATGATAATTTAGAACTTCAACTTTTATGTTTTGTAATACTTTGTAATTTTCAAAGAAATTTTTTATTTCATTTAAGGTAAATTCATTTAAATCATCAATTTCATTTATATCTTGATTTCTTGGATCTACATCTACAACAGATATTATTTTATAATCGTCATATCCATTGTCTATCATATGTAAATATCCAATTATTCTTGATGGGACAATACATCCTGGAAATGTTTGTTCGCTTGATATAACTAATATATCTAATGGGTCACCGTCTGGAGACAAAGTGTTTCTTATATAGCCATATTCTGCGGGATAAGTCATAGCTGAATATAAGACTCTATCTAATTTGATATCTTTTGTTTTTTCATCAATTTCAAACTTATTTTTTGTTTTCATTGGAATTTCTATTATGGCATTTTCTACGTGTTTCATTTTTATCACCACTTTAAGTATAAATAAAAAAGATTAAATAGTCAATTAGAATGAATAAATTTTACATTAATTAACAAAATAATATTGAAAGGTAGGTATTATATGAAAACAACAGGTGTAGTTAGAAAAATTGATGAACTTGGAAGAATTGTTATTCCAAAGGAAATAAGAAAAAATTTAAGAATTAAAAGTGGTGATAATTTAGAAATATTTTTAGAGGGAGATAATATATTACTTAAGAAATATTCACAAATAGAGACGTTAGAAAATGTTACAGAGAATTATGTAGAGAGTTTTAATCAGGTTATGAAACATAATATTATTGTCACTGATAGAGATAAAGTAGTTGCAATAAGTGGTAGCTTAAAAAAGAAGTATTTGGGAAAACCTATTAGTGAATTTACAAATAGGTCAATAGAAAGACGAGATAGTTTTGTAGAGAGACAAAAGAAGAGTGTTAGTTTTATTGAAAATGAAGATGAGATATGTTATTATTCTTTTAGTTCAATAGTTAATAATGGTGATGCAATAGGGGCGGTTATTATTTTATCTACTGAAATACCTATTACTGATAGTGAAGAAAAGATGGCTGTTATTTTATCTAGAATACTTAGTAAACATTTTATTGATTAGTTATACTTAAAAGATTATAATTATTTGATATTATATTCTTTTTTTGTTTTTCTTGACTTTTTATTACTTATTATATATAATAATATGCAATTTTGGAGGGGATTATGGTATTTAATAAGAAAAATGATTTTGATATGTTTTTGAAGAAAGAATATATTAGAGAGATTGGTAGTGGGTCACAAGGAATATGTTATTATAATTTTAAAACTAAGGATGTATATAAGATTTTTTATCAATATTTTGATGATGATGAAGATTTTTATATAGAATATACAAGTGAAGAATTTATGAGATTTAGTAATATGATAAATGATACATATGTTTTTGCTAATGATGTTATTATTGTTGAAGATAAGATTGTGGGATATGTAACTAATTATGTTATGGGTAAATTACTTTCTTCGATCAATCCTTTATATGTTAATTTAGATAAATTATCTTTATGTACTAATAAAGTATTTGATGACAATGAAAAACTAGCATTAAATGGTGTTAGAACTCATGATGTTTTATATAATATTATGTATGGTAGAAATGGATTTAAGATTATAGATTTTGTAGAATATAGTTTTAGTAATGCAAGTTATGAGAAAATAAAAAGAAGTAATGATAGAAACTTTAATGAAGGGGTTATGAAATTTTTAGTGGATGGTTATTTTGATGAATTTGTGTTAAGTAACGAAGTATTAAAAAATATGTATTTAGATAATGATACTAACGTAAATGAATTTATTGTAACATTTAAAAAAATTTTAAGTGAGTATATGTCATGTAATGTTGATAAATTATGTAATGCAAAGAAATGTTTAAATAAGAAACTTATTAATAAAGATTATGAAAGAAGTTATAATTTAAGATAATTTAGGTTGATTATGATATTAAATTGTGATATAATCTAATAAAAAGAAAAGATTATGAAGAAAAAGAGTAATAATTTAGTAGTTTATAGAGAGTCTATGATTGGTGGAAATAGATAATGAAATTTTATTATAGATGGTTTTTGGAATTGTTTAATGGATAAGATTAAAACGAATAAGCGCGTTATAGCTATTAAGATATAATTAATGTTATATAAAATAAGGTGGTACCACGATTATTCGTCCTTTGGTTTCATCTTATTTTTTTTAGGAGTGATAGATTATGAGAAAATTTGAGATTGTTAGTAGGAGACAATTTGATAGTGATTTTAATGGTTATAATACTGAATATAATGATATTATGCTACCTAAAAGAAACACTAAATATTCGGCTGGATATGATTTTTATATTCCTTTTGATATAGTGATTAAGCCTAATCAAGTTGTTAAAATTCCTACGGGTATTAAAGTACTTCTTAATAATGACGAATTTTTGGGTATGTATATACGCAGTAGTTTGGGATTTAAGTATAATTTACGGATGTGTAATCAAGTTGGAATTATAGATAGTGATTACTATAATAATATTAGTAATGAGGGGCATATATTTGTTAAGATTAAGAATGAGGGACAAGAAGATGTTGTTTTAAAAAAGAATGATAGATATGTTCAAGGAATTATACAAAAATATTATATAGTAGATGATGAAGATAATGAATACTATGATAAAAGAATAGGTGGGTTTGGTAGTACAAATAAAGGAGAAGATAATAATGAAAGATAAATTTTATATTAGTACAGCGATAGCATATGCATCAAGTAAACCGCATATTGGTAATACTTATGAAATAGTTTTAGCAGATGTCATTGCAAGATACAAAAGATTATGTGGATATGATGTTTATTTTCAAACTGGTACAGATGAACATGGTGAGAAAATAGAATTAAAAGCAAAGGAAGCAGGAATTAATCCACAAGAATATGTTGATGAGAAAAGTGATGAAATTAAAAGAATATGGGATGTAATGAATACAAGTTATGATAGATTTGTTAGAACAACTGACCCAAAACACAAAGAAATAGTACAAGAAATATTTAAGAAATTATATGAACAAAAAGATATATATTTAGGTACTTATACTGGGCTTTATTGTACTCCTTGTGAATCATTTTGGACTGAGAGTCAGCTTGTTGATGGAAAGTGTCCTGATTGTGGTAGAGAGGTAAAAGAGGCAAGTGAGGAAGCTTATTTCTTTAAAATGAGTAAATATTCTAAATGGTTAGAAGATTATATTAATAATAATCCTTCGTTTATTGAACCTGAATCTAGAAAGAATGAAATAATGAATAACTTTATTAAACCTGGATTACAAGATTTATGTGTATCTAGAACTAGTTTTAAATGGGGAGTTCCTGTTTCATTTAATGAAGGTCATGTTGTGTATGTTTGGATTGATGCTTTATCTAATTATATTACTTTTTTGGGCTATAATCCTAATGGTGAATCTAGTGATGAATTTAAAAAATATTGGCCTTGTGATATACATTTAATAGGTAAAGATATATTAAGATTTCATACTATTTATTGGCCTATTATGCTTCATGCTTTAGGACTTGAACTTCCTAAAAAGGTATTTGGACATCCTTGGTTATTGTTTGGTAGTGACAAAATGAGTAAGAGCAAAGGAAATATTGTTTATGCAGATGATTTGGTTGATAAGTATGGTGTTGATGCAGTTAGATTTTATATGATTCATGAGATTCCTTTTGGGCAAGATGGTAGTTATACTGAAGATTTACTTATTGATACTATAAATTCTAATTTAGCAAATGTTTTAGGAAATTTAGTTAATAGAACTATCGGTATGTCTAATAAATATTTTGATGGTATTGTTGTGAATAAAAATGTTAGTGAAGATATTGATAATGACTTTATAAATGATATATTAAGTGTTAAAGATAAAGTTGAAGAGAATATTAATAAATATCGTGTTGCGGATTCTTTAGAAAATATAATTGATGGGTACCGTAGATGTAATAAATATATTGATGATACAATGCCTTGGGTATTAGTAAAAGATGATACAAAGAAGGATAGATTAAGTACAGTTTTATATAATTTGGTGGAAGCAATTAGAATTATTACTGTTTTATTACAACCTTATTTACCTGATACTTCAAAAAATATATTTAAACAAATAAATACTGATAAGGTAAGTTATGATTCAATAAGTGAATTTGGTAGTTATATTAGTGGTACTAAGTTAAATATTCCTGAAATATTATTTAAGCGTATTGAACAAGAAAAGTAATTTAAGATATAAAAAGATTTACATTGTTAATGGTGTAAGTCTTTTTTTGCTGTAAAATAAATGTCAATATTTGTCATAATTAGATATTGTTATTTACAAGTCTATTTTTATTTGCTATTATTGATTTAAGCGGTATTGCAGTATTGTTTTAAGAAAGGAATAAGAGCAATGCTAAAGAGAATATATTGTTATAAATATGTTTTTGTAGTAATAATTACTGTTTGTTTATTTATTTATTTTTATAGAAATAATTTTACTGTAGGTGATGTTTTATATTTATTTATAGTGGAATGTTTTTTTATAAGACAGGCAATTAGTTTACGCATTAAATAGAAGAAGAGGTGTACATATGATTACTGATATTCATTGTCATTTAGATTTGGATTATTATGATGATTTAGATTCTATATTAGAAAATGCCAAAAATAATGATGTTGGTAAACTTATTTATAATGGTACAAATATTTATAATAATAAGTATGTACTTGATATTATTAGTAAATATGATAATGTTTATGGGGCGATTGGGTTTCATCCTACTGAATTAGATGAGGTTAAAGAAAGTGATTATGAGTTTTTAGAAAGAGAAATTCAAAATAAAAAAATAGTTGCTATTGGAGAAATTGGACTTGATTATCATTATCCAGATACTGATAAGGAATTACAAAAGAGACATTTTATTAGACAATTAGAACTTGCGAAGAAGTATGATATACCTGTAATTATACATTCAAGAGACGCGATACAAGATACTTATGATTTAGTTAAGAAGTATAAAGTTAGGGGAGTTCTTCATTGTTATAGTGGTAGTGTAGAGATGGCAAGAGAGTTTATTAAACTTGGTATATATATTTCTATTGGTGGAGTAGTAACATTTAATAATGCTAAAAATGTCATTGATGTAATAAAAGATATTGATTTATCATACTTATTAGTAGAGACAGATAGTCCTTATTTGACTCCAGAACCTTATAGGGGAAAAAGAAATGAACCTGCGTATGTTATATATGTCGTAAAAAAAATAGCACAAATTAGGGAGATAGATATTAATAAGTTAAAGAATATACTTAGTAGTAACGTTTTTCACCTATTTGACATTTAATAAAAAAAATGGTAGAATTATTTTAGTGATAAAATAATAGAGGTGGATTTTATGAAGAAAATAGTACCTAAGATACTAATAGTTTCTTTACAAATTATAATAGGTGCTTTATTTTTAATAATAAAAGTTAATTGTGAAAAAGATATTAAATATACAGTAAATAGTAATAAATTAGATAAGTTAAGTCAATTTGTTTATAGTGAAAAGGAAAAATCTATACTAGATTATGATACAATTAGTACTTATATTGGCAGTTTAACTGGTTATGGACCTGATTGTTATGGATGTGGAAATTATCGTACTAATAAAGTTTCTACTTCTTCGGGATATCATATTGCAAATATAGTGGATGGTGTTATTCAAAGTGCTTTTACTATAACATATGATGATTATGAGTATGGAGAAGTTAGAATTCTTGCTGCAGATAGAACTATTCCTTATAAATCTATTGTAAGAGTTAGTGCTCCTGGTATGGAACCTTTTTTGGGAGTCGTACTAGATAGAGGTAGTACTGTTGGTATATCTAATTGTAGTAGTAAGAATGGATGTTTAACTACTTTTGATTTACTTTATCCTACCGAAAAGGAAGCAAATGGTAAAATAAATAATGTTATTTTTGATATATTAAGAGTGGGTGAATAACTCATTTTTTTAATTTATTGTTGACTTTTAATGTTTAATATTATTTAATATATTTAAGGATGTGTAATTATGTTAGAAAATTTTGAATATAAGAAATCATTAGGGCAGAATTTTATTAATGATCAGAATATAATAGATAAGATTGTTAAAGTTGCTGGAGTAGATAAAGATACTTTAGTTATTGAGATAGGGCCAGGAGCAGGTGTGTTGTCTAGTAAGATTATACCATTATCTAAGTATTCTATATTATATGAAATAGATACAAGGTTAGAGGAAATATTAGATTATAACTTATGCAAGTATGATAATTACAAAATTATATTTAATGATTTTCTTTGTGAAGATGTTTCTTTAGAAGTTAAAAAATATGATTATAAGAAGTTATATGTAGTTGCTAATTTGCCTTATTATATTACTACTCCCATAATATGTAAGATTACTGAAGAGTTAAATGTAGATAAAGTTGTTATTATGATACAAAAAGAGGTTGCAGATAGATTATGTGCTAAAGTTAATAGTAAAGATTATGGATATATTAGTGCATATTTAAATTATTTTTATGATATTAAAAAAGAGTTTTTGGTATCAAGAAAATGTTTTACTCCATCTCCAAAAGTAGATAGTATGGTTATATCACTTAATAGAATAGATAGAGATAACAAAGTTAATAATATTAAATTACTAAATAGGATTTTAAAAGATAGTTTTAAGTATAAAAGAAAAAATTTAAAGAATAATTTAAAGGGTTATGATTTGAAGAAAATAGAAAGTATATTAGAAAAACATAAACTTAATATAACTTGTCGTGCTGAGAATATTAATATCGATGTTTTTGTTGATATAGCAAATGAACTAGATAAATAGTTCTTTTTCTTTTTTTATTACATATATTGTATTGGTGATATTGTGTATAGAATAGGGAATTTAGTTACTAGAAAGTCATATAATAATGATATTATATTCAAGATTGTTGATATAGTAGAAGATAATTATATATTACAAGGTTATTTTGTTAGACTATATGCTGATGCTAAAGAAGAAGATTTAAATTTAGTAAATGGTGATGTTACTAATGATTTTGAACCTGATATTAATGAATATAGAACTTTAGATAGAAATGAATATTTTTATTTACCTGGCAAAATTTTGCATTTGGATGGAGATAGGGATTATTTAAATAAGTGTATGGAATTTTATAAAAAAAATAAGATTAAAGCATTTGGTTTTTATATGAAAGAAGAGAATTTTGCAGATAATATTGGTGATTTGTTAGATAAATATAATCCTGATATATTAGTTCTTACTGGTCATGATGCTTATTTTAGAAAGAAAAGAGGAAATCAGGGGTATAAGAATACAAGTAGTTTTGTTAATGCTGTAAAAGAAGCAAGAAAGTATGAAAAATCGCAAGATAAACTTATTATTATATCTGGTGCATGTCAATCTAATTATGAAGAACTTATTACATCGGGATCTAATTTTGCTTCAAGTCCTAAAAAAGTTAATATTCATGCACTTGATCCTGCGATAGTTGCTACTATGGTTGCATTTTCTAATAAAAATAATGATATAGATTTAATAAAAATACTTAATAGTACTAAATATAAAAGTGATGGAATTGGAGGAATTATAACAAAAGGTACAATGTATGTTGGTTATCCAAGATAAAGGGGGAATTATGACACTTAAGAATATTAAGCAGTTAGTGTTAAAAAATATTGATAAAGAAGTTAAGGTGATATATAATGGTTCTAGAAATAAAAGGGAAGAATATTTTGGTACAATAAAAGAGGTCTATAATTACATATTTATTGTTAAGTTAGATACTGATGAAGTAAAAAGTTTTAGTTATAGTGATGTGCTAACAAATACAGTTCAAATTTTTTTTGGTAAAATATGAGAAAACACTTGATTTTTAATATAATTTAATATACAATGATATTAGAAATATTGTTTCTAGAAGGAGAGTTAAAGTACATGAAAATAACTAAGGTTAAAGTTGACACAAAAGAAAAAGAAAATTCTAAGATGAAAGGTATAGCATCAGTAACTTTAGATGATTGCTTTGTTGTTAAAGGAATAAGAATTCTTGAAGGAGATAATGGTCTATTTATAGCAATGCCAAGTAGAAAAGTAATTACAGAAAATGGTGAAGAACATAAAGATGTTGCTCATCCAATAAATGCTGAAACTCGTCAAATGTTTACTGACGCGATTTTGGAAGAATATAATAATCAAGTTAATAATAAATAAACTCCTTAGTGAGTTTTTTTTGTATATAATAAAAATCTTTTGCATATATTTTTTTAGGAGGACAAGTATATGGACAAGACAAAAGAAATGGAAAATACATTTAATCATGGAATAACAATTTCAGAAAGAAAGAGTATACAAGTTACAGGAGTTAAAAAGATTGAAAGTTTTGATAATGAGGAGTTTTTTATGGAGACTACACTAGGGTATTTAGTTATAAAAGGAAGTAGTTTAGAAATAATTAAACTTGATACTTACCAAGGTAATGTTTCTATTAAGGGTAAAATAGATAGTATGACTTATATTGAAGATAATATAAAAAAAGATAAAGAAAGTTCATTAATTAATAAGTTGTTTAAATAATGAAATTAGATGTTCAAATATATTCTTTATTGTTTTCTTTTTTCTTTGGAGTAATATTTTATCTTTTTTTACTGATGCTGTATAAGTATTTGTTTAATAAAAAAATTTTTGTTAGAATAATTAGTTCAATTTTCTTTTCTCTTTTCTTTTCAATTTTATATTTTTTTATACTTTTAATGATAAATAGTGGTATTTTACATATATATTTCTTTGTTTTGTTTACTTTTGGATATATATTATGTAAACTAATTATTAAGAAAATATTTGTAAAAAAACATCTACCGTGATATAATGTATGTAGTATAAGGTAGGTGATTGATATGGCAAAGAAAGTTGTTAAAAAAAGGGTTAAATTTAAAAGAAAAATTAGACTATTTTTAGCATTTGTTTTTTTTGGAAGTATTGCATCATTACTAAGTTATAAATTCTTTTATAATATAAAACAAATACAGGGAATGAATAATGAAATGGATTCTCTTAATGATGAGTTAGTTAAATTAGATGAAGAGAAGAAAGTTTTAGAAGCTGATATACAAAAATTAAAAGATCCTACATATATTGCTCGTTATGCAAGAGAAAAGTATTTATATTCAAAAGATGGGGAATTAATTATTAGACTTCCTGATGATGAGGATGAATAAAAAGAACTAGATTTTTAGTTCTTTTTTTCGTCTTTCTTTTTTGTTTTCTTTTCTTTTGGTTGCTCTTTAGTGTTATCTAGAGTTTCTTTAGTTTCATCTTTAGGTAAATGTTTGTGTTCTACTAGATAATCTATTTGTTCTTTTGTTATTGTTTCTTCTTCAAGTAAAGTTTCTGCGATTAGTTTTAATAAGTCTTTGTTTTCATTAATAATTTTTTTAGTTTTTTCATAACAAGAATTTATTATACTACGCATTTCTTCATCTATTTCATGTGCAACTGTATCAGATATGTTTCTATTTTTTGTATAATCTCTTCCTAAGAAGGTATTTGCGGATGGTTCTTCAAGCATCATTGGTCCTAAGTTACTCATACCGTATTCTGTTACCATACTTCTTGCAATTTTGGTTGCTTTTTTAAAGTCATCATGTGCACCTGTTGTTATTTCATTAAATGTTATTTCTTCTGCTACACGTCCTCCAAGAAGTCCACAAATTGATTCTAGTAATTCTTTTTTTGTGTAATTAAATGCTTCTTCTTTTGGTGTCATCATTGTATATCCACCAGCATTTCCTCTTGGTATTATTGTAATTTTTTGAACATCATTAGCACCATCTAATTTTAAACCTAATACTGCGTGTCCTGCTTCATGGTATGCAACTAATTTCTTTTCTTTGTCTGTATATTTTTTAGTTACTTTTGCTGGTCCCATTAGGACTCTGTCTGTTGCTTCATCTATTTCTTCCATTGTAATTTTTTTCTTATTTCTTCTTACTGCTAAAAGTGCTGCTTCGTTAAGTAAATTTTCTAGATCTGCACCAGAAAATCCTGGAGTTCTTTTTGCTAGATATTCTAGTGTTATACTTTCATCAAGTACTTTGTTTTTTGCGTGTACTTTTAATATTTCTATTCTAGCATTTTTATCTGGAAGTGCTACTGTTACTTGTCTGTCAAATCTTCCTGGTCTTAATAAAGCAGGATCTAAAACATCAGGCCTATTTGTTGCTGCAATTATTATTATTCCTTCGTTTGCACCGAATCCATCCATTTCTGTAAGTAATTGATTTAGTGTTTGTTCTCTTTCATCATGTCCACCACCAAGTCCTGTTCCTCTTTGTCTACCAACGGCATCTATTTCATCAATAAATATTAAACATGGTGCATTCATCTTAGCTTGTTTAAACATATCTCTTACACGAGATGCTCCAATACCTACAAATAATTCTACAAAGTCAGATCCGCTTATGTAGTAAAATGGTACATTTGCTTCTCCAGCTACTGCTCTTGCTAGTAATGTTTTACCTGTTCCTGGAGGTCCTACAAGAAGTATTCCTTTTGGAATTCTTGCTCCCATACTTTGAAATTTTTTTGGATTTTTAAGAAAATCTATAAGTTCTTGCACTTCTTCTTTTTCTTCGGTTAATCCTGCTACATCTTTGAATGTTGTTTTTTTGTTGTCTTCCATTAATTTTGCACGACTTCTACCAAAATCCATAGATTTATTGTTTCCACCAATTTGTCTTGTAAATATCCAAAATACTGCTCCTACTAAAAGTAGCATTGGTATTACTTCTACTGCTATTGTTAACCATTCTGATGCAGATGGATCATTTTGTATTTCTAATTTAAAATCATTTGTTTTTTCTGCTTCAACGATATTTGAAATAAATGATTCAGATATTGGTAAATATAAAATGAATGATTCATTTTCTGCATATCCTTTTAACTTACCAGTAAGTTCATAGGTATTTGTTCTTATTCTTGGTACTATTGTTAATTCTGTTATTTTTCCATTATTTAAATCATTATTAAATTCATCTACTGTTAATTCATTTATTTTTGTATTAAATGTATTAAAGAAGATTAAACATGATATTATTATTACTAATAAAAATACATATGGAAATAAATTCTTTTTAGTTGTTTTATTCATCGTTATTCCTCCTTTTCATAGTACTTAAGTATTATATCATACTTTTCATCTTTTTTCTTATTAAATTTTGATTTTTTTATATTTGGTATCCATAAAATGTTGTTTTTAGAATCTACTAGTAATGGATAGTCATTTCTTTTTGATATTGGTATTTTATTATTTATAAATATATCTTTTACTTTTTTAGTACCATTTAATCCTAGTACTTCAATTTTATCTTTGTCTTTTTTGTTTCTTATATATAATGGAAATGTTACTTCATTTGTATTTAATCTACATATATCGTTTCCATCTGTGTCGCTTTTGTCTATTATTTTAATGATATAATTGTTTCTTTCAAAGTGATTTTTGAATTCTATGTTATATGGTTCTTCTTTTTTATTTGTATTAAATGTTAAAATATTGTATTCTTTTGTTACAGTTAAATTGTTTTTTAAATTTATTTTACAATTAGGTTTTTTGTTGTTAATTATATTTAGAATCCCTTTTATATTTTCTTCTTTAATTGTATTTGTTTTGTTATTATATATATCATTTATTATGTGATAGAGAATATGTTTTTTTAGAAATGGGTGTAGTGTGTTAAATTTATTTAAATCTAGTTTGTTATTTTTATATATTTCTTTCATATTTTTTTCTATTTCATAGTTTGCATAATTATTATATTCTTCGAGTGTATTAGAATATCTTATGAATTTTTTGTGTACATTTTTATCTTCTTTTTTTAAAAGGGGTAATATATGTAGTCTTATTCTATTTCTTGTGTATGTATCATCTTTATTGGTGTAATCTTCGAAAAACACAACATTATTATTCTTATTATAGTTTAATAGTTCATCTTTTGTGTAATCTAGAAAAGGTCTTATTATATAGTAATTATTTTGTTTAGTTATTTTTTTCATACCTATATATCCATTTATGTTAGAACCTCTTATTATTTTCATTAATATTGTTTCTATTAGGTCATCGGCATGATGTGCAAGAAATAGATAGTTACTGTTATATTTTTTTAATGTTTGTTCATAGAAGGCATATCTTTTGTCTCTTGCTTCCTTTTCAAAATTATTTTCTGTATATTTTTTTATTTTCATACACTCAAATGGTATATTTTTTTCTTTACATATATTTCTTATGTATTCTTCTTCAACATCACTTTCTTTTCTTACGTTATGATTTATATTTACTACGATTATTTTATCGTTATAATTATTTAACACGTAATGTAAAAGTGCCATGGAGTCTGCACCTCCAGATATTCCTAAAACGATGGGACCAGAAATATTTAATTTATTAAAATCTATATTAAGCATAATTCACCTTCTTTTGTATATTATTATAACATATTTATGGGTATTTTCAATTAATTTAATTATTTGACGGTTTAATTTCTTTTTTTAGGTTGATATGTTAATATATATAAAAATTTGTTATTTAGACTTTATTTTTTTGATAAAGTTTGTTAAAATAGTTATAAGGAGTAGAAGGTGAATTTAGTGGGAAAAATTATTGCAGTAGTAAATCAAAAAGGTGGCGTTGGAAAAACTACCACAAGTATTAATTTATCTGCTTCTTTAGGAGTTCTTAAAAAAAAGGTTTTGCTTGTTGATTTGGACCCTCAAGGAAATGCAACAACAGGAGTAGGGATAGACAAGGGTGATATAGAAAGTAGTGTATATGAAGTATTAGTTATGAAAAGTTCAATAGAGGATGCTATTATTAAGACTAAAAGTAAGAATTTGAGTTTACTTCCAGCATATTTAAATTTAGCAGGAGTAGAAATGGAACTTATTGAACTAGAAAGAAAATTCAAGGATGAGGGAAAAAACTTTAATCGTGTTGTAAGACTAAAAGAAGAATTATGTAAGGTTAAAGATAATTATGATTATATTATTATAGATTGTCCACCATCTTTGGGTATTTTAACTACTAATGCTTTGGCGGCAGCAGATTCAGTGCTCATTCCTGTTCAATGTGAATATTTTGCACTAGAAGGAATTATGCAACTTATAAATACTGTTATGCTTGCACAAAAGAAAGTAAATCCTAAACTTGATATAGAAGGTGTACTTCTTACTATGCTTACTTCAAATACTAATTTGGGACTTGAAGTAGTTGAAAGTATTAAGGGATTTTTTAAAGAAAGAGTATATAATACTATTATACCAAGATTAATTAGACTTGCAGAAGCTCCATCACATGGTAAACCAATTATAGAATATGAACCAAGAAGTAGGGGAACACTTGCATATCTAAATTTAGCAAAGGAGGTTATAGAAAGAAATGGAACAGAAGAAGAAAGCGTTGGGTAGAGGTTTAGAACAACTATTTAGTAGTGAAGTATTGGATTTTGACCAATTTGAAACTAATATTATGGAAAATGTAAAAGATAATGACGTTAGAGAGTTGCCAATTACTGATATTAGACCTAATCCATATCAACCAAGAAAGAGTTTTAATGAAGAAGCATTAAATGAACTTGCTGAGTCAATTAAAAATTATGGTGTTTTTCAGCCTATTATTGTTAAAAAAAGTATTAAAGGATATGATTTAATTGCAGGAGAAAGAAGACTTAGGGCATCAAAAATAGCAGGACTTGCAACAATACCTGCGATTATTAAAGATTTTTCAGATGAACAAATGAGAGAAATAGCACTTTTGGAAAACTTACAAAGAGAGAATTTAACTCCAATAGAACTTGCTTGGGCATATAAAGGCATTATTGATACTTTACATATTAGACAAGAAGATTTAGCAGACAAAATAGGTAAGAGTAGGAGTCATGTTACTAATACACTTGGACTTTTAAGATTACCTGAAGAAATACAAAATCAAATACTTGAAAATAAAATTTCTATGGGTCATGCAAAAATTTTATCTAAAATTGATGATGACTATAAAGTAAAAGAATTTGCTGACAAAATAATTAATAATAATATTAGCGTTAGAGAACTTGAAGAGAAAGTACAAGATACTGATGTTAAAAAGAAAGTTCCTATAAATAGAAAGATTAAAGTTAGCGACTATGATTATATAGAAAGAGAACTTAGAGATATTTTGGATACTAAGGTTATTGTTAAGGACAAGAAACTAGAAATTTGTTTTGAAAATGGTAATGATTTAGATAGAATACTAGAAATAATGAACATAAAAATTGAAAAATAGAAATTTTGTGTTATAAAAATTAAATTATTTTAAATAAAGATACTATATTTGTTATAGTATTTTTTGTGTAATAGATTAAAAAAGTTAATTAAGTTACGAAAAAAGCATGAAAAACGAAGTAGGTACACAAAATACTCTTTTTTATTCTTATTATGGTATGATTTTATTGTACGACATAACAGAAGGAAAAAAGCATTGGTGAATTTAACTGCTATCTGTGATTGTATTGAAATTTTATAAGCCATGGTATAAAAGTAGGATACAATAATGTTGTAAAGAATTAAATTAGGAATGTGGAGGTGTATTAATACAATGAGTGGACATGTTAAATGGTTCAACAATGAAAAAGGTTACGGATTTATAGATTATACAGAAGGAGAAGATATCTTTGTTCATTATTCTGCTATTAAGCAAGAAGGTTATAAAAGTTTAGCTGAGGGTCAAAAAGTAGTATTTGATCTAATTGAAACTCCAAAAGGTCTTCAAGCAATTAATGTTGTTGCAATAACTGAAGAAAAAGTTTATCAATAAAGGCTATATAAAAATACCACACTAATTTATGAGGTTGGTGGTATTTTTTATTATAATAGATAATATAGATAATGTTTTAGCAGAATGCTATGATTAAGATATATGTATGATATGACATTTAAAAATTGTTACTATTAAGTTTTTTGAATATGTAAATGGTAAAATAAAAACACACATACTAGTATTTAGGTGTGTGAGCACTAAATTTAATGGAGCAGTGACAGGCTATTAAAAAAAACAGAAACAAGTAATTTGTTAAATCAATCTATTAATAGTACAACGTTTTTTCTATATTTTAATATAAATATTTATATTAATTTAAATTATTATTTATTTTCTTCTTATATTAATTCTTTATATTATTTTATATAAATTTTCTATTTTCTTACAATATGTATAAAATGTTTGTAATAAGTAAGAAATGCATTTTTAAAAATAAAAGGATTAGATATATTTTAATCTAATCTTACTGATAAATTGTAATTTATTTTTTATTTATCCACTCGACTGTATCCTTTATTGTTTCTTTTATATTTCTATTTTTAAATCCTAACTTTTCTTTAGCTTTATCATTACTAAAATTTGCGTTGGAAGATAGTGTATATAGTGAATACTTAGTAAAAATTGGAGTTTGTTTTTTAAAATTATAATATACTTCAAATAAAGGTGCTACTAATTTTGCAATACCTATTGGTAATACAATTTTAATCTTTTCCCTTCCTTGTGCATTACAAATCAAATCACATAATTTTTTGATTGTTATATATCTATTTGATAAGATATAGCATTCACCTTTAGTACCATTTTCACATGCACTAATAACACCATCTGCAACATCTCTTACATCAACAAAATCATATCCACCTTTTACGCAAGCAAATAATTTGCCACTTGTAATTTCTTTTACTAATTGCGTTAAGTGACTATTGCCAAAATCATTTGGACCTATAATACCAGTTGGATGAATTATACAAGCATTAAGATTTTTATTTTTTACTGCATCAATTACATACTTAGCGGCTTCTGCTTTTGTTTTTGCATATAAACCCTTAACATTATCAGGGTCAAAATCAGTTGTCTCTGTTATTACTTCATTGTTAGGTTTTTCTGGAATTGCATGAACGCTATTAATATAGATAAGTTTTGCTTTTGACTCTATTACTTTATTTACTATATTTTTTGTTCCATTAACATTAACATTATAAACAAGTGGATTGTATTTTGCTTTTATATATACTACTGCGGCACAATGAATTACAAAAACTTCTTTATCATCAATATTTTCAAAAATTGATGATAAAGTTTCTTCTTTAGTTACATCACCATAGTATATTTTACATTTTAAGTTTTCTAGCGATTTAATGGATTCGCCATTTAATACAAAAGCTCTAATTTCGCTATCAGCATTTTTTTCTAATTTTCTTATAATGTTATTTCCTAAAAAACCAGTTGCTCCTGTTATTATATAGATTTTTTTCACAATATTTATCACCTTACACTCCATTCTAAAAAATAAATCTAATATCTCTCTTATATAATTATACCACAGGTTTAAGATTATTTTTTTAAAAGCGCATAAAAAGAAAAACAAAATTTTTTAGAAAAGGAAAAGAGTTTAATTTTTCTTTAATAATTAGTATTTTATTTTGGGTACAACTTTCCATTTGCCTTGTTTTAAATATGCATTATTATTTTTTATAATAGTAGTAATATTTCTTGTCGAATGTCTTTCTTTATATAACTCAAATATTTCTTTAACAACTTTGGTTTCAATAGGTTCAATTTCTAAATGATCTGTTTCTTTGTTTCTTGTATATCCATATGGTGCTTTACTAGGATGGATATGTTACATAGCCATTTCTTCCAAAGCTCTTTTTGTTCTTGCTCCAATTTCTTTTCTTTCTCTTTGACCAAACACTAAATTCATTCCATAAATCATTTCACCATTAGCAGTACTTACATCAAATGGTTCAAGTATTAGTTCTAATTTAACATCATGTTCTTCTAAATAATTAAGTAGCCAAAATCCATCATAATTACTTCTTGTAAGTCTATCTACTTTAATAGCAACTAATTTATCAATTTTCTTTGATTTAATGTCTTTTAATAATCTTTGCATTTCTGGTCTCATTAAATCTTTTCCTGAATGACCGGCATCATTATAAACATCAATAATGTCATAGTTTTTCTTTTCACAATATTCTTTAATCATTCTAAGTTGTGAATCAATAGAATATCCATTATCTTTTTGGTCGTCAATTGAAATTCTAACATAACTCCACATCTCACAAAATCATCTCCTTTCTTTTTTTATTTGAAAGAAGTTATACTCTCGCTTGTTTGGCACTTTATAAGCAAAAAGTTAAGTGTGAAATTACAATTTCTTTAAAATTTTACATATTTCTTGCAATGTATATTTTTCATTATGTTCTTTTATATAAAATTGCTTGTTAGATATTTCATTAACTTTGTACTCATAAATAGTAAGTACTGTAGGAGATAATATTAAATATTCAGTAGGTTCAATAAACTTTAAGTTTGTGTTCTCGAGAATTTTAACTTTGCCATTTTTGGCTTTATAATCATAGCATTTAATAATATCAATAATAGTCGAGTGTTTCTATGTTTTAAAATTAAGCATTAAAAAATGTCCTCCTTCCTGTGATAAGAGAACATCTATATATGTCTTCTAAGCTAACAGAGGGTTAGATTTTAGACATTAAAAAACTTACGACACCATAATAGGTTCGTAAGTTGTATTCAAATGGAGCAATGACATGGGTCATTTGCGAAAAAATAGAAACAAGTAATTGATTAAATCAATCTATTAATAGCATAGCACATATTATATATTTTAATATAAATATTTATATTCTTGTTATATTAATTCTTTATATTAACTTATTATATTATGTTAGACAAAACTTCTATCGTGGATTGAAATATCTTCTACCCTAGATGGAAATATTTTCTACCCTAGACAAAAAATATAAATCTTATTCAAAATAAAAAGACTAGTTATATTTCAAACTAATCTCACTAATAAATTGTAATTTGTAAAAATTATAATTAAATAAAATTTACTCTAATCATCTTTAGAAATATACCAACCGTGTTTACGCTTAGGTAATTTGTTGGCACATTTGCTACCAATAGCATTTACATAATTATTGTATTTATTAGCAAGTTTCATGTGTTTTGTGCCTTCTTTTTCATAGAAACCAACTTTTTTAAGTTTACTAAACATTTTACCTGATTTTTTTCTTAACTTCTTTTCACTAGATAAATTTAAATAAATACTTCTAAATATTCCCATTTATATTTCCCTCCATAAATTACTATTTTTCTAACTAATTAATAAATTACTATTTATCTGGCACTTCTATATATAATTATACCATCATTTTGGTAAATTTTATTACTAGATTAAGACATCCAAGATTCATCCAACGTTTTCTAATGTATATCCAACTGTTGGAAACCAATTATAATCTTGCTGTATTCATTGATATTATTTACTTTATTTTTAATTTCCGGTCTAATGCTTTCATCATTTTTTTCAATAGTAGTGGGTTTTAATTTAATATCTCTTTATGTTTCGTCTTTATATTCTTTTGTTAAAACGAAAGTTTTTGTTATTGTAGTTCAAATCATCACTTGAGTATTCATTTTCAAGAACAAGTTCAAAGATATCGACATTTAGGTTAGCAGCTATTTCTTTAGCAATTTTATCAGTATGTACCTGTGCTGAATAGTACACCACTAAAGTTTTACTGTAATTTTTAATTTCATTGTTTGTTTCTTTACTTGCTTGTCATCTTAATAAAAGGTAAGCACTTACTCCAAAAATTATTACTCCTAGTATTACTGCAATTATTATTTTCTTTTTCATAT
>CAKPLY010000003.1 GCA_934167825.1 uncultured Bacilli bacterium
ATATTTATCAATGATTTTATATGGTATTCCTATATTTCCTAAATATCTTTTAAACTCTTGTATTTGTTCGTGATGCATAGAATTACTATTGCCACATTTTAAACTGATATTCTTGATATGATTTTTATATTTAATAAATATATCTGCTTTTTGAACCATCTTGTTCTTCCAAGATTTTATAGGTTCACTATTATCTATAACATCACCAAACAAGTCTTTTAAAAATTCTTGTGAGTTACTATTTAACTCAAATAAATATTTGTTATTAAATAATTCAACAAAATCATATTCATTCTGATAACCATAATTCATAATATTTCCTCCTAAAAAAGAGGATCCCTTTATCAAAGGCATCCTCGAATAGATATATTTTCCTTGTCTAAAAATATAAATTATCAACATAAATTTTAATGTATTAGTTTCAAAGACAAGTTATTTAATACAATTTAATTCTATCATCTTTTGATTTTGAAATCAATACTTTTTAGTTGAAATCAACATAAAAGAAAAACTTAAAGTATAATAATAATTTTTATGATTTACTCTTGACTTAATAGTTAAAAAGCAATTGCAACTTATTTACAATTTATATTACTTCCTTTTTAGAATATTTTGTCTGCGCCATTACTATAAAATGGACTATCTATTACTATTTCTCCATCTTCATATCTATATGGAGTATATAATTCTTTATCACTTGTATCATAACGTAAAACTATATATCCTTTAGTTACTCTATATGTTCCACCATTACTAATTTTATTACCTGATACAGTTGATGTTACTGTAAATTTATCTGGTTCAATAAACTCTAATTCATATTTTACGTATGTTTTTCCAATGTACGCTGGTATTTCAAAGTAGTAACCATTAATATCATTTTTAACTTTGCTTGTAGTTGCTTCATCAGCATCAGTTAGTTTTTCATTTTCTTCTTCTTGTCTTTTTGGTGCGTATTCTTTATCGACATCTAAACTAATACTTGTTAGATTATCCATCTTTTTAATATCATCAGTATGCATTAGTATATCTTCGGCATAATCATCAAAGTCTGTAAGGGTTATTTCTTTTCCGTTTACTAAATCTCCATCTGGTACTTCATAGATTGCTGCAACTTTTAATGAGTTACCAACATATACTTTTTCTATAATATTAGAATAGTAATATTCTGTTAAATTAGGCGTTTCTGCATTATCAACCGCAGTGTATTTGTTTTCATTAATCTTCAAACTAAAATGTGATGAAGATATTTCTAAATTCTCTTCTTGTGATGTTATTGTATAAAATAATACTACTTGCTTTAATCCATCATCACTTGTGTATTCATCATTTAAGTAAATACCATCAATATTCATTATTGAGTTACTTAGTTTTGTTTTTTGTTCTCCACAACCTGTTAACATAAAACACATTACTATAGTTAATAATCCTATTAATATTTTCTTTTTCATAAATTCACTCTCCTTATTATTAATAATAAAAATTCTACTCCTTTCTATTACAATTATAACACTTTTTTGCTTTTATAGATAGTATTTTGTATAAACTAAATTAAATAATTCTTTTAGGTTATGATTGTTGATTATAAAAATATTTAAGTTAAATAAAAACAATCTAAAGAACACTTATTAGTTCAGTAAATTGTTTTTATTTTGTTAGTTTTAGTTTTCCACAATTTATAAATTTATTTTTACCATTTGTAAACTTTTTGTCATTTATAGTTGATGGTAATTCTATTACTTCAAGAATATAGTTTTTTATGTTTACTAATAATTTTAGATTATCTTTTTTAACTAGATAGTATGGTGATAAGTCCCCTAGTTCATCTGTGGTAGATACTAGGCCAATTTCTGGAGATATAAATGCATCTATTAATTATTCTATGAAATTTAGTTTTTTTGTTCTAGTAAGTAGTCTACAGTAACATCAAATACTTTTGATAATTCTTGTAAGTTACTTATATCAGGTAATCCAAAATCATTTTACCACTTAGTTATTGCTTGTCTTGAAACATTTAATATTTCTCCAAGTTGTTCCTCAAGACAACCCAAATCTTCTTCTTATTTCTTTTAGTTTTTGACCTAATGACTTTATTACATCTTCCTTTCAAGACTTATAATAGCAAATAATAAGTTGGTTTTACAGTAATATTTGTTTACATATATGCTACTAATCGTGGCAAGTAATTTTATTCTAGTCCTTGAATATCTGTTTCTTCAACTTTTAAAATAGTACTATTATTAAATATAGATATTATATTGTTTCCTATTTTACTATTTGGTTTTAGGGTAAATTTATAGTTCTTGTTTACTTCGATATCTTTACATAATTCTTTTAATACTTTTACCGTTTGTACTTCTTCGCCTTGAAATTCACGTAGGGTAAGGTATAAATAATTTTCATCATTACTCTTTGCTATATTTAAGACATTATATACTTTAGTAATAGATTCTTCTTCGGGAATTAGAGGTTCATTTTTTAGTTTTTCACTTTGGACAAATATTATATATTTTGAGTCTACTATTAGTGATTTAAATTTATCTTGTTCTTCTTTAGTGTTATTTAAAAGTCCTACTACTACGGTATTATTTTCTTCATCTACATAATTAAATACATAGTTATCATAGGTAGATACATCGTTTGTACTAAAGTATGTTATTATTTTATCGTTTACTTCTTCTAAAAGAGAAAGAGATACTTTGTCATTAGATTTATTTTCGTTAGAACATCCTGTTAGTAATATTAGAGTTATTATTGTTATAAATATTTTTTTCATAAAATTCTCCTTATATTTAAATTTATTTTATTAATTCTATTTTAATTCCTACTACACCATATTTTTCTTGGTCAGCGCTTGTATAAAAAGCATTTAAGGTAGTTAGTAGTTCTTCTTTAGTTTTTGTACTACTAGAAAGTAAGGATATATCAAAGTCATTAATTAGATTAGCAAAGTTATTATATAGATATATGGCTTGAACTTTGGTTTTAAATGATTCTTTTGTTAGTTCATTAGTAAAGATAATTATATCGTTTAGTGATATTTTACTTCTTTTTTCGTCATATAGTCTTAATTCTATTTTCTTAGTACCTTTTAGAATATAATTATAATATTCGTTTTGTAGTTTCATGTTATGGATTTTTGGGGTGTTATCTCTTATTATTACGGATGTAAAATATTTTTCTTGAAAGTCTGTTAAGGCTCGTATTTGGTCATTAGTATAGTCTTTATTGTCTACTGCTACTACTAGTTTATAATCGTCATCATTAGTTCTTTTTATTATGGCTATTACTTTACCTGTTACTTTGTCTGTCGGTTCATAACTTCCTAGTAAATAGGCATCTAATTCTTCACCATCTCCACTTAAGGTGTTTTCTATATAACCATAGTTTAGCATATAGATAAAATTATGTTTTGGATGGTATGAACCTAGTTTTCTATCTATTTTTACTTCGACGGTTTTTCCTAAAAAATCTATAGCACTAGTTTTATCCATGATTTTCACCTCCTCTATATAAATAACAATCTTTTTCATGAGAGTTTATTATTCCTACTGCTTGCAAATAAGAATAGATAATTGTAGAGCCTACGAATTTCATGCCTCTTTTTTGTAAGTCGTTTGATATATCATTTGATAAATTAGATGTAGTTTTATCTGTTTCATATATTATTTTATTATTTGTAAATGTTATTAGATAGTTATAGAATGATGAATATTCTTCTTGGATAGTTTTAAATATTTTGGCGTTATTTATACTTGATTTTATTTTTAATTTATTTCTTATTATGGTTTTGTCGTTAAATAGTTCTTGTATTTTATTTTCATCATAGTTTATTATTTTATTTATATCAAAGTTAGAGTATGCTGTTTTAAATGCTTCTCTTTTGTTTAGGATAGTTTCCCATGATAGTCCTGCTTGGAATGATTCTAGTATTAGCATTTCAAAGAGGTATTTATCATCTTTATTTAATACTCCCCATTCTTCATCATGATATTTAATATATTTTGGATTATTTAAGTTACACCATTTACATCTTTTCATGACTAGTCCTTTCTTTTTGTGCATAACTTTTTTGATGTTATCTCTTAGGTATATTATAGCATATTTTTTTTATTTTTCTTCATAAATTTTATTATATTACATAAGTATTATTTGGGAGGCTGTTATGAACGAGTTAAATAATATTGTTACAGCGGTTGGTAATTATAATGGTATTGCCACTACGATTACATCAAATAATGTAGTTGTTAATATGATTGATGGACTTACTATACTTAAGAGTGCTAATAAGACTAATTGGGCAGATGGTAATTTAGAGTATACTATTGTTATTAATAATAGTACTGATACATCATATAATGAGGTTAAGGTTACGGATGTTATTGATACTAATTTAGTTACATTTATAACTGATAGTGTTACTATTAATAATGCTAGTGCTAGTAGTAGTGAGTATACATATGATGCTGAAACTGGTACACTTACTATTAATTTAAGTGATGTATTACCCTCAGGAAGTAGTACGGTTAAGTTTCAAGTTAAGAAAAAAGACTAATAAGTTTTTTCTTCTTATTAGCTCTTCTTCGCTTACTTTGAGTGATGGGGAAACTATTTATAGTAATGAAGTTAAAGTTATTAGTAGATTTGTCAATTATCCATACTCTAATATGTGGTGTGGTAGTAGAATATTTAGGAATTAATCACTTTAGGGTGATTTTTATTTTTTTAAAAATATTTATAAATTATTTGTTAGATTATCCCACGAGGTTGTAACTTGGTCTATTTCTTTATTTACGTTATCAAGTTTTGTGGAAAGTTCACTTAACTTTATAAAGTTTGTGTAGACTTCTTCTTTTTGAAGTTCATTTTCTAGGATTTCTTTTTCTTTGTATAGATTATCTAGTATTTTTTCTAGTTTAGTTATTTCTTTTTTTATATCTTTTGGAATATATAGTTGTTTTGGTTTTGTTGCTTTTCTATTTTTTGTGTCAATATCTTTTTCGTTATCTTTGATGCTGATACTGGTATTATTGGTATTATTAGAACTAGGGCTAGTGGTGTTAAAGTGAAAATTAGTTTTACTATCAGAGGTTTCTATTTGGTTTTTTCTTTTTATATCATTTTTATATTCTTCATAACCATAGTTATATAGTTTTGTGTTATCTTTATCAATATATAATATTTTATTACAAACACTGTTAATTAAGTATCTATCATGACTTACGACAATTATTGTTCCGTCATAGTTAGTAAGTAGTTTTTCTATTGTTTCTTTGCTTATTAAATCTAGATGGTTAGTAGGTTCATCAAGAAGAAGGATGTTGGTATTGCTATTTAGAATTTTACATAGACTTAGTTTTACTTTTTCACCCCCAGAAAGAGAGGATACTTTTTTAAACACGTCGTCATTAGAAAACTCAAATGCTCCAAGGGTGTTTCTTATTTCATTTGGAGTCATACTAGGAAAAGTTTTATCTATTTCTTCATAAACTGTTAGGTTATTATCTAGATTTTCAAAGGTTTGACTAAAGTATCCAATACTAGTGTTATTTGAAAAAATATATTTTCCTCCAAGTTTAGGAAGTTCTCCAAGTAACGTTTTTATAAGAGTTGTTTTACCGCAACCATTTCTTCCTATTACTCCAAGTTTATCTTTTCTATACAAGGTAAAATTTAAAGTTGTAAGTGGAATGTCATATCCAATTTGAAGTTTTGTTACTTTTAGTGTTTCTTTATAGGTATTTGTTGTTATGTTAAAGTTACTTTTGAAGGTTCTTGTGGTAGATTTTCTAGGAGGAGTTAGTACTTTTAGTCTTTCTATTTGTTTTAATTTTGACATTGCCATTGATGCTTTTGATGGTTTATATTTAAAACGTTCAACAATTTTTGTTAGTCTTGCTATTTCTTTTTCTTGTGCTTCATAGTCTTTTAGGGCTTTGTTATAATCTTCTTCTTTCTTTTTTAGATAGTATGTGTAGTTACCTTTATATTTTTTTAGAGAGCCAAACTCTATTTCGTACACGATGTTGCAAACATTATCTATAAACATTCTGTCATGACTTACTAGTATTATACTTTTTGATGTGTTTTTTAAATAATTTTCTAACCACTCTACTGCTTCGATATCCAAGTGATTTGTGGGTTCATCTAGAATTAGCAAGTTAGAATTTGATAAAAGTAGATGCATTAATGATATTTTAGTTTTTTCTCCCCCAGAAAAGGTATTTAGTTTTCTAGTCTTATCTAAAGCGTTAAATCCAAACTTTTTTAACATTATTTCATATTCTTTTTTATAGGTATTTCCTCCATAGTATATATATTTTTCTTGAAGAGTGTTATATTCATTTAGTAATTTTTCGTTATAAGCAGTTGATAATTTTTGTTCTAGAAAAGATATTTTGTTTTCTATTTCTATTATTTCACTAAAAGAGGATTTTATATATTCAAGTAAGGTCATGTCTATGTCATCAAGATTATTTTGTTTGATGTATCCTATTTTTAGATCTGGGGATTTTTCAAGAGATAAGTAGTCATAACCATCTTCAAGGGGGATTTGACTTAGTATTCCTTTTAGAAAGGTAGTTTTTCCACATCCATTTCTTCCTATTAATGCTACTTTTTCGTTGTCTTTGATATCAAAATCTATGTTTTCTAGTAGGGTATTTCCATTTAAGGTAATGCTACCATTTTTTATTTTGTAATACATATTATCACGTCCATATATAGATTATATCATATAAATTAGAATATAAATAAAAAAAAAAGGTCTATATTTAGCCTTTAATCTTTTTATATTTAATCTCTTAATTTTGCTATATTTGTTTTTTCTACTTCAGTAATTATTTTATTAAATATGTCCATTACTTCTTTTTCTTCAAGGGTTCTTGATGAGTCACTAAATGTTAGAGAGTACGCAATACATTTTTCGTCTTCTTTAACATTTTCTCCAGTATAAACATCAAATACTGAAATATCTGTTAGTAATCTTCCTCCAACTTTTTTGATTATTAATTCTATTTCGGCTGATTTAACATTTTTGTTACTTACAAATGCTACATCTTTTGTAATGCTTGGATAGATAGATGCTTGTTTGTATTTTAATGGTTTTATTGGCTTCATTAGTTTGTTTAGCGATATTTCAAATACATATACGTCATCTTTTAGAGTTTTTGGATGAACTTTTCCTATTATTCCTATTGGTTCTCTATCTAGTTTTACTATTGAAGTTATATATGGATGCATGTTAGGTACTCTATTTGCTTCTTCATATGAATATCTATTTTTTAATCCTAGATAGTCTAAGATATTTTCTAGAACTCCTTTTATTGAATAGTAATCTATTGTTATTTTTTCTTTTGTGATACTATTATTTATGTAGTTTCCACTCATTAGTACTGTTATTAAAGATTCTTCATTATATGATTCATCGTATGTTTTACTTATTTCATATAAGCATATGTCATTTACTTTTCTTTTTTTGTTATAGTTGTATGTGTTAATTAATGATGGGATTAGTGTTGTTCTTATTACTGATTTATCCGCACTCATTGGATTTGGTAGAGATATTTGATTTTTGTTACTGTAATTAAACATAGTAGACATTTCTTTACTTACTAGTGTATATGTTTTACATTCGTTTATACCTAGACTTCTTAATCTTTTAGATATTATCTTTCTATATTTAACGTCTCCAACATAGTTACCTTCTCTTACGGATACTTTTGGTAAAGTTGAAACAAGATTTTGATAACCATATAGTCTTCCTATTTCTTCGGCAATATCATTTACGTTTGGTTCAATGTCTAGTCTTCTATTTGGTATTGTTACTTTAAATTTATTATCTTTTAAGGTATAGTCAAACATAAGTCTATCTAGTTCTTTTTCCATTTCATCTTTGCTTATTTCTATTCCTAACATTTTATTTACTTCATCAGGTGTAAACTCTACTTCTTTTGGTGTTTTATCTATTTTGTCATACTCTACTATATCACTTAAAACTTTAGCAGATGCATATTTTTCAAGTAGTTGACACGCTCTTAATAGGGCAAGATGTGTATACTCGTAGTTTAATCCTTTTCCATATCTTATACTTGCTTCACTTTTTAGATTTAGTTTTTGGGCAGTATTTCTTATACTTACGGAATCAAATATTGCACTTTCGATAAGTATGTTTTTTGTGTTTTCTGTAATTTCTGTGTTTTCTCCACCCATTACTCCTGCTATACATACTGGTTTTGTACCATTTGTTATTACAATATCATTTTTGTCTAATATTCTTTTTTTGCCATCTAAAGTAATTATCTCTTCATTGTCTTTAGCATCCCTTACTAAAATATTATTTCCTAGTGTATCTTTATCAAAAAAATGAAGAGGTTGTCCAAATTCAAGCATTACATAGTTAGAGATATCTACTACGTTGTTTATTGGTCTTAGTCCCGCAGAGATTAAACGTTTTTTTATGAAGTCTGGACTTTCTTTTATTTCAACATTACTTACCATTTTTGCTGAGTAGTATGGGCATTTTGGTGTTTCTACTTTTAAGTTTATATTATTTTTTACGCTACTATTTATTTCATTAAATTTTATTTCTGGTAAAGTTACTTTTTTATTTAGAATAGACGCTATTTCGTATGCAAATCCTATGTGATAGTAACAGTCATTATTTCTATGTTTATGAACATCCAGTTCGTACAATGTGTCATCTAATCCCAGATATTTTAGTGGGTCAGTTCCTACAACAGCATCTCTACCTAGTTCACATATTCCTTTAGCGTATGTTTTATCATTTTTTTCTTCAAGTCCTAATTCATATAGAGCACACATCATACCGTTTGATTCTACACCACGAATTACTGATGGTTTAATTTCAAAGTCTCCTGGTAAGATTGCCCCTGGAAGTGATACTATTACTTTTAAACCCACTCTTACATTTGGAGCACCACAAACTATTTGTGTTGTTTTAGTACCAATGTTTACTTCACATACATGCAAGTGATCACTATTAGGATGCACATCACATTTAACTATTTCTCCTATTACTAGTTTGTCTATATGATTAGTTATTACTTTTTCTATATTTATTCCTGATGATGTTACTTTTACTGCTAGTTCTTGTAGGTCTTCGTTTTCTAAATCAACATAATCTTTAACCCAGTTTAAACTTATCATATTATTCACTTTCCTTTCTATCAAATACTCTTGTTTCTCTAAGATCAGTATTATAGAATGTTCTTATGTCGTTTATTCCATATTTTAACATTGCTAAACGTTCTGCTCCAAAACCGAAAGCAAATCCGCTCCAAACTTTAGGGTCATATCCACAATTTCTTAGGACATTTGGATGAACCATTCCTGCGCCTGCTACTGTAATCCATCCTGTATTTTTACATAAACTGCATCCTTTTCCGTGGCATACGAAACAACTTATATCTGTTTCTACTGATGGTTCGGTGAATTGATAGTAACTTGGTCTAAATCTAGTTACAACATCGTTACCAAATAGTTTTTTTGCTATTACATCAAATGTTCCTTTCAAATCTGATAGACTAATATTTTCTTTATCTACTAAAAGTCCCTCTATTTGCATAAATTGATGTGAATGAGTTGCATCATCATCATCTCTACGATATGTTTTACCTGGACATATCATTCTAACAGGAGTGTTTCCGTTCCCTTTTAATAATGTTCTTGCTTGAACTGGAGATGTTTGACTACGAAGTAATATTTCGTTATCTTTTATGTAGAATGTGTCTTGAGCATCTCTTGCAGGATGTCCTTTTGGGATGTTTAATAATTCAAAATTATATTTATCTTCTTCAATTTCTGGACCATCTACTACATCATAACCCATAGACATAAATGTTTCTTCTACTTCTTCAACTATGTGTTCTAGAATGTTTGGTGCTCCTATTGTTAGTTTTGTTGCAGGTAGTGTTAGATCTATTTTTTCACTTTCTAGTTTTTTGTTTAATTGTTCTTCTTCAAGAAAGTTTTGTTTTTCTTCGTATTTTGTGTTGAATGTATTTCTTAATTCGTTTACTAACATACCATATTCTTTTCTACTTTCTGAATTTATATTTTTCATGTTACTTGATAGTTCTGTTATTATACCTTTTTTTGAAGTATATTTATTTTTTATTTCTGTTAAATCATTTAGTGTATTTACATTTTCTAGGTCACTAATTATATCTATTTTTATTTTATTCAAATCATTAGTATTCATAATATTTCCTTCTTTCTATAAATATAAAAAGTGGTACCCAAAGGACGAGCTATACCCGTGGTACCACCTTATTTGCTTCTTTAATACTCGTAATGTGAGTAAGTCATTAAAACTCAAAAGGCGAATTCATACTTAGACTGCTATTAGTTTACACCAACCACTAATTCTCTATAAGCTTTCTTTGTTAGTACTACTACTTCTTTGTCATGGTTTTAATATTATATTGTCATTAACTCTTGTTCTTTTTCTTTTAATTTTTCTTCAACTATTTTGTTGTATTCGTTTATTAGGTCTTGGACTTTTTCATTACCTTTTTTTTCTTCGTCTTCAGGTAATTTTAGATTTTTTATATGTGTATTTGCTTCTTGTCTTATGTTTCTTAATCCTATCTTTGCTTCTTCAGCCATTTGTCGAACTTGTTTTACGAATTCATGTCTTCTATCTTCGGTAAGTGGTGGTATTACGATAAAAATACATTCACCATTGTTATTTGGAGTTACTCCAATGTTTGCCTCAAAAATAGCTTTTTCTATGCCTCCTAGAATTCCTCTGTCAAATGGTTTAATCATAAGTTGTCTTGCTTCAGGAACTGATATGTTTGCTAAACTTTTTATTGGTGTTGGTACTCCATAATACTCTACCATTACTTTATCTAACATATTTGGGTTTGCTCTTCCTGCTCTTACGTTAGTAAATCTTTGCTCTAAGTTTGTTATTGTACTTTTCATTTTGCTTTCTGTATTTTTTATTTCTGTTTCCATAAACTCTCCTTTTTCATACATATATATTGTAACATATTTTAAGAAAAAAGCAATTATTTTATTTATATTTATGTTATTTTTCAATTGGATTTTCTCTATTATAATTAGATTTTTGTTATTTCTTGAAATATATATTATTTTTTCATTTAGGTTTTGATTTGTTATGATACCATTAGATAGAACTGTTTTTTTTGATTTTATATTTTTGATAGTTATACACTACAATCTAATTTAAGAACTTTTGAATTTTTTTGGTGTAATTTAATTAAAGCATGTTCTAAATCTATAGTTTCATCTTTAATTGCTATTATTAGAAATATTATTCCACTTATTAGAATTAATATTAATGCAACACTTGCTAGTTTTGTTATATCTCGTTTCTTTTGAGATTCATTTATATTTATACTATTTACTTTGTCTACGCTACCTTTTGCAAAATAGTAATATATGACTACAAGAATTGAAAAAATTATTATTATAAGTGTTTGGTATTCATTTTTACTTTGAATATTATTATTTAACAAATAGTTTTTTTCTTTGTGTTAGAACAATAACTTAACGCTATGATTATTAGATAAATTATCCAAATATTGATTTCTTTTTCCATATTGTTTAGGTTGTCTTGTTTAGTGTTATTGGAATGTTAATATTTATATTATTTGGATTTTCTATATTATATATGTTTGTATTCATACTATATATTATGTGTTTTTTTTGATACATTAGTATATTTAGCTTTTTTTAATTTTATATATTCATGTAACTAGTTATTTATATTTTTTTAAAATAAAACTGCTCTCGAACTAGTAGTTGAAAGCAGTTTCGCTTTTTCTTGAAAAGACGCCCTTAATTAATATGGTGCTTGTGGTGGGACTCGAACCCACACATTATTGCTAACACTGGATTTTGAGTCCAGCGCGTCTACCAATTCCGCCACACAAGCAGTAACAGTATTAATTATATCATATTTTTCATATTATTCAATATATAGGTAAAAATTTTTATATAATTTTTGATATAAATTTAATATTGCTTTGTTGTTATTTTATGTCATATCCTAATTTTTCTAATTCTAATAATGCTATTTTGGATAACATATTTTTTGTTAATTTATCAATTTCATAAAAATTTGCTCCTTGTGAGTCATCATTTATGTCTGTAATTTCAATATTTTTTTTCACTTCGCCATTGTAAGAATTAATCTTATAAAATATACCAACATGATGTGTTATTATCTTATCATTATAGTATATCCATTCTACTAAAACTGATGAAGAATCATATAAAGTGTAATCTATTACATCTAATCCTGTTTCCTCTTTTATTTCCCTTTCCAAAGTGCATGTTGGTGTTTCTCCAAATTCTATTGTTCCTCCTGGCAAATCTAATTTTCCATCATATGGACCAGTCTTCTTTTTTACTAATAGAATTTTATTGTCTTCTATTAATAAACCATATACCCCTAAATGCTTATTTTCTTTCATTTTTACCTCCCTTATCCCAAATCAATTGTTTTGATATTATCAAATAAATCTGTTATATTATCTTTTGGCAGTTGAAATAGTAGGTTCTTATTTCGCTGTCTTCCTTCTTCTTCACCACTTCTTGATACTCTACCTATAATGGATATCTTTATTATATTCTTTTCTAACAACTCTAAAAATTTATCAAAAGATTGTGGTTTGTAAAAACTTATTTTATAATATCTATAATTAAATTGATTATCTATCTTCTTTTTACTTGCGTAGACTAATGCCAAATTTGATAGTTTTGTTTCAAGACGTGATTTTATGTTCGCTAAGTCTACATATGAAACATCTTCTATTAAATTGTGTTCTTTATCATAAACATTTAGAATTAATTTTTCTTGTTCTCTATTTACTTTAATTTCAAAATAATATTTATTGTTAACAAGCGTTTTCTCATTTACTTTTATTGATGACATCAATATCTTTTTATCTTTATATTTTACATCTGCAGTACCATACTTTTCTACTAATCTATTCATTTCATAAAATGATGGGCCATCAAATGATTTTGTAAATAATGATATAGGATACCTACTAAATCTTGTGGTGCATTTTATTTCTATACCATAATAATCTGGAAAAAACATGCTGTCTGGATTTTTATTAATTAATTTTTCAAAGGTTAATCCTACCCCGTTACTATAATTATTTACTGATGGTATCCATCTTTGTTTTGCAATTTCTTTGAATTTATCTATTAATTCTTCAATACTATTCATATATTCCCCCCTTAGTTTAAATTTTTATTTTTTTCAAATTATATTACCTTTATCAAATAAATATGGACCCTTATTATTTTAAAAAATTTTTTATTATTAACCGATGCGGTCGTTTTATTTTACCTTTGTAGTTTATATTTTTTTCCAGGTACATTTAGGTACATTTTTATACACCATTTTATAATATAAAAACCCTTGAATTTCAAGGGTTAATTAACAATTGGTGCGGGTGAAGGGACTTGAACCCCCACGGATATACCACTAGATCCTAAGTCTAGCGCGTCTGCCAATTCCGCCACACCCGCATATAAAATGGTGGACCCTGTAGGACTCGAACCTACGACCGCTCGGTTATGAGCCGAAAGCTCTAACCAACTGAGCTAAGGGTCCATATTATCTGCTTGCTTAATAATAATATCATATTTTTTATTACTTATCAATACTTTTTTTGAAAAAATTTAAAAATTTTTCATATTATGTGCTAGATAATACGCCGCTTTATACTCTTTTGTATGTTTTATAATATCATAAATCTTATTAATACTATTGTTTGTTATAGCATGATATATAAATATTACCTTTTCTTTATTGCTTAATATGTCCTTGAACTTCATTTCTTTGTCATACATTTCTTTATCTATTTTTTTCTTTAATATTTCATTAAAGTTACTTATTTTATATATTTTTGAATCATCTATCAAAAATATAGTTCCCAAATATTCTAATGTATTTAAGTATATTGTTTTAGAATAAAACACTTCGTTTTTTCTATAGTAATTATCGATGTTTTTGAACGTGTATCTTTTACCAAATAATTTTTTCATAACTTTCATTGTGTCATTATATCCATAACGTATACTTTTCTCTGCTACTTTTCCATCAAAAACAAGTGCTTGTCCTATATCATTGTTTGGTTTTATATATATTATTTTTTTACTTCTTTTAGGTTTGTACATCTTATTTGTAGTGCTTATATTGACTATTATATAATCGGTGGCCCCTAATTTAGTTGCCAAATCAATTGGCATTGTTTTTCTAAATCCTCCATCAATATACCTATTGTTATCTATTTCCTTCAATTTAAAAACAGGATATACTGTTGAAGATGCAATTAAATAATCTATAAATTTTTCTTGTGGAATTTCTTTTTTTGATAGTTCTACTAACTTTAATTTTGGATATTCTACTGTTGCAAGACCATAATCTATTTTTGAGTTATAAACCTTTTCAACATCAATGTATTTTTCTAAGTTTTCTTTTAATTTACTCGGTTCCAACCCTCCATCTTTTACTTTTTCTAAATAATTCTTTATAAGTTCTATTTCGTTTGAATACTCTATTCTATCCTCGAATACCATATTTATATTAAGATTTTTCCATAATCTTATTGCAACATCTATATCTCCTTGAGTGTAAAGTGCACCATTTATTGAACCAATTGATGTACCAGTCACTATATCACACTTTATATTTAATTCTTTTAGTGCTTTCCATACTCCAACTTCATAAGCACCTTTTGCTCCTCCTCCTGAAAAAATCAACGCTCTTTTCATCATACCAACTCCATTTTTATACTTTAATAATTCTATTTTATTATTTCAATTACTTATTTTTTGTTTACTATATAATTAAATATGCTTGCCATATAGATGCATGCTGTTTCTACTCTTAAAATTAGTTGACCAAATGAAATTCTTGTAAACCCATTTTGTTCTAAGTATATTTCCTCTTTTGGACTGATTCCACCTTCTGGTCCTATTACTACTAATACACTTTCGTAATTTTTATCATCTAATTCTTCATGTATCATATTAAAATTTTCTGTTGTTGAACAAACTAATTTTTTATCTACCTTTATATCTATTAAATCTTTTAAGTTTATAATATCATTCACTATTGTTATACTAGTTCTTTTAGATTGTTCACTTGCTTCTTTGCATATCATATTCCAACGTTCTAATTTTTTTTCTTCTTTTTTTGAATCTAATTTTACAATACTTCTTTCCATATTAACAGGAATAATTTTACTCACCCCTAATTCTGTTAGTTTTTGTAAAATTAAATCCATTTTTTGTTCCTTTACGAGTCCCACTGCTACTATTAACTCTTTTGATAAACCGCTCTTCTCGTTGCTTACTTTTTCTATGATGCATGAAAAATCATTATCTAATTTACAGGTATATATTTTTTCGCTATATACAACTTCAATACAATCGCCTTTTTGCATCCGCATAACTTTTTTAATATGGTGTATATCACTATCATACAATGTAATCTTATTATTTTCTATACTTTTAGCGAAATACCTTTGCATCTACCCACTTCCTTTCTTACAACTTTTTGAATTTTTAAGTTTGAACACTTAATTTGCTTAAAATTATCTTTAATCATTTTTTATTATGTATTTAATCAAATTAAACATTTTTTATTATTTGCTTATGTAACAAAAAAATCTTTTTATAATAAAATACTATAGGTGAAAACTATGTTTAATAATTTTTTTAATATATTTAGATTATGTCTTGGTTGGAGATTATTTTGTTTCATATTTTGTTTTGTTCTAGCAATTGTTCTATTTTATCAGTTTATTATTGCACTATTTGTACCGTGTTTTTTAAATGTTTTACTTCTTTTTGTAGAATTTAACATTTTAGTTTGTTTAATTTTTTATACTATTTTTGGTTTCTAATTATATCTATTGCTGCTGTTACTCCATCATTTGCTGCAGTGATAAGTTGGTAGATTTCTTTTTCTACAACGTCTCCCACAGCATATACATTGTTTATATTTGTTTTAAAATGATTATCTACAATTATATAACCATTATTCTTTTCTACATTAAATAAATTGCTATTAGGTTCATATCCTATCGCCACAAATATTGCACTTACTTTATATTTATCATTTATATCAAACAATTCTTCTTTTTTATTATATGAAACATCGGTTATCTCTTCTTCTAAAATTACTTTTATATTACTTCTTGATTGTACTTCTTCGATTTCTTTTTTTTCAGCTTTTAAATTTGTTGTTCTATTTAATATAGTTACGCTATTACATATTTTTGATAAATAATAAGCTTCTTCAAATGCACTTGAGCCACCACCTACTACTATAACATCTTTATTTTTGTATAATGCTCCATCACATAATGCACAGTAACTTACTCCCTTACCTATATATTCATTTAATACTGGTAATTTTTTGGGACTTCTTCCTGTTGCTATTATTAGGTCACTATAACTTACTATGTTAGATGATGTTTCTACTTCTTTTTTTTCAAGATCAATTTTTACTATTTCTTCATAAAGATACTCTGTTTGTAATTCTAATGCTTGATTATATAAATTCATTGCAAGAGTTGGTCCATCAACACTTATATATCCTGGGTAATTTTCAATAGTATTACTTCTGTTTAATTGACCACCTGGAACAGATGATTCTACTATTAATACACTCTTACCATTTCTTCTTAGATATATTGCAGCACTTATTCCCGCTATACCTGATCCTGCTATTACTACATCATATTTTTTCATGCTTGTTCCTCTTTCTAATTAATATCAACCCTATTACTCCAATTATTACTAATAATATTGCTACAATTTGACTAATTCTAAAATTAAACAAATATAGACTATCTGTTCTTAATCCTTCTATAAAAAACCTTCCTAAGGAGTACAATATAAAATACATACAAAGTATTAGTCCTTCTGTTTTATATTTATCCCTTTTTATTATGAATCTTAAAATAGCAAACACTAATAAACACCATAATGATTCATATAAAAATGTTGGTATATAATATGAACCATTTATATACATACCATTTATTATGAAATTTGGTATATGTAGACTTTTTAGATGTGTTAATGTTGTTGTAGCCCCATGAGCTTCACTATTAAAGAAATTTCCCCATCTTCCTATTGCTTGTCCCAAAACTAAACATGGCGCTAAAATGTCTAATGTCGTTAATATATTTTGATGTTTTTTTTTGCAATAAAAGAATGTAAATATTAATCCCGCAAGTACACCGCCATATATTGCAAGTCCACCTTCCCATATTTTAAATATATCTATCAAATTATTCTTAAATATTTTAAAATTAAAAACGACATAATATATTCTTGCTCCAAATATGCATATAGGGATAAGATAGAATATCAAATCAAAAATAAAATCCTTATCTATTTTTGTTTTTACAACCTCTTTTTTTACTAAATATAAACCAATTAATATTGACATAAATATGAGAAAAGAATACCAATATATTGTTATGCCTCCAATACTAACTAGAACCCTATTCATTAATTATTTTCCTTTGTTATTGGTTTTATAACCAATCCATCCATAAATATATTAAATATACTTATTAATATTGAAGCAAAAAATGCTGTCCAAAAACTTCCTACATTAAAGTTATTTCCCATAATAAAGCTTGTCATATATAATATTATTACGTTTACAATTGGATACAGTATTCCCATGGAAAATGTTGTTATTGGTAAAGTAAGTACTACTAATATAGGTTTTATCGTTTTATTTAGTATATCAATTATAAATGCTGCTAAAAGTGCATAAACTCCAAAATATTTGTTATTTATATAAAAATCTTTAAATATCATACTTACTAATATTAATACCACTCCATAACAAACTAAACTTATCACAAAATTAACTATTTTGTTTTTTACCAAATTATTTTTTGTTGATTCTTCTTCAATTACTATCATTTTTTTCATATTTTTATCCCTCTTTCTATATTTATATTATACAATAATTATATCTAAAAATAAAGATAAATATTTTTGTTATTTTATTTCCTTATTTATTTTAGATAAATATAAGAATACAAAAACACATCACATTATATATAATGGACGTGTTTTCTATTAATGTTATTATTTTATCTTTCCTAGGTAGTAGTTTTTCTTACCTCTTTTTATGATTATGTATGTATTGTCTAAAAGATATGACTTATCAATAACAAGTGTTTCATCGCTTGCTTTGCTACCATTTATACTTATAGCATTCCCTTTTATAAACTCTCTTGCTTCTCTTTTACTTGATGCTACATTCATATTTATTAATAAGTCTACAATTGAAACATCTAAATCCACATCATGGACTACTTCGTTACTAAATAACTCTTCAATTTCTTCTTTTGACAAATCATTGAATTTATTACTAAACAAACTATTTGCAAGTTTTTCTGCTTTCTCATATTCTTCTTTACCATGTAAGAATGTTATTATTTCTCTTGCAAGGGCCTTGTGTGCCTCACGAAGTTCTGGATGTTCATTATTCTTTTTTTCATATTCCTCAATTTCTTCTTTAGATAAGAATGTATAAATTTTTAAATAATCTATTACCATTGAGTCTTCAACATTAGTAAAGAATTGATATAATTTATAAGATGAAGTTTTATTTTTATCAAGCCATAAAGCATTACCTTCACTTTTACCAAACTTTTTACCTTGACTATCTGTTACAAGTGGCATTGTAAATCCATATACGGTATCACCAGTTGATTTCCTTATAAGGTCTATTCCTGCTGTAATATTTCCCCATTGGTCACTTCCTGCACATTGTAAATTTACATTTTTATTTTCGTGCAACCATTTGTAATCAAGTGCCTGAAGTAACATATAAGAGAATTCAGTATATGTTATTCCTGTATCCAATCTTCTTCTTATAATATCTTTATCTAACATATAGTTAACATTAAAATATTTTCCATAATCTCTTAAAAAGTCTAAAACATTTATATTCTTTGTCCATTCATAATTATTTACAACTTCAAAACCAAATAATGTTTCTACTTGTTTTTTTAATCCTGCAATATTTTTTTCAACTTCTTCTTTTGTAATCATTGCTCTTTCAGTTGTTGGCCTTGGATCTCCTATTTGTCCTGTTGCTCCTCCTACTAAAAGTATTGGAGTGTGTCCTTTATCCTTTAATCTTTTTGATATCAAAAAGCTTGATAAATGACCTACATGCAAACTATCAGCCGTTGGATCTGTTCCTATATAGAATGTCAAATGTCCATTATTTAATTTTTCTTCTAATTCTGGACTTGACACATCTTTTATAAGTCCGCGCCATACTAATTCATCATATAATTTCATTTTTTCATACTTCCTTTCAAAAATAAAAACTATTACTTGTAAAGACGAATATCCGCGGTACCACTTTACTTCATAATAGTTATGCTCTCTTTTTCTTAACGTGAAATCTCCGTTTTAACTCCAAAATATGTATTTCTTTTATTTAAACTTGGTTAATTTTCACCATCTATTAACTCTCTTATTACTATCTAAATAAAATACTTAATTATTTCTTCTTCGTTAAATATGAATATATGATATCACATTAATTTAGTTTTGTAAATGGATTTATTCATCTTTTATCTTTTATTTTTGATTTTTACTTTTAATAAATAATATTTATATATTAATAATAAACATTATAATTAATATATTTTATTTTATATCATTAACTAAATTTTTAAATTGAATTCCTCTATCTGCAAAATTTTTAAACATATCAAAGCTTGCTGATGCAGGACTAAATAATACTATTTCTCCTGGAATTGCTGTTTCTCTTGCTTTATCTACTACTTCTTTTAACGTATTACATATATATATATCTATATCTTTATGCTCTTTTTTATTTAATAACGTTACAGCGTTATATATTTTTTCTTTTGTATCTCCAAATAGAATCAATTTAGTTACCTTTTCTAATATAGGTGGTGCAATGTTAGTATAATCTAAATGCTTATCATATCCACCAGCAATTAATACAATATTTTCATCGTATGAATATAAACCTGCTATTGTTCTTGTTGGAGAACTACTAACCGAGTCATTATACCACTTTACTCCATCAATTTCTCTTACAAATTCCAATCTATGTTCTACTCCATTAAATTGTTTTATTGCCTCAATACTTTTATCTAAATCTACTAAATCAATAACTGCAGTTAATGCTGTTGCTATATTTTCTAGATTGTGTATACCTCTTAATTTTATGTCACTTTTACTTAATACTTTCTTACCATTGTAATAAACGTATATACCATCGGTGTAAAAATATTTGGTTACTTTACTTCTAGAAAAATACCTTGTTGTTCCTTTACTTTTAAACTTATTAGTTATTTCATTATCAGCATTAGTTACTAATATTCCACTTTCATCTTGATATTTAAAAATATTCTTTTTAGCGTCTATATACTCATTAAAATCCTTGTGTATATCTAAGTGATTTTCTGCAATATTAGTTACTACTGCAATATTTGGGCTTATATCCATGTCCATAAGTTGAAAACTAGATAGTTCTAACACTACAATATCCTTTTCTGCCATTTCATCTAATTTTGTAAATAGTGGTGTTCCTATATTCCCACCTAGAAAAGTTTTATAATTGTTTGCTCTTAAAATTAAATCAATTAATGTTGTTGTTGTAGTTTTTCCATCACTACCTGTCACTCCTATTACTCTTGAAGGTGTTAATCTTATCAACTCTTTTATTTCAGTTGTTATTACTGCACCTTCTTCTTTTGCCAAAATCAATTCCTTTCTTGTTGGTAGTATTGACGGACTTCTGAAAATTATATCAAATCCATGTAATTTATCTAGTGCATTTTCTTCAACATAATATTTAAAGTCACAACTTTCTATCTTCTCAATTATTGCTTTATCTAATGGTTTAGTATTAAAAATCTCTACATTACAATTTAATTTATGCAAATATTCCATCAAAGGAATATTACTTACTCCCAAACCGACAATTGCTATTTTGCTATTTTTTAATTTGTTAGTAAATTCTTCTTTTTTACTCATAATCTTCTTCTCCTTTCAAGAATTCTAAATCTTTATACTTCTTTATATCTACTATATCTTCTTCTTTTTTAAAGCATATATCATTAAACTTACAAAATTTGCACCCTATCAAATCATTTTCTTGACGTTTAGGATTTATGGTAAAATTTCTATTTGATATAGACTCTGCATTTTCTTTTATTTTATCTTCGATTATTTTAGTTATTTTATCTATATCACTTGATGACAACACCTTGGAATATTTATAAAAACCATCTTTTGTTTCTTTTAACGACTTTATCATATTACTATCATAATAATTATTATCAAATTTTTCTAACGTTTCTTTATCACTATTTGAATATCCTTGTAATTTTAAGGAATCTGTTTTTAATTTTAAGTAACTATGTTTATAGTCTTTTACCGGCGGTTCGTTTAATATTTTTTGTAAATAAAAACCTACTACCTCAACATTGGATAACTTATTAGTATTTTTTACTAAATATAAATAAATTGGTAATTGCATATCAAGTCCATATACTATGTTATTTAGATTTATATTTGGATTTCCTGTTTTATAATCTATTACTGCAAGATACGTTGTTTCATTTTCATTTTTATACATTATTTTATCTACTACACCCATAAATGTTATTTTTATATTTCCAGGTATATTTGTGTAGATTTTCTCTTCATATAAATAATTATTTAATGACGTATATTTAGTGTGTTCTCTTATCGTATCTATAATGAATTCTAACTCATTCTCTAGTTTATTTAAGAAAAACTTTTCTTTTATAGTAAATTCTTTATTTAATTTTTCTATCGCTTTTTTATAAGATATTTTTAAATCAAAGTTCTCATCATTCATTTTTGATAATACTTCATGAAATATTGTACCTATACTTGCCATAAATGTATCTTCATAAATACTTATTTTTAATATATTTTCTAAATAATATTTAAAATTACATTTGTTATAGTTATCTAAACTACTATAAGAAAGAAGTAATTTATTATTAATATATTTTTCAAACAAATTTTTATCTATCTTTGTATATTTGTTATCAAATTTTTGATAATCAATATCATAACTATTATATAATAATTCAAGTTCTTCTTCTTTTATTCCATAATTTACTAAATTATCTAAATCACTAGCTAATTTTATTTTATTTGATATATTAGAATAGTTACTTACATTTATTTCTTCTTTTATAACCTCAGCATTTAAACTGTCATAAAGATTAGATATATAACATTCTGTTTTCAAGTCACTTATTTTATAACTTAAAAACAAATTCTTAATACTCTTTAAATTGTTCAATGTTAGTTCTTTTTCTAGTTTGTTTTTTTCTATTGTTGTTTCTAGTCCTACTTCATCTACGACTTTATCTGTAATATACTCTTCATCTTTATAAATAGTTGGTATTTCTCCTTTGTTAAATCCTAATACAAAAACATAATCTTCATCGCTTATAATATTATCTTTTAAAGATACTTGTTCTACAACGTTATCTCTTTTTTTGTCAATATATGTATTTTTTAAGTCGTGAACTAACATATCTTTTACCTTAGTGTAATCATTACTCCAAGTATATTCATTTAATATGTTTATTATTTTGTTATATATATCAACATCTTCTTTTTCTATTTCTTTTAGTACATCCTCATACTTATCTAGATTATTTATAAATTTATTTCCTAGATGTGTACTATATATATTAGTTTTTGATATTGAGACCCCTATATGGTAATAAGAAAACATCTTTTCAACAATTAAATTATATGAAGAATTCATCACTAATTTTATGTTATTAATACATATATTATTTGATATTAGTTCACATATTGATTTAGCTACATACTCTACTTCTTTTTCAATATTACTAAATTCATACACTTTATTTATTTTATAATTCTTATATTCCTTTTTTATGATGCTTACATTATTAAAATTATCTAACACTTTCTTAAAATATTTATCAATATAATCAAATCCATATACTACAATATTTTTGCTATTTAAATAATTTTTATAATATTCATCCGTTTGTAACAAATTATTTTCTAATAACTCTTGTTTTAAATTTACTAAATAATTTAGTTTACTTGACATATATTCTTTATTGTCTATATAATACATATTTTCTATATATACTTTTGCAACATCATACTTCAAGTTATATTTATTCATTAGATAGAATATAGTTTCATTATTATAATCAAATACTGTTTTTTTTATAAACTCTTTTTTTGTAACGAAAGTAATATCTTGTAAATGGTCTTCTTTTCGTATTATTTCTATTACATGTTCTTTTATATTACTTGGTAGTACAAGAACGGTATTATCTTTTAAATTCATACTATCACACCTTTAATTAATTATACATCTTTTTTCTTGATTTTTCTAGATTTTCACATACATTTAGCCTCATCATTCTATATATTTTTTTGCTATTTTGTTATAACTTCTTGATTACATAAACATAGTAACACACTAATAAATTATTTGCAAATTCAAAAAAAGAGTTTTTAAAAGTTGAAAACCCTTTTTGTAATATCACTTATGTTATTTTTTTGAAATTTTGACGGACTGAAAATGCTTTTTGTAATTTAAAATACTTTTATGAGCCTTTTTTTATAACTTAATAGTTATAAATTAATTTTTTTTGACATTTACACTAATTTTTATAAAATGTGTAAAGTCTTTATCATATTTGTTATATCACTATTATATTATAATCTTTTGAGTTGATTTTAAAGTTTTACTTTTCTTTATTTTATTTTCACTATTTTTCACTTATTTTTTCTTATTTGCTTATTTTATTTACCTTTACTTATTTACTTATTTTTGATTATTTATTATTATTTTATTTTTGATTATTTTTCGTTATATCAGCATTTCTTTTATTTTTACTTATTTTAGATATCTTTAGTTATTTTATTTGTTTTTATTTATTTTCAACATCTTTATTTATTTTACTTTTTCTTATTTACTTATTTTACTTTTTCGTTAATTTTATAATTTTACTTTTCATTACAATTATTTAGATAGCCTATTACCTCATCAAAAGTATTTACAGAAACTATTTCAATATCATAACCATATTTATTTTTAGTATCTAATGCATCTTTATAATTAGCAGATGGCACAAAAACTATGTCCAAATTGTTTTTTACTGCTCCCATAATTTTATATTTAATTCCATCAATTTCTCCAACGTTTCCATTTATATCGATTGTACCTGTTCCTCCAATATTTAGCCCCTTAGTAATATCTATATCGTTTATTGCATTATATATAGATACTGCAGTCATAAGTCCTCCAGAAGAACCACCTTCACTTGCTTTAAAGTTTATTTTTACCTCATTACTTATGTCATATACATAATTTGTTATTACCATTATACCAATTATTTTATTATTATCTTCAACTACTATTGGAACTTCTACATCTAGTAATTTATCTCCTCTTTTAACTTTTAACTTAATCTTATTACTATTAGTATTTCTTAATATTTCTTTTAGGGTATTAATATTATCTATTTCAATATCGTTTGCACTAATTATTTCGTCATTTATCTTAATATCATTATCTTTTGTAGTTGCTAAAACTATGTTATGTCTTTCTTTTATTTTTGGAGTTTTCCCACTTTTTTTATACGCTACATATATGGCGTTAGATACTGAATTATCAAGCATTATTTTACTTCTTGTGTGTATTTCCTTTGCTGTTTCGTCACTTATTTGCTCTTTACTTAATTTCTCTACGTCCCATTCTTTCATAAAAATCGACATAATCAAAGCACTGATATTACCATCATACTGTGTTACATATAATAGATTAATGCTTCCTTTAGTATCATGTGAAGAAGATGTTTCTATTCTATCATCTATTTTAATTATTCCCCCCGGTGCAAGTATGTAGTATGGTAATTTAATGTTAAAAATTAATACCACTATTAAAGTTATTAGTATATACTTAAAGTTATCTTTTATAAAGTTTTTTATTCTATTCATGTTATTATCCTCTCTTTATAATTTTACTATTATTTTATATCTTTATTACTATTTAAATTATATCATCATTTGCAAAATTAGTCATTATCTAAAAATTTAATTATTATATCTTTTTTCAATTACTACCCATATATTCAATTACTTCCTATATTTTCTCTATAAAAGTAACACTATCTAAAAATTATTACTATCTACATATTTAACTTTAATCTTAGTTCATAAATTTAATTATTATTTATAATGTTAGTAATTATTTATAACTATGTTTAATCATTATATCTAATCGTTATCTTTAATTTTAATTACTATTTATAAATTTAATTCATATATTTTAATATGAAAAATAGATATAAAAATATTATTATAGTTATATGTAGTTTGTTTTTTTTAGTAAATTTAATCATTTATAGAAAAGTTGTTTTTGATACAGTAGGATTTTCATTAGATATATGGATTACTTCTTTGTTACCAGCATTATTTCCTTTTTTTATAGTTTGTGATATTTTAATAAATTATGATGTTATATTATACTTTCCTAAATGGTTTAGAGGCATACTAAAGAATTTGTTTAATGTCAGTGATAATGGTTTGATAGTAGTTTTACTTAGTATGTTGTCAGGATTTCCTAGTAATGCTAGAAATATCAAGAATATGTATTTAGATAACAAACTTACTAAAGAAGAAAGCGAGCATCTATTATTCTTTACTCACTTTTCTAATCCTATGTTTATTCTGGGTACTATTCCAATTATTTTAAACAACAATGAACTTTCTATATATATAATGATAGCACATTACTTACCTAACTTTATTATTGGAATATTACTTAAAAGATTTAATATATATAAAAGCACTATTAATATCTATAAAGAAGGTCATAAAAACTTTGGAATTATTCTTACTACTTCGATTAAGAAATCATTAGATAGTGTTTTGGGTATTTTAGGTACATTAACAGTATTTTTAATCATTTCTACAATATTAATTAATTTTTTTAAGTTGGATAATACTAGTAGTTTACTTGTTAAAAGTATTTTAGAACTTACTAGTGGACTTAGAGAACTTGGTAGTTACAATTTAACAAGCAAATACTTACTTATAATTAGTTCTTGTATATTATCTTTTGGGGGATTATCTGTACATATGCAGGTTATTAATGAACTAGTTGATACTGATATTAGATATAAAAACTTTTTTATAGGTAGAATACTTCATGTTGTAATTAGTTTGGGAATTAGTTATATAATAAGTTTATTTGTTTTCTAGTTTGATAGTTGGTTATATAATAGTTTATTTTCTTTATAGTTTAAGATTTAACTTTGAAGTTAACTATATAATAGGACTATTCACTTTCTAGTTCAAATATAATATCTCTTAATTCCATTGCACGTTCAAAGTCTAATCTCTTAGCAGATTCGTTCATTTCTTTAGTTAGATTGTCTATCATATCTAGTTTTTCTTTCTTAGATAATTTCTCTTTAGGATTTTCTTTTACTTCTTCTTCGTTAGTTATTAAATCTCTTATTTCTTTTATAATTGTTTTTGGAGTTATACCATGTTCTTTATTGTATTTTTCTTGTATTTGTCTTCTTCTTTCTGTTTCTTTGATTGCTTTATCCATACTTTCACTCATGGTATTTGCATACATTATAACATGACCATTTGCGTTTCTTGCACATCTTCCTATTGTTTGAATTAAACTTCTTTCACTTCTTAGAAATCCTTGCTTATCAGCATCCATTATAGCAATTAAACTTACTTCAGGGATATCTATTCCTTCACGAAGAAGATTTATTCCTACAACTACATCATATTTGCCAAGTCTTAGGTCACGAATTATCTTTATTCTTTGTAGAGTTTTTATTTCATTATGTAAGTATGCTACTTTTATATCTATGTTTTTTAAATAGTTTGTTAGTTCTTCAGCCATTCTAATTGTTAGAGTTGTGATTAAAACTCTTTCGTTTACTAAAACTTTTTTGTTTATTTGCTCTACTAAATCATCTATTTGATTTTTTGTAGGTTTTACTTCGATAGTTGGGTCTAGTAGTCCTGTTGGTCTTATTATTTGCTCTACAAATTTATTATGTACTTTTTCTAATTCATAGTCTCCAGGAGTTGCAGATACATATATTACTTTGTCTATCTTTTTTTCAAATTCATCAAATTTTAGAGGTCTATTGTCTAGGGCAGATGGAAGTCTAAAACCATAGTCTACAAGATTCATTTTTCTTGCTCTATCACCATTATACATTCCTTTTACTTGAGGTATTGTTACATGGGATTCATCAATTACTAGTAAGTAGTCATCTCCAAAAAAATCCATTAATGTCGTTGGAGTATCTCCTTCTTTTTTTAATGCTATTTGTCTTGAATAGTTTTCAATACCATGACAAAATCCTGTTTCTGCGAGCATTTCCATATCGTAGTTTACTCTTTCGCGAATACGTTGTTCTTCGATTAGTTTTCCATTTTCTTTAAAATATTTACATCTTTCTTCGCACTCTTTTTTTATGTTATTTATAGCTATTTTTAGTTTGTCATCACTTGTTACGAAATGAGACGCTGGAAATATAGTTACACTTTTTTTGTCTTTAGTTATTTTTCCTGTTAGGGTATCAAATTCACTAATTCTATCAATTGTGTCTCCAAAAAGTTCAATCATGATACCACTTTTTCGTTCACTTGCGGGTATTACTTCGATTACATCACCTTTTGCTCTAAATGTTCCTCTTTTGAAATCTATATCATTTCTTTCATATAACATTTCTACAAGTCTTGTTAAGATTTCATCTCTTTCAATGACATCTCCTTTATTTAAAATAAGCATCTTCTTTTTATATTCTTCGATTTCTCCAATACCATAAATACATGATACTGATGATACTACTATTACATCATCTCTTGATATTAATGCTGATGTTGCAGAGTGTCTTAATTCATCTATTTCATCATTTATACTACTATCTTTTTCTATGTAAGTATCTGTTTGAGGAACATATGCTTCCGGTTGGTAGTAATCGTAGTATGACACAAAGTACTCTACTCTATTTTCTGGGAATAATTCTTTTAATTCACTATAAAGTTGGCCTGCTAATGTTTTATTGTGGGCAAGTACTAAAGTTTTTTTATTGGTTTTTGCTATAACATTTGCGATAGTGAAAGTTTTTCCTGTTCCTGTTGCACCTAGTAATACTTGATATTTTTTTCCCTCATTTATTCCTTCTACTAACTCTTTTATTGCTTCAGGTTGATCTCCTTGCGGAGTATATTTTGATACTAAATTAAACATACGTTATTCCTCCTTTAGTATTTATAATATTATTTTACCTAGAAATTTCTTCTTTATAACCGAAAGGTATTTCATCACCTAAATGTAGTCCCATATCTAATGCTTTTTTTTGCATTACTTGATAAGTACGCTCTACTTCTATGTATTTTAATTTTTCTTTGGGAATACTGCCATACAATGCTATACCGTATTCACTTGTCATATTCGGGTTGAAATACATTGTATCTCTAGATATATTATATTTTTCCATTAATTCTTTGAATGAATCTAAAGATTTAATCTTATCAACTATTTCACCATTTGATAAAGTCCTATCTCTCAACCCACAAACATCTCCAAAACTTGCTTTAGTTTGTAATACATCATTAATTCTAATTAAATATACTCTATTTTTATTTTTACAAAAATGTTCTATTAATCTTTTTGCTCTAAATAATATTTCTTGTTCTTTTTCTTTATTAAACATAGGCATATTATTTATTTGATATTTTAGTAATCTTAGGTAGAAGTCAGGTTCTTTTTCTCCAACTAAAGGTCGTATTGGGGGAATATGATTAGGACTGCATTGAAAAACATCTTCAAATATCACGGCAGGAAATGATTGGGTTGCATAATTAAATTCTGTAGTACCAAGTAATGTTGTATATATCATTGGTAAATTATTATTTTTAAAATTAGTATTTATATTAAAACTTCTTGATATAAATTCTGCGTCTTCAATATCTTGTTGTTTCATTTCTAGGACAGTCAATCCATTTTCATCAATTTGCTCATTAAAATATCCACTTTGTCCTGTTGCAAGTAAAGGGTATTCTTGACTTTGGTTATATTCTTGTAAACTCAAAAGCAACTCTGCATCGTTTTTTTCATCATATCCATAACCAAATTGATTATATGTTTTTTGAATATCTTTATTTATATTTTTAGTAGTTTTTAGACTTTTTATATAGTTTGATAATCCTTTTAATGTTTGTATTTTATCCATATTACCTCCATATATTTCTTTATGAAATTTACATGTATTATTTTATCATGAAAAGTATTCTATTACAACATAATATTTTGATTAATTAAAAAAGTTAAGAATTTACACTTAACTTTATCTTATAGATTTACTTTTATGTTTTCTCTTTTTGAGTTTTCAATTTTAAATAGTTCTTGTTTTTCAAATGCAAATATTTTAGCAATTATATTTGATGGTACTGACTCTACAAGATTATTGTATGAAGTTACTGCATTATTATAATTTGTTCTTGCATAACTTAATTTATTTTCTATTTCACGGAGAGTGTTTTGTAGACTTAAGAACTCACTATTTGCTTTTAAATCTGGGTAACTTTCTTGAAGCATCATTATATTATTAAATTTTTTATCTATATTTTCTGCCTCCTCAATACTAAAACCATGATTATTATATGATGTTCTTAGTTTTGTTAAATCTTCCAAGGTTTTTGATTCGTGTTTAGTATATCCTTTTACTGTTTCTACAATATTAGGTATTAAATCAAATCTTTGATTAAGTAATACATCTATTCCTGAAGTTGCTTCTTTTACTTTATTACCTTTTCTTATAAATTTATTATATATTGATATTATACTTCCTGTTATTATTATTACTACTATTAAACATATATTTATTAACATAGTATACCTCCTATTTTGTTTCTATAGTTACTTTATTTACGTAACCATTAGTATCATAATCTAGGGATACTTCATATTGTTGAAGTTTATATCCATTAAAATCTTTAAGACTATTTTTTATTTTTCTTATATTTTCCGCATCTGTACCATAAGAATTGCCATCAAAGATTACTTCGATTAGTTTAGTAGTATTCTTCTTATTATTTTCTACTATTTTATCTATTTCCATTCCTACAGCAGTTCCACCATTAGTACCTTGGTAAAATTCAAATTTAGAATTAAAACTATCTTTTTTTAGTTCTTCTTCCCTTTCTTTTTGTTCTTGTTCTTGGCGTTCTTGTTCTTCTTTTATTTTTTCTTCAATTTCTTTTCTTCGTTTTTCTGCTTCTTCTTGTTTTTTCTTTGCTTCTTCTTTTGTTTTATTTATTTCTTCCTTAGTTTCGTCTATTTTTGTTTTTATAACAATTCCTACTCTATATGTTAAGGTAACTAGTGATACTATAAATATTACTATTACGATATATAAAATTATTTTTCTATTTCCAGAATCCTTTTTCTTATCTTCTTTTTTTGCGTTATTTATATCATTTGCGTTTTCTATAGATATTTCATCATTAGTTAAAGTTTCTATATCTATTTCAAATAATTTGCTTATTTCTTTTAGTTTATCCATATCTGGTTTTGATTGAGCTTGTTCCCATTTAGATATAGTTTGTCTTGTTACATTAAGACGTTCTGCTAATTGTTCTTGTGATAGTAATGCTTTTTTTCTTAGCATTATTAATTTTTCATAAAATTTCATATATGACTTCTCCTTTTTCTTTTTGATATTTTATCATTTCTTACATAATAAGTCTAGCAACTAAAGATGGAATTTTAGCAATTTTTATTTACATTTGTGTTAACTATGACATGTTTTTACTGGTTTTTAGTTATCTTTAGTCTTTCTTTGTAGGCTTTATTATCTTAATTTAATTATAACACATTAATTTATGTTTTTTATATTTTTTTATTTTAATGAACTACTATTATTTATTAGAGATACACTATATATAAATAATACATCTTTGTTTTTGAAGTTTACATAATTTTCTAATAAAGATGGACTTATATATCTTGTGTCTATTAAAGTTATTTTACTATAATATGGTACAAATAAAGGTATTAAACTACTTGCATACGAATCTCTAAATACTAATAGTTCTTTATCTACATCAATATTATCATTATATACTGTTAATACAGGAGATGCTCCCGATAAATAGATATCATATTTGTCATTAGAGTTTAATTTATCTAAATCAAAGATACTTGTTACTTTATTAGTATCATTATGTATTACATAAGAAGAAGTAATATCACTATTTGTTAGGATATTTATATTTTCATAAGATGTTTTTATAGGTAATTGATAAGCATATACTCCTTTGAGGGTTGTTATAGTTTCTTTTTTATATTCTACTACACTATAATTATTCATACCTTTTAATAGTTTATCTTTTACTTTAAGTAAGTCTTCTTCTTTCCAGTGACTATCTGTTTTATAGTAGTTATCTAAAGATAATTCATCAAAGATACTTATATATTTTGCAAAAGATAATCTACTTTTCAGTTCCTTTTCAAGAATATTATAATCTATTTTTAAGTTATTATCATTTATAAAATAGTTTTTATCAGGTATTATAGAAAAATATATGTTATTATTTACTAAATATTTATCTTTTATAGAAGTTATTTTATTTGTTATGTTATTTATACTATAGATATCTAAAGGGTATATTTGTTCAATTATATAGTCATCTTTCAAATATAAGTTATGATAGTTATTTCTTATTTTTAAATCTAATAATACTTTTAAGTAACGAAATTCATTTCTTTTTATGAACTGGTCCTTAGTATATTTATCAAAGTTATCAAAGAATGTTTTATCTAAGATACTTTCAGTAGATACTAAAGGAAACTGATATAGTTTTCTTCTTTCTTCGATACTTATTTCTTCATCTTTTTTTAAGATATTAAATAGTAATGTAAGAAAAAGAAATGTTATAAATGATATAGATATTACTACATTTTTTATAGTATTTTTCATAGTTACCTCCTTTAAAATCTAAAATATAAAAATGGATTATATGAACTATCTATTAAGAATGATGTTACAAGGATTAATACTCCAAAGATAAAGATTACTTCAATAATGTTTATGATATTATTTAGTACTTTATTTTTACGTAGATAATTTATTAGATTTTTAACTAATGGTGTTGCAAAAATAATACTTATAATTAAGATTATACTATATGACTTTAGATAGTATAAGATATAGTTATTAATAAATACATCTTTGTTTAGTCCAAACATACCTTTTAGAATACTTATAATTACTTCCATACTCGAAGAAGAAAATATTACAAAACTTATTAGTATTACTATAACTACATATAATCTTTTTATTATCCTTGGGATATTTTTTAGATATTTACTAAAAATAAATTTTTCTATCAATAGTATTATTCCAAAGTATAATCCCCATAGAATAAAGTTATAAGATGCACCATGCCAAAGTCCTGTTAGAAACCAGACTATTAAGATATTTCTTATGGTAATAAAAGTTTTTTTTCTATTTCCTCCAAGAGGGATATATACATATTCTTTGAACCAATTACTTAGTGTCATATGCCATCTATGCCAAAACGATGTTATACTTGTTGCAGTGTATGGATAGTTAAAATTTTCTTCGAAGTGAAAGCCAAACATTCTTCCTAGGGATAATGCTATATCACTGTATCCTGAAAAGTCAAAATATATTTGTAAAGTATAACTTATTATATATATCCAATATAAAAGAATAGAAGTTTCTGTTGAATTTATTAGGGTTGTACATAGTTCTGCAAGAGTGTTAGCAATTAATACTTTTTTTCCTAGTCCTACTACAAACCTTGTTACAGCATATGAAAAATCTTCGTAAGTTACTTTTCTATTATCAAGTTCTTTTTTTATAGTTTGATATTTTACTATAGGTCCTGCGATTAACTGCGGGAACATAAATATATATGTTGCTAGTTTAATAAGGCTTTTTTCTACTTCTACTTTACCTTTATATACATCTATTTCGTAACTTAGTATTTGGAATGTATAGAATGATATGCCAATAGGTAGTGCAATGTTTTTTAGAGGTAAATTTATGTTAAAGATATTATTTGTAGTAAGTATAAATAAGTCTAAATATTTAAAGATACATAAAAGTAATATATGAATAGTTATTGTTAAGATAAATAAGTTTTTACTTTTTTTCTTACTTATTAGTAATGTCATATAGTATGAAAGTAATACTTCTATTATCATTAGTAATATATATTTTGGTTCTCCATAGAAATAAAATAACATTGATAAAAATAATAAAGTATGATTTTTATATTTCTTTGGGGTTATAAAATATAATAGTAATACTATTGGTAGAAAATAATAGATAAATGCAATACTTGTAAATACCATGTTTTGTCTCCTTTTTAAATAAAACTCCCTTGGGGGAGTATTTCTTTATTGTACTAAAAATCCTTCGTTATTACTAAATGTTTCTTCTTTTGTTAGTGTTTTTCCTATGCCATTTTGTGTGTATTCTTTGAAAGCGTTATATACTGCAGTTGCAGTTTCATTACTAGACATTACTAAGAATATTGCATTACCATAGTTTGTTATATATAGTTTTTCTGCAGAAACACATATCCATTTATTCATTTTTATATTATCATACATTTGTTGTTTTACTTTTTCAATATTTAAATTATTATTTAGTTTTACTATTACTAGAGAATAACTTTGAGCGCTCATTAGTGGTTCTGATACAATAACAAATTTTACGTCTTCGGCACTTTTTAATCCTGTGAATGATTCTAGAGCGTATTTGTCATTTTTATCTATTTTGGTTGTTTCTAGGTCAGGAAGTTCTACTTCCACTTTTTTATATATTTCTTTAATTGTTTTTTTTATTTCTCCTTCAGTTTCTAATCTTATGTTACTTTTATGTTCTTTTACTTTTACTACTACTGCGAGTATTACTGTAAATACTACAAGAAATACTAATAGGTATTTTGCAATTTGTTTTTGTTTATCAGTTAATTTATTTTTCATTATCTTTCCTCCATTTTAAGTATAACATATTATTTATAAATATTCTATATGTTTATTATTTTTTTAGTTTTTTTACTTTATTTATATTTATTTCATCAATACTCATTGGATATAGAAAATTAAAGTTTTTTAAGAATCCTGATGTTTCTTGTAGTTTTGTTATTCCTCCATTTATAATTAAGTTAATACTATGGTCGTTATCTATGATAGATAATTCTTTTACTCCCCTTGATAATGGTGGAAATAATGTTCTTTGAGGAGATATTATACCTATATTATTTTTTACTAACTTATCTAAAACAAGTGGCATCATACCATTATGCATATGTCCTGTGAAAATAAAATCATATTCTTTGATTAGTTTTAGCACTTTAGAATTTGTTATGTTTATTGGTGAGTGACACATAAGTATTTTTATTTTATCTTTAGGTAAGTTAGTCAAATACTTGTTATTTTCTTCAAGATATGTTATTAAATAATCAGCGTCTTCGGTATTACCTTTATTGAAATAGTAATATTGTGATAGTTCTAACTGATATATTACTACATTATCATCTATATAAAACGGATTATAATGTGATATATAAATATTATCTAATGTAGATAAATAAGTCCATAATTTAGTATTTATATCATTAGAATTAAATGTTTCTTTTGCTATATCGTGATTGCCTAGTGTTAAAAATAGTTTATAATTATAACTTAAGTATTTTAACCATGATAATAGTTTTTCTTTATATTCTTTATTGTTATACCAAGTATTACCTTTATTTATTATGTCTCCGGTTAGACAAAGATAGGTTGGATTTAGATAGTCTATACATGAAGTTATTTTATCTAGTTTGTTTAAATCAAATGATAATGAATAGTGAATATCCCCAAATACCAAAAATGATATATTATTTGGTTTGTTTTCTATATTATAATTATGAATATTTAAATCTATATGTTTATCAACCATAAAAAGCCCCTTTCTTGTTATAAAACTTTTGCAATTTTACTTATATCTTCCATTATACTTTCTAGTTCTTTTGGCGTTATTGCTTGTTTTTTGTCACTTAATGCTTCTTCAGGTCTATCATGTACTTCAATAATTAGTCCATCACATCCTGCTGTAATAGAAGATAATGACATTGATTTAATCATGTAACTAATGCCAGTAGCGTGACTTGGATCTACAAAAATTTCATAGTTTGTGTTGTTTTTTATATATGGTATTGCTTCAATATCTAAAACATTTCTTGTTGTATTATCAAAACTTCTTATTCCTCTTTCACATAATATAACTTTGCAATTATTTAAATATTTTGCAGCATTTAACCATTCATTATATGTTGCACTTAATCCTCTTTTTAAGAGAACTGTCTTTCTATATTTATTTATTTCTTTTAGTAGTTCATAGTTATACATATTTCTACTTCCTACTTGTATTATATCTATAGATGATGCATATTTTCTTACTTGTTCTATTGTTAGTAATTCTGTTACTATAGGAAGTGATGTTATTTCTTTTGCTTTTAATAAATATTTAATTCCTATGTCTCCAAGTCCTTGAAAACTATTTGGATTAGTTCTTGGTTTAAATGCTCCACCACGGAGATAATCTACTCCAAGAAATTTTAGTTTCTTTGCTATTCTAATTATTTGTTCTTCACTTTCTATTGAACATGGTCCTGCGATTATTATTGGTTTTTTCATTTTTATACTTCCTTAGTTAAATCTATTAAATTCTGTTCACTAATTATTTTAATACCTAGTTCTTTTGCTTTTTCGTTTTTAGTAGATGTTGATGTTATATCATTATTTATTAGATAATCTACTTTACTACTTATTGATGATGTTACTTTTCCACCATAATTTTCAATATATTTAATTAATTCATCTCTATTTGTAAAATTATTTAATGAACCTGTTATGACAAAGGTTAAGTCTTTTAGGAGTTTATTTTGCTCATCAGTTTCTTTTTTTATTGTTATTTCTTGTTTTATTTTAGTTAGTTCTTCTTGAAATTTAGGATTATTAAACTCTGTAATCCATTCTTTTGCAATAATTTCTCCTACTCCTACGATATCACTTAATTCTTCTTCTTTTAGATTGCATATTTTTTCGTAGTCATTATTAAAGTGATTACATATTAGTTTTGCTCTACTGTAACCAATGTCTGGTATACCTAAAGAGTATATAAAGTTTGCTAGGCGTACATTACGAGATTTATTTATTTCTTTAATCATATTATTATATGATTTTGGACCAAAACCTTCGAAAGACATAATTTTATCTTTATATCTATCTAGATGGTACAAGTCTGCATAAGTTCTTACCATACCTTCATCTATTAGTTTACTTAATATTTGAGTTGATATTCCTTCAATGTTCATAGCATTTCTACTTACAAAGAGTGTTAGTCTTTTTATTAGTTTTGCTATACAAAATTCATTTACACAGTATAAATATTTAACATCATTATTTTTTATTATTTCTGCTTTTTCTTTGCATACTGGGCATATTGAAGGTATTTCTAGGTTGTTACTTTTTGTATCATTACTTGCTATTTGAGGTATTATCATGTTTGCTTTATAGACATTAATTTTGTCTCCGAGTCCTAGTTTTAATCCTTGAAGTATTGATATGTTATGAAGAGATGCTCTTGTTACTTCAGTGCCTTCTAAATCTACTTTATCAAATACTGCAACTGGATTTATTAGTCCTGTTCTTGATACTTGCCAGTCTACACTTCTTAAGATAGTACTTGCTGTTTCATCTTTCCATTTAAAGGCAATTGAGTGACGTGGAAATTTTGCAGTACTACCAAGAGAGTTACCATAAGATATATCGTTAAATGTTAGAACTAAACCATCTGATGGAATATCGTATGTTTTAATTTTTTCTTTATAATTTAATACTTCTTCTTCCATAGTATCTTTAGTTACTTTATGGTATTCAACTACTTCGAATCCTTGCGATTTTAACCATTCAAAACATTCACTTTTATAGTTAGATATTATATCTTCTGCTTCAATAAGAGCAAAAATTATACAGTTTACATTCCTTTCTTTAGTTATGTTGCTATCTAGTTGTCTTACAGAACCTGAGCATAAATTTCTTGGATTTTTATACTCTTCTTCATCTTCATCAAGGGATTCATTCATTTTTTTGAAGTCACTATATTTTATTATTGCTTCACCACGAAGAACTAATTTCTTTTTATAAGGTATGGTTAGAGGTACATTTTTGAATTTTTTTACATTTTCTGTTACTAGTTCACCAACTAAGCCATTTCCTCTTGTTACACCACTTACTAATTTTCCTTCATTATAAGTTAATACTATTGTAAGTCCATCTAATTTCCATGATAATAGACCTTCTTTATCTTTAATAAAACTTTTTAGTTCGTTTACGCTTTTTGTTTTAGATAAGGATAACATTGGAGAAGGATGCTCTACTTTTTTTAAGCCACTTGATATTTCAGGTTCAATATTTATTGTGGGACTATTAGATAGAGTCATGTTTGTTTCTTTTTCTAAGACTACTAATTCATCATATAATTTATCATATTCATAGTCTGTCATCATTGAAGTACTTTTTTGATAATATAATCTTGATGCTTCATTTAGTATACTTATTAACTCTTTCATTCTTTCTATTTTTTTATCCATAATAACTCTCCTTTAACTATATATAGTATACAATAATAAGAATAAATAATCAATTAAAAAGCATATCTAAGTTGTGATAAGATATGTTTTATTAATATGTTATATCTTTTTCGGTGATTAATTTTAGTTTATCTATATCTTTGATATTTTTTGTGTTTGAGGCATGAAGTATTATTGTTTTTTCATATACATTTCTTACAAATCTTGCATTACCAAAGTTTTTCTCATTTTTATTTTCTTCGATTATTTTTTCTAGTTTTTCTAAAGCGCTATCATTAATGGTAAAGCCTGATGATTTTATCATACCTATAAATATTTGTTTCAATTCTTCGGTAGTATAGTCTTCGAAGATAAAGGTATAGCCTATTCTTGAAGAAATACCAGAGTTTGAATTTATAAAATCATTCATTTCTTTGGTGTATCCAGCGAAAATTACTACTAAATCATCACGGTAGTCTTCCATCGCTTTAATTAGTGTCGCTATTGCTTCAGCATTATATGAATTATTATTAGTTACTGCAAGGGAATATGCTTCATCAATAAATAGTATACCTCCTTTTGCTCTATTTATTACTTCCATAGTTTTAGGGGCAGTTTGTCCAACGTACTCTGCTACTAAATCTTTGGAACTTACTTCTATTAATTTATTTTGTCTTATATATTTTAAGTTATATAGTATACCTGCTAAGAGTCTTGCTACTGTAGTTTTTCCTGTTCCTGGATTACCTAGAAATAGCATATGTAAGTTTATATTTTTTATAGTTAGGTTATCTTTTGTTTTCTTTTTTAGAGATATTAAATCTACTAAATCATAAAGTGATTTCTTTACTTTTTCTAATCCTACAAGATTATTTAGTTCTTCAAAGATTTCTTTAGTTGTTTTAGATGTTTCAAGTGGTGGTAATTCATTATTAAATGATATATATTTACATAAGTTATCTCTATATGTTGGATAATCTAAATTACTATTAGTAAAGGTATTTTCAATATAGTTTAATAGTTTATCTTTATCAAAATCTTTAACAATAGATAGTATATCATTTAATATTTCATTAGTGGTAGGTAATACTTCTTTAATAGTAAAGTTAAATAAGTTATCTTCTAATTCTTTATCATCTTGAAATAAATAAGTTAGGTCATTACTACTTGATACTAATATATTTATTTTTCTATCACTTTTATGATTATTTAAGAAATGGATAAACTTTTTAATATAACTACTGTCATGAACAGTTAATCCTTCGAGGTCTTTATATACATATATACCATAGTTATTATATATTTCTTCCAAAGATGAGATATTATCTAATTTATAGAATGATATTTGTTTTACTAGGGAGTGGTCGGTATAGTTATTAGATTTATTTGCGCTTTCTATTAATTTTAAGATAGTATTTACTGTTTCTTTATTAGTCATTATTAATTTTATATTAAAATTTACATAGATGTTAGTTTTATAATTTAGAATATAGTTTATTATTTTTTTTAATAGTTCTTTTGAATCTTTTGTTATGTATAGTTTATCTATTTCTTCATTATAGTTTATTTTATCATTTGGTATAGTTTTTGGTTCTTCTTGTATACTTTTTTTACCGAAGAAGTCATTATATATGTCTTCGAAATTTATTGTTTTATTCATAGTTAGAACTCCTTATTTAAAGAAAAGCATAAATTAATATGCTTATTTCTTTTATTTATTTTTTACGTTTATTTCTAGTAATTTATCTTTTAATTCTTTTTCGATACTTTCTAGTTCTTTTTCTGCTTCAGCACGTTTTACTCTACCATCTTCGTGAATTTTTATAACAGCATCTAATGTTTCAACGATATCATTATTTGTTTTTCTAAGTGTTTCTATATCAATTATTGCTTTTTCACTTTCTTTTGCTATATCTATAGAGCCTTGTTTTAATGTTTCACTATTTTTCTTAAGCATTTCATTTGTTAAATTAGATACTGCTTGTTGTTCTTTAAGTGCTTTTTTAGCATTATTGATTCCTAGAGATAAAACTATTTGATTTTTCCATAGAGGTATTGTGTTTGTGATTGAACTTTGGATTTTTTCTACTAGTTCGGCATCATTATTTTGAAGTAATCTAATTTGTGGTGCCATTTGAATAGAAATTATCCTTGTTGTTTTTAAATCATATAGTTTCTTTTCAAATCTATTTATTTGTGTTTCCATGTCGTTTACTTTTTGGATATCTATTTGGTCTTTTGTTTCTTCGGCAATTTTCTTTAACTCTGGTAAAACTTTTGTTTTTAATTCCTCAATTTTTCTTTCTCCGGCGATAATATATAAAGATATTTCTTTGAAGTAATCTAAGTTTTTGTCATACATTGTATCAAATAATGCAATATCTTTAAGAAGCATTAGTTTATTTTTTTCTAATCCTTTTTCTATTCCATCAACATTACTTTCTATTTTACTATATTTTGCAATTATGTAATTTACTTCTTTTTTGGCGTTAAAGAATAACTTTTTTAGTCCTTTTGGTTCTGCACCATCAATTGTTGAATCAAATGATTTAATTTCTGCGACTAAATTTGCTAGTAGTGTTCCTACGTCTCCAGTGTCTTTTGTTTTAACATTTTCTAGTACTGAATCAGAAAATTCACTTATTTTGTTTTGAGCACTGATACCATATTGTAGTATTTGTGTTTGGTCTGTTACATCTAGTTTTTTATTAAATTCATCTACTGCTTCTTGTTCTTCTTTAGTTAGTTCATCATAGTTTAGTGATTTTTCTATTTTTTCATCTGTTATTTTTTTTACATCACTTTCTAAAATCTTTTTTTCTTCTTCTTTTAATTTTGTTTCTACTTTTAATTCCATAATTCTCTCCTTAATTTTTTAAATAATCTATTAATTTATTGTAATAGTCCATTTTTAGACTAGTTACTGTACTTGTTATATCTTGTGGAATTCCTATTTGTAATTTAGATACGTCATATTTTCCACCTGTAATACCTGTTCTAAAGCCATATTTTTCCCATGCTATTTGACTTATTTTTTCATCATTAAAGGCTTCATAAAGTTTTTTTCCATTTTCTGTAAATATTGCTAGACAGTGTGAATTCCATATTGTTGGTTTTGGATATAATATTACTATTTCATCTTTTACTTGATTAAATCCATTTTCATTTGTACTTGCAAAATCTATTATACTTTTTTCGTAGTCTACAATCATTGGTTCTCCACCCATACCTGTTTTTAAATAACGTTCAAAAAGGTCTGCGGGAGTATTGTTCATGTATCCTGATTTTTTATAAAACTCTTTTAGTTTGTTTAGGTTTTCTTCTAAGGTTTCATCTTTTATTGTGCCATCACTTAGTATTGATAATAACAATCCATAATATGTAGCACCTGGAGATGATGATACTGGGTCTGTTGATGCGATATTGATATTTCCATATAATTCTTCAAGGCCTATTTCACTCCATTTTTTGCCTGTTAAGATATAATTTATTAACTTATTCATATCTGTAATATAATATACGCCATCTATTTCACTTACTATATTTTCATTAATTAGAGCGTTTACTACCTTTTTCCAACTGTAGATTACTATTGGGGTATTTAGTGTTAATCCACCATCTAGAACAGTATATCTATCTGCTTCGTTGTTTTCTTTGTTTGGTTGAAGTTTATAATAATCATAGAATCTTTGATCAGAAGTAAAAAGTGCATCATATTTTGTAACATTTTCACTATTTATAGTTATATTGCTACCATTTGATATTTCATTAATTATCTTTTCATTTCCTAGTTTTACTGATTCTCTTATTAATGGTTGTGATATTGTTTTACCATTACTCCATGTATCAAATACTGCATTTATTTTATATTTTTTTCTTAATATTTCTTGGACTTCTTCGTCTTTTAAGAAATCTTCTTTTCCTCCACCTGTTGCAACATATATTGTTGTTAGGTTGTTAAAACTTCCATCTTGGGTAAAGAATTTTATTCCTATTATTAAAAGTATTAGTAGTACAAATATTCCTAATCCTAATAGTTTTTTCTTATCCATTATTTTTCCTCCTTTTTAATATTTAATTCATCTTCATTTAAGCCATCTGCTTTTAACATACTTGAAAATACTTTCATTTCTGCATCCATATCAATTATTTCTTCATGATATAAACTATTTAAGATGTTTTTAAAGGCATTACTTACTGCGAGTAACATATTATTTGTTTTGTCAATAAATTTTTGGACTTCTTTTGAAGATAAGTTTTGGTCTTCTATTTCGTTATATCTATCTATTATTTTTACAGTTATTGGTAAGTAATAATCAAAGAAGTTATCTATACTTTTTATTTTATTTGGTTGAGATTCTATTTTGTTTATTATTTTTGATGTTGTTACGTTTATTTCTGTGATATATTTTCTTAGTGTTTCATCATCTATAGTTTTCTTTACTTCTTTAATGTAATTATTTTGTTTTTTGGCTTTTTCTAGTACTTTTTTGATATCTATATTTTCATATGATGATTTTTTAGAGTTATTTTTAGTAAAGACTAATTCTCCTGCAATAAAGGCACTTGTTCCTATTGCCAAAGCAGGAAGGATTGGTACTGATAGTGCTAGATATGATACTCCAAAGAAGGCACTTCCTACTATTGCAGATATTGTATCTTTATTTTTCATTTATATCACCACTAATTATATCCTCTTACTTCTTTGAATGCTTTAAGTAAGTCAGTTTTTCCATCAAATACTTTAGCATTTGTAAGATTTGCTATTTCTTGTAATTCGTCTTCTTCTGCACTACCAAATGTTATACTATATACTGGAATTTCTTTATTTAAGTCTTTGTAGTATTTTGATAATTGGGTAAATCTTCCTACATTAATCATACCATCAGTCATTGCTATTATTGTTTTTGTATAGTCATCTGTTTCGGTATTTAATATGTTTAATCCTTTAGTTATAGCATCATACAATGCTGTTGCACCATATGGTTTAAGTTCATTTATGTTTTTTAGTAATTCATTTGTTTCATAACCACTATCTGTATTCCAAACATTAATTACTTCACTACTAAAAGGAATTACAGTTATTTTATCATTTTTAGAAAATTGTAAGTTATCTTTTTTGGCATTATCATATGTTAGTATGTACTCCATTGCATTAGTTAGTTCTTCGATACCATCACCATACATGCTTCCTGAATAATCTAGGCAAAATACTACATGAGTTGGTTTTCTTAAGGATTCTATATAAACATTTATTGCTTTTGTTATAACTTTTTTTGAAGGAAATTTGGTAACGTTTAAATATTTTGTAGTATCTATTCCCCATGATGGATTAAATGTTTCTTTATCTATCTCTTCGTTTACTCCACCATACCATGTTCTTCTTCCTACTTTTTTTAGCATATCTTGGCCTTCGTCACTTAATAGATATTGTTGTAATTTAAGGAAGTCTTCTTCTTTGTCTTCGTTGTTTTTAATAAATCCTAAGGTAGAATCATTTACTGCGACACCATCAGTAGGATATACTAAATATAATTCTTCTTTGTTATTTTCTTTTAGAGATTTATTTATATTTATAAGGGATGCTTCATCGGCGATTACTGCTTCATATTCATCGTTATTTAAAAACATTTCTTTTAGGAAGTTTTCATCTCCACTTATGCGCTCTACTCCCTGGAATAAATCTTTTAATTTATTTATTAAATCTTCACTATCTAACATTTCTTCGGTTAGGGTTACGGGATTTCCTGCTAATGAATTTAAAAAGCCAATATATGCAGTTGCACCGGTATTTGTTTTAGTTACTGAAGGCATAACGTATTTTAGTTTTTTATCTTTAATTAAATTTACTATATCGTTATTTTCTACATTATCTTTTAAGTTTAGTTCTTCAACTTTACTTTTTTTAATACCAAAAACTACAGGACTTATACTTATACTTTTAGAATTAGATATTAGGTATGAATTATCTAACATATAAAGCCACATAGAGTTAGAAATCCATACTCCATCATATTTTTTAGGATTATTATTTAGTTCTTCAATTATATCTAAATCACCCATATATGTAAAGTTTAGTTTTATATTATCTTTTTTTAGTTTTTTTGATAAGTTATTTTCTAAGTCGGCATTATCATATGATGATAAGATATGTAATGTTTTACTACTTAGGGCATTACTTACTAGACTTACTCCTTTATTTATAAGGCTAGAAAATGCTGATATAAATATTATTACAAAAAATATAAGTAATATTAAATCTTTTTTAGTTTTGTTTTTTTCCATATAATCAATCACTCACTTTTATCCACAATTAAAGTATATCATTTTTTTGGTTAAATGACAATTTATTTGTAAGAAAAAGAAAAAATTTTAGATATTGCATTCTAAAATTTTTATTTAATTAATCGTTATTTGTGTATCCCGGTTTATTTAATAATTTAAACATATTTGTTTTATATTTTTCTACTCCAGGTTGGTCAAAAGGATTTACTCCTAGTAATAAGCCTGATACTGCACAAGATAGCATGAAGAAATATAATAGTTCCCCAATGGTCTCTTCATTTATGGAATCAATATTTATTATGATATTTGGTACATCATCCATAATATGAGCATTTATTACTCCGTCCATTGCTTTATGATTAATATAGTTTAATGATTTGTTTTTTAAATAGTTTAGATTATCTAAGTTATCTTTTTCTTCTTCGATAAAGATATTACTTTCTACTTCTTTGACATTGATTACAGTTTCAAAAAGATTTCTTCTTCCTTCTTGAATATATTGTCCTAGGGAATGCAAGTCTGTAGTAAATAAGCAACTTGCAGGAAATACTCCTTTACCGTCTTTTCCTTCGCTTTCTCCAAAAAGTTGTTTCCACCATTCTGTTATATATTGTAAATTTGGTTCATAGGTAGACAGTATTTCAATGTTTTTGCCTTCTTTATATAATATATTTCTTATTACAGCATATTTATAGCAATCATTAGTAAGTAAGTTATCATTATTATATTTATTATATGCTTTTAATGCTCCATTTAGCAATTTATCTATATCAATATTTGATACGGAGATTGGGAATAATCCTACAGCGGTAAGAACGGAGTATCTACCTCCAATGTTTGAAGGAATATTAAATGTTACATAACCCTCTTCTTTGGCTATATCATGTAATGCTCCTTTATTAGAATCTGTTGTTACATATATTCTTTTTTTAGATTCTTCAATACCATATTTTTCTATTAATAGTTTTTTAAAGATTCTAAAAGATATTGCAGGTTCAGTAGTAGTTCCTGATTTAGATATTACATTAATTGAAAAATCTTCATCTTTGATTAGATTTATTACATCATTTATATAGTTTGCACTTAGATTATTTCCTACATATAGGGTTATTACTCCATTGTTTTTTCTAATGTTATAGAATGATGAAGTTAAAGACTCAATTACTGCACGAGCTCCTAGGTATGAACCTCCAATACCTATTACTAGTAAATATTTAGAGTTTTCTTTTACTACGTTAGCATACTTTTTTATTTTTTCTAATTCTTCTTTATCATATCTTAGTGGTTGTTCTAACCATCCTAAAAATTTTGCTTCATCATCTTTTTTTTCATGAAGTATTTTATGAGTTTCTCTTATTTTATCAATGTACTCTATAATTTTGCTATCTAAAATATTTGTATAATTAAAATTTATATTCATATGTTTTACTCCTTTAATATAAGTGATTTATTAATAAAATATACATTACTGATGCATATTTTATGTAATAGTTTTTTTCTAGACTTAGTATTATTCCTTTTTTTATTTCGAGAAATGCAGAATATTTATCTATTATAGTTAGTAAGAAACATTCTTTAGTTTTAGGTATTCTTAACGTTAAAGGCCACATGTGATTTAGTATCATGTCTTGTTCTATATAGTTTAATTTAAATAATTTATTTGCATTATCTAAAGCTCTTTTTCCATGAGTAAATGCATGAAGTCCTTTTTCTACTCTATCTTTTTTAGGTAGTCTCCAGTCATATAAAAACAAATCATGAAGCATTGCTCCTACTGCTAAACTTTTATAATCTAGTTTAAGTTTCTTACCTAATTTATAACATATATATGAAACTTGATAACAGTGGTCAAAACAAGATGTATTATAGTGTTGGTTATACTTTTTCATTTCAAGAACTGTTTTATTTGTTATAATATCTTTTAATATTAAATTAAATTCTTTATCTTTCATATTTACACTTCCTTAATTTTAAGTATAGTTTATATTTTTTTTAAAAGCAATATTTAATACTTTAGTTTACATAAATATTATTTTCTTAGACATTTATATATTTTTTTATGCAAGCCGTTTCTTTTTTTTATAGTGTTTTTTAATTCAAATAATTCTGTTTGGAATGTACGTTCATTTATATCATTAATTATTGTTACTTCTTCATTAATATCAAGTAAATATACTGAAATTAGTGTTGTCATACTTATTGTTTTATCTATACATATATAGTAATCTCCTTCTCTTCTTAATACATCTAGTACTTTGTTATCTTTTGTTTTTACTGTTTTACCTATTAAATCAGTTTTTTCTAGTGCTTTATCTCTTAGTTTTTGGGCAAGTTTCTTATCTACTGAAAAGACACTTAGAATTGGTTTTTTTAATTTTAAGGAGATTATTTTGTTATTTTTTAGGTTATATTCGTTATTTTCATATGATAATTCTATACAATTTATACATTTTAATTTGTTTTCTTCTTCAAGTTCTGTATCTTCTTCGACTGATAATACAAAATAGTAAGTGCATTCTTTAGTTTCTTTATTATATAATTTCATTACATTGTTTTCTTTAATGTTTAGAAGGTTTTGATTGTAATAATCTATAAACATTATATCTCCTTTACTTTGAGTGCCATATTTAAACGAATAGCTAATGTATACTCCTTTTATTACGTTTTTATAATCTTCTTTAGTTATTCTTCCATTTACTGTTCTTATATCTTCTTCGTTTATTTCTATTATATTATCTTTTACTTCACTATTTTCTCTTATAAAATCATAATTTTCTTCGCGTAATATTGATTTTTGAACTTTAGTTTTTACTTTGCTTGTTAGTTTTAAGGCATATACTTTGTTACCAATTTTTCTCCATACTAAATATGGACGAAAACTTTTTTTAGGGTCATCATTATTGATATTTTGATATTCATTTACGTTAGCATTTATTACATAGCCACTTTTTAGTTCGTTACCTTTCATTACAAAATGCTCATATAGTATTTCGTGGGATTCTTCATTTTCAATATAATGTGTTATACGATTTAACTTTTTGTTATCTATTTCGTTTTCTTCGTTGTTTGTTTCTTTCATATACTCTAAAAGAAGATGTCTTGCAAAAAGATGTTTTTCACATAAGAAACTAAAACTAGATAACGATCTTTTTTCTGCGGGTGTTAATAAATTTTTGTATTCTTCATATATAGTTATTAGGTTTTCTTCGGTTTCTAGTTTTATATATTGTTTTAGTAAATGAATTGGTTTAAAGTAATAACTATATTTATCTTTGATGATATTTAGAATATTTAATGCTTCATTGTACATCCTAAGTTTATATAGTGTATTATAATAGACATCAAGTAGTTTATCACTTATTATGTCGTATTTACTTATATATTCTTCGATTTGATTTAGTGTGTTTTTATAATTTTTATTTTGATATGACGTTATTATGTTAAAAAAGTCTTGTTTTTCTTCCATAAAAATCAATTTCCCCTTTTTTGTGGTTACTATTTTAGCATAAAAAGATAAATATTACAAGTGTTTTTGTACTTGATTTAATTTATATATCTTATACTTTTGGCATATAATAATAATGGTGATAAGATGATTGATAAGATTAGAAGGTATTTTGTGATATTTGTGCCTATTATTCTTGGTAGTATTGTGGGGCTTATTGTTGATACAACGTCTTACTCGATGGTTAATAAGCCTAGTGTTAGTCCGCCGGGTGTGGTGTTTCCTATTGTTTGGAGTATTCTTTATTTAATTATGGGATATAGTTATTATAAGTCTAATAGGGATTGTGGTACAAAAAAAGTGTATTATGGGCAACTTATTGTGAATTTGCTTTGGTCATTTTGGTTTTTTAGTTTTAGGTTATATTTGTTTTCTAGTTTGTGGATTTTGCTTCTTATTGTTTTGGTAATTGATATGATTGTTAGGTTCTATCAGGATAAGAAGGTTTTGGGGTATATTAACTTACCTTATTTAGTGTGGCTTATATTTGCATTTTATTTAAGTATTAGTGTTTATCTACTTAATTAATTATATCTAGTAGTAAATCAAGAGCATTATTTACCACTAGTAATTTATTTTGTGGGCGTAACTTTTCAGTTACTTCCACTTTTTTGTTGTAGAATTTATTATTATCTTTGTCATAGATACTTATATATACTATGTTATCTTTACCAAAAATATTTTCTGTATCAGGTTTATTTAACTTTCCTGTTATACCTATTCCGTAGTTAGAGTTAGAAAAAAGTGCTATATTTTTACTCATCTCGTTAGATACTTCAGTACTGTATACAGAATATTTATCTATGATATTTTTATCTACTCCCATCTTTATTTTGAAGTCATTAGAATATGTTACTGCGGAAAATTTTATTATTTTACTGGCGTCTGGTACTGATGTTATCTTATCTACTAGACCTCCTCCTGTACATGACTCCATTGTACTTAGGGTTTTATTTTGACTACTTAGTATTTTTATTAGTTTTTTTATTTTATTATTCATATGTTTACTCCTTTTTGTTATTTGTAGATTTATTTTTTTATTACAATTTTGGATTTTTATTTATAAATTCTTGCTTTTACTCATAAGTTTAATGTTTTGTTGTTAGTTTTTGGTTTCTATTGCAAGTTTTGTTTATAAGTTTAGATTTCACTATTTAAAAATTCTTATTGCTTTTTTTCTTACCTATTTATTTGTTTCATTATAGTAATGACTTTCACATATTTTATCTAATACTTCTTCTAAATCATCAATAGTAGTAAAGCATCCTTCTTCATTAATATAGTTATCTACATCAAATATTAGTTCATTTAGGGATGAATATTTTTTATAATCAAAGCCATATTTAGATAGTACTTCTATTTCATAGTCATTAAGCGATATTCCTTTACCATTATCTTTTTTAAAGTCAAATTTTAAATTTTTTAATATATCTTCGTAATCCATATTTATCACAAATTAATTATAATATATTTATGAAACGTTTACAAGTAAAATTAATGTAAAATAGATAAATATGTTTGGAATTTTCTAGTATATTTGATATAATATTATAAGTAGATGTAAAGGATGGATGTAAATGAAAAAAAGAAAGATTAGTATTTCAAAAATATTCAATTTAGTAAGTTTTGTTTTTCTTCTTACTTGTTGTTTATTTTATGGGGGAAGGTTTATTAAGTTATATTTAGAGAATGAGAAGAAAGTTGTTAATGAAAGCAATTCTTTGGGTAAGAGTTTAAGAGAGATTAATGATAGTAATTTAAAGAATGTAAATGGCGTTTATTATTTTACTGGAAATGATGTAAACAACTATGTATTATACTCTAATATATTATTTAGAGCTGTTAAGATTGAAGATAATAATGTTGTAACGCTTATATCTAATAATAGTCTTACTTCTTTAGCATTAGGCAATAATAAAGGTTATGTTGAATCACAAGTTAATACTTGGTTAAATAGTAATGATAGTAAGCATTCTGGAATACTTGAAGATAAACTTAATAGTGCTGTTACTTATTTAAAGAAAGAAGATATATGTATAGATAAGATAGATGATGTAAGTAATTATTCTTGTAGTAATTATAATAGTGATTATTATATAAGTAGTTTATCTATTTATGATTATATAAATACTGGTGCACAAAATAGTTTTATTAATACTAGTGAGAACTTCTATTTAAGTAATATAAATGGTAATGATGAAGTATGGATTATTAATACTGATGGTAAGATTACTACTAGTAAGAGTGATACAATATATGGTATTAAGCCTACTGTTAAACTAAAAGAAAATCTTGATAAAGTAAGTGGTAGTGGTACTAAAGAGGACCCATTTGTTATAGAAAGTACTACAGGAATATTTGGTAGTTATGTTAATTTAGATGAAGATATATGGAGAGTAATTGATGTTGATGGAGATAATGTTAAGTTAATGCTTGATAATTATATTATGAATGGAAATGACGTTGTTACTTATAAGTATTCTAATAAAAGTAGTTATCATGATGATACTAAATATAATACTTTGGCGTACTATTTAAATAAGAATTATCTTAATAGTTTAAGTTATAAGGATATAGTAATAGAAAGTAATTATGCTAATGGATACTATGGTAGCGATAATAATTATAATTATAGTGAGACATTAGATAAGACTGTTAATACTAAGGTTGCTTTAGTTAGCGTGGGAGATATAATTTTAAATCATGAATTAGATGGATATTTTACAATGACTTCTAGTAGTAGAAAGAATAATTTTGTATATAGTATTCAAAAGAATAATACAAGTTATAGTAAGATGGTTTCTTCGAATGGTAAGATTGTTCCTGTTATTACAATAGATAAGAATAAATTAAGTGAGGGAACTGGTACTAAGAATGACCCATTAAGGATGGTGAAATAAATATGAAGACTAATAAAAATAAAAAGATTAGTAAGTTAACTATTATGTTTATAGTTCTAGATTTACTTGCTATTGGAGGATTTGTTATTACTTATGGTCCTTGGCCTACTCTTAGAAATTTATATATTAATACAGCAATGAATACAATGGATCATAAATATTTAGCAAAGATTTTTTATAGTGATGAAAAGATTAATGAAGTTATGAACTCTAGTTATTTTGTTACGATAGATAAGGATGCTAATTTGGATGATATTGTTATTGATACTAGTGTTAAGACTACTTTTAAAGATGAATACGAAAAAGAACTTCTTACAAGGGAAGATGGTAATAGTTTATATAAGGTTATTAACTTAAAAGTGGGAAGTGCGAATGCTTATTTGGTAGCAATATATGACCCTACTAAAGTACATTTAATTGCAAAAGAGAAACTTGGTACTAAAGAAGGAGAAAGAATTATCACTATGTGTGAAAGATATGGTGGTGTTGTATGTATCAATGGTGGTGGATTTGTTGACTATGGTTATGGTTCTGGTATTCCTATTGGATATGTAATTCAAAATGGTGAAATTACTTGGTCTGATGGAGATATTAATACATATAGAGATAATATAATTGGTATGACAAATGAAGGAAAATTAAAGTTAATGAGTAATGCTACTGGTGCGGAGGCATTAGAAGCTGGTATTACTGATGGACTTGTTTTTGGACCGTTCTTAATTGTTAATGGTGAATCTTTGGAGATTGTTGGGGATCCTTGGGGAAGAAGCCCTAGAGTTGCTATTGCACAAAGAAAAGATGGTGTCATGATGTTCTTAGTAATAGATGGAGAAAACTATATTAATGGTGCTAGTTTACAAGATGTTGTCGATACTTTAAAAAAATATGGAGCATATAATGCTGCTAACTTAGATGGTGGTACTTCTTCAACATTAATTGTGGATAATAAACTTATTAATAATCCTCCAAAAGCAAAGGCTACTAATGGTAGATATGTTATTACTGGTTGGGGACTTATTCCATAGATAGAAATTAAGAATAATTAAAAAGAAAAAGTTTGAATAAAAAAGTAATTCAAAATAGAATTTAATAAAAAGTAACAAGAAATGTGAATCTTGTTACTTTATTTTTGTATATATATTTGATAACTATATTTATAAATTTATATATTTACAAATCATATTTATAAATTTACTTTTCATTAACTAAAATTATCTTTTTAACTTGTATTTTGTATTTTTTATTAATATTCTGTTTTTTGTTAAGTTATCTTTTTTATAATTATAGAGGACATTTTAGTATGATTCTTTTACATACATTGTGTTATCTAATCTTTGTACTACTTCTTTATATGTTTCATATACTTTTTTATAATTTGGTAGATACTTTGATATTTCTGAATTACTAAATGGTATAACTAAAAAGTCTTTCCATGATGCTTGATTGTAATAATTATAAATAAGTTCATTCTCGACATTAGTTATCTTTACTGCTGTTTTACCATTATCTACTGTCTTTTCTACTTTAAAGTTTGTCATTAATCCTACGGTACATTTATAATATGTACAAGTTGATTGATTTTGATATTGTGCAGATATAAAGTTACCTAAGGAATATATAACTAGTGTATCATCAATCCATGTTACTGGTTGAATTACATGTGGGTGAGTACCTATTATTACATCTACTCCAAGTGATGCTAGATACTCTGCCATATCTTTTTCATATTCTGTTGGATTATGTGTATACTCTACTCCCCAGTGCATTGCTACTATTAGAAGGTCTACTTTATTTCTTACTTTTTCTATATCTTCTTTTACTTGTTTTTTATATTCATTATATGATGTATCTGTTTTAGGGTTATTTATCTTTGTAATGTCTGTTGGCCATACATTTACAAGGTAGTCTTCTTTGACTGGCATACCATTTGTACCATATGTATAGTTTAGCATTGTATAAGTAATATTATTTTTTTCTTTAATTTTTATTTCATTTCTTTCTTCAGTACTACAATAGCTTCCTGCGGTAAGTACAGTATCTTTTTTATCGTTCCAGTACTTACATGAATTTATTACGGCTTTTTCTCCACGGTCTACAGTATGATTTGTTGCTAAACTTACTAAGTTAAAGCCTGCATCAATCATTGCGTCTCCTGCTTCATATGGAGAATTAAATGTTGGATAATCACTTAAGCCTAGTTCTGTTCCTCCAAGGATTGTTTCTTGATTATAGTATCCTATATCGTAAGTTGATACTATTTCTTTTATGTACTTAATCATTGGTTTAAAGTCAAAGGCATTTGTTCCATATCCGTTTCCTCCAGCATGGCGATTTGCATCTCTATACACAGAACTATGAATTAGATTATCTCCAACAGATATTAAACTTAGACTATAATGCTTTGGTTCTTCTTTAACGATGTTATCTTTATTATCATTGTTATTATCTTTTATGTTATCTTTACTATTACTGTTACTTAGATATTTATTGTATATTTTATAACTAGGATATGATAATACCCCTACAACTAATATTACTATTAAAAATATAAAACCCTTCTTTAATTTTCTTTTTCTTTTTTTCACTATCTCACTTCCACTACAATAAAAGTATATCAAAATGTTTAGATAAAGTAAATATTATGTAGTTATTTTTTCTAAAGATTTTATTGTTAGTGATTTTTCATTTTTTATTAAAGCATCAATTACTATGTCTTCGACTTGGGTAGATATTATTTTATCTATTCTTCTTGCTCCAAAAAGGTCATAGTTACTTTTTTCTATCATTTCATTTATTAAATTATTTGATATATTTATTTTTATTTTTGTTTTATATTTGTTCTTTAAGACGTCTAATTTATTTTTTATTATTTCTTTTATGTTTTCTCTTGTTAATCTATTAAATATTATTATGTCATCAATTCTGTTAATTAATGATGGGGAGAATTCACTTTTTAAGTTACTTATAATATTATCTTTAGTACTAGATGAGAAGCCTACTTTATTTTTTTCGAATCCTATATTTGAAGTCATGATAATTATATTGTTATCAAATCTTACTACTGTACCTTTGCTATCTTTTATTTTACCATAGTCTAATATTTGATATAGTAAGTTTATTACTTGTGGATGAGCTTTTTCTATTTCATCAAGTAAGATTATAGCATTAGGTTTATTTCTTATTTCCTCCAAAATATTTTTATTATCATCATATCCAATATATCCTGGATTTGAACCAATTATTTTGTTTATAGATGTAGAATCAGCATATTCACTCATATCTAATCTTATTAGGTTATCTTCACCTACTAAAAGATTTGCAAATACTGTTGCTAGTTTTGTCTTACCTACTCCAGATGGTCCTACAAAGAGATATGAATTACATTTAATTTCTTTATATCCTAGTTTTATTTTTTTTGTTATATTTAATAATTTTTCTAATGCTTCATTTTCTCCAATTATTTCTTTTTGTAGGTTTGATTTAATAGTTTCTAATACTTTTACATTATCTTCCATTATTTCATATACTGGTATACTAGTTTTGGTATTTATTACTTTTGCTAGGTCTTCTAATGTTACTTCTTTATTATATATTTTATAATTTTTTTCTAATAGATTTAGTTTACTTTGTAAGTTTTTTTCTTCTTTTCTACAAAGATATGCTTTATCAATATTATTTTCTATTATTAGACTATTTTTATATTTATCTATTTTAGATATTTCATTTTTTAATTCTTTTATCTTTTTAGTATTATTATCTTCTTTAATACTTACTTTGGAACATACTTCATCTAATAAGTCTATGCATTTATCAGGTCTATATCTATCATAAATGTATTTTTCACTTAGAGATATTATTTTATCTATGATACTATTGTCTATTTTTACATGATGGTATTTTTCATATATGGGTTTTAGTTTTAGTAATATGTCTTTTGTTTCTTCCATTGATGGTTCGTTTATTGTTACTTTTTGGAATCTTCGATCTAATGCTGTATCTTTTTCTATATATTTTTTATACTCATCATACGTTGTTGCTCCAATACACTTTATTTTACCTCTTGCTAGAGCTGGTTTTAAAATATTTGATGCATCTATTGCACCTTCTGCTCCTCCAGCACCTACTAATGTATGTATTTCATCAATAAATAATATAATATCATCATTTTCTTCTAGTTCTTTTATTATTTTTTTCATTCTTTCTTCAAATTCACCGCGATATTTTGTGCCTGATACTGCACTTGCCATATCTAATGATATTATTTTTTTATTTTGAAGGATAGTAGGTACTTCGTTATTTGTTATTAATCTTGCTAGTTCTTCTACAATGGCTGTTTTACCTACTCCTGCCTTTCCAATTAGTATAGGATTATTTTTTGTTCTTCTACAAAGAATTTCTATTAATCTTTTAGTTTCACTTTCTCTATTTACTACTGGGTCTAGTTCGTTATTTTTTGCTTTTTCTGTTATGTTTACTCCTAAATCTTCAATGATTAGATGTTTATTTTTGTTATTTTTTCTTTTTATTAGTCCTAATCTAAATTCATCATACATATCTTCAACATCTATATTTAAACTTATAAATATTCTTATTGCTATTCCTTCGCCTTCTTCAAGGAGTGAGGAAAATATATGTTCTGTCGTTACTATGCCATTATTGTTTTCTTTACTGTCTATTATAGCGTTTTCAAGTACTTTTTTATAAAGTGGTGTATATAAAAAGCATTCACTTTTCTTACTGCCTGTTCCTACTACTTTAATTATTTCATCCTTAAATATTTTGTACGTTAGGTTATAACTGTTTAATTTATCTTTTAGTTTTGTTTTGCTATTTAATATTGATAATACTAGATGCTCTGTTCCTATATATGGATGCTTTAAATCTAACATTTCCTTTTTGGCACCCGATAATATTTTTTGTGCTTCTTCATTGAAATTTCCTATCATATAATACCCCTTTCATAGATATTCTATGATATTATGTTTCTTTTTTTCTTTTTTTAAACACTTATTTTACTACAAAGTTTTGTTATATATAATGTTTAGTTTTTTAGTATATAAAAATTATTTTATATTTTATTTATTAGTTAGTTGGTTATTTGTTATTATTTGTTTGTTATTATTTATTTATTATTTGGGTATTATAATATTTTGTTTTTTTTATTTAAATGATAAAGTATTTGTGATACTTAAGTATAGTTTGGTGTTAATATGGTACTTTTTAGTAGATATCATGAATTTATTTAAATTTTGTATATCTTAAGATTATAAATATATTGATACATATAACTTTTTTGATATCATAACTATAAAGAAGGTGAATAAAATTACTACAGAGGATGAATGTGCTTTACTAGAGGATTAATGGTAGAGAGTTTGAGAAACATTTAGAGGAAATAGTGTGGTTAAAAAGGGAGATTATTTACAAAGAAGATAGGCATATAATTTTAACCCTATACAAAGTAATAAGTGGATTAGGCTTTGAACAAATGGTAGTAAAACTTTAATTATAATAAAAGAAGTAATTGATAGAATGGCTATTGGAGGTACTACTGAACTGTAAATTGAAGAATTATTTTTAAAAAGACTAATGATATTTTAAAGGCACTAGGATATAATTATAGGAACTATCAAAAGAATCGAGGAATTACTTATAATTTAGATGATATTGAGATAGATATAGATTTTTTGCCTTTGGTTCCTCCTTACGTTGAATTTGAGGGTAAAAATGAAGAAGATGTTAAGAGAATAATAGAAAAATTAAATCTTAGTAAGAATAAGATAACTACATATGATGTTACAAGTATATATAATGATATATATAATATTGATATATTAATTATTAAGAATTTAAGTTTTAAAGAGTAATGATTATGTTTAATAGTAATTAAAAAATTTCCTATTTCTAGGAAATTTTAATTTTATAGTATACACATAAAGAATGTTAATACTAATATTGATACTAACGCTAAACTTATTACTATCTTAAATGACCATTTAAACCATGTTGTGTATTCAACTTTAGCAAGTTGTAATCCTCCCATGATTGCTCCACATGTTGGAGTAATTAAGTTTACTAATCCGTTTGCTGCAACTAATATCATAATATTTGTCTCAACACTAAATCCTAATGCTTGAGTAAGTGGCGCCATAATTGGTGTAGACAATGCGGCAATTCCTGATGATGATGGTACTAATATTGACAATACAATATGTAGTAAGTAGTTTAGTGGTGCATATAATATTGCTGGCATTCCTTTTAACATTTCTGCAGCATTGTAAATTATGTAGTTATCAAGATATGTAACTTGCATAAGTACAGATGCTCCACGAGCGATTGCTATAACTAGAACTACTCCAATCATATCATCTGCTCCATCAACAAATGTATCTACAAATCCTTTTTCTCCAAAATTATTTACTATTGCTATTAATATTGCAATTAGAGTAAACCATAATGCTGAATCAAGGAAATACCAATCTCCAAGTGGTGCACCAGATAATATAGCTGTGAATGATGGCATTGTTATTCCAAATGAACTCCAAGGAATAAATCCAATAATCATTACTACGAATGCTGCTGCAAATAACCACAATGTTGCTTTTTGCTTTCCTGTTAATTTAACTTCTTTAGTTAAATCTTCTTCTTTAAGATATTTCTTTTCCATTGCTTTTTGTTCTCTTAAAGATAGGAATGTTGAACCTTTATCTGCTTTAACTTTTCTAGCATATTTCATTACAAAGTATACTGCTACTAAATAAGATAATATCCAAAGTATTGCTCCAATTCCAATGATTAATCCTTGGTTAGCGCGCATACCTTCTGGTAGTGATGATACTGCTGCTCCAACTGCAAAAGGATTTACTGTTGAACCAAGAACACCAACTCCAGCACCTAATAGTATTGTTGCTGATGCTACTATTGTATCCATACCTGCCATTACCATTGCAGCAGACAGTAATGCATAGAAACCTACTGTTTCTTCAAGCATACCATAAGTTGTTCCTGCAATTGAGAAAATAAACATAAGTATTGGAATTAATACTAATTCTTTTCCTTTTAATTTTTTTACTAGTACTTCAATACCAGTTTCAAATGCTTTAGTTTTTTCTACAACCTTTAATAATCCCCCTAAAACCATAACGAATATTGCTACATCTACTGCATCTGCAAAACCATTAAATGGTGATAATAATATATCTGATAATTTTGCTCCTACTACACCGCTACCGTTAACGATTTCACCGTCAACAAAAGTTGCTTCTGGTAATAAATGAGATATTATTCCTAATGCGAAAATAATAATCAAAATTATTGAGAAAGATGTAAGCATTACTTTCTTTCTTGACTTTTTAGCCATGTTTTCCTCCTTATTATTTTTGGTAATTCTACACTTTTACCTTTTATTTTCAAAAAACTAGTTGTCTAGTTAATTGACTAATTTAATTCTTCGAGTCCTTTTTCACTTAGTGTTGCAAACATTACTGCTTTAATTGTATGCATTCTATTTTCTGCTTCATCAAATACTTTAGATTGTTTGCTTTCAAATACGCTGTTTGTTACTTCCATTTCTGGTAGTCCAAACTTTTCGTAGATGTCTTTACCTATTTTTGTATTTAAATCATGGAATGATGGTAAGCAATGTAAGAATATTGCGTTTTCATCTGCATTTTTCATTACTTCATCATTTACTTGATATTCTTTTAGTAATTCTATTCTTTCTTTCCATTTTTCTTCAGGTTCTCCCATAGATACCCAAACATCAGTATATAATACATGAGCACCTTTTGTACCTTTTTTAACATCACTTGTTAAAGTTATTGTAGAACCGTTTGATTCTGCGATTAATTTACATTGCTCTACCAATTCTTCACTTGGGAATAAACTAGATGGTGCAATACATGTGAAATTAATTCCTAATTTAGAACAAACTACCATAAGAGAATTTGCAACATTATTTCTTGCGTCTCCCATAAATACTAGATTTATTCCTTTTAGATAACCAAAATTTTCTTCGATTGTCATAACATCTGCTAACATTTGTGTTGGGTGAAATTCTGTTGTAAGTCCATTCCATACTGGAACACTAGAATATTTTGCTAAATCTTCAACTATTGTTTGATCAAAACCTCTATATTCTATTCCATCATATATTTTTGCGAGAACTCTTGCAGTATCTGCAATGCTTTCTTTTTTTCCCATTTGGCTTCCTGTTGGACCAAGATATGTGCAATTCATTCCTAAATCATAACTTGCTACTTCAAATGAACATCTTGTTCTTGTGGAATCTTTTTCAAATAATAATGCAACATTTTTCCCTCTTAAATATTCGTGAGAAATTCCTGCATGTTTTAACTTCTTAAACATTTTAGATAGTTTTAATAGATATTCTATTTCTTCAGTTGAATAATCTAATAATTTTAAAAAGTCTCTTCCATATAAATTCATATTAATCCTCTCTTTCTAATGCCATACTCATACAATGTGGGCCTCCACGACCACGTGATAATTCACAACTTGGTATTTCTATTACTTTTACACCATGTTTTCTTAGAGTTTCATTTGTAACATAGTTTCTATCATATACTATTACTACGCCTGGTCTTACACATAATGTGTTTACTCCATCACTCCATTGTTCACGCTCTGCCGCTATTCTATTACCATTTCCACATTTAATAAGTTCTACTTTCTTTATTTTTAAGTATTTTTCTAATACCTTATCTAGTGGCATTGTAAGTTCTTTTATTTTTATATCACCATTTTTATTTTTTGTTATTTCATATATGGTTGATATGTTCATAACATGAGAATGCACTGCGAATTTAGTGTAGTCTACTCTTGTCATTACTGTATCTAAATGCATGAAACTTCTTTCGTCTGGAATATCTATTGCAAGTATTGTAGTAAATTTATTTGTTTTATCTTTAAATATTTCACGTGCTAAAGATGCAATGGCATCAGGTTCAGTTCTTTGTGAAATTCCTATTGCTATTACTTTATCACTTAATACTTGGATATCTCCACCTTCGATACTATATGATTCGTAACGATTATAGTATAATTTTGTATTCTTATATTTAGGATGATATTTAAAGATATATTCTCCAAAAATTGTTTCACGACATCTTGTTACAGAAAACATTTTATGAAGTGATACACCATTTCCTATTGTTGCAAAAGGGTCACGTGGTGCATAAAGATTTGGTAGAGGGTCTAATATCATTTTTCCAATGTCTCTTGTTGCATAAAATCCTGTACTTTCTCTTAATTTCTTTAGTTCTGTTATATCTATTCCTTCGATACATTTACTTACTAATTCTTTTGTATCTTTGATGTTGTATAAAAATTCATATACTATGTCAAATACTCTTTTGCTTGTTACTCCTCCTTCAGTAATGAATTGTTTTATAAATTCTTTTTTTACTTTTAGGGAAGTATCTAGTGCTTCTGCTACTAAATCTACTAGATATACAACTTCTACGCCTTCGTTTCTTAAACTTTCTGCAAACTTATCGTGTTCTTCTTGTGCTATTTTTAGATATGGTATATCATCGAACAATAGTCTTTGAAGTGTATTTGGAGTAAGATTTAAAAACTCTTTTCCTGGGCGATGAAGTAATACTGTTTTTAGTGGTGCTATTTCGCTATAGTTATTTATACTTTTCAAATTATTCACCTTCTTATTCTTCTTCTTTTAATGTTGCATACATTACTGCTTTTATTGTGTGCATTCTGTTTCCTGCTTCTTCAAATACAACTGAATGTTCACTTTCAAATACTTCATTTGTTACTTCCATTTCTGGAATATTAAACTTGTTATTTATATCTTTTGCTATAGTTGTATTTAAGTCATGAAATGATGGTAAGGCATGCATAAATATTACATCTTTTTGTGCTTTATTTATTACATCTATTGTTACTTGATATGGTTTTAATAGATTTATTCTCTTTTCCCATAGTTCTTCGGGTTCTCCCATTGATAACCATACATCAGCATATATTACATTACTGTTTTTAACGCCCTCTTCTATATCACTAGTTAGGGTTATTGTACTACCATTTGATTCTGCTATTTTTCTGCATGTTTCTACTAAATCATTATCAGGCCATACTTCTTTAGGGCCACATGCTACAAAGTTTACTCCTAGTTTTGCACTTGCAACCATAAGTGAATTTCCTGCATTATTACATGCATCTCCAATAAATGTTAGAGTTAATCCTTTTAAATAACCAAAGTGCTCTTCCATTGTAAGAAAATCTGCTAACATTTGTGTTGGGTGAAACTCATTTGTAAGTCCATTCCATACTGGAACACTAGAATATTTTGCTAAGTCTTCAACTATTGTTTGGTCAAATCCTCTATATTCTATTCCATCATAAATTCTAGATAGTACCCTTGCAGTATCTGCGATACTTTCTTTTTTGCCCATTTGACTTCCTGTAGGACCAAGGTATGTACATTTCATACCAAGGTCATAACTTGCTACTTCAAATGAACATCTAGTTCTTGTTGAATCTTTTTCAAACAGGATTGCTATATTTTTACCTTTTAGATATTGATGTGATATGCCATTTTGTTTCATTTTTTTAAATTCGCTCGATAATCTTAAAAGATATTTTATTTCTTCAGTAGAATAATCTAGTAATTTTAAGAAGTCTCTTCCTTCTAAATTCATATTAGTCCTCTCTTATAAGTGGCATACTCATACATCTTGGACCACCACGTCCACGTGATAGTTCTGCACTATTCATTTCATATACTTTAATTCCATATGCTCTTAGAATTTCATTAGTTATATTATTTCTATTATATACTACTACTACTCCAGGAGCTATACATAATGTATTTGTACCATCGTTCCATTGCTCACGTTCTGCGGCAATTTTATCTCCACCAGCACAAGGTATTAGTGTTACATCTATTTTTAAATAATCTTCTAATATTTTTTCTAGATTTCCTTTTCTTTGTCTTACTTTTACTTCATCAGGACCATCACCTTTAGTTATTTCGTAAACTTCTAGTGTGCTCATTATTCCTGGATGATATGTAAACTTATCAACATCAATTTGTGTAAATACGGTGTCTAGATGCATAAATGCACGACATTCTGGTATTTTAAATGCTAGTATTGTTTCGATTTTGCAATTTTCACTCTTAAACATATTTTTTGCTAATAAGTCTATTGCTTCTGCACTTGTTCTTTGAGAAATACCTATTGCTAATGTATTTTCATTTAGGTTAAGTACATCTCCACCTTCAATTGAGAATGGATTGTTTCTATCATAGAATTTTTCTACTTTGTCTATGTAATCTGGATGATAGTTAAATATGTATTCAGCATATATTGTTTCTCTATTTCTTGTTACAGAATACATTTTATTTAATACTACTCCATCTCCTACTGAAGCAAATGGGTCACGAGTAAAGTATAAGTTAGGCATTGGATCTGCTAGGAATTTACTTTCTTCGCTAACTAAGTCTACTAAAGAGTTTTCTATATCTTTTTTTCTTCTACTTAACTCTTTTACTTTTATTCCTTCCATTGTTTTTAATACTAATTCTAAATTATCTGTAAAACTATTTAAGTATTCAAATAATAAATCTTTATACATTGGTGTTCTAACTCCTGCTTCATAAATAAATTGTCTTATGAAACTTGGTCTAATTTGTGGGTTAGCATCTAATGTTTCTGCCATTAAATCTTCTAGATATACTACTTTTATACCATTATCTCTTAATATTTGCACGAATTCATCGTGTTCTGCTTGAGCATCTTTTAAATATGGGATGTCATCAAATAATAATCTTTGTAATGTATCTGGTGTTAGATTTAATAGTTCCTTTCCTGGTCTATGAACCAAAACTTTTTTAAGTGGTTTTATTTCACTTGTTACATGTATCATTTTACCTTCCTCCTTCTATCATATTAATTATATAAAATTTTTCGTATTTTTTCAATATTATTTTTAAATTTTATTTTGTTATTTTGTATTAATTAAGAAATCTGTTATTTCTTTTTCTTTACTGTTAAAGAATTCTTTGTTGCTTCCATCAAATATAATTTTTCCATTTTTTAGAAATAATATTCTTGTAGATATTTCTTTTACAAAGTTTAATTCATGACTTACTATAATTATGTTCATGCCTTCTTCTTTTATTTTTTTTATTAATTCTAATACATCTTGAGTCATTTGAGGGTCAAGAGAACTTGTTGGTTCATCAAATAATAATATTTTTGGATTCATCATAAGTGCTCTTGCAATTGCAACACGTTGTTGTTCTCCACCAGAGAGATTTGATATTTTAGATAACTCTTTATCTTCAAGGTTTATTTCTTTTAGATAGTATTTTGCTTTATCTAGTATTACTTTTTCTTCTTCAATACGTAGTTTTTTAGGAACTAGTGTTAAGTTTTCAATAACATTATAATTAGGAAATAAATTAAATTGTTGGAATACCATTCCTACGTTCATTCTATACTTATTTAGATTAATATTTTTTCCTGTTATATTATGATTATCATATATAATTTTACCTTTTGTAGGTGTTTCAATCATATTTAAGCATCTTAGCAATGTACTTTTACCACTTCCTGAAGGTCCAATTATTGCTACTACTTCACCTTCTTTAATTTCAAAAGAAATATCTTTTAATACTTCTCTTTTATCAAATTTTTTATATAAGCGTTCTACTTTTAATAGCATATTACAACTTCCTTTCCATTAATTTTACTAATTTTGATAGTCCTAAAGTCATTATCAAGTAAATTATGGCAATAAGAATTAGTGGAAATAAATAATCATAGGTACGAGATGCTATTATATCTGCGGCTTTCGTTAAATCCATGATTCCTATATAACCTGCAACTGAAGTTTCTTTTAATAATGTTATAAATTCATTACCTAATGCTGGTAAGATATTTTTTATTGCTTGTGGCATTATTACATAGAACATACTTTCTTTATAACTAAATCCTAAGGAACGTGATGCTTCCATTTGTCCTTTGTTTATTGAATTTATACCTGATTTTATTATTTCTGATACGTATGCTGCAGAATTTAGTCCAAATGCTATTATTCCTACTAGGACACCATTTACTTCAACACTTTTAAATATTACATAGTATATTATCATTAATTGTAATAATACTGGTGTTCCTCTTATTATGCTTACATATGTTTTTGACAAGAAGTTTAATACTGGTAGGTTTTTGTTTTTTTCATGAGCATCTTGGATTACTGCAATTAATATTCCTAATATTATCCCTATTATTGTGGCAAATAATGCCATTATTACTGTGTTTTTTATACCTTCTAGTATATATTCGTATCTATCTTGATAGATTAATGATTTATATAAGTCTTCTTTTAGTTTAACCATATCTTACTCCTAGTTTGAATATTTAATTATATATTCTTCTATTTTACCTTCTGTAATTAATCTATTTAATACTGTGTTTATTGTACTTATTAAATTACTGTTACCTTTTTTTACTGCAATACCATAACTATCTTCAAAGATATATCCATCTAATATTTTTAGGTTGCTATTTGTTTTTACTATTTCTTCTGCAGGTAGTTTATCCATTACTATTGCATCTATTTTGTCTGCTTTTAAATCTTCAACCATAGACAAGTATTTTTTTTGTCTTAATATATCTAGATTTTTATAGTTATTTGAAAAATATAAATCTGCTACACTACCTAATTGTACTGCTATTTTTTTGTCGTATATACTATTTACATTTGAAATGTTACTATTATCTTTTACTATTACAACTTGTCTTGATGTAGTGTATTCAATACTAAAGTCAACTTCTTTTAATCTTTCCTCAGTTATACTCATTCCTGCTAAGGCAAAATCTGCTTTTCCACTTTTTAATTCATTTATAATTGAATCAAATGCTACATCTTTTATTTCTAATTCTTTTCCTAATTCTTTTGCTATTTCTTTTGCTACTTCAACGTCTACCCCTACTATTTGTCCATCTTCATAAAATTCATATGGAGCAAATCCTGCTTCTGTTACCATAACTATCTTGTTTTGGTCTTTGCCACATCCTGTTATTAAGAATAATGTTAATAACATAACTATAATCTTTTTCATATCATCACTCTACTTTCTATATTAATTTTATCACACTTTAACTATAGACACAATAAGAAAAAAGAAAAAATCAAGAAATTTCTTGACTTTTAAATTCTTGATTTTATATCATCGCTAATATTAATAGTGTTGCAAAAATTACTATTAATAACGCAAGTATTAGTCTCCAAATATATTTTAACCATGTTGTATACGGAACATCTAAGTAACTTAATACAAATATTAGCATTAAACTTGTTGGTCCAATTATACTAACAACGCCATATATACTTTGGAATGCAAGAGCAAATACATTTAACATAGATTCATCTGTTACAGCTTTTAAGATTGGTGTAAAGATACCTGATGCTGTATAATATAAATCAACATGAAGTAAACTTCCAAATGCAGTGATTAAAGATGCTAGAGCATAATTTATACTACTATCTTTTGATACGTTTGAAATAATTGTTTCAAAGAAACCATTATTATATGTACAAATTAGAACAGTATATGCCATCATCATTAATGCTGCAGTAGGAATCATTTTCTTTGCACCTTCAATTATTCCATCTAATACATCATCAAATTTAACTTTGTAGATTATCTTAATTAATAATGTCGCAATTACTAGTGTTACTACTAAAATCATGTAGTTTCCTAGTTCTGCCCATCTACCAAATGCTTTAAATACAGTAGAAATAACACTATTATATATAGGGAAATCTTTTATTGCTAATTCTGTTAATCTTGTATGGAAATCATCAAAGCATGTAATGTTTGAAGATAATGTGTTCCATGGAACAAGACCTAATATCATAAGTACAAATAGTAATGCAATAATTACTAGCAAAGGCCAAGTTTTGACACTTTTTTCTTCACTTTTTGTTTCAGTAAACAATACATCTTCTTTGCTTTCTAATTCATATTTTACTTTTTTACCTTCTGTGTCTTTAATGTGTTTATTTACAAATAATATTGTTAATGCTACACCAATTACAAGTAATGCTAATTGCGGAATGACATTTGCATATCTATCAATTCCTGTGAATGCTTCAAATGTAACTGCAGAGTATCCATAATAGTTATTTGGGTCTCTAAATGTTGTAAATAATCCACCAATAAAACCTATCATTGTAGGTACTACAGTAGCAGAAATTGCTACTAATTTATCATATCCAAGTAATAATATTATTGAAATTACAAATGGTATAAATACGAATAGTGCTGTTGTAATACCAGTACATGCTGATATTACTGCAAATAATATAATTATAGCAAATATGAATTTCTTACCTATTGGTTTTGCCATTTTTGATAAATTATTTAGTAATTTTTTATATGCACTTGTCTTATTTAATACTCCATAGAATGCTCCTACTGCTAAAACAAATATTGCAGTATCCCAGAAATAATAATAGGATTGGATATAATTTGTTAATATATCTCCAAATGGAAGATAACTAACTTCTCCTGCTCTTGCTGGGATAAAATATGTTAATACTAATATCACTAACAATATAATTCCCATAAATTTAAATATACTATGTTTTTTCATATTAACCTCCTAAAATAATTATAGCACAAATAATTATAATTTGTGCTATTATTTACATATTGTTAACTTTTACTTAATTTTTCTTATTTTTCATTTGTGGGAATAGTACTACATCTCTTATTGATGGTTGATTAAATATTATCATAAGTAATCTATCTATTCCAAAGCCTAAACCTGAAATTGGTGGCATACCTTGTTCCATTGCTTGTAGGAAACTCTCATCAAGTTCCATTGTTTCATCATCACCTTGAGCCTTTGCTTTTAATTGGTCTTCAAAGTTAGATCTTTGGATAAATGGATTTACTAACTCAGAGTATGCTTTACATAATTCTGTACCACAAACTAATACTTGGAATACATCAATTAATCTACTATCATTATCGTTTCTTCTTGCTAGTGGTATTAATACCGCTGGATAATTATATATAATTGTTGGTTCTATTATGTTTTCTCTTATTAGTTTTTTATATGAGAAATCTATTATTTGACTTAATGATTTATAATCTTCTAAATCATCATAAGTAAATAAATGCTTTTCTACTATTTTATCTTTTAATTCTTGTGGCTCTTCTATACTTAAGAAATCAAAGCCTAATTTTTTTGTCAATTCTTCAACATAATTAATTCTATTCCAATTTTCTTTACCAAAATCAATGACATTTCCTTGGTATTCAATAACTGGTGTACCTTTTAATTCTATTACTAAGTTTCTTATAAAGTTTTGATAAAATTTTATATTGTCTTCAAAATTCCAGTATGATGCATACCATTCTACTTGGGTAAATTCTTGTAAATGTTCTGTGTCCATTCCTTCGTTTCTAAAGCATTTAGCAACTTCGTATACTCTGTCATATCCTCCGGCAATACATTGTTTTAAGTATGTTTCTGGAGCTATTCTTAAGTTACAATCCATATCTAGAGCATTATGATGTGTATAGAATGGTTTTGCACTTGCACCACAAACGGCATTTTGTAATATTGGAGTTTCTACTTCAAGGAATCCATTTTCTCCTAAAAATCTATGGATAAAGGCATATAATTTACTTCTTCCTACAAATACTTCTCTTGATTCTGCATTCATAATTAAATCAACATATCTTTGACGATATTTTAATTCTGTATCTGTTAGTCCATGGAATTTTTCTGGTAATGGTCTTAGGGCTTTCCCTAAAAATTCAAATTTAGATACTCTTAAAGTTTTTTCTCCTGTTTGAGTAGTAAATATCTCTCCTTCTGCACCAATGAAATCTCCTGTATCTATTTGTTTTTTAAAGAATTCATAGTTTTCTTCTCCAACCATATCTATTTTTATTTCAAGTTGCATATCTGCTTCTAAATCTCTAATACGAATAAAACTTAATTTACCCATCTTACGCATAAATACTATTCTTCCTGCAATTTTTACATTTTTAGTACCATCTTCTAGTAATCTTGCTTCTTTTAGTCTATGTGTTCTTTCATATCTTTCTGGATATGGATTACATACTTCTTTAATTTTTTCTAATTTTTCAATTCTTACTAATTCTTGTTCTGTTCTTTCCATTTTTTCACCTATTCTTCTACTACTTTTGTATTTGCCATCATATCGTGTAGTCCTATTTTATCTTTTCTATATAAAATAAATAATGCACTTGCAAAAGCAAATATTGTTTCAACTGATGATATTAATAAATATCCTAAATAGTAATTATCTTTATTCAATATATATAGTATTAATATACCAAGTATCCCACTTAAAATACTATCTACAATTAAAGTTCGTTTTATTATTGCATTTAAACTTGGTGATGAACCATTTTCTGTAACTTTTATTTTAAATATTTTCTTACCTATAGTTTGACCATTCATCTTATATTGAAATACTATAAAGTATGAAATTGTTAATACTACTTGTATACCTGTTACTATAATGTTAGATTTATTCATATTGTATAATATACTTGATGAAGATTTTATATATTCTTTATAATTTTCTATAGTCATTTCACTTTCTTGATATTCTTTAGTTAGTTTTGTATATTCTTCACTATATTCTTTATAGTTATCATTTGGTATTGCAAGTGATATAAGTGATACTACAAAAGTTATTAATATAGTGTCTACAAAATATGCTAACATTCTTTTTAAAAAACTTGCTTCCATAATTTAATCACCACCTTTATTATATACTATTTTTTAAATCTTTTAAATAGTTATTTAGTATTTTTTCTAATTCTTCATATGTTTTTGCTTTAAAGCATTCATTTTTTACTTCTGTACTATTTGGTAATCCTTTTATATACCAAGATATATGTGATCTTAATTCTAAGACACTTACTTTTTCACATTTAATTTTAGATAAGTATTCCATGTGGTGAAAGCACATATTTATTTTATCTAGATATGTTGGTTTTGGTATTATTTTTCCTTCTTCAAAATATGTTACTAATTCTTTGATTAACCAGGGGTTACCAAGACAACCTCTTCCTATCATTATTGCATCACATTTTGTGTATTCAAACATTTTCTTTGCACTTTCTATGTCTACTATATCACCATTTCCTATTACTGGAATTGATACTGCTTCTTTTACTTGTTTTATTATATCTAAATCTGCTTTACCACTATAACCTTGGCTTCTTGTTCTTGGATGAACTGTTATAGCGCTTGCTCCTGAAGACTCTATTATTTTTGCTACTTCAACTGCATTTATGCTTTTTGAATCCCAGCCACTTCTTATTTTTACTGTTACTGGAACAGGAACCGATTTTACTACTGCAGTTACTATTTCTTTTATTTTTTTAGGATTTTTAAGTAGTGCTGAACCTGCTTGAGATTTTACTGCTACTTTTGGTACAGGACATCCCATATTTATATCTATTATGTCTGGTTTCATTACTTTGTACACAGTTTTTGCTGCTTCTACAAAAGTTTCTACATCACTACCAAATATTTGTTGTGCAATAGGACGTTCTACTTCTTCAAAGTATAACATGTCATATGTTTTTTTACTATCATATACTAAAGCTTTATCACTTACCATTTCTGCATATATTAGTCCACAACCCATTTCTTTGATTATTTTTCTAAAGGCACTATTACATACTCCTGCCATGGGTGCTAAAACTATATTGTTTTTTATTTCTATATTTCCTATTTTAAACATATAAATCACCTACTTATAAAATTCATCAGGTACTTTTGAAGAAAATGTGATGATCTTGTTGGTTCTTGGATCTATTATTTCTAATGTGCTAGCATGAAGCATTAATCTATTCGATTTTACTTTAGAACCATATTTTTTATCTCCTATAATTGGATTACCATTTTCACTTAAATGAACTCTTATTTGATTTCTTCTTCCTGTTAAGATATTTACTTTTAATAGTGTTTTATTATCCCAATTTTTTACTACACTATAATTTGTTATTGCTTCTTTACCTTTTATTTTATCTTTTGTGCTATATACCATACCAGTTTTACTTTCTTTTAAATACGTATGAAATGTACCTTTATCTTTTAAATAACCTTCAACTACGGCATAATATATTCTTTTTTTTACTATATTATTCCAGTCTTTTTGAAAAAGATTTTTTGTTTTTTCATTTTTGGCAAACATTAATACTCCTGAAGTTTCTTCATCAAGTCTATGTATTACAAACAAAAATATTTTGGGATTATTTTTTCTTACATATTCTCTTACAAGTTTAAATGCTGTTAATTCTTGTTCTTTTGAGTTTGAAATAGATAAAAGACCATTTGGTTTATTAATTACTATTATATCTTTATCTTCATATATAATATCTATATTGTAATTAGTTATTACTTTTCTTCCATAATCTATTTCTACTTCATCATTTTTATTTAATATGTATGAAGAATTATTAATTATTTTGTTATTTACTTTGATATTATTATATTTTATATATTGTTTAATTTTTTTTGATGTTAAATATGGTATTTTTTCTTTGATAAAGTCTTGTAATTTAATGTTATCTTTATCTACAATATACATATTATTTTTCATGATAATCCCTTGCTTTCGTTTTAAATATTTTAACATATATTTTTGATAAACACAAATATATATAGAAAAAAGTTGTCTTTTTTAACAACTATTTATGGTATGTTTCATTATTTAATATTTTTATTGCGCGATATATTTGTTCTAGCAATATTAATCTAAATAATCCATGTGGAAAAGTAAATTTAGAAAAAGATAATTTATAATTAGATAAAATTTTTATTTCTTCGTGTAATCCATATGAACCCCCAATTATAAAAGTAATATTTGGATTTGTTATGAATGTTTTATCTATTAAATTTGCAAAATCGGTACTTGATAGTTCTTTCCCCTCGATTTCTAGAGTTATAATAAAATCTTTTTTGTTTATTTTTTTTAGTATTTCTTCTTTTTCTTGGTTAATATTCGAGTCTTGTAGTTCTATTAATTCTATTTTATAATATTTACTCAGTCTTTTTAGATAGTCATTTACTCCATCTTTTAAGTATGATTCTTTTAGTTTTCCAACACATATTATTTTTATCATATTGTTATCAACTCTGTTTCTTCATTTTGCTTTGCTATTATTATATTATTTACTTCTTTATTAGTTTCTTTTAGTTTGTCTATAAGAGTGTTATATGCCAAAAGAGGTGTATTATTTTCCTCGGATAAGTGTGCAAGTAGTATGTATTTTGTGTTATTTCCAATAAATTTTGACAAATACATAGAAGAATCATGATTTGATAAGTGACCTTTGTCAGACAAAATTCTTTTTCTTAATGCGAAGGGATAACTACTATTATTTAATAATTCTACATCATGGTTGCTTTCGAAAATATACACATCTTTATCTTCTAACATACTATGATATTTGTTATTAATGTAACCTGTATCTGTTATGTATACTATTGATTTATTGTTACTATTTATTATATATCCTCTTGCATCTGGTGCATCATGTGATGTTTTAATCATTTCTATTTTCATATCTTTTATCAAAATAGCATCTGTATTTATTAATTCATAATTTTCAACATATGGCAAATCGCTTAGCATTTTTTCGGTCAAATATACTTTTATATTATATTTATGCAGGAATACTTTTAAACCACTTATATGGTCTTTATGTGTGTGTGTTATAAATATGGCATCTAGTTCATTTGGATTTATATTTATACTTTTTAACTTTTCGCAAACATATTTACAAGTATTCCCACAGTCAATTAATATTTTTGTTTCATTAGTGGATATGAAGGTTGTGTTCCCTTTACTACCACTTGATAATACTTCGAATTTCATTAGTACAAATTATATGGGTTTATTGTATATCCACCTCTGTAAGGTATACCAATATATACTCCAAAGTGTAAGTGTGTTCCTGCATATGGATTGTAACTATTTGGTACTGGATACACATTTCCTGTGTTTCCCATTGTTCCTATTTTTTGACCTCTTGCTACTGTTTGACCTTCTTCTACATATACATCTTTTAAATGCATATAAATTGTATAATATCCACCAATATTATGATTAATTATTAAATAATTTCCTTGTGTTTTGTTACAACTTAAAACTCCTGGTACGCAACCAATTTCTTTTTTATAGACTACCCCATTATTTGCGGCGTATATTGCTGATCCATAACCAGTTCCTGAAATATCTAGTGCATTATGGAATGACCCCCAACGATATGCATAACCACTTGTTATAGCATAAGGTCGTTCTGTAGGCCATGCCCAGTATGATAAGTCTGCAATGCTTGGTGCGTATTTACCACCTTTAATTATTACTTTATTTATGGCAGGTTTTAATTCTGTTGAACTTACGTTAGTAGTATCTACTAGTTGTCCATTGATATATTGTTTTTTTCTTGTTACTCTATATAACCCATTTTCACCCTCACGAGATGTTACTTGATATCCAACATATTCTGTGTCATCATATTCAATTTCAGTATCAAAACTTCTTTCTTCATCACTTACTTCGTGATAGTCTACAACTACATTTATTATTGGTTTGATTAAGCCTACTACTACTTCTTGATTTTCATATAGTAAATTGTTAACACTTGTAAACTCAGGATTTGCTATTAAAAATTCTTGTACGTTTAACTTGTTTCTTGTTGCAACATCTTCGATTGTATCTCCTAATTTTACTTTATATGTTTCTTGATTTTCTGTTGTTCCATATAACAAGTATTTTGCAACTTCATCTACATCTGTAAATATTTTCTCTTCGGTTGAGATTAGAGTTTCTTTGTATGTAATTTTTTCTTTTACATCTATGTTTTCTATTATACTTCCTGTTTCTGTTATTTCTTTCTGATTGGAAGTTATGTAATCATTGTATTCATCTACATTTATAAATGCTTTCATAGTATTAGTAAGTGCTTTGTCAAAAATATCTTTTGATAATACATACATTTTTAAATCTTTATCATCATTTTTTATTGTTATTTGAACACCTTTTACTGTGAATTTTTTTTGTTTTATTATTTCATTATATATTTGCTCGTTAGTTCTTATTTTTGGCTGATATGTTATTTCTTCTTTTATTTCTACGCCATTTGGAGGATATACACTATCTACTTTGTATTTGTTTTTTATTTCTTCTTCTTTTTGATTAATATATTTAGAGAATTCATCTTGGTCTTCGATCGAACCAATTATTTTTCCATCTAAGTATACGTTGTATATTTTATAACTAACATTGTTATCCATCTTATTAAATCCAAGTAAAAAAACTGAAAGTGATATCAATACTAGTACTATTATTAATGATGTACTCCACTTATTTCGCATCCTTGTTTCCTTCCTTCTTTAACGATAAAAATGTTGACGTTCTTTTTTTGAATAATAAATCTATTGTATCTGTTGGACCATTTCTGTGTTTTAATATTATTAACTGAATTGGTACAGGCAATTCATCACCTTGTGGTACTTCAACGCTTGGTGCATGAAGTGCTGCAACGATGTCAGCATCTTGTTCTATTGAACCAGATTCTCTTAAGTCACTTAAAACTGGTTTTTTATCTTCTCTTTTTTCTACACTTCTAGATAATTGTGATAATGCTATTACCGGTACTTCTAATTCTAGTGCTAGCATTTTTAAACTTCTTGATATTTCAGATATTTCTTGTTGTCTATTTCCTGCATATTTTGCTGATGAATCAATTAATTGCAAATAGTCTATTATTACAAGTCCAAGTCCTTCACCTTGAGTTGATAATCTACGACATTTTGCTTTTATTTCACTTGCTGTTACTCCGCCAGCATCATGAAAATATATATTAGTATTACCTAATTGACTTATTGCTTCATCAAATCTTCGCCAATCTTCATTTTCCATTTTTCCTGATTTTAATTTAGAGTTATCTATTTGTCCTACTGAACTTATCATTCTTAAGATTAATTGCTCTGCAGGCATTTCTAGTGAGAAGAAAGCAACGTTTTTCTTTGTACTTCTAGCTGCTGCTGTAGCAATATTTAATGCGAAGGCTGTTTTACCTACGGCAGGACGTGCTGCAATTATTATTAATTGCGTTGGATGTAAACCTTCGGTTATTTTATCTAAATCAAGTAAGCCTGTAGTAAGTCCTGTTACTTTTCCATGATTTTCTACTAAATATTGTAAATCTTGTTGTGCTTTTGTTAATACATCTTGTACTTTTCTAAATTCACTTGTTCTTCTTGATTTTGCTACATTTAATATATTTTGTTCTGCAAGTTCTACTGCACTAGACACATCAAGATTTGGATTATTGGCATTAGTAATTATCTTTGTTGCTTCTTCAATCATTCTTCTTAATGTATATTTTTCTGCAACTTGTTTGATATAGTAATCAATATTTGCTCCAGTTGCTACACTTTCTATAAGTTCACTTAAATATTCTACTCCACCTACTTTATCTAGTATGTTTCTTGCTACTAACTCAGAAGTTAATGTACTTATATCAACTGTTTGTTTATTGTCATATAAATCTTTTATTACTTCGAATATTAAACCATTTGCACATTCTCCCTTGTTAAAAAACATTTCTTTGTCAATTTCTTCACAGGCTTTTTGAAGAGATGCATAGGACCAAAAGACTGATCCAAGCAAACATTTTTCTGCTTCTATATTATGTGGAAGCCCTTTGTCCATATTGCTCACCTACTTTTCTTTTAAAATTACTTTTAGTTCTGCTACTACACCTTTATATAATTCAATATTAACTATATGTGTTCCTACGGAATTTAATTGTGTATCTAGCGATATTTTTTTCTTATCTATTTCGTAACCTTTCTCACTAAGTTTTTCTACTATTTGCTTTGAAGATATGTTACCAAATATTTTGCCATTTGATCCTTCTTTTACTTCAAATGTAATAATAATATTTTCAAGTTTGTTTTTCATTATTGTTGCATTTTTTATGTTTTCTGCTTCTTTTATTTTTTTATTTTCAATATCTTGATTTAATCTATCTAGTGATGTTTTGGTATATTTAACTGCATATCCATTTTTTATTAGATAGTTTGTGGCATATCCATCGCTTACATCTTTAATATCATTTATTTTTCCTTGACCTTTTAAATTTTTTATAAAAATTACTTTCATTTTAATCCCCACCTTCTTGGTATTTATTATATCATGTATAAAGTAAAAAGTAAATTATATGATTATTATTTTATGTTGCATTTTTAGTTTGCTAGTTAAAAATTTCTAATACTATTAATTTTTGTTGTGTATATTATCTAAATATAATAAAATGCAGACATGATGTCTGCATTTTAATTATACTCTTTCTTGAATAGTAGAATTTATATCAAGTATTAATTTAACTGGTATTACTTTTGTTAAGATTTTATTTAATTTCATGTTTTCTGGTACTATGATTAGTTTATCTTTAAACATATTATCTATTGCATATTTTGCTGCATATTTACTACTTATAGATTTTATATTAAATTTAACATCTGCGACATTATTAAAGTTTGTGTTTACCGGTCCTGGAGTGAATATAGAAATTTTTACGTTAGATTTTTCTTTTTTTAATTCTTCGTATATTGCTAAAGACAAACTTGTGACATAGTTTTTTGTTGCATAATATGTTGCCATATTCGGTCCGGGCATAAATCCCGCCATTGAAGAAACATTTAGTATTCTTCCATAATCTCTTTCTACAAAGTCTTTTAAAAATAATTTTGTTAGTATATGATATGCCTTTATATTTAAGTCAATCATATTTAATTCTTTTTCTAAAGATGTTTCATAAAATTTACCTGCATCTCCAAACCCTGCATTATTAATTAATAAATCAATGTTTTCTTTTTTTAAATCATTATATAATTTTAAACAATTATCATGTTTTGTTAAGTCTAATGAAATAACTTTTACATTATCGTATTTTTTGTATATTTCTTCTAGATTCTTTTTATCTTTTGATACTACAAATAAATCATAACCTAAAGATAATAAATATAAAGACATATCTTTACCTATACCAGAACTTGCCCCTGTTATCAATGCTTTCATATAATCAGTTCCTTTCTATATAGAAAAAAGAATAAGAAAAACTTATTCTACTACTTCTAGGATAACCATTAATGCATTATCCCCTTTTCTTTCTTGCATTTTAATTATTCTTGTATATCCACCATTTCTATCTTTGAAACGTGGTGCTAATTCATAAAATACTTTATCTACACATTTAGCATCATTATGTAAAAACGCTAATGCTTTTCTTCTTGAAATTAATGTTCCTTTTTTTGCATAAGTTATCATTTTATCAAAACTTTTTCTAACTTCTTTTGCTCTAGTTTCAGTTGTAACTATTCTTTCATTTTCAATTAGTTGTTTTGTTAAAGTTGCTAACATGCTTCTTCTATGCTTGTTATCTACGCCTAATTTTCTATAAGCCATAGTTCTTCCTCCTTACTTTAGTCTTCTTTTCTAAATGATAATCCCATATCTTTTACTTTGTCTAAAACTTCTTTTAGTGATTTTTTACCTAGATTTCTTATTTTCATCATTTCATTTTCTGATTTATCTACTAAATCTGCTAATGTTAAGATGTTTGCTCTTTTTAGGCAATTGTATGCTCTTACAGAGAAATCTAAATCATCAATTGATGTTTCTAACATTTTAGAATTTGGATCTTCAGTATTTGATATCATTAATCCAGTTTCGTCTGCTATTTCATTTAAGTTTGCAAGTACTTCAAAATGTTCAATTAAAATTCTACTTGCAAGTGCAATTGATTCTTCTGGAGTTATTGAACCATTTGTCCAAACTTCCATAATTAATTTATCATAGTTATTATTTTGTCCAACACGTGCATTTTCAACTTCGTAGTTGATTCTTTCGATTGGACTATATAAACTGTCAATTGCGATTACACCTGGTTTAGATTTTGTATCTAGAATTTTTTTGTTGTCATCTGCTCTTGTGTATCCACGACCAGATCCAATAGTAAATTCCATATTTAAACTACCACCTTCAGCAAGTGTTGCAATAACTTGTTCTGGATTAAATATTTCAATATCAGCATCTTTTTCAATATCTGCAGCTGTTACTACTCCTGGAGTACTTACTGATAGTCTTAATTTTTTGTTCTCATCACTTGAATGATTTTTTAGTACAATACTTTTTAAATTTAAAACTATTGCTGTAACGTCTTCAATTACTCCATCAATTTTTTGAAATTCATGCGCTACACCATCGATTTTTACACTTGTTATAGCATCTCCTGGAAGACTTGATAACATTACTCTTCTTAGAGCGTTACCTAGAGTCGTTCCAAATCCTCTTTCTAATGGTTCAATTTCAAATTTTCCGTAATGGCTACTTTCAATATATTCTTTTACTTTATAATTTGGTTTTTCAAATTTTAACATTTTAAACACTCCTTTTTTATTTTATCCACGACGTCTTTTTGGTGGACGGCATCCATTATGTGGAATAGGTGTTACATCTGTTATTGTTTTTACTTCTAGTCCTGCAGTTTGAAGTGCTCTAGTTGCAGCTTCTCTTCCTTGACCTAACCCTTTTACAAATACGTCAACAGTTTTCATTCCCATTGCAACTGCTTCTCTACCTGCTTTTTCAGCACTTGCACCAGCAGCAAATGGTGTAGATTTTTTGCTTCCTTTAACGCCTTGAGTTCCTGAAGCTGCCCAACTAATAGTGTTTCCTTCTTTATCTGTTATTGTAACTATTGTGTTATTAAAAGTTGAGTGAATATGTACAACTCCATGTGGAACATTTTTCTTAACTTTACGTTTTCTTGCTTTATAAGCCATAAAAAGTCCTCCTTAATTATTATTTTTTCTTGTTAGCAACAACTTTTCCTTTACCTTTACGAGTTCTTGCGTTTCTATTTGTTCTTTGTCCTCTTACTGGTAAGTTTCTTTTGTGTCTAGTACCTTGGTAAGAATTAATTTCCATCTTAGTTTTGATGTTCATGTTGACTTCTCTTCTTAGTTCACCTTCAACAGTGTGTTTGTCAATTTCTTTTCTTAATCTAGCAATTTCGTCTTCAGTTAAATCTCTTGCTTTAGTATTAACATCAACATTTGCATTTTTAAGAATAGTTTTTGCTAAATTTCTTCCTATACCATAGATATATGTTAAAGATATTTCTATTCTTTTATCATTTGGTATATCAACGCCTTTAATACGTGCCATAAATCATTTCCTCCTATTAACCTTGTTTTTGCTTGTGTTTTGGATTTTCACAAATTACCATAACTTTACCTTTACGTTTAATTACTTTGCATTTATCACAAATAGGTTTTACTGACGCTCTTACTTTCATTATAATTCCTCCTATTTCTTATTATAAACTATACGCCCATGTGTTAAATCATAAGGTGATAATTCAATAACCACTGTGTCACCTGGTAAGATACGTATATTATTTACGCGCATTTTACCAGAAACATGAGCTTCTACAATGTGTCCACCATCTAATTCAACTTTAAATTTACCACCAGGTAAAATGTCTATAACTTTACCTTCTGCTTCAATAATATCGTTTTTACTCATTTTTACCCTCTCCCGTTAGTATTTCATAACCATCTTTTGTTACTGCTACTGTGTGTTCAAAGTGTGCTGATGGTTTATTATCACCTGTTATTATTGTCCAATCATCATCTAGCATAAATACTTGTCTAGTTCCTAGATTAAGCATTGGTTCTATTGCTATTACCATTCCTTCTTTTAGAATAGGTCCTGTGCCTTTTTTTCCATAGTTTGGTACATCTGGTTCTTCATGAACTTTTGTTCCGACGCCATGTCCAACTAATTCTCTCACTACTCCAAGTTTATGTTTTGTAGCATAAGTTTCTATTGCACTTCCTATATCACCAATTCTTGCCCCAGGTTTTATTTGTTCAAGTCCTTTATATAATGCTTGTTCAGTATGAAAAAGTAAATACTCTTTCTTTTTAGATATGCTACCTACTGCATAACTCCATGCTGAATCTCCATGATATCCTTTATAGCAAGCTCCTATATCGATACCTATTATATCTCCTTCACGTAAACGTCTATTTGATGGTATACCATGTACTACTTCTTCATTTATTGAAGTACAAATACTACCTGGAAAACCATTATAGTTTTTAAATGATGGAGTTGCTCCTTGACTTCTTATAAAGTCTTCTGCTAATTTATCTAATTCTTTTGTAGTTATACCTGGTTTTACATAATCTTTTAAATACTGATGTGTAAGATATACAATGTGACCAGCATGACGTAAAAGTTCTATTTCATATTCACTTTTTATACTAATCATTATTGATAATCTCCTCTAAATTTGAAAATATATCTTGAGCACTAAGGTTATCTAGTACTTTAATTTCTCTTAATATATTTTTTTCCTTGTAATAATTTATTAAATCTAATGTTTTATTCATGTATGTATCAAATCTTGTCATAAATGATTCTGCATTATCATCACTTCTTTGTTCTAATTTGCTTCCACATTTGTTACAAATTCCTTCTAAAGTTGGTTTTAATTCATTTACTAATAAATTATAACTTGTTCCACAATTTGGACATTCTATTCTACTTAATGTTCTTTTCATTGCTAAATCTTTATCTATATCAAAAAATACTACTATGCCTATATCTTTGTTTAGACTTTTTAATAATTCTTCATATATTTTAGCTTGTTCTATATTTCTTGGGTATCCATCTAGTATGTAACCATTATTACAATCTTCATTCATTAATCTTAATTTAAGAAGTGTTGTTATAATTTCATCACTTACTAATCTACCTTTAGAAATGGTTTCTTTTATTGTCTTTCCTAATTCTGTTTCTTTAGTTGCTTCTTCTCTTAAAAGCTTACCAGTTGAGATGTGAGGAATATTATATTTTTCATGTAGCATTTTTGCTTGTGTCCCTTTTCCTGCAGCAGGTGGGGCAATAAATATAATATTCTTCATTATCTTACTCCTTTATAGTTTCTATTAATTAAACTACTTTCTAATTGCTTATAAGTTTCAAGAGCAACTCCAACAACGATTAATAGCCCTGTTCCACCAATACTTACACTTGTTGGTAAATTCGTTGATATAAAACTACTAAAAATTATTGGTATTGCAGCAATTATTGCAATGAATGTTGTACCTAATAAGGTAATTCTACCTAAAATAGTTTTAATATAATCTTTTGTTTCTTTTCCTGGTCTTATTCCTGGGATGTATCCACCTTGTCTATTTAAATTTTTTGATAATTCTTCTGGATTAACTTGTAAGAATGTATAGAAAAATCCAAATACAAAGATACACACTAAATATATAATAAATCCAATTGGAGTTGAATAGTTTAAGTATTTTTGTACAAATAGTGTAAATCCACTTTCACTTTTTAATAAACCTGCAATAAATGCTGGAATAGAAAATACTACTGAAGCAAATATTACTGGCATAACTCCTGCAGAATTTAATTTAAATGGGATATAATTTTGTTTTGCTCCATATGCACTACTTGTTTGATTAGAATATTGTATTGGAATTCTTCTTTCAGATTCTTCAACAAATATGATACCTACAATTATTGCAATATATAATAGTATAAATAAGATAAAACTTATTATTCCTACAAATTTACTTGTAGTAGCACTTACTATTAATGTATCATATGTATCAATAAACATTTTTGGAATAGTTAATAAGATACCCGCCATAATTATAAGAGATATTCCATTTCCTAATCCTTTTTGTGTTATTTGATCTCCTAACCATAATAAGAATGCTGTTCCTGCTGTTAAGATTGTTGCTATTTTTATATAATCTAGTGCAGTTCCTTTTTGTACAAAAGCAAATGCCATTGCAAATCCTTGGACAAATGCTAAGACTATACCAATATATCTATTAATTTGATTAATCTTTTGTCTTCCAGCAGCGCCACTTTCTTTAAGTTCTGTAAAATATGGTATTATATCCATTTGTAATAGTCCTGTAATAATTGATGCTGAGATGTAGGGCATTACTCCTAAAGCAAATATTGAAAAGTTCTTTAGGGCTCCTCCACCTATAGCATTATATAATTCCCATAGTCCTAATCCTGATATTGCACCTTGTGTTCCAGGAACAGGTATTGTTGTACCTACACAAAATATCATTAGACCAAATAAAGTAAATAATATTCTACTTCTTAAGTCTTTGTTTTTAGGACTAAAGATTAGTTTTAGATTTTTAAACATCTAAATCACCTCTGTTTTTCCACCATTGTTTTCTATTTTTGTTTTAGCAGAAAGAGAGAATTTATTTGCTTTAACAGTTAATTTTTTTGTTAACTCTCCATTACCTAAAACCTTAATCCCGTCTAATTCTTTTGTTACTAAACCAGTTTCAATTAATAATTCTGGTGTTACTGTAGTTCCATCTTCAAATCTGTTTAAATCACTTACATTTACTGTTGCATAAACAGTTCTAAATTCATAATTGTTAAATCCTCTTTTTGATAATCTTCTAAATAGTGGTAATTGTCCTCCTTCGAAGCCAACTCTAACTCCTCCACCACTTCTTGCATTTTGTCCTTTATGTCCTTTTCCACTTGTTTTTCCAAGTCCACTTCCTGCTCCACGTCCAACTCTTTTTCTAGTTTTTACTGAACCAGGATTTGGTTTTAATTCGTTTAATTTCATTATCCTCTAATCTCCTCTATTGTTTTTCCTCTAAGTGCAGCAATATGTGCAGGTGATTTTTGGTCTTTAAGAGCATTTAATGTTGCTCTTGCCATATTAATTTTTGTACTTGATCCAAGTGATTTAGAAAGAACATCTTTAACTCCAGCAAGTTCTAATACGTCTCTTACTGGTCCTCCAGCTTTTACTCCAGTACCTTCTGCAGCAGGTTTTAACATTACTTTTGATGCGCCAACTTTTACTGTGATTTCATGAGATATTGTACGATTATCAATTAATTCAACATTTACTAGATTTTTACTAGCAGCAAGTGTTGCCTTTTTAACTGCATCTGGCATTTCTTTTGCTTTTCCAGTTCCTAAGCCAACTTTTCCTTTTCTATCTCCAACTACTACTGTTGCAGAGAAACGGAATATTCTTCCACCTTTAACAACTTTTGTAACACGATTAATGTCAATAACTTTTTCCTCTAATGTTTTTTGAGGTCTGTTATTTGTAAACTTTCTTGGTTTACGATTTTCTTTGTTATCTTTATTGTTTTTAGGTGAAACTTTTTCTTTAACGTTTTCTTTTTCTTTAACGTTTTCGTTCATAAGTTTTCCTCCTTATTAGAATTCTAATCCATTTTCACGTGCAGATTCTGCAAGTGCTTTAACTCTACCGTGATATAAGTATCCACCTCTATCGAATACTACTTTGTCTATTTTTGCTTTTTTTGCTCTTTTTGCAATTTCTGCACCAATAATTTTTGCAGCTTCAACATTTCCACCGTTTTTGATGTTTAATTCTTTTTCTAGGCTTGAAGCACTTACTAAAGTTACACCTTTAGTATCATCAATTATTTGTGCTGTGATATTAGCGTTTGATCTAAAGACATTTAATCTTGGTCTTTCAGTAGTTCCTGATAAATTTTTTCTAATTCTGTTATGTCTTTCTAAACGCATTTCATTTCTTGAAACTTTCTTTATCATAAGTCTAAATCTCCTTTACTTATTATTTAGAAGCTTTTTTACCTTCTTTACGACGAATATGTTCACCTTTAAGTTTGATTCCTTTACCTTTATATGGTTCAGGTGCTCTTACTTTTCTTATATTTGCCGCAAATTCACCAAGTGCAACCTTGTCAATTCCAGAAAGTTCAATTTCAGTGTTACTTGTTTGTTTTACGCTTATTCCGTTTGGAATATCCATTTTAACAGGATGAGAGTATCCAGCGTTTACTACAAGTGTGTTTCCTTGAACATTGAAACGGTAACCAACACCAACTATTTCTAGTTCTTTTTTGTAACCTTCACTAACACCTTTGATCATGTTATTAATGTTAGCATTTGTTGTACCGTGCATTTGGTTAGTAAACTTATCATCTTTTAATTTTTCAACAGTTACTTCGTTTCCATTTACATTAACACCGATTGTTTTAACTAGATCTAGTGATAATTCACCTTTTGGACCTTTTACTTTAACTGTTTTATCTTCAACTGTAACATTAACGTTTTCTGGTAGTACTAATACTCTTTTTCCAATTCTACTCATAATATCCTCCTACCAAATGTAAGCAATTACTTCTCCGCCAACGCTTAACTTACGAGCTTCTTTGTCAGTCATAACGCCTTTTGGAGTAGATATAATAGCTATTCCTAAACCATTCAATACTCTTGGTAAATCTTCAACTTTTGAGTATACTCTTAATCCTGGTTTAGATACTCTTTTTAATCCTGTAATTACTTTTTCTTTCTTTTGACCATATTTTAATGTTAATGTTAGTGTTTTTTGATTTTCATTTTCTTCTATACTATATTCTTCAATGAAACCTTCATTCTTCAATATTTTAGCGATTTCTTCTTTCATTTTAGAAGTTGGCATGCTAACAGTTTTTGAATGATTTTGGTTTGCATTACGAATTCTTGTAAGCATATCTGCGATTGGATCTGTCATTAAAATCCCTCCTTCTTATTTTAAGGTATTTCTACCAACTTGATTTTTTAACGCCAGGTATTTGTCCCTTATAAGCTAATTCTCTGAAACAAATACGGCAAACACCAAACTTACTCATAACTGCATGAGGTCTTCCACATCTTTTGCAACGTGTATATTCTCTTACTTTGTATTTTGGCTTTCTTTGTGACTTTACGATCATTGATTTTTTTGCCATTGTTTTCCTCCTTATTTCCTAAAAGGAACTCCAAGTTCTTTTAATAAATCATAAGCTTCTTCATTAGTCTTTGCAGTTGTAACAATAACAATGTCCATTCCTCTTACTTTAACTACTTCATCAAAATTAATTTCTGGGAATATTAATTGTTCTTTTATACCTAATGTATAATTTCCTCTTCCATCAAAACTTTTTGGAGATACACCCCTAAAATCTCTTACACGTGGAAGTGCTATAGATATTAATTTATCTAGGAATTCATACATATTATCTCCTCTTAAAGTAACTTTACATCCAATTTTGTGTCCTTCTCTTACTTTAAAAGATGCAATAGATTTTTTTGCTTTTGTTTCTATAGGTTTTTGACCTGTAATTTTTTCCAAGTCAGCAAGTGCTGCTTCTAGCATTTTTGAATTTGCTACAGCATCTCCAACACCAATGTTAACTACTACTTTTTCAATTTTTGGTACTAGCATAGGTGTTTTGTAACCATGTTTTTCTGTTAAACTTGGAACAACTTCATTTCTATACTTTTCTTCTAGGCGGTTCATATAGACGCCCTCCTTCCAAATTAGTCAATCTTTTGATTAGATTTTTTTGATATTCTAATTTTTTTGCCTTTTTCATCTTTTTCTATTTTTACTCTAGTTGGCTTTTTAGTCTTTGGATCTAGTAACATAACATTTGATGCATGAATTGGTGCTTCTACTTCTATGATTTCACCATTTCCACCATTGTTTTTAGGTTTTAGATGTTTCTTTCTTAAATTAACACCATTAACTACTACTTTATTCTCTTCTTTTAGAATTTTAGCAATTGTACCTTCTTTACCTTTATTTGATCCAGAAATAACTACAACTTTATCACCTGTTTTTAGTTTCATGATATTTCCTCCTTATTAGTTTATAGGATTATAGCACATCTTTAGCTAAACTTACTATTTTTGTAAATTCTTTATCCCTAAGTTCACGTGCTACTGGTCCCAAAACACGAGTTCCTACTGGGCTCTTATCATCTTTAATAATTACACATGCATTATCATCGAATTTGATATAGCTTCCGTCTTCTCTTCTTACTCCAAACTTACTTCTAACGATTACGGCTTTAACAACTTTACCTTTTTTAATATTACCATTAGGAGTAGCTTTTTTTACTGTACCAACAACTATATCTCCAATATTTCCCGTTTTAACTTTGCTTCCACCAAGAACTCTTATTACTAATAATTCACGAGCTCCACAGTTATCTGCTACTTTTAATATACTTTCTTGTTGTACCATCTTTATTTCCTCCTTCCAACTAAATTATAGAACTACAGCTTTTTCAATTACTTCTTTTAGTTCATATCTTTTAGTTTTAGATAATGGTCTTGTTGCAACTAAACGAACTTTGTCACCAATTTTAGCAACATTTTCTTCGTCATGAGCTGTATATTTTTTAGAATATTTAATTCTTTTTCCATATTTTGGGTCTTTTTTGTAAGTTTCTACTTTAACTGTAATAGTTTTATTTGCCTTATCACTTACGACAACTCCAACTAATTCACGTTTTAATTCATTATTCATAAGGACATTTCCTCCTTTTAACCTTGTGTTTTTTCGGTAAGAATTGTTTTTAATCTTGCAACAAGTTTTCTTAATTCTTTAATTCTTCCTGTGTTTTCAAGACTTCCTGTTGCTTGTTTCATACGAAGATTAAATAATTCTTCCTTTGATTCGTCAATTTTTTTATTGATTTCTTCAGTGGTTAATTTTCTAATTTCACTATTCTTCATTAACTTCACCACTTTCTTCTTTTTTTACAAATTTACATTTGATTGGTAACTTATGTGATGCAAGTCTTAATGCTTCTCTTGCTGTTGCTTCGTCTACTTCACCAATTTCAAACATAATTTTTCCTTCTTTTACTACGGCTACCCAAACTTCTGGATTTCCTTTACCTTTACCTTGTCTTGTTTCTAAAGGTTTTTTAGTTAGTGATAAGTCTGGGAAAATATTAATCCAAACTCTTCCACCACGTTTCATATATCTTGTCATAGCAATACGTGCTGCTTCAATTTGTTGAGAAGTTATCCATGCTCCTTCTTTAGCCATTAATCCATAGTTTCCAAAATGAAGTGTTGTATTACCTTTTGCTTTTCCTTCGTATTTTCTACGGAAAGTTTTTCTATGCTTTGTTCTTTTTGGCATTAACATTAGAATTACCTCCCTTTTTGTCTTCTAGTATTTCTCCTTTATAGATCCATACTTTTACACCTATTTTACCATATGTTGTATCTGCTTCAGCAGTAGCATAATCGATATTTGCTCTTAGTGTATGTAGAGGAATAGTTCCTTCGTTGTATCCTTCACCACGTGCAATATCTGCTCCGCCTAATCTTCCTGATACTAAAGTTTTAATACCTTTAGCTCCTGCTTTCATTGTATTTCTAATAGCTTTCTTTTGTGCTACTCTAAATGAAACACGATTTTCTATGTTATGGGCAATATTATCTGCAACTAATTGTGCAACTAAATCTGGGTTTTTAACTTCTACAACTGAAATTTGTACATCTTCATTAACTAGTTTTGAAATTTCTTTCTTAACTTTTTCTATTTCTACACCACTTTGACCAATTATTAATCCTGGTTTTGATGCATGAATGAATACTTCACATCTTTTATTGTTTCTTTCAATTATTATTTGTGAAACACCTGCTAATTTGAATTTTTTAAATAAGTATTTTCTCATTTTAACATCGTTATTTAAATATTTAGCAAAATCTTTTTCAGCATACCATTTACTTTCCCAATCTTTATTGATACCTATTCTAAGTCCCACTGGACTAACTTTTTGTCCCATTAACATTCCCTCCTTTACTTATTTTTCTCACTTACAATTACTGTAATGTGACTTGTTTTGTGATCATTTCTTCCTACATGTCCCCTTGAATCCATTTTAGGTCTTTTAATTACTAAGCCTTCATCAACATAACATGCTTTAACGAAAAGATTTTCTTCTTTTAAATTTAAGTTATTTACTGCATTGCTAGTAGCAGAGTTTAATACTTTTTCTATTACTCTTGCTGCTTTTTGTGGTTGATTTTTTAATATTGCAAATGCATCAGCTACATTTTTGCCTCTTATTAAATCAATTACTAGACGTGTTTTTCTTGGAGCAATACGTATAGTTTTTGCTACTGCCTTTGCTTCAGTTTTATCCATTATAATCCTCCTTATAAGTTATTACTTAGCTTTATCTGCGCCGTGTCCACCGAATTTACGAGTTAGTGAAAATTCACCTAACTTATGACCTACCATATCTTCAGTTACATATACAGGGATAAATTCCTTTCCATTATGAACTGCAAATGTATGTCCAATAAAATCAGGATAAATAGTTGATGAGCGAGACCAAGTTTTAATAACTTCTTTTTTTCCAGATTCATTTAGTAATTTTACTTTTTTAAGTAATCTATCAAAGACATAAGGTCCTTTTTTTAAACTTCTTGCCATTTATTTTCATCCTTTCTTTATTACTTAGTACGACGACTAACGATATATTTACTAGATTGTTTTTTGTTTTTTCTTGTCTTAAGTCCAAGAGCTGGTTTACCCCATGGAGTCATTGGTCCACTTCTACCGATTGGAGCACGTCCTTCACCACCACCGTGTGGGTGATCGTTAGGGTTCATAACAGAACCACGAACTGTAGGTCTAATTCCTTTATATCTTGTTCTTCCTGCTTTTCCTACTTTAACTAGGTTGTATTCTTCATTTCCTACAACACCAATTGTAGCGCGACAAGTTCCAAGTATTTTTCTTGTTTCTCCACTTGATAATCTAATTAATACATATTTGTCTTCACGACCTAATATTTGTGCTGAAGTACCTGCGCTTCTTGCAAGTTGTCCTCCTTTACCAGGTCTTAATTCAATATTGTGAATTACAGTACCAACAGGAATATTTGCTATTTCCATTGTATTTCCAACTTTAACGTCAGTTTTTACTCCACTTTCAACAATATCTCCAACATTTAATCCGTTTGGTGCAAGTATATATGATTTAACACCATCTTTATAAGTAATTAAAGCAATATTTGCACTTCTGTTTGGATCATATTCAATTGCACTTACCATAGCAGTAATGCCGTCTTTATTTCTTTTGAAATCAACCAAACGATATTTTCTTTTAACACCGCCACCACGATGTCTAACAGTAATTTTACCTTGGTTATTACGACCATTAGTTTTTTTCTTAGTTACTACTAGACTTTTTTCAGGAGTTGCTTTGGTAATTAATTCACTTGTCAAAACACTTCTTTGTCTTGTACCGTTTGTCATTGGTTTATAAACTCTTATTGCCATATTGTTTTCCTCCTTTTATTAGTTGAAACTAATAGTACTTCCTTTTTCTAATTTAACAATAGCTTTCTTATATTTATTAGTCATACCACTGTATTTTCCAACTCTTTTCTTTTTAGGATGAGAGTTTGAAGTATTTACACTTAGTACTTTTACATTAAATATTTTTTCTATTGCTTGTTTAATTTGTACTTTGTTTGCTTTTGTATCTACTTTAAATACATATTTTCCTTCTTGCTCAAGTAATGCACTTCTTTCAGTGATTATAGGTGCGATGATTATATCTCTATAACTATTCATTAGTAAGCACCTCCTCTAATTTATTTAAAGCATCAACTGTAATTAGCATTTTATCTGCGCTAACTACATCGAAAGTGTTTACTTCTTCAACTTTTGAAATCATAACATTTCCTAAGTTTCTTGAAGCTAGACAAATTTTTTCGTCTAATTCACTTACTACTATTAAAACTTTTTCATTTGCTAGATTTAATTTTTTTAATAATTCTAACATTTCTTTTGTTTTAGCATTTTCTAGTTCTAATTTTTCTACTACAACTATTTCATTATCAATATTCTTGTATGATAATGCAGAAAGTAATGCTAATCTTCTTTCTTTCTTGTTTTGTTTTTTGCTATAATCTCTTGGTTTTGGTCCAAATGCTATTCCTCCACCAACCCATTGAACTGCTCTTATACTTCCTTGACGAGCATTTCCTGTTCCTTTTTGTCTCCATGGTTTTCTTCCACCACCAGAAACTTCGCTTCTTGTTTTTGTAGAATGTGTACCTTGTCTTTTTCCTGCTTGTGCTTTAACGATTGCGTTATGTAATACTGCATCGTTAGGTTCTATTTTAAATACGTTATCATTTAATTTAATGTCCTTAACTTTTTCACCATTTAAGTTTACTATTTCTAATTTAGACATAATAATCCTCCTTTTTTTAATTATTCAGTAACTGTAGTTTCTTCACTAGTGGTTACTTCAGCATTTTCGTTAACTTCTTCAGTTACTTCTTCTACTGGTTCTTCAACTATGTATGCAACTAAATCTTGTTTTTCATTAATTACACCAGTATTCTTAACTGCTGATTTAATTAAAACCAATGATTTTTTTGGTCCTGGAACATTTCCTTTAACTAAGATAACATTATTATTTGTATCGATTTGCACAATTTCCAAGTTTTGAATAGTCACTTGTTCTACTCCCATATGACCTGGCATTTTCTTTCCTGGTAATACATGCATTGGTAATAATGTACCAAGTGATCCAACACCTCTATGATATTGGCTACCATGTCCCATTGGTCCACGAGATTGATTATGACGCTTAATAACACCTTGGAAACCTTTTCCTTTAGAAGTGCCTGTTACGTCAACCATTTCTCCTTCTTCAAATAAATCAGCCTTAATAACTTGACCAAGACTATAATCGCTAACGTTAACACCTCTAATTTCTTTTAAGAAGCGCTTAGGTGTAGTGTTAGCTTTTTTTAGATGACCCATCTCTGGTTTATTTGCTAATTTTTCTCTTTTTTCAACTGCAGCAAGTTGTATTGCATCATATCCATCAGTAGCAACTGTTTTAACTTGAGTTACAACGTTTGGTTCTACTTCAATTACTGTTACTGGAGTTAACTTTCCATTTTTAGCAAATACTTGTGTCATCCCGATCTTACGACCTAAGATTCCTTTCATTTTTCATTCCTCCTATAATTTAATTTGTATATCAACACCACTTGGTAAATCTAAATGTTGAAGTGCATCAACAGTTTCTTTACTAGGGTTATTGATGTCGATTAATCTTTTGTGAGTGCGCATTTCAAATTGCTCTCTTGAATCTTTATACTTGTGTACTGCTCTTAAAATTGTATATTTTTGAATATCTGTTGGTAGTGGTACTGGTCCGCTTACTTCTCCACCAGTTCTCTTAACTGTTTCTACAATTTTAGCACATGCCTTATCAAGTATTCTGTGATCATATGCTTTTAATTTGATCCTTACTTTAGTGTTTGACATCTTGTAATCCTCCCTTCGCCTATATCTGGTATAGACTTGCTCCGTACAAATTACCTGATATACCAAGTTTAATTTAACAACTTAACCGGGTGTATCAGCAACTTTGCACATCTAAGCCAGTCACACTTGTACAATTATACTAAATTATTATAGGAAAATCAAGGGTTTTCTTGAAGTTTTTTTAAAAAATAGAAAAAATCTAGAATTTTTGCTTTCTAGACTATATTTTTAAGTATTTCTTCACCGCTCTATAACTACCAAACATACCTACTAATATTCCTATTAATAATAATATTAATGATGTATAATACATAAATGGTGCTGGTGAAACTAATTTGGCAAGTGAAGAATTAAATAGTTTTCCACTGAAGAAATCATATAATGAAATATAACCATATACGCTTAGTATAATTGGAATTATTGAACCTAGCACTCCAATAAATAATCCTTCAATTACAAATGGAACTTTTATACTTATATTTGATGCTCCTACTAGTCTCATTATTTCTATTTCTCTTTTTCTTGAGAAAATTGCAAGTTTGATGGTATTTGATATTAGGAATGCTGTTACTACTATTAATGCTATTACTATACCAATTGATACTTTTTCTACAACTTTAAATATTGTTATTAATTGATCTATCATCTCTTCGCCGTAGTTTACATTATTTACTCCATCAATTTTTTTTATTTTGTTTACTGTTTCTTTTATTGTATCTATATCTTTTACTTTTAACATGAAACTATCAAGCAAAGGGTTTGTCTCATCTGTCCAGGTTTCTATTATTCCTTTAAATGTATCATTATCTTTTAAACTTTCTGCAGTTTCTGTTTTTGATACAAACTTTAATTCTTCAACATTTTTTGTTGCTCTTATTTCTTTTTCTATCCTTGTTTTATCAGTTTCTGTGGTATCTCCCTTTAAAAATATTACTACTGTTACATCTCTTCTTATTGACTCTGCAAAATTTTCTACATTGTATGATAAGATTATTGAAAAGGAAACTACTAAAAGAGTTATGGTAATACATGATATTGATGCTAAAGATAAAGAGAAATTCCTAAATACACTTTTTCTTGCATCTCTAAAGTATCTTCTTATATTTCTAAAAAACTTCATATTATTTCCTCTTTTCTTTAAAATCCTTCGTTATGATAAGTTCCTTTTTCATAATCTTTTACTAGTCTACCTTCTTCGATTACTATTACTCTTTTATTCATTTTTTTTACTATTTCTAAATCGTGTGTTGCCATAATTATTGTTGTGCCAAGTTCATTGATTTGTTCTAAGACTTTCATAATTTCCATTGATGTTATTGGGTCTAAGTTTCCTGTTGGCTCATCACATATTAATAATTTTGGATGATTTACTATTGCTCTTGCTATTACTACTCTTTGTTGCTCACCACCTGATAATTGGTCAGGGTATTGTCTTACTTTATTTTTAAGTCCTACTAATTCTAGAACTTCCATTACTCTTTTATATATTTGTTTTTTATCGTACGCAAATACTTCCATAGCAAATGCTACATTTTCAAATACTGTTAATTTAGGTAATAGTTTAAAATCTTGGAATACTACTCCTAACTTTCTTCTTAACAGGTATACTTTTCTGTTTTTTAATTTGGCTACATTAATTCCTCCAATTATTATTGAACCGTGGTCTGGTTTTTCTTCACGATATAACATTTTAATTAATGTGCTTTTTCCACTTCCTGATGCTCCTATTACAAAGACAAATTCTCCTTTTGATATTCCAAGGTTTAAGTTATATAGAGCAACTGTTCCTGTTTTATATGTTTTTTGTACATCACTTATTCTTATTAAATCCATAATATACCGCCTTACTTTTTCTATTATATCACTTTATTTATTACATTAAAATATTTTTTTGGTATTTTACATATTTTAACATATTTATATTTCTCCACTTGCTTCATACGAATCTGTTATTAGAAAGAATGCTTCTTTATCTATTTTCTTTACTATTTCTTTTAAGTTAAAATATTCTTTCGTTGGTATTACACACATAAGCATTTTTTTCTTGTCGTTATTTTTTCCGCCCTTGACATTAAATACTGTTACGCCATGATTTAGTTTTTTTAAGATATATTCTTTCATTTCTTTGTCTTTGTCTGTTATTATATAAAATGTTTTATTATCATGAATTCCAAGCATTACTTTATCTGTTATTACTGAAGCAATATATAATGCTATTATTGCATAGATTGTTCTAGGTAATCCAAATACAAAGTAACCTACTGCCAAAACGAGACTATTTACTACTAAGCTAGATTTTCCTATGGAGATTTTTTTGTATTTATTTAACACTTGATATAGTATATTGAATCCTCCAACAGTAAAACCTGTTTTCATAATTAATCCTGTTGCAAGACCATATAGTACTCCGCCATAAAGTGAAATTAATAAAAGACTTGTACTTTCAATATTAAGAAATGGTACCATCAATGATGTTACTTTCATAAATAGTGGATACAAAATAGTTCCTAAAACACTTCTTAATGTATTTTTAAATCCTAAAAATATTAAACTTACTATAAGTAATAATAGAGATACTACAAATACAAATTTACTTGGTTCTATTCCATACAAGTAATCTATACTTACCGCAAGTCCTGTTGCTCCTCCGGTTACAATGTCGTATTTATCAAAGAAAACATTAAAGACAAGCGCAGATAAAAAACATCCTAGTATAAACATGCCATAACGTTCTGGAGCATCTTTTTTTCTTATATCATTTAATATACCATCTATATCTAATGCTTCTTTTAGATTTTGTTTTTTAAAGAAATCTTTAGACATAGGATTCATCTTCTTTCTTTATTACTTCGTATGCATCACATACTAAGAAGAATGCTTCTTTGTCAATTGATTTAATACCTTCCTTAACTAGAAAGTAGTTTCTTGTTGGTACTACTGCCATTAAAAGTAGGTGTTTATCGTTAGTATATCCTCCCTTTACATTAAGTAGAGTTACTCCGGCATTGTTTACTTTTAATAAGAATTCTCTTACTTCATCTTCTTTATCTGTTACTATATAGAATGCTTTACTTTGGCTAATTCCTAATATTACTTTGTCTGTTAGATTGCTTACTATATATAATATAATTAAACCATATAAGACTGTTTCCCAAGTGTATACGAGTCTTGCTGATAATACTACAAGTCCATCAACCATTGTCATTGATGTTCCTATGCTTATTTTTGTGTACTTTGATATTATTTGATTTATTATATCTGTTCCTCCACCTGTAAAACCATTTTTAAATATTATGCCATATCCTAATCCGGTTAATACTGCACCAATTACTGCTATTACAATTAATTCTAGACCGTCAAAATTAAAGTATGGAATTAATGGTTTCGTTAAATAGACAAATATTGGTAGTACTATTGCTCCTACTATTGAGTTTTTTGTTTTTTCTTTTCCAAGTAAGAAATAACTTAATACTAAAAGTCCTATATTTATTATTAGTATTAGTTTTGAAGGTTCCATGTATTTTTGAAGCACAATAGAAAGTCCTGTTATTCCTATACATACTAAATTATATTGTAAAAAGAATACGTTAAATGCAAATGCTGCGATAAAGCAACCTGCAATTAACCATAAATATCTACTTATTATTTCCTTTCTATCTATTTCGTTAATTATGTCGTCTAGTTCTTTCTTACTTTTCTTTTTAAAAAACATTTTTGTCAACTCCTTAATCCTTTTTCTATTAGTTCATCTAATTCTCCATCTAATATTCCAGAGACATTACTTGTTTCATACCCGCTATCGTTATCTTTTACCATTGTATATGGACACATTACGTAACTTCGTTTAGCATTACCAAAACTTATTGAAGTATTATCTTTTAAATCATCTAGTTCTTCTTTCTTCTTTTCTAATTCTAATAATTTTAATTTATTCTTTAATATATTTAGTGCTATTTCTTTATTTTTGATTTGGCTTCTTTCATTTTGGCATGTTACTACTATTTTAGTTGGGATGTGAGTTATTCTTACTGCAGAGTCTGTTGTATTAACTCCTTGTCCACCCGGTCCACTACTTCTATAGATATCTACTTTTATATCTTTATCATCAATTACTATATCTACTTTATCATTTAACTCTGGTATTACTACTACTGATGCAAAAGATGTATGGCGGCGTTTATTTGAATCAAATGGACTTATTCTTACTAATCGATGAATTCCTTGTTCGTTTTTAAGATATCCATAGGCATTTGTTCCTTTTACTAACATACTTATACTTTTATACCCTACTTCATCACCATATTCTTTATCTAATAATGTAACTTCATAATTATTTTTAGTTAGATATCTTGTATACATTCTGTATAACATATCTACCCAGTCACAGGCTTCAGTTCCTCCAGCACCAGAATGAAGTTCTAATATGCAATTTAAGTTATCATATTTGCCACTTAAATATGTTTCCATTTCGAGTTTTTCTAGTGATACTTTTATTATGTCTATATCTTTTGTTATTTCTTCCATTAGTTCAATATCATTTTCTACTAAGTCGATGTACTCTATATTTGATTCTATTTTATTCTTGATATTAGTTACTTTATCTATTGTTGTTTTTAAGTTGTTTACTTTTTTTACTGTTTCATTTGCGTTATCAACATCATTCCAAAAGGTAGGACTATTCATTTCTTTTAGAAGTTCACTTTGTTCTTTTATTTTTTTATCTAATTCAAAGAGACCTCCATATTTCGTTTATTTTATTTAATAAATCATTATATATTTCTTTTGTTTCTCTTAATTCCATGGTATCACTCTTTTCTTGTTATTATAATTATATCAAAAAAGTTTAAAAATATCTACTAATCTAATTTTAAAACTTCACAAGTGTTCTCATGAAGTTTAATTTATTGTTTCACTGTATACTACTAATGTTCCTACAAAAACACTGTCTTGATAATCATTTGTTATATCTAGGTAATCTATCCATATTCCAAGGTCTACTTCTACTTTTTCACCTTGTCTTATTTTATCTGTATATAATATGTATGTTTCGTTTTTTATTTTTACGTTACCTTCTAGGATAGTACCAATTGGTAATACATTTTTAAATGTTTGATTTTCTAGATATGTTGTTCCTGCGACAATATTATATCTTAAATATTTAGGACTTAGTGCTACTTTAGCATATTTTTTATAGTCATCACTTATTTCTATTGCAATATGATATTTAACATCTTCTTCGCCACGATTTTCAATAGTTATATGATTTTTTGTTACTGACTCAGTTTTCTCGTCATCATCTTTATCATCACTTGAAGAAGCAATATTACCATCTCTATCATAAGTTATGCTATCTGTTTTTACTACTCTATATCCATTTTTATCAATTATTATAGAATTACCGTCTTCAAGGTTTATTATTATAGTACCATCTTTTGTAGTTCTATTTGATATTTCTTTTACTAATTTAACATCATCCTTGATATTATTATCTTTATATTTTATGTCACTATTTTCATATACATAAGAGTATGTACCATCTTTGTTTTCTATTAATGCTCCACCATTATCTAGATATGTTACTTTCTTTTCATCGGCTGTAAATCTTGTTTTTGTAGAGTTTGCATAAATTGTTTCAATAATTTCTATTACTCTATCAGCGGTATATATAATATCTTTACTTTGTCTTACCATTATGCTCTCGCCGTCTTTAATTATTTCTGCTGAACCATCTGTGTAATATATTATTTTACTTCCATCTTTTAAGTTTTCTTCTTTTCTTATAGTTGCTTCATTATCATTATGGAAAGTCATTGAAGTTAAATCAACGTCTTTTGAATCTCTTACAACATATGTTTTGTTATCACATACTATTTTTATTGTACTATCTTCATAATTTGTTATATTGCAATTATTTGTTTTACTACTATTTAATTCTTTGCTAACTCCGCTTGGTGTAACTATTTTAAATCTATCGTTTTCTATAACTACATTGTCGCTATTTCTTACAAATATATATACATTTTCTTCTTCATTATATATGTAACAAGAATTATCACTATAATATATTACCTTCGTGTTATCTTTTAAAGTGATTTCTTTTGTTATTTTTATTTCTTTAGTATTTGCGCCACGAAGTAGTATACCATCATCATTTATTCCATAACTATTGTTTTCTAAAGATGAAATTCTTATTATTGTGCCATTGTTTCTTATTAATAATGCTGAACCATCACTGAAATATATTATATGTCCTCTTTTAGTGTCTTTTTCCTTTGTCTTTAATATAACTCCTTCTTTTAATCCAATGTTACCATATCTTGAATAAAATTCTAAGTTTGCTTTTCCGCCGGTAGTAGGCACTAATTCACTTGAGTTTATACTACTTCCATTTTTTCCAAAGTCTACTACTACATTGGGTAAGTTAGTTACTACTTTGGAAGTGTCTTTTATGTTAATAATTGCATAATATATAGCAATTACTGCGGTTATAAGGGCAAGAAGTGCTAATAATAGTATTATAAGTCGTTTATTCTTTTTTAGAAATATGAGGAATGGACCATCAGTTACTTCTTCTTCAAGAACTATTTTATCTTTTTTTTGCTTTTTAAAGTCGAATATGTTTGTTCTCATTATTAGCACCATCCTTTCTTTTTATTTAATAGTTAATGTTTTTGTTTTCTTTTTTCCAACTGTTTTTATCAACTTAACGATATCATAAGATAATATTGCAAGACATGGTATTAATATTACTATAATCCATCCACCTTGTGTTGCTAAGAATCTTTGAATATATCCTAGTTTTGGTATTTTAAATATTACTTTTCCTAATACGTTTGCACCTTTAACATGGGTAAAGTCTGGAGCGTTATTGTTGTCTCCTTTTGTTTCATATTCATATTCTCCTGTTGTTTGGTCGATAAATATATTTTTTATTCTGTGTGTTATTGTTATGCCAGGGAATCTTGGGTCTGTTGATATAAAGGTAATTATATCTCCTTCTTTTAATTCACTAAGTTCAACTTTCTTTGTTATAACAACATCATTTACTGGTATTGTTGGAATCATACTGGCAGTTAATACTACATAAGCATTGTATTTATTATCGGGTACTTCGCCACGTGATTCTTTTATTTTAGTATCTACTACATATACTAGTAATGTTACTCCAATTAAAAGTAATATAATAAATATAGCATAAGATATTACACTCAATAAAAATTTTAGGGGGTTTTCTTTTTTCTTTGTTATTTTAACTTTATAGTGTTTTGCACTTCCAAACAAATTATTCTTTTCTTCCATTTTTTATTACCTCTTTAATATCCATATTGTTTTGACCTTATTACTATTCTTCCTGACAATTTATTTCCTTGTTCACCACTTTGGTCTTCTGGAGTTTCTTGCAACCAAATAATCAAAACATACTTTCTCGTTTCGTTTTCTTTATAATATAGGTTATCTATTAAGTTTACCATTCCCTGATTTATGTATCCTGTTGATAATTTTTCTCCATCACCAGTATATAGTGCAAACTTTATTGTGTTATTTGAAAAAGTATTTTTGGATACTTCAAAATTAATTGAGACATTTTGCTCTAACGTACCTTCACTACTTACTACAAAACTATTTTTGTAAACATCTTTTGTTTCATCAAAACTTGGTTCTGGAATTGGGTATAAAGTGTTTGCTATTACATCATTTCCTTTGACATAGTTTATTGATAGATTACCTGCATATACTCTTGTTGAATCTTTTTTGGCTCTATTTGCTAACATGAAAAAAGAATATGTTATACCTATACCAATTATAAAAATTACTACTAAATATGCTATTACTATAATTTTTTGCTTCTTAGTTATATTTATATTCATATTTTTTTACCTTTCTCTTATTATAATGATAACAAAAAATGATGAAAAAATCAATACTAGGAATTTAGATTATAAATAAATTTTTTTGAATCTCAATACCTATATTTTTATGTAGAGATTTCTTATTGTTATGTTTAACGTTGCATATTTGGCAACGTTATATTTTGTAACTTATTATTTTAATGGTTTTTTCTTTAATCATACTATTTTTTTTCTCCCTTCATAATATATATTCCATATTAAGGTCCAAAAGTCTCCTTTTTTTTGAAATTTTTTTTTTTTTACTGATTATAACAATTATGTGATAAGAAAATTAAATAACGTTGCACATTTGGCAACGTTACATTATGTCTACCATACCTGTTATATTTACTATATCTATTTTTTTATTATATCTTCTCTATTAGTAATTTCATTACTATAAAGTTTATTAACATAGTAAATGGTGTTATTATTATTTTAGATATTATATTTACATATTTTATTACTAGTTTAATGTCAAGTGATGTCAAGTAATTTTTTAATGATAGTATTGCTAGGGATGCAAGATAGATTAGAATTAATTGATATACTATATAGATTATATATTTTAGTTTTAAATTTATTTTACTGTTATTTACAAATATTTTTCTTGTGGATACTAAAAAGACAAATGATACTCCTACTAGGGAACTAATCATATTTGATATATCAACATTTAATTTTATAATACTTGATAAAGTTAAATATATAAGTACATCGATTAACCAACCGATACCTGATACTCCAACGAATTTTAAAATATCTATTATTATTTTTTTCATACTACTCTACTATCCTTTTATATAATTTTATTTCATCATTTTTATTATAAAGCATTGTATATTCATTATAATCATCTATATAAGTATTTAATATATCATAACTATTTATTACTAAATAATCAAAGTTATATTTATCTAGAAACACTTTACAGTTTATTTGACCATATTGTAAATTATAATACTCTTTGAATATATCTTCTTGTTTATTAACTTTTTTTATAAATACTTCTGCGCGAGGGTCTATATAACTTTTAAATCCCATATACTCTATATATCCGCCATCATTGTAACTGGTATATATTTTAAGGTTAGTATTTTTATCTTCTTTTAGAATGTTACTTATTTCGTATAACTTAGAATCTTCTTCTTTATAATATTTCTTATTTATATTTGATACTGATATTACTACTATAAATAATATGATGCATACTATAGTTAGATAGTTGTTTTTCTTACTTGATAATGTTTTTTCTTCGTTAAAGTAATATTTAAAATTATCACAAATAACTAGTACACTTGCTAGTAATAAATACATTGTACCTTTTATATGCATAAGAGTTAATAGTGTTGTACCTAAAATTAATAATAGATATCTTAAGTTAATTTTCTTTTCTTTGTTTATATAATATGATACTATTATTAGAAATATATAGATGTAGGTTGCTAGACTGTTTTTTATACTTGATGGTTGCATTTCTATAACAAAATTATTTATTTCTTTAATGCCATAGGAGTTAAATAAATATGTTACTCCTTTTAGGCCGTATGGATTTATAAATCCTGTTAGAAACATCATTATAGTTACTATGATGATTGGTTTTAATTTATATGTAGTTTTAGTAGTAAAGTTAGTATTTATTCTTCCTACATAGTATGGTAATAAAAGTACGAATAGCATTAGATAGAATGAAGAATGTAAGTTAATCATAAGTAACGATATTATTGGTAAAAGGAGTAAATATTTTTTATTATCCTTCCTTATATATAACTCTAATATGTATATTTCAAGAGTAAATAATAATATGTCAAATATTTGGGGTCTTGTTGTTATAAATACTGTTAGATATAAGATATCTACCACTACTGTGATAACTAGAGATAACTTTGTTTTATTATTACTTACAAGAAGTGCTAATCTGTATGTTAGATATACTATTAATGCATTAAATATAAATGTAAGAAAATACATTCCATATACACTTGTATACTTATATATTACATAAAAAATTATATCCGTTAACCACTGTTGAGCAACAAACGAAAAGTTGGTATGAATAGTAAATGGTTCAATGTATGGAATTCCATTATTGATTATATATTTTCCTGTATTTACTAAGAACCAGAAATCATTATCTAATTTAAAGGGCTTTATTGACATAATCAGTAATGGTAAAAGTAATATTAATATAACTACATATCTTGAGGGAGTCCATTTCATATATTCTTTTATAAAGTTCTTTATTTTATTTTTTTTCATGATATTCACTTTCCGTATTGACATTCCATATATTTGATTTGTCTTTTTTATTATTTAAAATATTATCTATGCAAGTAAGTGCACATTCCATTGAATGGTCCATATTATTGTATCTATGTTGTCCATTTCTTCCTATACAATACATATTTGTATATCTATCTAAGTATTTTCTTACGACATTAAAATCTTTATATGTATCAAAGTATGCAGGATATGCTTTTTGGACTTTTTCTATGTGATATTTTAAAACATTATCTATACTTTCTATTATACCCATTTTTTGTAATTCTTTTACTGCGTTATCTAATAATTCTTCATTTGTTTGTTTCCAGAAGTCATCGTTTTCATTACAGAAATATTCTAATCCAAGAGATATGGTGTTAGGATAATCTTTCACTAGATATGGTGACCAATTATTAAATACTTGGATTCTTCCTAATTTTACATCAGTGCTTTGTACATATATCCAACAATCTGGAATGTTATTATTTATTGTTTTTATTTTAGTTTTATTTTTTATTTTTAAGTCATTTAATATAAGTCCAATTGTTATGAAGTCTCTATATGGAAGGTTTGAAGCAATATAATTTACTTTTTTAGGAACATTATTCATACCACCGATTAAATCCTTGATTGGCATTGATGATATAAAGACATCTCCTTTTATTTCTACATTTTTTCCTTTAGCTTTACATATGATGCTTTCTATTTTGTTATTTTTATTATTTATTTTAATTACTTCGTGATTTTTTAGGATAGTACCACCAAGACTAATAAATGCTTTTTCCATTTCTTCATACATTTGACCTGGTCCATATTTTGGATAGTTAAAACTTTCTATTAGAGATGTTTGTTTATCTTTATTGTTGATTTTAAATACTTTACAGAAATAATCTTTTAGTACTTCTTTGATTGATATTCCTTTTACTCTTTGACTTCCCCATGATGAATCAATGTACTTAGGACTTCTTCCCCATAATTTTTCTGTGTATCCTTTGAAGAATATGTTATATAACTTTTTACCGAATCTGTTTATATAGAAATTTTCTAAGTTAGTTTCATCTTTTTTTATAAATATACTTTTTAGATAACTAAAGCCACTTTCTATGGTTTTTATAAATCCTAGATTTTTTATGGTATTAAAACTTAGATTTACTGGATAATCAAAAAATTTCTTATTATAATATATTCTTGATACTCTATTTCTTACTAGAAATACTTTATCTTCTTTTTCAGGGTCTGGACCATTTTTACTAAAGTCTTTCTTAGTACCTAGTTTTATATCATCACTACTACCACTACCTTGAACTTTAAGTAATTCTTGCCACATTTTATTTACTCTTTCATCTTTAGTGAAGAATCTATGTCCTCCAAGGTCCATTTTATTACCATCATAATCTATTGTTTTAGATATTCCACCAACAAGTTTATCTTTTTCTACTATTACTACGTCATAGTCATTACTATTTTTTAATAGATAATAACCCGCTGTTAGCCCTGCAGGTCCTGCTCCTATTATTACTACTTTTTTCTTCATATTTTTACCTCAATATAAACTTATCATAAATTTTTGTCTTTGTAAACATTATTTACTTATAGTAAACGATAAAAAGTAAGTTTTTAATAGGGAATATATTTATAATTCTTCATGACACCGCTTTCTGTTTCATAGACATTGTATCCAATCTTCTCAACAGACATAAAATCCGGTAGGAGCTACCGTACTAGAGTTCTTAATAATTAAGAAATTCTTATCGTCTCATCATTACATTATTATTAACTAGCACTTAAATCTTTAAAAAATAATTTTAATTTTTCATTCATAACGTTTGCTTATTTCTTTACTCATCACTTGGATATAATATAAATTTATATACTCTATACATAACTTTAAAACTCTATATGAAAACAACACTACATTAACATTAACACATGAAATAAGATGTGTCAATAGAAATATTAAATTTTGCAAAAACTTAGCATATATGTTATTGAAATTCATACGGTTGTTTGCTTGTTAAAACCTTATTTTATATACCAAAAACGTATTTTATATATTAAAAAACAAATACGAAAATAGAAACCAATTTTTGCTACTTTTATTTGTTTTTAATTAGAAATTTTTTTGATTAAAATTACTAACTTTCTTTAAAAATGACAACATTAATTTTTATATTACTTTAAATATTATACAAAAAAATAGTAAATATATTACTATCTTTTGTTAAATATTGAATACTCCCAAAAACTTATCATTACTACTATCTGTTCCATAACCATCTAGTAGTCCCATTTTTTCAAATAATGGTAGTAAGTATTCTTGATTATCTTTCTTTTCATCTAGATTTGGAATATTATAATAAACACTTGCGGTAGATTCTAATTCAAAACTTGAAATATCTTTTCTTTCAAGCATACTCTTATTTAGAATTACTTTTTTACCTTGGAGTTTATCAAATATTCTTCTATCTAACATTATCATTTTATTTAGTTTAATTGATGTTGGTTCAATTAAATATAGGACATCAGTACATATAGTGTAATCACTAAAACTATTTAAGTCTATCAATATAATATCTTTACTTGCATATTTAGATATAGTGTCATATAAGTTTTTAGATTCTACGCTTACAAGTTCAGTATCTCTTAAGAAGAGAAAGTCTTTCTTGTTTACTTCAAGTGCTACTACATCTTTATAGTTAGAAAGTTCATTTTTCATTATATAAGTTAATGTTGTTGCACCGGCATTATCTGTAATATTTTTTATTCCTACTATTCTTTGACCTTCATATTTGGTTGGCTTTGTAGGTAAAACAGTATTACTTGTTTCTCTTTCAAACTTGCGTTCAAATTCGCTTCTTTCTACGGCAGAATTTGGGTTTTGATATTGTGCTACATCTCTATATGAGTTTGGATTATTATATAAATACATTACTCCTTCGATAGTGGTAGTAAAGTTATATATACCAATACTAACTAGTTGTGATAAAAAATGAGGACTTACATTGTCTTTATCAAGTAGAAAGATTACTTTTTCTACATTTAGATTCATTGATAGTTTTTGAAGTGAATTAAAGTTTTGATAGTCTTTAATTGCTGTAACATCAATAATCATTTTGTTAAAGAAGTAATTTGAGAATTGGTCAATTAATTCTTCGACAGTTAATTCTCCATCTACTTTTTTTGATACATCTATTTCTAAATTATCTAATTCTTGTTTACGTTTGTTTGAAATTATTACATTCATATTATATAATCCTTTCTTTAAAACTTCTCAATCTTTCTTGTTTCTCCTCGTATTTGGATAGGAAATCTTACTCCTAAAATTGGAATATTAAATACCATATATGTTTCTACCCTATAATATTCAGGATTATTTGACATTTTTACTATGCAATATCCTCTTCCTTCATTTGTAAATCCTGCAGTATCTTGTGTACAGCTAGAAACTTTTTTAATATCGTTATAGTCTACATAGTATCCTGCTTTACCTAGATAATCGTTTATCTCAGTATCGACAGCGCTATATTGTTCATATCCTTCATTTTGTTCAATGATGTTAATTATTCTATTCTTTACTCTAAATGCCCTTGCATAATTTAGCGCAACACATATAAAAAATACATATAGCATTAGAAATATTAACATTAGTTTTATGGAGAAAGCGCCTCCAAATGCATCTCTCATTTTTTATCACCTGCTTTTATCTTTTTAAATATTATTTAAGTTATCCATTATTTCCTGTACTTGGATCGTAATGTCCTTGGTTCATTGTGTTATTAAACTCTCCACCAATCCATTCTTGAATTTTTGGCCAGAAAAATGCTAATAATGCTGCAATTACACCAATAGCAATAATTGTAACCATAGTCATTGAAGTTTCACCTGTCGCTTCTTTCATTTTAACCCTCCTTTCTTAAATAAATTAAATTATTTCATATATATATTTCAAAACTTCTCATATTAGTATCAAAAACTCATCATTGAGAAAATTGAAATCAATAATAGTACAAGGGTACATCCACCGGTACAAACAAGCATTTTCATAGTTTCTTTTTCCATTTTTTCTAATCTCGCTTTGTACTTTTCTTCCCTTGCTTTTGCTTGTAATGATGAAACTGATTTAGAAAAAGCTATTAGTTGTTGATGTTTCTTTTCTTGTTCTCCTAGGCCTAATCTATATAATAATCTCATCATTCTCATTGAATCTCTTACAGGATATTCTTTTGCAAAGTCCATATATGGGTCAACGCTTGAATCTCCTGCTTCTATTTTGTCTATTAATCTTCTTAATCCTGGTTTGAATACCTCTGGTGCATCTTCGATGCTTTTAGCAAGTGCAACGGGTACTGTATAGTGATGGATTAAGATTTCTAAGCCTTTTAAGTAATAAGGTAATAGTGAATCAATAGTATTTAAATTTGCTTTTCTAAATTCTTTTAGTTTCAAGTATTGATTTTTAAATGCTATTATACCTATTATAACACAAAGTAATAAAGTTATAAAGTTTAATTTACCTGTTATTGTTGACACAAATAATGCCCCTATTCCCCAGATAAATCCTTTTTTTACTCTTTTCATAAACACTTCGTTAGGGTCATAGACTAAGTCGCCATATTTTGCTACTAAAAGAAAGTCATAATCATCTTCTTTAAAGTACTGAATAAATATGTTGTTATCTTTATTAAAACCGTCTGTTGATATTACTTTGTTATAGATAAATAAGAATATTATTATTCCTATTGTTAACATTAACTCTGGATACATTATTCAGCACCTACATTCTCGTTATAATATTTTTCTCCTTTTAGAAGAAAGTAACTATTTACTACTACTATTGTGTGAACTATTATTCTTATATATAGTTTGTCCAACATTAAGATATATGATTCTACTGTTAGAAGAAATTGTATTAGTATGATAAATAAATATAAGACGATTCCATAAGTTAAAAATTGTTTATGGAAGTTTGCTCTATCCATTCTATCACGGTATACTCCTTCGACTAAAACGTCTATGTCGCTTAGCATGTTATCAAATGTTTCTCCGGTATCTTTTGCACCTTCTTTGGTAACCTGTAGGAATAATTGATGCATATTTTTTACCATATAGTATGGGTATTTGGCATTCATATATTTAATTGAATCATTTATATCTCCATTTTCATAAGATAATGCTATCATTGTTTTGACATCACTTAAAACTGGTTCTTCAAGAATACCTGATTCTACTACTCCTTCAAGGGATTTTACGAAGGCATTAGTTGTAGCAAATTCCATAATTGTATTTGTTGTGTATACTTGGATTTGTTCAAATATGAATTCGCTGTATTGTCTTTTGCTTCTTAGATATGTGATATATGGAATAAACGCTACGGCAATTACTACATATACTACACATACTACAAGATTATAGAAATATAAGTATCCTACTAATCCTGCTATTCCTGCAAACATAATAAATTGTATCATGTATTGTCTTGGGGTATAGTCAAGTCCTAGTTCTTTTATTTTTTTTCTTATTTCTTTATAGGAATATGGTGCATATTTTTCATAAATACTATTTACTTGTTCGTTTATAAAACTATATACACTGTCTTTCCTTTTCAATCTATATAGTGCAATAAATAAGAAGATTATTGCTACTAATATAATTTCTATTTTCATAATATCACCATCTTTCTAACTTGCAATATTATTGTTTAGTTGATTTGGAATGTTTGGAAGTTCTATTTTTATGTTACTTATTTCATTTAACATATTTGGTACTCCGTTTAATCCGTTTTGCATTGTATTATTTTCTTTTGGTACATTGTTTTGTGTACTACTCTGTATATTGGTATACATATTATTTGGTACGTTATTTACTTCGGTACCTACTTTATTTTGTGGATTATTTGATACTGTATTTGATACTTCTTTTATAGTTGTATTTGGTATAGTAGTATTATTTAAGTTACTACTAACAGTATTAGTTACATTATTATTAACATTATTATTAACATTATTATTTATTGTACTATTAGCACTATTAGCATTAACATTATTATCTAGTGCACTATTACTATTTGTATCATTAGTATTACTTGTATCAGTATCATTTTTTGTTTCGTCATCTTTTTTAAACATATCTTTTACTAGGCAATCTTTAGGCATTATTACACCTTGACTTTCTAGGTAACCAATTAAATATTCTGTTGGATTATTTATTGTTACGTGACCATCTGGTGTTTTTTTGTAGATAATATTACATTTTGGTTCGTTATCTTTTGTTACATAAAATTCTGTTACTTCGGCGACTTCTCTATGGAAGGCATTATATTTTGTACTATAGTATCCTTTTATGTGTACTCCTAATTGTACGTATCTATGTATACTTCTTAAGAATTGTTCTAGGTCTATGTTTGATTCAAGAAGGCTATATAATCTACTTGGTATTGATTCTGCTTTATCTGCATGTATTGTTGACAAGATATTATGGCCTGAAGATATTGAGTTTCTTACTGCCATTACTGCTTCGGCACTTCTTACTTCGGAAAGTAATATCCATTTAGGGTTTTGTCTCATACAGGTTACTAATACATCACTATAACTTGCAATATTGTTTGTTTTCATCGCTACTATATCACGATGGGGAAATATTTTGTCTAAGTGAAGTTCTAGGGTATCTTCGATTGTTATTATTTTTTCGTTTTCTTTAGTATGCGCTGCAAGATATTTAATAAACTCTGTTTTACCTGAACCAGTTTCTCCACTTACTAGTATGTTACAATGTCCTTCAACACATTTCAGTAAGAAGTCATGAATATCTAGTCTTATGTAATCTTCTTTGATTATTTTATCTTTTTGTAATCTTATTTTAGCAGGAGTCTTACGGATAAGTACTGCTATTCCATTTTTGGCAATGGAATCATGAACGAAGTTCATACGCAATTCTGCACTTTCAGCATCTAGAAATGGGTTTGCCATATTAAATGATTTACCCATTGCGTTAGAACACTGGAAGGCTATTTTTTCCATTAAAGCATTATCTATTCCTGGATTTTCTACTCTAAACACACCTTTTGATAATGATTTCAACCATACTTGTCCATTGTTACTATATGATATATCTGTTATATCATCGTTATCTAGATAAGTTTTTAATGGTCCAAAATCTACTTGTGTAAACTGTGTATCCATGATTACCACACCCTTTTTCTTTTTATTTTATTACTCATTTGTTGTGTTATTTTGGTTTTCTTGTTGTTTATTTTGGTTATTTATTGCATCTTCGACATTTGGTAAGTCTGTTACGTCAACCATTTCAGTTCTATCATTTATAAATTCCATGATATCTTTACTACTGATATTTACTTCGAATTCGTCTGGTAATTCTTCAGTATTTGGTACTAGTAATAATTCTACTGAATATCTATTTTGTAAGTAAAGTGCTTTTCTTAGAAGTAAGTGTTGTTCTTCTTTTACTGCAAATAACATATATGCTGGTGTTCTTGCTTCTTCAGTGTTTTCAAATACGTGTTGTCCACTGCTATCTTTAACTGCTAGTATTTCAATGTTACTTAAGAATTTACCAAACATTATTGTATCTTTTTCTCCACTATCTAATTCATCTTTTGGAATTACTGCTTTAAAATAGATATTGATGATATCTTTTGGCATCATAGAGTTTGCATATGTTGTTGACATATTAACAGGATAGTTGATAACTGTTGACCCTGATGGTACATTATACAAATATGAATCTGGTAAATATTTTTCTTCAGTAACTAAGTCTTTATAGAATATACTTCCTTTGGCAATCATTGTATTATAATTGCTGTATTTACCTACGATTTGACTTTTTTGGTTGTAATATTCTCCAACTTTTATGAAGGCTTCAGGTACTGACATTATACCTACCATTTCATCTTTGATTAGGGTTTTAGGTTGTATAGTTTCAAGGGCGTATGGTACTTGAGTTAATCTAATTTGGGAATTTATCCTTCTGTTGTAACCTATTATTAATATTACTATACAAAGTATTACTCCTAATATTGTAACTGTATTTTTGTTACCTAAAAACTTTTTAATTGATGCTGATAAATTATTCATATTTTTTCCTCCTTATACTTTTTAATAATCACTTTCTAAAATTGCATCTAATTCACTATATACTCTATAGTTATCAGTACTATTATATATTGTTCTTTCTCCTAAGTTACTTATTATTTCTATACTAACTTTAGGGGGAGATTCAACAATGTTATATATTTTTATATCATAAGAGTTTGCATTAACGTTAGTAGATTCGGCGAATCTTCGATAGAAATTTTCAACGAATTTCTCTTTTATTATTTTTAATTCTCCAGTATTTCTAAAGTATGCAATGTCTAATGATTCATGCATTGAAGCTTCTGTTATTTCTTTTAATAAATAATATTCTTCGTCACTATTTATTGTTAACTGAATGAATAATACTATTATTGCTAGTCCAATTATTCCAAGAACTATCATCCATGCACTATGAAACGACCATTTCATTAATTATCACCTTCATTTACCCAGCAATCTACAGTACATTCTCCTAGTTTGCTATATCTTACATTCTTTGCAGGATTTACTATTTCTCTTAGGAAACTACTGCTTCCTGATTCACTCATTGATGATGTTAGATCAAAGTAATCGTGATTATTGTTGTATGTTTTAATTTTTGTTATATCACTTTGAGAAAGTGTTATATTATATTCTAGGCCACTTTCGTTTCTATTCATTTTATTTTTTATTGCTAGGTTATCACTCATAAAGTATAACCAATTTTGTCCTGGAGTTCTTTTACTGTTTATTGTTGTAGGAAATGGACTACTTAAGTCTATTGGTCTATAGATATATTTAAATCCTCCATTATCTATATCATATATTCTTTGATAACAGTTTGGTCCACATGTGTATTTAATGCTCCATTCCATGAATCTTGGAATTATACTTATTTGTGGCATATTTACAGATACTGCAAACTCTATTTCTCTATATTTTACTGGGGTATAAATTAGCAATCCGCCATCTATTTCTTTATCTAAATTACATTCTCCATCTGTATAAGTTACTATTGCAGTAATTCTATTTATGCATGCTCTTCTTGGATTATAAGTTGCTTTATACTCCAACATTTCCATAGGCATCCATGATTTTTTACCTTTGTAATTTCTAGTTTCAGTCCATTCTTCGAGTGTTTGTTCTCCACCATTTACATCATTTGAATCAGGAGATGTTGTGGTAAATTCATCTTTACTTGGGACGTCGTCTTCGATAAATTCATCTGCCATTGTTTTTGCAAACAGTGACATTTCTACAGGGCATTTTTCACTATAGTTATCTTGTGTACATGAAAATGATTTGGCAGATTTATCACAGTATTCTGTAAGAGATGTATATTTAGTTTCTTCGACATCTTCATAACTGCCACATTTCCCATTTCTTTTGGTTTCACCTTTTGGACAATTTCCTTTTTCATCAGGGTTGCCACTAGATACCCACTTTTCTTTTTTACAAGTATGAGAACATTTACCAGTTGAAGAGTCTGGTACTCCTTCGCTACAATCACCAGTTGGTTTACTATTACATTCTCTTATTACGATATACTCATACATTGTGAAGTTCAATATTTTATCACATAGTTCATAATATGCTTTTCCTGCATAACTTGCAGAAAAGGCGAATCCTCCACCGGAATAAATTGAAGTTGGAGTTACATTAAAGTTTGCATCTCCTTCTTGATGAGCGATTGCTACTGCAGAAATACTATCTTCATATAAGGGAAGAGCACATGTTTTGGATTTATTAGTATAGAACGTTTTAGCAGATTTATCTGATCCTCCAAATTTTTTATATTCATCGCTATCATAAGCAATTGACCTTATATAATCTCCTTCTAGATTTGGAACTGATACTGATAGTGCTGCTTCTTTGTTTATTTCTTCACTTTCACAGTGAAGATCTAAATCTACTTTAGCGTCTTCGTTATCTATATCACATACTTGGACTGGTTCTTCTTCACCTTTAAATCTTATTTTTACATAGCCATCTAGTTTTATCCAACTTGCATAAGCATAACCGGAAGAGGCACCACCTGGTACTGCACTTGAGCCTGATTTTGTATAAGATAAGTTATACATTTTTAGTCCGTTTATGTTTTTTACGTTATTTGATGATAATATTTTACTATTTATATTGTATTTTTTGAATTGTTGCCATTTAAGTCCTGTTTTATCTACGAATTCTCCGTTTTCTCTAACTACGTTTGCCCAATTTGCTCTCATTCCAAGAGTTGAAGATATATCTGCAATTTTTATTTCATATTCTTTATCTCCAAACGTTCCTTTTTGAGTTCCATTTTGAACATTAGTACTTAGCTTATCCACCGCAATATTTTCTGTTTTATTTGTAGTAATACTTTTACCATTTCTAGAAGTTTGGTTTACTACATTTATTTTAAATATTACATCTTTATCTGTTCCTATTTGGTTAATTATATCTTCAATTTTTATTGATGCAAAAAATCCTACATTATCATATTTACAACTACTATACTTTGTACCATTACAAGTAGACTCGTTATAATTTTCTTTACATTGTCTTGTATTTGGGTCACTACCTACCCTGGTACAGTTTGCTTGATATAAAGTAGAATCTTTGCCACCATTATATGTTAAGTTAGTTGCATATACTTTAGTTCCTCCTCCTACTGCTGTTGCATAGATGTTTATTTTTGTTGAAGAACCACCATTATTATTATATTCGTGGATAAAAGCCCATCCTGAAAAAGAAATTGTACCACTATTTACATCAAAATTCATTTGTTCTATATCATATATTAGGGAGTGGTCGTTATTTTCATCGGCATAAGTTTTTCCTACACTAATAAATGTTACTACAAATATTAATATAAGACTTAAGACTATTACTAATTTCTTTTTCATTACTTCACCACCTTATTAATCTAATTTATATCTTTTATTTCTTATTACTATATATATTACTACAATTACTATTACTGATAAAGGTATTAATATATAGAGATAATAGTTTTTTAGAAATGTTAATACTACATTTTCTTTTATGTCATCTTTATTTATATCGTTATTTTTTTTGTTATATTTTTCTATTTCCAAAAGAAATTGGTTTTCTGTTAGTACTCCATCATACCATTCATCACATACTTTTAATTCGTCTTTTGATATGCCATTACATTCTTCACGATAAGCAAACTTGTTATATCTCGGTACTTTGTATGTTATTTTTCTTACTACTGTGGAAGCACACGTTGTATATATTACTTTAAACTTTAAGTTACCCGGTTCATTTAAATCTATGTATGGTTCATCTTTGGAGATGGTAACATTATTTAAATCTTCCTTTACGTATAATTCATCTGTTAAGCCATTTATAGTTACTTTATAATATAACTCATTTAAATCATTTCTTAGTAGTTCATGAGTTATTGTTATATTAGATGCTATTTCTTTTATTCTTTTAAAGTCAGTGTCATCACAATATGTTATAGCGTGTACATTATTTATGTTTATTAGAAAAAGAAATAATGTTACTAGGGTATACAATATTTTTTTCATGATGCCTCCCTCTACTTTCATATAATATCATATCATTTTTTTATTAAAAAGAAAATAGTTTTTGCTTTTTTTTTAGAAATTTGTTATTATTATTATTGAGGTGGATTTATGGATAAGAAAAAAATAATATTTATTTTATCAATAGTAATTCTTGCTATTATTATTGTAGTACTTGTAGTTAATAAGGAAAATAGTAAGAGTAGATTATATGAGTTAGATGTTAATGAGGTAATAGAGAAAATTAATAATAAGAAGAGTTTTATATTACTTATTAGTCAAACTACTTGTAGTCATTGCAATAGTTATAAGCCTAAGTTAAGTAAAGTTAGTAGTGATTATAAGTTGGATATTTATTATATAGACTATGATTTATATGGTACTGAAGAAAAAGAATTATTTAGACAGAATGTTTCTTTTGATGGTAATACTCCAGTTACTGTAATGTTTAAAGAAGGAACGGAAGCTACTACTAGTAGTAGAATTTATGGAGATGTAAGTATTGATAAGATAATAGAAAAATTTAAGAAGAATGGATTTATTAAATAGATAAAATAAAAAGATTTGCATTTAGATTTGCAAGTCTTTTTACATTCTACTAGGAATATCTATTGCTAATATATCTAGTAAGTTAGATATTGTATCTTTTGTTAGTTTAGATAGTGCTAACCAAGATGTTTTAAGGTTAGCATCTGTTTCATTTGTTATATTATTTTTTCCATAAAAGTTATTATATAAACTACACAATTCATATAGATAGTCACAGATATAGTTTAGGCTTTTTTCTTCATAACTTTTACTTAGAACATTAGTTACTTCAAGAAGTTTTAAGTAAATATTTTTTTCATCGTTAGTTAGTTTTGTTATTTTATAGTTATCTATTTTTACTTTATCTAAGATAGAGTTTATCCTTACTGCGGTATATAAAATATATGGTCCTGTTTTGCCTTCAAATGATGAGAATTTTTCTGCATCAAAGATATAATCGGTTGATCTAAATGATACTAAATCAGCATATTTTAAAGTACCGATAGTTAGTTTTTCTATTACTTCTTCTTTTTCTTCAGGAGTTACTCTATCACTTACTTTTTTAGTTATTTCTGTTCTAATCATTTCGATTAGGTCATCTAGTTTCATTACTCCACCATCTCTTGTTTTAAATGGTTTTCCGTCTTTTCCGTTTATTGTACCAAATCCTAGGTGTAGAAGTACGGTGTCATCATTTACCATTTTAGATTTTCTTGCTACTCTAAAACTTTGTATGAAGTGAAGTGCTTGTCTATTATCTACAACATACCATAATTCATCCGGGTTAAATCTTTCCATTCTAGAATATAGAGTTCCTAATTCTCTTGTTTCATAGTTAGTTCCACCATTACTGTTTATTATTATCATTGGGGGAATTTCTAGTTTGTCAGTTTCTTCTTGGACATCTACGACTTTTGCGCCATCACTTTCTCTAAGATAAGGAGAGACTTTTTCTAGGACTTTATCGGTATATTTTATAGAATCCATTTCTCCTTCCCATAAATCAAAGTTACAGTTTAGTTTAGAATAGATTTTCTTGATACTTTCACTTGATATGTCTACTAGTTGTTTCCAAAGATTTAAGTATGGAGGATAACCTTTTTCTACTAGAGATGTTACTATACGTACTTCTTCCATTCTTTCTTCATGTTCTTTGGCATCTATATTTGCTGCAGGATATAATACTCCTAAATCATCATTAGTTAAGTTAATTTTAGGATATTCTCCTTTGTAGTTTTTATCAAAGAAACATAGGTCTGGATATCTTTTTTTTATTTCAGTGATTAACATACCTGATTGTCTACCTAAGTCTCCTAAATGGACATCACTTATTACGTTGTTACCTAGTTTTCTTGCTAGTCTTTTTAGGGCTTCACCAATATTAGCACTTCTCATATGTCCTACATGTAGTGCTTTTGCAGCATTTGCGCCACCGTAGTCTAAAATTATTTCTTTTTTCTCTACTTTAGGTACTAATTTATCAAAGTTATCTATTGTGTCATTTAAGAAACTAATTAGTTCTTCATTATCTATAGTTAGATTTATAAATCCCGGTCCTGCCATATTTACATCACTAAAGAAGTTATCTTTTTTTAGGGATTCTACTACTAGGGATGCCATATCTTTAGGATTCATACTATATTTTTTTGCTATTTTCATGATGCCATTATACTGAAATTCTCCAAGGTCTATTCTGTTAGAGAAGTTTATTGTTACATCATCTTCAAAGTTATTTTCTTTTAAGGCAGACTCTATTTTAGTTTTTATTTTTAATAATAATTCGTTCATTTGTTTTCATCTTCTTTCTTAAATAAATATACAATATACTAATTACTGAGTATATTAATATTACTTTTAGGGAATCTAATTTACTAGATACTTTTATGGGTATTACTAAAGATATTAATAAAAGTATAGAACATAAGATAATGTTATAGTAAATTATATCTAATATTTTATCAAATTTTTTAGTAAAGTCAACTTTATATTTATTTTTACCTGTGATAAATAATAATGTTATTACAAAGATATATGATATTGTGTTAATTAATATATCTCCATATATCATATTATATCCCATCCTGTAAATAGAATTTATAAGGGGTACTATAAGTATTAGTTTTAGTAATATACCTAAAGACATTATTATATATATTTTTTTGTTTTTAATATTATTTATAAAGATATTTACTACGATATAATATAGTATACTAAATACCATATTAATACTTAACATATGTAAGATATAGCCTTCGTTACTTGTGTAAATTAAATTATAGATACTTCTTGAAGTTATACTTAGTATTATTACTAATGTTATTATAAATTTAGATATATTAATTAAATAGTCTTCGATAACGATATTAGTGTCTTTTAGATTTTTATTAATATCATTTATTTTATCTACTATGTGATATTTAATTAGTAGGATAAAGATATTAATTATAGAGTATCCATATAGAAAATAGTTAGTTAATATATTACTTACACTATCATAACTATATCCATATCTATTTTTTAATACAAAGTATAATATTACTAGTCCTATATAGTTATATGAATAATATACTATATCTTTTATACTTATAACTATATTTCTATTTATTATATTTAATATTATTTTTTTATAGTCTGTTCTTTCTATTGTTTTCTTAAATTGTTTTTTCTTTACTTTATCTTTTAGTACCATGCTTTTACATAATATATATACTAGAATAAAAGATATGATACTAGAAAGATATATTAATATTATAAATATATATGTTTTATTTGGAAATAATTTTCTTCCTAGTATTATAGTAAGTAATATAAAGATAATATTTAGTATATTATAGATATTAAATATGTTATCTTTTAGGGTTTTAAATTTATATATACTACATATATTACTTATATTTCTTAATACTGGTTTTATAAATAATGTTAGAGACAACGCTATATTTATTAGTATTAAGTTATCTATATTAAATAGTTTATTTAGTAAGTAAGTAAGTATAGATATAAGAATAGTTATTATTATGTTAATTAATATTATGCTTATATTGGTATATTTATATACTATATTGATACTGTAAGTGTAGTTTTTATCGTAGTAATCTTTTACATAGTCATAGTTATCTATATGATTAAAGATACTAGATAGTATTAGATATAGATATATACTTAGTGTTAATGGTAGAAGATTTGTTCCTTTAGTTAGATAATATAAAGGAATAGATAGTAACATATATATAATATTTATAATTAATTCTTTTAACTTCATGTAGATACTCCTTTATATATATTTTAACATAGGTTATGTGGTTTTTACAAATACTAATTTTCGTACTTATATAATTTCTTATAAATATTACATCTACTTAATAATTCTTCATGAGTTCCTACATCACTAATACGGCCATTTGATAGGACTACTATTTTATCACAATTAATTACTGTAGATAATCTATGTGCTATTATTAATACTGTTTTATTTTTATCTAATTTATATATTTGATTTTGGACTTTTTCTTGGGTAATGTTATCTAATGCTGAAGTTGATTCGTCAAATAAAATTATATTGCTATTTTTAAGTAATGCTCTTGCAATTGATAATCTTTGTTTTTCTCCCCCAGAAAGTATTACTCCAGATTCTCCTAAAAGGGTATCATATGTGTTATCTAATTCCATTATTTTATCATAAATAAGAGACTTTTTAACTACTTGTTCTATTTCTTCTTTAGTAGCATTATTATTAGCTAGTAATAAATTATCTAGTACTGAGAAATTAAAGATATATGGTGTTTGTGGTATTAAAGTTAGATTATCTCTTAGGAAAGATATATTTATATCATTTATATTTATGCCATCAATTAATATTTTACCTGAATCTACAAGATATAGTCTTGATAGTAAGTTAAATATAGTACTTTTACCACTTCCTGATTCTCCAACAAAGCCTACTTTCTCTCCTTTATTTATAGTTAAGTTAATATTATGTAGTACTGGTTCATTTGGGTTATAAGAGAAGTTTACATTTTCAAAAGTTATATTTCCTTCTAATTTAGGTAAGACTATACCTTTATCATCTTCTTTTTCGTAAGTATTATCTATTATTTCAAATATTCTTGATGCTGAAAGATTAAAACTTTTTATTAGTCTTGCTACTCTATCATAATGAAGTAGTACACTTTCTACTCTACCTTTATACATATCTAATACTAAAAGTGTTGCTATAGTTAATTCATTTTTATTAATTAGAAATATTCCAAGAAGAACAAATGTTATATCTAGTAAGACTCTTACATTATCTATAATTATACTATTTTTACGATATTTTCTTTCCATTTGGATTTTTTCTTTATTTATTTTATTTAATTCTAGTTTAGTTTTATTTAAGACACTAGAAGAGGAATTAAGTAATTTTATATCTTTTAGTCCTCTTATTATTTCTGTTGCAAGAGAGGTTTTCTTTTCGTTTATTTTACGATATTTCTTTTCATCATTTGCGTACATATCACGTCTTTTTTTATGAAGATATGATTTTATTAAGGAAGATAATATAAAGAAGATAAAGATATATTTATTTATATACAATGTTGCCACTAATACTCCAAAGTTAGAAATGAACTCTACAAAGTTACTTAATAAATCATTAAAGATATAGACTATACTTGAAGCATCACTTAATCTATCTATAAAAGTACCTGTACCTAGTTTATCCATTTCTTTAGTTTTAATTTTAATTATTTCTTCGACCATCTTTAATTGAACTTTAGATACTACTTTTATCATGTATTTTTGATTTAGAAAGTTATTAAAAGCAAATATAAAATTTCTTGTTATTTCTACAATAGATATAAATATTACTACTTTTAGTAATTCATCAAATAAGCCATTAGTTAAGTTTAATAATCTTTTGGCAGATAAGACTGGTAGTAATACCCCAATTAAAGATAGTATTATATTTATTAATAATAATAAAAACATACTTTTCTTTTCTTCTTTAACAAAACTCCATGTCATTTTTAAGTTTGCTTTTGTTTCATTATAATTTTTCTTTATTTTATCTTTTTTACTACTCATAATATTACCTCTTTGTAACTTATTTTAGCATATGTGATAGACTTTTACAATAAAAAAAGACATACTATTAGAAGTATGAATTTATTTAATTTATTTTTTTAGCACATACTATTACAAAATAATCATTATAAATAGTAGAACATATTTGTAGTATTAAGATATTATCTATACTAGATATATTTATATCAAAGTATTCATAGTCATTATTTGTTAGATATACATAAATTATTATATAGATTGTTTTACCATGTTTTTTTTATGCACGCACTTTTAGTTCTCCTTTTTCACATCTATTTCCCCATGAATCTACTAGTTTATTATCTACTTTTACACATATTATTTCACAATTATTAGAGCATCCATGACATTTCTTTTCTTCGGTTAAAAATGATTTTTCTATTATATCAAAAGAAAATGGTTTTTCTATAAGACTTTTTTTTGCTAATATTGCTACTCCTAGAGCACCCATTAGATGGGAATTTTTATCTACAATTATTTTTTCTTTAGTTATTTCTTCCATAGCAGTGACTACTCCAATGTTTTTACTTACTCCTCCTTGGAATACTATTGGGGGAATAATCTTTTTTCCTTTTCCTACGTTATTTAGATAGTTATTTACTACTGATTTACATAATCCTGCGACAATATCTTCTTTTTTATAACCTATTTGGGCCTTATGGACTAAATCAGATTCTGCGAACACTGTACATCTTGCTGCTATATCTACTCTATTTTTACTTTGGAGTGCTAGAGTACCAAAATCATTTATGTCTATTCCTAGACGCTTTGCTTGAGAAGATAAGAATGCTCCTGTACCTGCAGCACATAATGTATTCATTGCATAATCTGTTACTATTTTATTGTTTAATAAGATTATTTTTGAGTCTTGACCTCCAATTTCAAAGATTGTTCTTACATTTGGATAGATAGATGTTGTACCTACTGCATGGGCTGTTATTTCATTTTTTACCACACTGGCATTTAATAATACTCCAATTAACTTTCTTGCAGAACCAGTTGTTCCTACACTTACTACTTGATATTCATTATGATTTATCTTAGTTTTTAAGTCTTTGATTAGTCTTTTTACAGCATCTACTGGGCTTCCTTCAGTATATAAATAGTTACTTGCAATGATATTATTTTGTTCATCTATTATTACTCCTTTGGTAGAGATACTACCTATATCTACTCCTAAAAAACATTTCTTCATTTTTATCACCTTTACTTTTCTTTATAATTATATGCAATAAAAAAAAAGAAACTTGTCGAAATTTAGTTTCTTTACATTTATTTTACTTTTTTGCTTCTTCAAGAGCATTATTTACTGCTTCATACATTGCATCTATTTTTATAGTACAACCACTTACAGCATCTGTTTTTCCATCTTCATCAAGTTTTAAGAAGTCTATTCCTTGATGCTCTACGATAGCAAGTTCTAGTTTTTCTACTTGTTCGTACCATTCTCCTACTGTAGAACCATATGGATGATTTAACATACCGTATTCATCTTTTAATGTCTTTTTAGTAGTTTTTACTCCTTCGGCAGTAGTATATGTAGTATCTAGGTATACACTTTCAATTTTACCTTCGGCATTTATTTTTACTACTGCACTAGCAGTATTATTTTCTCCACCATAAGTATCTATTGATGTACCAGTATACTCTCCTTCTTTATATCCTTTAGAGCATCCTGTTAGTAAGACTACTACTAATAAACATAAAACAACCTTTAATTCCTTCATCTTTTCACCTCTATAATAATTATAGGGTATTTTAAGGGATTTTGCAAGTACTTTATTTATCATAATCTAGTACTTTTTTAGTAATTATACCTGTTAGAATTCCTGTAGGGATAGAAAATATTAATAAGTATGGTAAATAATATATGATGGTATTATTTTTAAGAAGTAATATTGCGATTAATATTTGACCAATACTATGTGTAATAGAACCTACTATACTTACTCCAATTATGGATAATAGTTTTATTTTTTTTACTATATACATAGATATAATACTTAATATTGCTCCAGAAAGACTAAAGAAGAAAGTTATACTAAATAGTCCTGTTCTTAATAAGCCTACTAATAATACTCTTACTAATGATACATATATACTTTCTTTAAAACTATAGTTATATAATACATATAGTATTATTACATTAGATAATCCTAGTCTTAATCCTGGGATTATATTATTAAATATAGGGATATAACTTTCTATTATACTTATTACTACTGATAAACTTATTAACATTGATAGTTTTGTTATTTTTTTTAAATCCATTATTTTGATACTCCATCTAAAGAAGTAGAATCATCATCTACTTTTATTATTATTTTATTTGGTAAACATATTATTACATTACTATATCCTTGTTTAGAACATATATGATTTTTAGAGTTTTCTTCGATTACTTTTATTTTATTCGATTTTACTTCTACTACTACTTTACCATTGTAACCATCAAAAGTATAGATATTATCTTTAGTTAAATCTATTTTTTGAATTAATTTATCTTCATAGTAGACACTTGCAGTATTAGAACTTTTGGGTCTTAATATAAGAAGTAATACTACTATGAAAAGAAGTAAAATAATTATTAGTTTTATATCATTTTTGTTCATAATTATCCCCCTAGATAGTTAGAGAAGATATTTAAATTATTATCTATTAGTATTCCTAAATTATTATTTTTTTTTAACATATATATACACTTCCTATAAGTAATTATATCATAAATATAATTAGATACAAATACTTTTAATTTGTTTAAAGATATGATATAATTTTTTTAGAAAGTGATGGTAGTAATAGATGGATAATAAGAATAATAATTATATAGATGAAGATTTTATTATGGAAAGTAAGGGTAAAAGTATTATGGATAAGATATTTGTGGTACTTTCTAAGATTATAGGTATATGTGCGTTAATACTTCTTGTAGATTTTGCTTATACTTTAGTATTTAGTGATAAACCACTTCTTACTATTAAGGAAGAGGATAATAAGTATAGTTCTTTATTATATGATGTATATATTTGTGATAATAATAAGGTTATTAAGTTTAAGACTGTTAAGTATTCATGTCCTTTAAGTAATGAAGATTATAGTAGTAGTATAGATTATTCTAGTAAGATAGATGATAAGAATATAAGTAAGATTACTGAAGATAAGGATAAGAATGATGATAAAGATACTAAGGAAGACACAAATGGTATTAATAAGGATGATAATATAGTTATATATAATAAGAATGAGGATATTACTATTATAGATAATAGTGAAGGTAAATATTGTGCTGAAGCAATAGAATATTATTATGAAGATGAAAGTTATAAATATTATTTTACTTGTATTAAGAGTCAGTATGTATATATAGTTACTGGTAATAAAAGATATAATATAAAAGAGGCTTTAAAAAATAATATAGTTACCATGGAAAAGATAATTAACACTGGATATAAAGTGTTAAAGAAAGATAAAAGTTTAGTTAGTGAATAATTAAAACTTACCCTGAAACTACGGGGTAAGTTTTCTTAAGCGTATTGTTTTAAATTTTCTAATCTTAGTTTGTCTGCGACTGTTACAATAAATTCGCTATTTGTAGGTTTTGCTTTATCTATGTCGACACTATGCCCGAATACTTCTTCCATAAAGTCCCAATTACCTCTATTCCAACTTACTTCGATGGCGTGCCTTATTGCGCGTTCTACTCTTGAGACTGTTGTACCAAATTTAGTTGCAATATCTGGGTATAATTCTTTGGTTATTCCTCCTACGATTTCGGGTTTTTCATATACCATAGTTATTCCTTCTCTAATGTACTGGTATCCTTTTATGTGTGATGGCATACCTAACTCATGGAGTATCTTAGTTATAGATATTTGTACGTTGTTATAGCATAAGTTAATTGTTTTAGTGTCTAATAGTTTAAATACTTCTAGGATTCTATCTTCTAGGTTTGATAGTTCATATGGTTTTAGTATGTAATAGTTTACTCCGTATTCACTTACTTTTCTTATTGTTTCTGGGGCATTATATGATGTTTGTACTATGATATTTTTAGTTATGTTTCTTTTCCTTAGTTCTTCTAAGACATATAGTCCATCTTTGTTTGGCATAATTAAATCTAGTAATATGATATCATATTCTCCTTCGTGATCTAATATTGTTTTTAGACCTTCTTCACCATCATTACTAGATAGGACTAGTTCTATTCTTTTGTTATCACTAAAGTACTCTTTTAGCATATTTACTAAACTAACGTTATCATCTATCATTAGAATTCTTATTTTATCTTTCATGTTTTTCTCTTTCATGTTATCTTTCATGTTTTTGTCTTTCATAATTTCACCTTTTTCTTTCTTTTTATTTAAATTAAGTATATACCTTTGTTTTGTCGTATTTTGTCGAATTAGATTAGAGAATTAAAAAATGAGAAATATTTTTAGGTACTTCTCATTTGGTATTAATTTTGTTGTATTTGGGGTGGTTATCTTTGTTGCTTGTTTTTTTTGTATTTATTAATTGTTTTCATTTCATTTGTTGATTGTCTTTATTATTTATTTTATTATTTCTTATTAATTTTATTTTCGTGTTGTTTATTAGTTATCTTTGCTAATTATTTTTGTTAGTTATCTTTATTTAATACTTTCTTTTTGTTTATTACTTCAAGGGCTGGAAGTGGTGTTCCTTCTAGGTATTCTAGAGTTGCTCCTCCTCCTGTAGAAACATGATAAAATACATTTTCAAATCCTAGGTTGTTTACTGATGAAGCGGAGTCTCCACCTCCTACTAGGGTTTTGATATTGTTGTCTTTTAGGACTTTATATATTTCATATGTTCCTTTTTGGTACATTGGGTTTTCAAATACTCCCATTGGACCATTTATTAATACTCTTTTGGCATCTTTTAGGTTATTTACAAATAGTTCTATTGAAGATGAACCTATGTCGTAACCATATTCATTTTCTTTAATGTTTTCTAGAAGTTTGTTTTGTGATGTTGTATCTTCTAGAGAGGTACTTACTACAAAGTCTTTAGGTAGGACTATTTTTTCATTATATTTATTTAGTAGGTTTTCACAATAAGTTACATAGTCTTCTTCAAGATATTTTTTATTTACGTGATATCCTTTTGTATAAAGGAATGTAAAGCTCATTGCTCCTCCTATTAAGAGTCTATCACATTTAGTAATTAGGTTATCTATTACTTTTATTTTATCTTTTACTTTTTTACCTCCCATTACTACTACGAATGGATGGGTAGGTTCTTCTAGGAAGTTATCTATTTTACTTAGTTCTTCTATTACTAGAAAGCCTATTCCGTTTGGAAGAAGTTTTGCTATTCCTACATTTGATGCGTGTGCTCTATGAAGGGCACCATAGGCGTCATTAATAAATATATCTCCTAGACTTGCCCAGTATTTAGATAGTTCTTCGTTGCAAGTGCTTTCTTTTTTGCCTTCTAAATCTTCGTATCTAGTGTTTTCCATAAGTAATACTTCCCCACTTTTTAGGTTGTTTACTTGGTTAGTTAGTTCATCACTAAAAGTATCTGGACTAAAATATACGTTTGTGTTAAGTAATTCTTTTAGTCTTTCATATACTGGTTTTAGTGAGTTGTTTTTTAAGTCCTCAGGAGTTTTTATTTTACCTAGATGAGACATTAGTATTACTTTAGCACCATTATTAATAGCATAATTTATTGTTTTTAGACTTGCTATTATTCTTGTGTCATCTGTTATTTTTCCATCTTTCATTGGAACATTAAAATCACATCTAATTATCACCCTTTTATCTTTTAAATCGTAATCTAATATACTTTTCATACTTATTCCTTTCTCTTATCTTTTACTTACAAGTTAAGTATAACAATTATTTCTTGTTTTGTAAAGGATGTTTACTTTAGGTTTACACTTATTAGATATTGATATTTTTTTAATTTTGTAGTATAATTACAAACGAGTGTTATTCTTTTTAATTTTATATTATTTTTTTGTTAACGGTTTTTAAAAAATGAAAGGAGATAAAATGAATAAACAACATATAGATACTAAGGTTTTTGCTTTAGGAGGCCTTGGTGAAGTTGGAAAGAACATGTACTGTGTTATGCATGATGATGAAATTATTATTGTAGACTCAGGTGTTATGTTTCCAGAAGATGAACTTTTAGGAATAGATTATGTTATTCCTGATTATACTTTTTTAAAACAAAATGAAAGTAAAATTAAAGCGTTACTTATTACGCATGGGCATGAAGATCATATTGGAGGTATACCTTTTTTAGTACAAAGTGTTAATATACCTGTTATTTATGCTCCAAATCAAGCAAAAGAATTAATAGATAAAAAATTATTAGAAAGAAATATTAACTATAAAAAAATTATTATATATAATGAAGAAACTAAGATTAAAACAAAATATTTTAATGTAGAATTTTTTAGAACAACACACTCTATACCGGATTCTCATGGTATTTCTATTGGTACTCCAAATGGTGTTATTGTAATGACAGGTGACTTTAAGTTTGACCTTACCCCTATTGGTCCTATGGCTAATTTGCATAAAATGGCACGGATTGGAGAAAAGGGTGTTAAACTTTTAATGAGTGATTCTACTAATGCATTGGTACCTGGACACTCTATTAGTGAGTCTGTAGTTGATGAGAATTTGAATGAAATATTCACTACAAATACTAATAGTAGAATTATTATTGCTACTTTTGCTTCTAATGTATATAGACTTAAGCATATTATTGAAACTTGTAGGAAGCATAAAAGAAAGGTAGTACTTTTTGGAAGAAGTATGGATACTTCGGTGGATATTGCTATTAAATGTGGATATATTAAGGATAAGAATATTATTATATCTAGTGAGGTTGCAAATAATATGAAACCTAGTGAGGTATGTTTGCTTTGTACTGGTAGTCAGGGAGAACCTCTTGCGGCTTTATCTAGAATTGCTAATGGAAGTCATAAACAAATTAAACTTATGCCTAATGATATTGTAGTATTTTCGTCTTCTCCTATTCCTGGGAATGCTATGTCTGTTGCAAAGACTATTAATAAACTTTATTTAAAGGGAGTTAAGGTATATACTAATGCAATGACTGAGATACACTCTTCAGGACACGCTAATATGGAAGAGTTGAAGTTGATGCTTAGACTTATTAAGCCAAAGTTTTTTGCACCGTATCATGGGGAATATAGAATGTTAAAATCTCATACTGATTTAGCAGTACTTTGTGGTATGCCTAAGGATAATACTTTTATATTAGAAAATGGAGATGTTCTTACGTTATCTAAGTTTAATGTTAAAAGAAGTGGTAAGGTTACTGCAGGGGATGTGTATGTAGATGGCTCTAGAATTGGAGATGTTGGTAGTGTCGTTATAAATGATAGAAAACTTATGTCTACTAATGGTGTGCTTGCAGTTATTGCGAATATTGATATTAGTAATAAGAAATTACTTGCTACTCCTATTATTACTACTAGAGGTTATATTCTAGTTAATGAAAATGAAGAATTAATTAATATGATTCAAAATAAGGCTAAGGGTATTATTAATAATGAATTAAGTAAGAAGAATTTTAATTTTAATGAGATGAAAAGTGATTTAATTACTGAACTTATGCCTATACTAGATGCTAAGACTGGTAGGGTGCCTATTATACTTCCTATTATTATGGATGTTAAGGATCATGAAGAAAAGAACTCATAGTTTGGGTTCTTTTTGTTGTACTTTATATTGTTTTTTTCATAAATATTTTGTAAGTTTAGCCAAAAATCTGTTGGCATATTAAAGATATAGTCTAAGGCATTAGCAAGTTGTAAAGATATATTTACTATTTCTTCAATAAATTTATTTATATATCCAGGCTCAAGCCTAGTTTTTATTGCAATGTCTTCTTTTATCATTTTTCTATCTTGCAAAATTTCTTTTATCGTTTTTATGGGATAAATGATTAATTTTAATATTAAACTATTCTTTTTTTTGTCATATTATTACCCCTATTTATCAAATTCTTCATGAAGTTTATTGATATAGTAACTTCTCATATTATTTAATATTTCATTTATTACTTCAAAAGATACTTCCCTTTCTGTTTTGTTTGTGGTATCAAATATATATAAATTTATACTTTCTTCTTTAGATATTTTTTTTATATTAAGTAAAGCTTTATTATATTCATTTATGTTTTCTTCATTTAAAAATGTTCTTTTTTCTAATGATAAATTTGCTTTGTAATCTCTTTTTAATGATGTTAAAGAGTCAGTATATGTTCCTATTATAATATTTATTTTCTCTTTTATAAGTGGGATATATTCCTTTTTATAGTCTTCATATTCAAGAAGTGACATATCAGCTTTGTTGTATAACCTATCTATCCAAATTAAACGATCTAATAATGACCTATCTATTATTATAATATCAATATTTTTTTCTATTTCATTATTTAAATCTTTTAGAACGTATTTTGGTATTTCTACGTTTACTATTTTTTTATATTCACTTTTTAATCTAGGATAGATTATTTCTTTGTATCTTTTCGAGGTAGTAAATTCTTCCATAGTAGTAATTTTAAATCCTACTTTTTTAAAGAAGTCATATAAATTATTCATAAGAGTAGTTTTACCTGTTCTTGGAGTACCGGTAAATTCTATTACATATGGTTTATGATTGCTTAGTACTTTTATCATTTTATATATCTCTTGTTTTTTATAGTGAATAGTTAGTAATTCTTGGTACTCACTTTGGTTATCTTTAAAAATTCTTCTTTCTAAAGAATCATGTTTGTCATCATTAAAAACATCATCAATTAGCAATTTTAGTCTTGTAAACATTGTATAATTACTATCTTCATTATGTATTAGACTATTATATATTTCAGTATAGTACCATTTTTGTTTGTCGTATCCTCTTTTGAAAGCACTAAAATCTTTTTTTCCTTTAGTTTCAAAAATTATTCTTAAGTCTTCTAAATTACTTATTTTATCTGCACAAACTACTGCTTTATGTCTTAAATCTAAATCTTTTACTTCATTTATTGTTCTTGTTTTTCTTTCTTCCCAACTTAAACTTTTGTCTTTTTCGGTGTCTCCAAGCACTAAAGATACTATGTCATCATTAAATTCTTTTAGTAGGTCTTCTTTGGTGTATTTTGTGTCTTCGATTACATCATGCAAGTATCCTGCAGAAATAACATTATCATCAAAGTTATATTCACTTATTATATCTGCGACATCAATTGGATGAATTATCATTGGTTTATCTACAGTTGCTTTTCTTACTTGTCCCTTATGAGCATTAATTGCAAATAATTTTGCTTTTTCTTTAATATCCATATTATTACTACCTCTTTCTCATTTCAAATTTAAATTACAAAATATAAACTTTGGATTATTTATTTTATCGTACTTTCCCTTATTTTTACTATATCATTTATTACTTGATTCGTTTAGTAGAAAATCTAAACTTCTTACTTTTTTCTTGCTACTTCCTTTGAAATCTTTATCAAACAATATGCCAACTCCATTATTTTGATTCCATCCACTTATATTTTCATTCGAATCATCAATAAGTATTTGCCCATTTGGAATTATAATCTCATGTTTTTTTATTCCTGGTGGAACAAACATTATTGGTGAATATATTTTTCTATTATTACGTAAATCTTCTACCTTGATTCGCATTTCTTTTAGACTATGAACTTTTGTAAGAATTGCAATTTTCTTTTTTTTACTTTCTAATTCTCTTATTATTTCAACGGAATTATTAAGTGAATTTGCACCTTTAATTATGTGTTCCCATTCTCCTTCTATTGTATCTGCAAGAGCAAAGTAATTGTAAAAATCTTGTTGACTTTTATGATTAATGAAACCTCTAGATTCTTTAATTTCTAGTAATCTTTGTGCTGAATCCAAAACCACCCCGTCGCAATCAATATATACGTATTTTTCTTCCATATAAACCTCCTAAAAATATTGTATTATAACTTTAGGAAATATTTTGTCTTTATTGTATTTCTTTTATACTTAAAATTTTATTTAGTGCGAAATGTCTTATTGCTCCCCTTAGTTGACAGAATGCTGTTACGTATATTTCATTTTCAAATAGAAACATATTTATGGGTATAATTTTCCTTGTAGTTACTTTTTCTGTTACTCCTAAATAATTTATTTCTATTGTGGATTTATTTTTTATAGAATTACTTATTAGTTTTATTCTTTCATCTTTGTTTGTTAATGATATATTGCTACTATACTCTGCTAAAATTTTGTTGGTGTTATAGATAGAATGAAGTTTATTATTTAAAGACGCAAAGTCTTCTTTGAAAGGATTATTGATATTATTTAGGATGTCTTCTATTTTATCTAATAATTCTAAATCGTATTTATTGAAGTAATTAACATTTATGTGGTCAGTTTTATTTATATAGTATCCTCCTCCAGGACCTTTAAAGGATTCTATTATGTATCCTGATTGTTCTAATTCTTCTTTATAATATCTTATCATTCTTTCAGTAACTCCAAGTTCATCACTTAACTCTTTAATACTATATACTTTACCATTAGATAGTAGTTTTAGGAGTAATAGTGCATTAGTTATTTTACTCATAATATAATACCTCCACATTTCCTTTTGAAGATATTATATCATAAATATTTTAATTTTTAGAATTTTTTAAGTATTCTATAGCCATATCTAATGCTTTTCTTCTAGGGCTTAATTTTAACTTTTCTTTCATAGTTATTTCCGCTAATGTTTTACCATTCGGTAACTCAAAAATTTCATCAAAACCAAAGCCATTATTTCCTCTTACATCTAAACTTATTGTTCCATCTAAAGTATATTCAAATGTCTTATCAATTTCTTTTCCTTTAATTGCAATAACCGTTGTATAATGGCATTGTCTTTTGTCTTTAGGCACATTTTCTAACTTTTTTAATAGTTCTAAGTTTTTTGTATGGTCATCGGCATCCATCCACCTTGCAGTATATACTCCAGGGAAGCCATCTAAGGCATCAATAGATATACCTGAGTCGTCACCAATACAAATATATTCTTCCCCAATCTCTTCATATAAACAATTTACTTTTTCTCTAGCGTTGTCATCAAAAGTCATTTGATTTTCGGTAACATTAATTTTTTTATTTAGCTTTTTTTCTATTTCTTTCATAGAAAGAATATCATAGTCACTAAATATTTCTTTGATTTCTTTTATTTTTCCACTATTATTACTTGCTACAACTAAAATTTTTTTATTCATATTATTTTCCTCCATTAATTATTTTACTTATTTTGTGTTATTTTATTGCTCCAATTCGGCACTGATAATATTTATACATAAATACCTCCTTAACTTTAATATATCTTAAAAAGAGGAAATATTTTGTCTCTATTATTTTAATACTGCAAGAAAAAAAGACTATATAAATGTATTTGTTATTACACTATAAAAGTCTTCATATTTAACTTTATATTCTATTACTAGATATAGAATAATTAGTAATATTATAAATATTCCTAGTATCCATATTATTTTCCAGATATTTATATTATGATTCTTTTTCATGGTTCTTCCTACCTTTAAGTTTTAATACTACTTTATCATATAATTCTTCGAAGAATTCAATGACATATAAGTCTGCGAGAGATAGAAGTATGATAAAGATTATGTTTAAGATGTTATAATGTGTTACTAAGAATAGTGATGGATATAGGATTAATGCTAGGAAAAACATTGAGGAACAAAGTACTAGTAATATTTTTCTTCCTATATTTAATGGTTTACATATGTTATATAATAATCTTAGTGTTACTAGTCCTGTTACGGTTACTATTATTATTCTATAGTTATTAAAGTCTTTGTTAAAGATACTACAAAACATTATTATAAAGAAGATATTTGCAAATACTACTAATCCTGATGGTAGAGCATTTCTAAATACTTTTACGATAAATCCTTTTTTTACTTTATTATAGTTTGGTTCTAGTGCTAGAAAGAATGATGGTATACCTACACAAATACTACTTATTAGGGATAGTTGTACTGGGTAGAATGGGTATTCATGTGAAATAATTATAGATAATATTGATAAGATAAAGGAATATGTTGTTTTAATTAGATACATACTTGCTACTCTTTCTATATTATTTACTACTCTTCTTCCTTCGTTTACTATTTCTGGTAGTACTCCAAAATCTGCATCTGTTAAGACTACTTCACTGACACTTTTTGCTGCGCTTATACCGTTTGCTAGTGCTATTCCACAATCTGCTTCTTTAAGTGCAAGTATATCATTTACACCATCTCCAATCATACCTACGGTGTTTTTTTCTTTTAGGGCTTTAATTATCATTTGTTTTTGATATGGAGTTACTCTTCCGTAAATGGTATAGTTATCTACAATGTTTTTTAATGAATTAAAATCTTCGGGTAATTCACTACCACTTATATATTTATCATAGTCTTCGAATTGTAATTGTTTTAGGATACTAGATACTGTTTTAGGACTATCTCCAGATATTACTTTTATTTTTACTTCTTGTTTTTTAAAGTATTCTAGGGTATCTTTGGCATTTTTTCTTATGTTATCTTTTATTATTATGAATGCAATTACTGTACTTTTAATGAATTCTTCGTCACTCGAAGATACTAGAGATATTATCCTGTAACCTTTTTCTATATATTCTTTTAGGTAGTTATCATATTTAGAGATGTTTTCTTTATTAATGAATTCTAGTGCTCCAAGAGCAAATACTTCTTTATCACAAACTATTTTACTACATTTTCTTTGGGAAGAAAAAGGTATTCTTTTGGATATTTTCATTGTATTTAACACTTCGTATTTTTTCTTTAGGGCTTGGTCTGTTTGATTATTAGATTCATCAGTTAACATATTACCTATAATTTCTTTGACATTATAGTTTTTTTCTAGTTCGATAACTTCCACTACTTCCATGGTGCCATCTGTGATTGTTCCTGTTTTATCTAAGCATAATACATCTACACAACTAAGCATTTCTATACCACTTAGTTTTTGGATAATTACTTTTTTCTTGCTCATTTTTATTACTCCCACTGTTAGAGCAATACTTGTTAGTAATACTAGTCCTTCGGGTATCATTCCTATTATTCCTGCGACTGTTGATAATATTGCTTCACTATATGTTTGATGTGAATGATAGTACTGAGTAATAAATAATAGTATTCCTGTTGGGACAATTAAGAAGGTTACTATTTTTAGGATTTTGTTTATGGAGTTCATAAGATATGAAGAGTTATCTTTTATAGCACTTGCTTCTTTGATTAGGTTACTAGCATAGTTGTTTTGTCCTACTGATAGTACTTTTGCATAGCAACTTCCTGATATTATTACGCTTCCTGAGATCAATTTATCATCTTTTTTCTTGGATACTGCATCACTTTCTCCGGTTATTACTGATTCATCTACTTCGCAAGAAGAACTTTTTATTACGATAGCATCTAGTACTACATCATCTCCGCTTGTTAGATACATTAAATCATCTACTACTAGTTCTTTTTTATCTATTTCTTCTATTTTGCCATCTCTTTTTACTTTTATTTTTTCTTGATTAAAAATGGTTAGGTTGTCTAAGATGTCTCTTGCTTTTATTTCTTGATATATTGCAATTAGGGTATTAAATATAATTGATGCAATAAATAAGGCGTTTTGTAGAGAACCTGTAGTTAGGACAAGTATTAATAAGACTATGTTTAAAATATTAAATAGTGTTATTACGTTACTTAGTACTATTTGTTTTGTTGTTTTACTATACTTTACTTCTTCAGCGTTTGTTAGTCCGTTGTTAATTCTATAAATTACTTGGTCTTTATTTAATCCATCCATTATTATTTTCCTTTCTTTTTTAAAAAGGACATTAAGTCCTTTACTTTATCTATAGAAGTATCCTCCACCTATATATGGGAACCTAAATATTTCTCTTGGATTAAATGCGTGTGATTCAAATGAGTATGCACTATCACCATATGCTAATCCAAAGTGTAAGTGTGCTCCAGTGGTACATCTATCATATCCACCATTTTGTTTAGCAGTTGAGCCACCACCAACATATCCTATTATAGTGTTTTCTGTTACTTGTTGATTTTCTTTTACGTTATATTTTAACAGGTGCATGTATACTGTAGTGTAAGAACGTCCATTTACGTAGTGACTTATATATATTACTTGTCCACCACAGTTATAGAACGCTAAACGTTTTACTACTCCAGCAGCTGCAGCGTATACTGGTGTTCCTTCTGGGTTACAACCTAAGTCTATGGCATAGTGTCCTCCACCACCAGAATAGTCTGTTCTTTCTTCATCTCCAGTAAATTCACTTGTTACACAGCCTGATTTTAATGGGTATCTCCATCCTTTAGCATAAGGTAGGCTTGTACATGAATTTACATCTTGGTTTAGGGAACACCCTAAATTTTTATAGTAAGTTATTTGTCTATTTATAGCAGCGATATCATCATCAATGTCATTACCTAAGACTTGTATGTCTTTTAGGTTTGCTCTTAATGTTGTTAGTTTTAAATCATATTCTGTTCTTTGTTTTTCTAACTTTTCTTGTTTTGAAGAAAGTGTTTTCTTTTTCTCATCTAGTTCTTTGATAAGAGTTTCTAAATCATTTATTAGATTATTATTATATTCACTCATTTGATTTACTATGGCATATCTATATATTAGGTCTGTATAGTCATCTGCATCAAAGATGTATTCTAGATATGTATTTCCACTGTTAGATAACTGTAAAAATAATAAGTAATCGTTTGTTTCTTGTTTCTTTTCTTTTATTTTTTCTTCGCTAGCAGTTACTTCGTTTGTAGCATCTACTATTTCTTGCTTAGTTGTTTTGATATTACTGTTTATTTTTATTAATTCTTGTTCTAGATTATTCATTTCTTGTTCTGTTAATTTTTTATTACTATTTGCCTGTTCTTTCTTTATTTTTAGTTGTTCTAATTCGTTATAATAATCTTGCAATGTTTTAGCACTTGCTTTGCTTGTAGGAATAAGTACTAGTAGTAAACCAAATACTAATGTCATTATCTTTTTCATATTACACCTCCATACTATATATATATTAAATAGTTTTAATCATATTAACAAGATAATTATAGCATAAATAACAGTTTTAGTCTATTGTTTTTGATTTTTTTGTTGTAAAGTGTCGTATGCTTTATGTTAAAAGAAAAAGTACGAATAATTAGTTCATACTTAGATTCTTTGTTCTAGAAGTTCTTTTAAGACTGTATTTGCAAGAGAAGGATTTACTCTTCCACGAGATTTTTTCATTATTTGACCAATAAAGTAGTCAAATACTCTTTTTCCATTTTTGTAGTCTTCGATTAGTTTTAAGTTTTCATCAAGAACTTCATTTACTATTTTTTTAATTTCTTCTTTATCTGTTATTTGGGTAATACCTAGTTCTTCGATTAGTTTGTTTGGGTCTTTGTTATCGTTTAGGGAACGTTCTAGGACTTCTTTTAGTTGTTTTATGTTTATTTTTCCTTTGTTTAGTTTATCTACTAGGTCTACTAACATTTTTGGAGTTACGTAAATATCACTTATACTTTTATCTTCTTTATTTAAGTATCCCATTAGGAATCCTACTATCCAGTTAGACATTTCTTTGGGATTTCCTCCAAGAGATATTGTGTCATCATAGTAGTTAGAGATATTTTTTTCTTTTACTAGGGTATTAGCATCTTTTTTTGATAACTCATATTCATTTATATATTTTTCTTTTCTTTCTCTTGCTAAAACTGGTATTTCTTTTTTTATTTCTTCTAACCATGAGGAAGATATTTTGAATTTAGGAATATTTGGTTCAATAAAGTATTTATAGTCTATCGCATCTACTTTGCTGCGCATAAATATTGTTGTAAAAGTATTTTCGTCCCATCTTCTTGTTTGTTGTTCCATTTGGTCATATGTATTGTTTTCTTTTAATTCTATTTGTCTATTTATTTCATAGTTTATAGCATCTTTTACTCCACTGAATGAATTTACGTTTTTAATTTCTACTTTTGTTCCCCAGTTCTTTTCATCTTTTTCATCAAGTGATGCATCCATGATTGATACATTTACATCACATCTTATTTGTCCTTTTTTAGAGTCTGCTTGTGATATGTTGGCATATTGATAAATAGATCTTACTTCTTCAAGGAAAGATACTGCTTCTTCGGCAGAATGAAAATCTGGTTCTGTTACTAATTCAAGTAATGGTACTCCTGCTCTATTATAATTAATTGCAGATATATTTGAGTAGTGTGTAAGGGATGCTGAATCTTCTTCTAGATGGATATTATTTATTCTTGCTTCTTTTTCTATGCCATCTACTTCATAAGTTAATTTACCATATATTCCTATTGGGGCTGGTTTTGTTTCTTGAGTTATTTGATATCCTTTAGGTAAATCTGGATAGTAGTAGTTTTTTCTTTCAAAGTATAAGTATTCTGGTTGTTTGCAGTTTAGGATAATACTTGCAATAAGGGCTTTTTTTACTGCTTCTTTATTTACTACTGGTAATGTTCCAGGGAATGCTAAATCTACGGTAGAGATGTTAGTGTTTGGAATATCTGTGTAGGTATTACTTGCTCTTGAAAATACTTTAGAAGATGTTTCACTTATTTCACAGTGCATCTCTAATCCTATTAATGCTTTATATTTCATTAGTATTCACCTCTTTTGCTATTTGATTTTTGTAATCCATTGTACTTTCTAGTTTGTTTGCTATATTTAGTAATAGTTCGTCATTATAGCAAGATGATGTTAGATTTAGTCCTACTGGAAGATTATTTATAAATCCACATGGTATAGTAATTGATGGGAAACCTCCAAAGTTACCTATTTGTAAATGATTTTCTAGCATATTGATATCATTTGTTATTACATCGTTTGATGATTCTATTTTTTTTGCAGGTCCACTTCCTACAGGTAATATTACGGCATCATACTTTGTAAATAGTTCTTTCCATTTATCTACGATTAATCTTCTTACTCTTTTGGCATTATTAAAGTATCTTTCTTGGTTTTCTTTTTGTAAAACGTAAGAACCTATTATGAATCTTCTTTTTATTAGAGAAGAAAAGCCTTTTGTACGATAGTCTTTCATCATATCGATATAATTATCTTGTTTGCTTCTTGGTCCAAAGATTATTCCTGTTAGATTAGACATATTAGATGTTGCTTCTGCACAAGATATTACGTTATATACTGAATTTACTGCATTTAATAATTTTTTATCTATGCTTACTTCTTCGACTGATACTCCTAGGCGTTTTAGGTTTTCTAGTTTGTTCATAAAATTCTCTAGGTGGTGTTTTAATTCTTCGGTAGGATTTTCATACTCTTTTATGTCACATATTTCTTTTACATAACATACTTTTTTACCTTTGATATCGTTATTTATATTTTTTGTAAGATCGATATTTGAACTGTCCCAAGAAGTCATATCTTTTTTATCTATACCTTTCATGTTATTTACTACTAATGCAGAATCATAAACATTTCTTGTTAGTACTCCACATGTATCTAGACTACTAGCGAAAGCAAATAATCCATATCTGCTTATCATTCCATATGTTGGTTTATATCCTACTATTCCACAGTATGCTGCTGGTTTTCTAATTGAATCTCCGGTATCACTACCTAAGGCATAAGGGTATACTCCACTTGCTACTGCACAAGCACTTCCTGCACTACTTCCTGCACAAATTCTTGTTTTGTCCCATGGATTTAATACTATTCCTGTGTGTCCTGTAGTTCCTGTTCCTCCCATACCAAATTCATCTAGTACTGTTTTGTTTACCATTATGGCATTTGCTTTTTTTAAGTTTTCTACTGCAGTGGCATCAAAAAATGGGATATAGTCTTTTAGAGTGTTTGATGAACCTGTACTTAGTACTCCTTTAGTACTATAATTATCTTTTACTCCATATGGAATTCCTGATAGAATATTTGATGTTACTACACTATCTTTGGCATCATCTAATATCGTTACAAAAGCATTATATTTTTCGTTTACTTCGTGTGATAGTTTAATTGATTCATCTACTAATTCTTTACTTGTAACTTTATTGTTTATTAGAGCATCATGTATTTCTGTTAAACTTTTATTCATGTACATATTATCCCACCACCTTTGGTACTACAATTTCTCTATCTAATGTTTCATCACTGTTTGATAGGGCATCTTCGATAGATATAGAAGGTTCTATAATATCTTCATCTAATACGTATGTAAAGTCATCAAGACAATAACTCATTGGTTCGACATTAGAAAGATTTTCTATATCATTTATTAAATCAATATTTTTATCTATTACTTCAAATTCATTTAGAACCATTTTGTTTTCTTCTGGGGTTAATCCTATTAATAGTTTGTCTGCATAAGAATCAACCATATCTTTTGTAAAATTCATATTTATACCTCTTTCTTTCTTAAATATTGTACCACCTCACGGAATATTTTACAACATTTATGAGCTTGATATTAAATTAAAATTTTATAATGTTGAAGTTTCTGTTTCATAGACATTGTAACCAATCTTCTCCACAGACTTAAAATCCGGTAGCAGCTACCGTACTTGGTATTCTTAAAATTTTAAATTTTTATTCATATTATTCTTGTTATCCGTATTATTTTTATATTATTAATTAACTAACACATAAATCTTTAAGATATAATTTTAATCCTTCGTTCATGATATTTATACTTGCGTTCAAATCTCTATCTAGTACTTGTCCACATTTTGTGCAACTATAATCTCTTTCTTTTAAATCTTTATACTTTTTATCTTGATTATCACACCTACTACATATTTGACTAGATGGGTAATAAGAATTTATTTGATAAAACTTCTTACCTTTAAACTTGGACTTATAAGATAGTTGCCTAATAATTTCTGCAAAAGTTGCGTCGTTTATTTTACTAGAAAGATTATTTTTCTTACCATTTATTATCATACTTTTAGTATTTAATGATTCACAAGTAATAATACCATATTCATCTGTTATTTCTTTTGTTATTTTATGTGTATAGTATTTTCTTGCATTAGAAAGTTTGCTATAAAGTTTTGCAAGTTCTATCTTACATTTTTTATAGTTTTCACTTCCTTTTATTTTTCTTGATAATTCTTTTTGCTTTCTTTTTATTCTTTTTTCATATTTTGCTATGTATTTATTATTTTCATATATTTTTCCCGTTGATAATGTTAATAATTTTTTTATTCCTAAATCTATTCCTACGATAGTTCTTGGAAATTTATTAGAAATAACATCTGTAACTTTATATAAAATAGATACATAATACTTACCTGTTGATTCTTTTGATATGTTAGCACTTATGATTTTACCATTAATGTTTTTTAAGTTTCTATAACCTCTTATTTTTAACCAGTTTAATCTTGGTAATTTAACTATTTTATTTTTTAAATCTAATTCAATAGCTGAATATTCATTACCATTATATTTACTATATACAGCGGTAGTATTATAACTATTTTTAGTATATTTATTTTTAAATTTTGGATATTCACCAGTAGTATTAAATGTCTTTTTATATGCTCTTTCTAAGTTAAATAAAGAATTTTTAATTACAGTACTATCTACTTCTTGTAAAAAAGTAGCATCATATTTTAATTTATTTGTATAATCACTAATATTATTATATACACTTGTATATCCATTATCTTTCATCTTGTTTAAATAATAATTATATATGAATCTACTACTTCCAAATGTTTTATTTATCAAAATTCTTTGTTCGTCATTTGGATATAATCTAAATTTATATGCTCTATACATACCATCACCACCCTACATAAATTTAATGTTACATTAACATTATCACTTAAAACAAATTGTGTCAATAGAAATGTTAATTTTTGCAAAAACTTAGCATATATGTTATCGGTAATCATACATTTGTATGTTTTTTAAAACCTTGTTTTATATACTAAAAGCATATTTTATATATTGAAAATTGAATATTAAAGTTGAAAATACTTTTTTGATATTTTTATTAAATTTTTAAGAAACTATTTCTTATTATCAAATAAAAAAACGTATGAAGATATATCATACATTTTATGTTATTTAATTTTTCTTGCTTCAAGGTAATATCTCTTGTCGTAAGCATGTCCCATTGAGAATGTTTTTCTTGGTAGTGCACCATCAATAATTACTGTTTTAAATAATTCTTCTTTTTTCATTGGTTTAAAGATAAATCCAATATTATTTTCTTTATTTGATAATTCTTTTGTTGTTTCTTCACCATGGATATAATCTATTTTCCCTTTGTTTTCTTTTAGGTAGTCATCTAGAAACATTTGTATAGAACCTACTGCTATATTAGATTTAGGATTTTCTATATATAGTGTTTTTAGGGTATTATTTACTACTAGGGTGAATTCTTGTCCGTTTCCTTCTTCATTTATTTTGTAGTAGTTATATAAACTATTTAGTAATTTTTCTTTATCTATATTGAATAATACTCTATGGATTGCTTCAAATTCTAAAGCAGTGCTATGAAGATTTACTAATTCTACTAGAGCATATCTTGCTTTACTTTTTAAGGCTTTTTCTAGTCCTATTTTCTTTTTTAGGTTTTCGTAACATGCTTTTGCAGTTGCTAATGAGTGGTTGCCATCTCCCATTGCAAAAAGTAATACTTTTTTATCTGTTATGTTATATTTTTTCTTGAAGTTATCCTCGTCTGCTAGAGACTCTAATTTGTTTAATACTTCATCCATTGTGTTGTCATTTAATTTGTATCCTTTGATATGGCCACCATTTTGCATTAGGTCAAAGTCATATACTATGTCATTTGATGTTACTTTGTTTTTTAAATTTTCTATTATTTCTTTTTTGTCATCATCAATTAATATCATGATATGTGGTAGTTCTAGAGAAGCGTTCTCTCTTACTTTTACTCTTGGTGGTATTCTTTCTATTACTGTTTTTTCTGTTGCACGAATTAGTGTTTCGCTTCCTACTTCGTAAGAATAGTCTTCTAAATCTACTGCACCAATTAAGCCTTCGCGAATTTTTCCATCACTTTGGGTTCTTTCTACATATATCATAGAGCTAGGGAGTTCAGTAAAGAAGTCTTCATTTAATAGTTTGTCCATGTTTTCATTTATTTTGGATATTCTTTCATTTACGTTATCACTTTCTAGGTATACTTCAGGTAGGGTTAAATTTAGTGTAGAAGGATTATTTCCTACGATAGATTCTACTTCTTTCCAATATTCTGGTTCACTTGTGTATTGGTCACATGCTACTACACTCCACTTTGTCATATCTGCATTCTTTGGAAGTAGTATATTTGCCTTTTTAAAAGGTATGTTCATTTAAATCACTCACTTTCTATAAATATTATAGCATAAAGAAAAGATTAAATATATATAAATACTTAATCTTTTGGTGTGTTTCTTCTTTTGTCATAGTGAAATATTATGTAGAAGATAAAAGATATTATCATAAGTAAATAGAAATTTATACTTCTTTGTAATATCATTGCAGATATGTCATTAAAGTCAGTATATAAATATTTATTTATAGCAATTATTATTCCTTCGGTAACCATTATTCCTCCGGGAGTTGGGATAAAGTCACTGGCACTTATTATACATACTTGGAATGCTATTATTAGGAAGATGCTGTATTTGTTTAGGCCAAATGATTTGTAGACAAAGTAACTTACTAATAATATGCTTAGTCTTTGAAGTAATAGTATTATGAATGATTTTACTAGGAGTGGTTTGTTTTCTTTGATGTCGCTTGATATATTTTGGTATTTGTCTATGGTTCTTAATATGTTTTCTATATGTTTTTCTTTGTTTTTTATTAAGGCTATGTGATTTATTATGTATATTATTACTTTCTTTATAAAGTTTATTGTTCTTTTGCTATATAGAAGGGCAATTAGTAGTAAAACAAATAGTATGTTAAAGATTGAACCAAATAGTACTAAATATTTAAAGATATAGAATTTATCAAAAATTTCTTTATGATAGAATATTAGTGATAATATAAGTAAAAATACTAGGGTTAGTTTATATATTATGGTGTTTATTATTACTATTGTTGTGGATTTATAGTATGGTATTTTATCTTTTTTCATTTCAAGCATTTGAATTGGTTGTCCACCTGTGCTACTTGGGGTTATTCCTGAAAAATATATTTCTGTGAATGTGTATCCAAGGGCTTTATAGAAACTTATGTTACATCCTAGGTTTTTAGAAAACATATGAATAAATATTGCTTCGAATACTGGATATAATATCATACATAGTACTGCTAATAATATATAAGTTGTGTTACATTCTTTTAGTATTTGTATTAGTAAGTTAAAATCATATCTTCTAAAGATATAGAAATATGTTAATAAGAATAATAATATAAATAATAAGAATGATAATATGTATTTTTTGTTTTTTATCATTTTATCACGTATCTTTCTTTAATTCATGTAATTATATTATATAACATATTTGGGGTATTTTGAATTGATTTTGCTAAAATTGTTGTCTAGTAGACACTTTTTTTGTTGAAGTTATATGGAAAAAAAAACTAGTTTTTGTTGCTAGTATTTTTTAGATATTCTGCTAACTTATCATATGCAGATGTATCCCATAGTTTAAATCTTTCTTCATCATTATAATGTGCCATTGTTTTATCATGTCCATTAGGTATAAATATTGGGTCTATTTTCATTCCGTATTTTCCACTTTTCCTTTGTGCAATAGTTCCTTTAGTTATTGAAGTAAATACAACTGGTTCACAGCCTTCTTCGCAATATGCAAATGCTTCTTTGTAATATGCTTCTCTATTTTTTACTCCCTTCATCAGTTTTAGTATCCCATTTGTACCAATACAGTTCATAACGTCGTGAGTGTATGGTCCGGGAAATCCTCCTAATGCTTCTATAAAGAAGCCTGTATCATTTTTTAATACTGGACATTTTAACTTTTCGCAAGCTTCTTTAGCAGAAAATGCTGCTATTTCTTCAACTGAATTTGATTGAATTTCTGTGGTGTCCATTTTTATATTTTCTACTATAAATCCGTGTGGTTCTAAAAATTGTTTTGCACTTATAAGTTTATTTATGTTTCCTGTTACTAATGTAATTTTTTTCATTATAATATTTCCTCCTATTTGTAAAAATTTTTCATAAAATTTTGATTTTTTATTAATTTTAAACTTTTTGATTCATCTTTGTTCTCATAAATATTCATAAAATCCTCATACACGTATTCAAGTTCATTAGTGTATGAAACTAACAAGTAGTCGTATAAATCGATACTTTGCATTGTTTGCCTAATACCCAACTCATATCTTTCTATACCTCTATCTCCCATTCTTTTTATTATTTCTTCTTTGTTTGGTGGAAGAATATATATCAGTTTAGAAGTTGGACATAATCGTTTAATTTTTATCGCTCCCTCTAATCCTATATTAAACAATAATTGTTTGTTTTGCAATAGTCTTAATGAAGATTTTAATGTTCCATAATAATTATTGTTATATTTTGTATACTGAATTAATTTTTCTTGTTCTATTAGTTCTTTAAATTCATTTAAACTGACGAATTTGAGATTTCCTTTTTCTTTATTACGTTTTGCTCTTGTTGTCACTCCCGGGGCATCCATAAAATTTTCGTCTTTTGTTTCTAAATAATCAATTAGTTCCGTTTTTCCAGCCCCTGATGGACCTGAAATTATTATTGGTGAGTAATTATTTTTCATTTGTATCACCAATCTTTAACCACAACTTATTAATATCTTCTACCCAAAAGAAATGTACCCAACTGTCTTTTTTGCACTCATAACCAGCGTTGTACGATATTGTTTGACTATTATTACTAAAGCTTTCATCCGCAACTAAAGTGTATATATCTTCTACTTTTATATTTTTCTTTTCTAAGTATTCAATTACACCATTTGAAGTTCTCCCCTTGTATAAAATATCATCAAATAAGATAAACTTTGTCTTATTTGGTTCAATATATGAACTCATTATTTTAAATTCACCATAATCATGTGGAACATCACTGTTTGTCATTTTACATTGTATAAAAGATATACTCCTAAAATTTAATAATTGTGAAATAGTAGTTACTAATGGTAATCCACCCCTTGCTATTCCAAGAAATCCTAAATTTGGATCATTTAAATCATATTTTTTTCTTATATCTTTTGCTATTTTTGTACATGCTTTCATATACATTTTATAATCAAATATATTTTCCTCTTTGTAATTGGATTTATCTTTGACAAAAATTCTTTTCATTATATTTCCTCACTTTTCTCTATCCTTGATACATAATACATAAAAGGTGTATCTAATATTGCTATTATTATTTTAAATGCAAACATTGTAATAGACATTTCTACCATATTTATAACTGGCATTGTTCCCAAAAAAGAAATTGTTACAAAAATAATTGTATCAGTTATTTGGCTTATTATGGTACTTCCATTATTACTAATCCATAATTTGTTATATTTCTTTTTTAGTATTTTATACATTCTTGCATCTATAAATTGACTTAATATACAATTTATTAAACTTGCTATTGTTATTCTTGGCAAATAATTAAAAACTATTTTCAATGCATCATTAGTAGTATCAATGCTACTTGGAATGTATTTTAAAAATATAAACATTGATAAAGTGAAAATAATTAGCGTAAAAAAGCTAAATATAATTGCTTTTCTTGTTTCTTTTTCGCCATACTTTTCACTAAGAATATCTGTTGTCAAAAAAATTGCACCATAAGAAATGTTACCTAATGATGTTGTCATACCTAATACATCAATCATTTTTATAGTTTGTATATTACAAATAATTGTAGAAATACACATCCATATAAACAATCCTATTCTTCCATACTTCTTGTAACAAATACAGGTAATTGTAAATGTAATAAATAGATAGATTACAGAAATTAATAAATTTATCATATATATAACCTCCTTCAAATTCATTGTAATACAAATATTTGAATTTGAAAATTATAAATTTTCTATAGCTACTATAACATTGTATAAAGCACTTATATATTAGGTTATATATAATAAATTTATTATTTATGTATTAACTTTAAATTAATACTACCTGTAATTTTGGTTATAAAAAACACTTTCAATTTAGAAAGCGTTTTTTATTTTAAATAATTACTTATAAAAAATTTGGGGATAGATGTTAAATATTTTTCTATATAAACTAAATTTATGTATACCGAAGGCAATTCCTCTTCCAAATTCAATGTTTCAATTTGTCCATTTTCAATTTCTCTTTTTATGGCATCTTCAATAATATAACCAATGCCGAGGTCTTCCAATATGGAATCTTTTATCATTTCAGATGTTTCAATAGATATTATATTTTTAATTTTTACATTACAATTAAACAATAAATCATTTAATTTTTTTCTTTGACTACTTGTTTCAACTGGAATTATTAATGGGTAATCCTCCAAATCTCTAAGACAAGTAATTATTTTTTTATAATTACGTTGTTTTAAAGAAGCAAAACAATGCTTAACTTTTGTAAGTTGTTCAATTTTAAAATCCTTATTAGGAATATCAATTGGCGATGCATCAATAATAAAATCTAATTCATGTGCCCCTAATCTTTTTAGTAGTTCTCCTGTAGGGCGCGAAATAATTGATATTTCTATTTGAGGATATGTTTTGTGAAACTCTTTAATCTTATCAAACAAGAAAAATGAAGCAATATGACTTGGAACGCCAATTATCAGCTTTCCCTTAAACATATTTTTTGATTCGAGCATACTTCTTTGAGCAGTTTTTAGACTATTGTATGCTTCTTCTACATATTCATAAAGTTCTTTCCCTTTCTCGGTCAAAGTCATACCATTTATAGTCCTATAAAATAAGCTTACATCTAAATCTTCCTCTAATTTTTTTATGGATTTTGAAATAGCTGGTTGTGATATTAACATTTTTTTTGATGCTAGAGATAGGCTACCACATCTTGCAACGTCGAAAAATGTTTTATATAAATTTAAATTAATATTAAAATCTCCGCCCAAATTAGAACTATATTTATTCTTGCATAACATATTTATATTGTTTAAATCTTTTGTAATTTTATTTCCATTTGCATAAGTTTCTAATATTCCACAAGAATTTACTATTGCTTTGCTAATCATTTCATCGTTATCAACAAATGAAATTGCAAAAGGACTGTTTATTTCACTATAATTTTTCTTTATTTCAAAAAAATCTTCATTTGAAATTGCAAATTCACTGTTTCTTTCTTTTGCACTTCCTCGCAAAGGACAAAATCTTAAAATTTTCCACCTAGCAATAGATTTATCACCAAAATCATTTATTAGTGTTTGATAAAAAGAATCTATTTCTTTTAATGTTTGTCTTAATAACGTTGTATTTATATCTATTTTTACTTTAGGATATTTTTTTTTGATTAAAGGTATTATTTCTTTGATATGTGAATATTGCTCAGAACCACGACCTAAAAAATAATTTTCAATATCCGATGATGAGTCAACAGAAAATGCAATTCTATCAACATATTTTAAATGTTTACCAATGTTTTTTTCATTCAATATTGAACCATTTGTTACCACTTTATTATAAATTCCTTTTTCTTTGCTAGACTTTAATAAAGTATCGATGCCTTCATACAAAAACGGTTCACCACCCGCAAATGTAATTTTGGTTACATCAAGTTTTTTAAAATTATTTAAAACGGTTAAATTTTGTTCTACGCTGTTTTCTGTCGTTGTTATATCGCGAAAGCAAAAGCGGCAATTCTTATTACAATGAGTTGTTACATTCCAACATAATTTCATTTGTTAAAACTCAACTTTTTAATTTTTAATATATCAATGTTATATATTTTATTATATATACTTGCCACATCTAATGTAGTAATTTTGTCTTCGCTTATTTTTAATTTATCAACCATTTTTTTTACATCATATTCATTTTTCCCTTCGATTTCAACATACGGAGGAATCAAAGGCCAAAAATCAATGTCAAATTCTATATCATCAAGTATATATTTTATTCTCTTGTTTTCTTGATAATTTCTTGCTTTGTATCCCAATTCATTTAATATCTCGTTTGTGTTTTCAAAACTTGAAACTTCTATTTCAATTTCATTTGTGCCACCTATTTCGTTTTGATTCAATATTTCTTTAATAGTTAGAGTAGTTGTCTCTCCATTTGTTCTTAACCTAATCCATTTGTTTTCATTAATTGGTTTGAAATCATATACATATCTTTTTTGGTAGAACTCACCCATTTTTTTTGCACCCATATTTTCAATTTTCGAAATAAAATCATATACATTAATCTCAAGAATTGTGCATTCGTATTCTTTGTGCATAATTATCACCTCTCGTGTGGTATTATAGCGAAAAAAATTATAATTGTCAATGTATATATAACTTTTATTTATATTGTTTTTATTGCTCTTTATTTTTTTTGAGATGTAATTACTTTTTTGTAATAAAAAAATATGTAATGATATTTACTTATTATTGCGACATATATTAGGGACATTTTTAAATTTGTTTTTCTAATTTTATAATTTCTTTTAGTATTTCATTTACTTTTATTTCATTATAAAAATTGTAAATGTATGTTTTTATATAAGTATCAAAGTTTTTTTTTAAGTCTTGATATGTAGTATTTGTGTGTTTTAATATTTTATTTAGTTTTGTTATTCTTCTTTTGTTTAAGTGTAAGTTAAAGATATTTCTTTCTTTGTCATAATTAAAAAGTATAAGATATAATGATGAAGAAAATAATTTTAATGCTGTATTATAGTCTTTTCTTTTTAGTAATATATCTGTCATTCTATCTAGTACTACTGATAACATTACTGTATCTTTTTTTGTTTCATATTCTAGTTTTGTGATGTTATATACTGACCACAAGGCATCATCTTTAGTGTAAGTGGCATTCTTATTTAATAGTTCTTTATATATTTTATTAAAGTCATCTAGTTTATTAAATACTTGAAGTTGGTTATATTCTTTCTTTGTTAGTAATGATGTATAGTTCATAATTAGATCTCCTTTTGTTATTATCTATTTTTATACCATATATACCAATCTAGTTTTCTATGTGGATAATCTACGGTTAAATTGTTTTTCTTGATTATAAAATCTATTATTTTCATATATTCTTGGTAATTATATTCGTTTTTCAGTTTTGAAAATGAGTTTTTCCTTAAAGTTTTATTAGTAAGGTTATGGTATTCTTCTTTAGATATATATTTATGTAGATTTTTTGCTACTACGGAGTCATAGATTGCAAAGTCATCTTTTTTATAATATTTATTGTTGTGATAAAGGAAAATAAATTTTTACCAAATTCTTTCTTAGTCCACATTGCTAATTCGCTCACAATAGATATATCACCATTTTTTACTCTTTCATCAAAGTTGGAGGTTGTAATTTTTTTAGATAGTTTATATAGTCCGCCTTCTTTTCCTAGGTTTCTACTTAGGTTAGTTCCGTTAGTTATATCTATTAAGCATACTTTCATTGCTACTAAGGATATGTCACTATTATATGGATATTTTTTTATAGAGTCTTCGATTAGGATTCCCTCATTGCCATACTTTATGTCTTCTTGAACTTTTTTTGCATATAATTCTAGGTCTTCATTGGTTATTTTTTCTGTCATTGTTATCAACTCATTTCTGTAACGTTTAGAACTTCATTTTTTACCTGAATTTATTATTTTTATATACTTTTTTTGATTTTACTATATTATCATAATATTCATTTATATTAATTTTGTATTTATTTATTTACTTCGATTAAGTTCTCTATATAACTAATATTATTATCTATTGTTATTTTTATCTTTTTATTTTCTATTAATCTATTTATTAAATATACTATCATACTATCTATTAAATATATGTCTTGCATTACTATTCCTACTAATTTTATGAATTTAACTTTACCTATTTGTGTTAATTTTTCTAAAATATAGTTATCATAGAAATTTAATGAAACGGATTTTATAATACCATTATCAATTATTCTTAAACTAGAGTTTTCGCTAACTAATTTGTTCCAAATTTTTACGTTATCTTCGAGTTCTTTAGTTGTTAATTTATGTTCTAGTTTAGATAGTTTTTCTAGTTCGTTTTCATCTAATACTCTAGGAGAAGGATAGTCTTTGTTATAGTCATCACAATACAAGACATAAAGTTCATAGTTATATTCTTTTATGATACTGCATATATATAACATTATTAAATATGAATATATATCTTGTCTTCCTGTCCATACTCTTATTTTATTTTTAGATTTTATATTATTTATAATTATATCATGTTCATTTTTAAAGTTAGTATTTCTTTCTTCAGTAGGTAAATTTTCTGGAACTTTAATTATATAATTTTTTATATTTGATAAATCGCCAATGTTAAATAAAGCATTAAATATTAAGATGTTATTATTATTTAGACTACTATTTTTCATAGTGTTATAACAAGAATTGCCAAATACGACTTCTAAAGTATTCATTTTTTTATGTCCTTTCTATTTAAAATATTTAATTATTAATTTTATTTTTCATCTTTTTTATGATGCAACAACACTACAGATTCAACGTGGTAAGTATTAGGAAACATGTCATACAAAGTTATGTCTATTAGTTCATACTTTGTAAGTAGTTCTTTTAAGTCTCTTGCTAAAGTCATTGGGTCACATGATACATAGACTATGGTTTCATAGTCGTTATCTAGAATAACTTTTCTTGTTCTATCACTTAATCCACTTCTTGGGGGGTCTACTATTAATATATCTTGCTTGTATTCATTATTAATTAATCTTCCTACATCACCACATATAAAAGTTGTGTTAGTTATGTTATTTATTTCTTTATTTATATTTGCATCTTTTATAGCGTCTTCGATAATTTCTATTCCTGTCACAGACATGGCATTCTTACTTAGATATAATCCTATTGTACCTGTACCACAATATAAATCAAGAACAGTTTTTGTGTTATCTACATTAGAATATTCTAGTACTTTGTCATACATTTTTTTCATTACATTAGTGTTTACTTGGAAGAAAGAATCGTGTGATATTATAAATTTCATGTCATTTATTTCTTCTTTAATATAGTTTTTACCATGTAATAATTTTTCTTTGATATTTATTTGAATTATCGAATCTACTTTATCTTTTAGGATATCTATTTTGTCAATGTATCCATAGAATACTACCATCATTTCTTTTGTTGTAGTTCTTATCATTATTTTTTCTACGTATGTTAAGTCTAGTTTTCTAATTAGTGGTAATATTTCATTTATTCTTTTGTCTAACAAGCGACATCCTTGTATTTCTATTAGGTCATTTGTGCCTTCTTTATAGTAACCAATTTTACTGTCTACTACATGAAATACTACTTTGTTTCGGTAGTAGAATTCTTTGTCACAGATAATTTCTGGGCTTATTTCTAAGTCTAAATATTTATTAAAGATATTTTTTACTTTATCTTGTTTAAACTCTAATTGTTTTTTGTAATTCATATGACTGATTTGGCATCCTCCACAAGAAGTGTAATATGGGCAGATTACTTCTTTATGGTCTTTACTTTTTATTACATAATCTAATACATTTGCTAGAGCATATTTTTTGTAGTTGTTTACTATTTCTATATCTACTACATCACCTTTAATAGCGTATGGTACAAATATTACTTTGTTATTTAATCTTACTATTCCGTATCCTTGGTGGTTTAGTGTTTCTATACTTTGTTTTTTTATCATATTATCTATCTTCCTTTTATCTAATTATATCAAACTTTAATATTTATTTAAAGATTTTTTTAGAAAGACTAGAAAAAAAGTACGTGATCGTACTTTAGGTTGTTATGTTTTTATCTAATAATTCACTTAGTGGTTTATATTCTTTGCTATCTGTTAGGAATTCTTCATAAAATTTATTATCTTTCCAATAGCATTTTACGGCATAACATTTTTTTGAACTTTTATTATTATTTTTGTTTAGAATTATTCTATAAGTATTGTCTATTATCTCAAGTGCTGAACAATTAGACAGCATTAGTCCTACTTTTTTATTTTCTTTTAGTTGCTTTTTGGTAGAACTATACCTTCCTGATTCATCACAATGTGGAGTTACAAACATATCAATCCAGTTTAAGCATTTAACTGCATAGAATTTGTCATCTTCCATATCTGCATTACAAGAGTTAAAGTAACATACTGCTCCGGCGGATATTCCAGAAATAACTTTACCATTAATCCATGCATTTTTTAGTATTTTATCAAATCCTGTTTTTCTCCAAAGAGTAAGCATTTGTTCTGTGTCTCCACCACCTTCATATATAATATCTGCCCAATTTACAAGTTCTTCAGTTAACTTTTTATTATATAAATCACTTGATTTTAACATTTTACAATTACAGCCAAGCTGATCTTTATAAATGCTTTTCATTGTACTAAAATAGCTTTCCTCTATATCTATATTAAAGCACATTGCATGAGCAAGAAATAAGAAGTTAGGATGTTTTTTGCTAGCTAGTTTTATTATTTCTTTATCTAGATTTTCAGTTTCGTATGGAGTTTTCTTACCATTATCTAGGATTCTTCCATTTTCTCCACCGCCGATTGCTACAATTTTTGTTGACATTTTTTTTGTTCCTTTCTTGAATAATATTTTTTTGTAAATTATTATTAAAAACAAACTTTCTACTAAGTGTATAAAAACTTAGTTATATATTTGTATTATAACATGCAATTTATATTTCGTGTTAGTTTTATCTATTAATTTTGAATTTATTTATTCTTGATAATATGATATAATTTCATTAATGGAGGTAGAAATGGAATATTTTGATGTTGTAGATAAGGATAGGATATCCTTAGGTTACAAAAAAGTAAGGGGAGAATTTTTAGAGAACAATGAGTATAATGTTGGCGTTGAAATGTGGATTATTAATGATAATTCAATTTTAATGACACAACGAAGCAAAAATAAATCTCATCCCGGTATGTGGGAAGTACCTGGAGGATGTTGTCAATCTGGGGAGAGTTCAATTGAAACTGTAAATCGTGAAATGCTAGAAGAAATTGGTATTACGTTTAAGAAAGATGATTATAAACTTATTGGAACAGAACTTTATAAAAAACAATTTGTGGATATTTATTTTTCTAACAAAGCAATTAATATTAAAGACATTACTTTACAAGATGAAGAGGTAGAAAGTGTCAAGTTTGTTAGTAAGAGTGAATTTACAAAAATGAAAAGCAATAATGAAATAGTACCTTCTGTGCTTGATAGATTTAATGTTATAAAAGAAAAGTTGCGTTTAGATTGGTAATAAATCTTTTAACAATTCTTTTGTTAATTTTATGTAAACAAGCAAAAAATATAGTTGTCATTTAGCAACTATATTTTTCTACTTTACTTAGCATTTTATTTTTAAATTTATCATTTTTGTTTGTTAGATTTCTAACAGTGTTACTGTACTTATCCTGTTCTTACTTTATATAGTGTTGTTATGTTTTTTTAATGTCATTCTCATTTATTTAAGTTTTGTTCTTTTGATATAGTATACGCTAAGTCTAGGGCAAGCAATCTTACTTTTTGTTTCTTTTCAAAGTTTGTTAAGCCATGCAAACTTCTTTCGTCCCACTCTTCATTATCAAGATTATCTCCAGCATAATAGAAGGTAAAATAATCTATTTTAAGTCTTTGGCATACTGCTGCGATAGCAGTACCTTCCATTTCTACGCATATTGTTCCTTGTTTTTTAAAGTAATTTATTTTTTCTTTTGTCTCTCTATAGAAAGCATCTGTTGTCCATGTGGAACCTTTTGTGTAAGTAAAATTATAATTTTTCAATATTTTTATAAAATCTTCTTGATATTTAGGGTTCATATTGATAGTGTCACTTGGTTCTATATAATGATAACTAGTACCTTCTTCACGGAAACCTTTGGTAGGAATTATTATACTACAATCAGGAATCTTGTTATCTAACACACCACAATTGCCAAAAATAATAATTTTATTAACACCGTGATACGCTAGTTCCTCAATATCTCCAGATAATAATGGAGCACCTACTCCTGCCATGAAAAAAGTTATTTCTTGGCCTTTGTATTTTAGAATGTAGACATTTCTTTCAAAGTTAGCACATGACATATACCCTACTGGTTTACAATCATATTCTTTTATAGTATCAAAGAAAAGATGTTTAGAAAATACACCTACTGCTACTTTAGGTAATAGTATATCTGGATTTTGACCTTGTCTAAACTTCATGCCATGACATTTTATAAATCCATCTTCATTACTATATCGAATCATATTGCACTTCCTTTTTTATTTCTAAATATTATTTTTATTTAAATCTTTCTTTCTAATTTTTTGTAGTCTGGTTTACCCATTTTTGTATATGGTAGTTCTTCGATTATTTCAAATTCATCAGGTATTGCTCTTATAGAAAGATTTTTCTTACAAATTTCTTTTACGTCATTTATTATTTTATCTTTATATTGTTGGCATCCTTCGTTTAGAACTAGGTATGCTTTTGGATATACTCCGTTTTCTCCTGGAAAACCTACTACTACACAACTATCTACTAATTCATGTTTAGTTATTACGTCTTCAAGTTTTTGAGGGAATATTTTAAAGCCATCTGTTCCTCTTATTATCATTCTTTCTAGTCTATCTATTGGATATAATCTTCCATCTTCATCCATATATCCTATGTCACCTGAATGCAACCATAATTTTCCATCACTATGCATTCTTATTGTATTTTTTGTTTTTTCTTCGTTATTTAAATACCCTTGCATTACTGAAGGCCCTGTTACACATATTTCTCCTTCTTCATAGTATTTTAATTCTTCATCTGTTTTTGGTTTAAATATAGATACCACATTTTTGATTAATGGTATTCCTGAAGATGATAATTTACTACATTCTTTTGTTTCTAGTGTTGCAGTTGATGATAACTCACTCATTCCCCATCCCATTAACATTGGCGAAGGACAGTTATGACTTTTTAGATACTCATTTACTTCTTTCTCTTTGTTTTTGTCTAGAGAGTATCCACCACAACCTGGACCTTTGAAGAACGATAAGTCATTAATTTTATCTTGTTTCATCATGCTTACTATATTTGCAGGTATTGTTAGTGTGAAATTTGGTTTATATTTTTTTGCACTATTTACAAATATTTTATCATTTACAAGTGGTAGAATTATGTTTTCCATTGATAGTGAAAATGGTAGATTAATTGATGCGACTACTCCAAAAGATGCAAATGCTGGTATTACTGATAGGAATTTATCTTTTTCTTTAATATCAAGAGATGTTTTACTGTACTGAAAAGCAATAGAATTTACATTCTTGTTAGATAGTTTAATTCCTTTTGGTACGCTTGTTGTTCCACTTGAATGAACAATCAATGCTGTATCTTCGCTATTTTTTTGTGATATTGTTTCTAAACTGCTATCTAATTTTTCAAAGTCTTTCCATAACATTACATTACTACCTAATTCTCTATTTAAATTATTTATTTTTGATTTTGTTTCAAGTAATAGTTTTAATTTTAATGGTGCGGAAGGTGTTACTCCAATTAATACTGTTTTATCTAGATTTGATTTATCTAGTGCTTCTTCATTTTTATAAAATTTGCTTAATAAGTTTATTACATTATAAATACTCATGTTTGGTATTATGGGGTGTCTTTCAAAGTAAGAGTAATCTTTATCATGTATATTATCTATTGATGGGTAGTTGGTAAGTTCTTTCATATATATAACATCTCCCTTTTTCTTATGTATTATATATCAAAAATGTTAAAAAGTAAAGAAAATGTCGTTAATTTAAAGGGCACATAATTTGTTATTATATATAGTTGTAGTTATTCACTAAACACTTTTACTTTTTCTTAATTCTTTTATGTAGAGATTTCTCGTTCCACGGGCAAATTCTTTTTGTTTTATATATTTAAAATCATCTTTTAGTAGGTTGTTTATGGAATATATGTTATCTGGATGAATTGTTCCTACTGCATATTTATACCCTAGACTTTGGCAGTAAGAATCTAGTTCTTTTAACATTTGGTATTGAAGAGAGTTTCCTACGTATTTTGGATTTACGAACATGGGTCCATAATCTGCGACTACTTTATAATCTAAATCAAGAGAAAATTTATTTATATCTTTTTCTGTGCTTGGTATTAACATCATTGAGCATACTGGTTCGTTATTTATAGAATATACCCATATTACAGAGTTGTTATTTAACATATTTATCAAGTCTTTTTTAGAGAAATCCCCTAACCATTCGGGATGTTCCATGTTTTGTTTTACCATTTCTCTAAATTCTATATATTTATCAATATTTATATTTTTATTAGTACATTTTAAATCGTATAGTTTCATGATACACCTTTCTTTCATAGTTTGTTTATTGATATTCATGATGATTGTTTGGTTTATATTTGGTTAACATTTTCAACATTCTTAAAGTAAATCCCAATTATCTTTTTCATTGTTATAAATCATTTCTGTATAATAATCTTTATCGAAAACTTTTAACATAATATCAAAGTTGTTTGCTAGGTGTTCTTTAGTTAGTTTATCTTTTTCTACCCAATAATTTTTTCCTTCGTCAGTTTCTAAAATTAAGTTTCCTTTGAAAGTGCTTGTTTTATATAGGAATATGATACTACGTTCATTTTCTTCTTGGTTATACCATTCTTTTATACCACATAATTCTAAATTTGTTATATCTAATCCTGTTTCTTCCTTTACTTCCCTTATTGTAGAAGTTACTACACTTTCACCGGGATTTAGTTTACCTCCTGGAAATGCAATACCTTTCCAACTTTTTACTCTTTCTTGCACTAAAACTGTGTTATCTTTAGGGTTGCTAATTTGACACATATTCATTAATTTTACTTTTTCCATATGATACCTCCAATTATATTATAACATAGATAGTTTATGTTTAGGTAAGTTTAATATATAAAGTTTTGTAATACTTTGTAGTTATTTCTTATACTTACAATGTGTGTTAAATATGAATGCATTTGGGTATATATCTTTTTATTATTGCATATTATTTTATGGGTGAATAGTCATGAAGAATAATATTATTTATTACTATAATATCGAAGTATCTAATTTAGTTAAGAATGGTAATTATTATAGTTTTTACTTTAATGGTGATAGATATGAATTTAATATATATACTAGAGATTTTAAGGAAGAAAATGATATACTTAAACTTAATAAGTTTATGGTAGAAAATAATATTTTGGTTCATGAGATTATCCCTAATAAAAATAGGAATATAGTTAGTGTTGTAGATAATGTGCCATATGTGTTATATAAGGTGTATATAAATAAGGATAAGAAAATAACTCTTGATGAACTTACTTTTATGTCACAATATGATGTGGTTGGTGTGGATAGTTTAAAAAGAAATGAATGGGATACTTTATGGGGGACAAGGATTGATTACTTGGAATATCAAATAAATCAAATGGGTAAGAAATATCCAATACTTGTAGACTCTTTTTCTTATTTTGTGGGTATGGCAGAAAATGCGATTAGTTATGTTAAAAATACTATTATTGAAACTAAAAAAGAGGAATTAGACAAGGATGTTATTTCTCATAGTAAGGTATATGATAGTATTAATTCTATATATGATCCTTTGAATATCATTATAGATCATAAGTCTAGAGATGTTAGTGAATATATAAAAGCATCTTTTTTTCTAAATAATAAGAAGATTTTTGAGGAGTTAGATATTTATTTTAGTAAAAATTATTATTCTTTTTATGGAATTAGATTGCTCTTTGGGAGAGTTGTTTATCCTAGTTTTTACTTTGATTTATATGATAACGTTATTTTAGGTAATGTTAAGGAAAGTGAGGTACTTAATATTACTAGTAGGACTGTGGAATATGAAGCATATTTAAGAGAGATATATTATTATCTTAGAAAGTTTTATAATATACCTATGATTGATTGGTTGACTAATGACAAGTAGATTCAATTTTTTTGTAATATAAAGAAAAAGTTCTTAAAAAAATTTAAGAACTTTTATAATTCAAGATGGTGTCTCGTTGGAGATTCGAACTCCAGACCCTTTGATTAAAAGTCAAATGCTCTACCGACTGAGCTAACGAAACATTATTTGGCTGCCTCGGCTAGATTCGAACTAGCGAAGATGCCACAGTCAAAGTGTGGTGCCTTACCGCTTGGCTACGAGGCAACATGCTTTATTATATAAATACAAAGTGGTGGAGGGACATGGATTTGAACCATGGAACCCGAAGGAACAGATTTACAGTCTGCCGCGTTTGACCACTTCG
>CAKPLY010000004.1 GCA_934167825.1 uncultured Bacilli bacterium
GTAAGACACAAAAAAATCAATCTTTCGATTGATTCTATATATCAAGCTCAAACTAAATAGTTCGAACAGATTCGTCACTGGAGCGATTGTTTAAGTTGTTTACAACTTAACTATCACAATTAGGAATTAATACAATTCGTATAAATATCTATATACATCCTGCCACAATTTTATTTAAATATAAACACTTTTTATTTAAATTTTTGTAAATTATGCTAAATTGATCTAATTATATGATAAAATGGTATTGTAGGTGAGATAGATGAATTATAAATATCAAAGAAGACAAATATTTGGGAAAAGATTAAAAGTTCCTAAGGATATATTAAATAAAGTTTATAATTGTTATCTTTCTTTTAATGAATTTATTGAGTATCAATTAGAAGATAAGATACCAATTTCTTGTATTAAAGAATCTGATAGAAGAATTGTTTCAAAGTTTGGTATTGATAAATGTAGAGAATTAGATTGGAAATTAATAAACAAAACATTGTATTATAATATGAATATTAATTTTAGAGATGTACTAATGTCTATTGATTCAAAAACTGAAAATATTAATAATACTTTATATGAATTAGTAAAAAATCAAATAAGACCAAATGATTATACTTCAAAAATGCGTGAAGTATATGCTGATAGACTATTTGATATTTCGCAAATAAATGATACAAACACAAGCTATATCACAAGAGAGATAATGAAAAAGTTTAATGATGGTAAAGTTACCTTAAAAGAAATAGTATGTAATTGGGATTTATTTAAAAATAAAGATTTAGATTTTTGTTTACTAAATGATAATGAAAATCAGAATCATGTTACAAGTACTATGTTAAAAGAATTTATGTCTAATTATGGTAATTTAGCATCTTTAATTGCAGATAATAATGATATTTATGCATTTATTAATAATATATATTCTTTTAATTCCAAAGAAGAAGAAGAGATGTATGTTAAACAGTTTACTGATGATATATTAAGTAAAACATTAAAAAGTAGTGATAGGTCTAAACCTACAATTGAATTAACAAATAGCCAATATAAAGAAATATTTAAGTATTCTTCTGCAGGAGATTATTTAGAATCATTTTATAACGAAGATGGATTTGCTATAATTGATGAATTGAAAAAACTACCTAAAAATTATATTTCTAGTATAAATATTCCTTTTTCAGAAATTTTAAAATATAATATATTTGAATTTATTAATGAAGTGGGATTAAAAAATATTGTTGATTTTGATAATGAAAATGGTTACTTTCTTACTAGAGATAATTGCAAAATGTTAAAACTAATACGTAATAAATATTTAAAAGAAAATGTTGATTCTCCAGATGAAAAAATTTTTATTGATTTTTATGATGAAAATGGAAAGTTTAGGCCGCATACTAAAGATGAATTTTATGAAATAATGAGAAGAATAATAGTAAATCGTCCGATTAATATTACTGATGATTATAGAGAGTTAAATGGAGAATTTAGAACTAGAAATCCAGAATTATTTATATCAGAACAAGCACCTATTGAATTACAAAATTTATTTTATACTAAACAAATAACACCAAGTATAATTTTAGAACATCCAGAATATATTGAATTTTTAAAAGGAAAAAATTTAAATTCTTGTCTTGAAATAATATCAGTAAACGTAAAAAATAATGATGAAAAAGCATATTATAAGAGTTTTTGGAAATTTATTGGTGATAAAACCAATTCAGATGAATTTATTAATTTTATTATGGAGTATTCAGATGTTTTAGATATTGTTTTAAATGGCAAAGAATCGAATAGTTATCAATATAGTATAAAATTTTCAATTGATGATGATATGAATAAAATTTCAAGTAAAATTAATGAAACATTAAAAAAACTTATTATTGAAAAGGGTATAATTTATCCAAGACATATTCCAAAGAATATGAAAGAAGAATATCCATCATTATTTTTAGGAGAAAATATTCCACAAGAAATTAAAAATAAATTTTATAATAGAGAATTTACATTAAAAGATTTTAATGATAATCCAGAATTATTTGAAATGTTTGATAAAACAAATATTGCTTGTGGTTTTTCTGAAGATATGTCTTGGATTATCACTTTATTTGAAGATCTTGATGATTTTAAAAAAGCAAATTATAATCGTATGAAAGTAATATTAGCATATTCTAAAATACAAGATGCAATTTCAAAACAAGTATTTAAAGAAACAATTATGAATTTAGGCTCTGATGTTAATATAGAAAAAATAGAGTATATTTCTGAAATTATATTAAGACTTTCATTATCTAATTCGAGTGAGATGTTTACATTTAGGTATGAACTTGCTTCGCAATTATTGAATTCAAATAATCCGTTGGAAAGTTTAAATAAGATAGAAAATGTATTTATTAAAAACAATATTCCAGTAGTAGGAAAAATATATTCATGCTTTGATATATTGCATCCTGACTTTCAAGGGTTTAATTTTGAAAGTTCAACTATATCGCCAGTATTAAAAAAATCTTCAACAACAAGTAAAAAAATAATAGTTTTTTCTGATTTAATTAAGGCTTCATTTGGATCTAATAATAGATCTGTAAATGATTATTTAAAAAATATAGAATTTGGTTCTAATTTGTATGAAAGTATGAAATCTGGACAAGTTCAATTTGATTTACTTAGTGAGATGGAAAAACATGAACTATTGATATTTCGTAATCATTTGTCAACGTTATATGATAATACTATGAAGGGAAAAAGCGAAAATGATACATTTATATCTAGTGAAAATATTTTAAATGATATTTTGGAACTTTCAAAAAGATTATCTTTAGATGGAACATTAGATTACAATTTAGCAGATAGAGTAATAAAAATGTTTTGTGGATTTGCAGGTATTGATACATTAGAACAAGCTAAAAGATACGTTGAAAAGAAAGTTAAGACTGCTGATTTAAGGAATAGAGAAGCTTCTAATTCAGATATGATATTAACTCAAGGAGATTTTATTAAAGGAATTGGTGATATAAAATATTTAGGAAATATTTTACAAAATGGTAGTGTTTCAAAAGAATATTTAGGTTCTTGTGCTGGTAGTGATTCAACTCCACTTGATACTGATGTATCGATGATAACAAGTGCGGAAGGAACAATAAAAGAAAAAATGAGTGCGACTGCTGCAAATGATTATGGACCTATATGGTTTGTGTTAAAAAATGATGATAGATTTATAACTACTAGAACAAATAGTGAAACATTAGATGTAAAAAGAGATTTATCTAAAATGGAAGTATTTTATACCGGAGTTTTAGGACAGGATCATTATGGAATTAGAACTGGTTTTGCTTCTAGTGAAATAAATTATATTGTTATGGAAAATTATGATTCAAGAGTTGGATTAGAAATAGCTATGAATGGATTTTATATACCTGTTGCAAATAAAGAAGGTAAGATAGTTTTTACTCCAAAAGATTATGATGATTTAAGAAAGAAAATGAGTGGTTTATCTTATTTTGGAGAACAGAATTATTCTTTTTCAAATAATTTAATAACTGAGGAAACTAAATATTTAGCAGAACAGATAGAACAAAGTAATTGTGAGGTTCAGTTAAAAAGAGAAAAAATTAATAAAGTTATTAAAAAATCACTTGAAGAAATAGGACTTCATTTAAAAACAAATATTGATGGTGATTTAACCGAAGGATTCGTAGAATTAATTGATACTGGTTCAACAGGAAGAGGAACAAATAAGCCTGGTGATGGGGATTTTGATTTTATGATGAGGTTAGATAGAAAGGTATTAGAAAATCCTTTAAAATTAAATGAATTAAAACAAACTATATTAAAAAATATAGGTAAAGAAAATACTTCTGAAGTAACTGGAACTGGAGATTTTAGATTAAAGAATGTTGAAATAGATAATGATACCAATGTAGATATTGATATTACATTTACTAATAAAACTGATAAGATATTATATTCAACTGATATGGCATTACAAGATAGATTATCAACTATTCAAAGTAATGATTCGGAAAAGTATAAATATGTTGTTTCAAATATTCTTTTAGCTAAACAAGTATTGAAAAAAGCAGAAGCATACAAGCCTAATCGAGGAGATGTACCACAAGGTGGTTTAGGTGGTGTAGGAATAGAAAATTGGATTCTTCAAAATGGTGGTTCATTTATTGATGCTGCTAAAAGTTTTGTTGAGGCTTCTGAAGGAAAAAGTTTCGAAGAATTTAAATCAATTTATCAAATATGGGATTTTGGAGATAATCATTTGGCGGAAAGAAGAGGACAATATTCACATGATAATTTTGTAGTTAATAATATGAGCAAATCAGGATATCAAAAAATGCTTCAAGCTTTAAAAGAATATTTAAAATCTATAGAGATTTCACAAATAGATACCGAAACTATAAAACGATGACTTATAATGATAAGCCATCGTTTTTTTCTTTTGTCTGCATATGTATTAAGTAAGAACACGAATATAAATACTTGCAACATTCTTTTCATTATTCATTAACTAATCACTCCTTTTTACTAAAAAAGAAGAGACAATGGTATCCAGTTAAGACTAAATACTACTGACTCCTCATTAAATTCAATATTATAAATTTTCGATATCTTGAGTTTATATATCATAAATATACCTTCATTTCTAGAACATACTTTTTACATTGGCAATTTATAATATCACTTTTTTTAAGATTGTATATTCCCTATATTGAGAATAAGTAGTATTAGTTGAAGCTGATATTTAAATAACTATTTAATCTTTTTTATATAATCTTCTAAATCTTTAATTTCAGTAGAGTTTGATAGAATACCGATATAGAGAGTTTTAGAATAATTAAAAGCTAGGAAAGTAATTTATTTAATAATAACCCTATGTGGCTCAATATAAGATAAATTAGAGTGTTCTATAATTCTCATATTACCATTTATTATTTTCGGTTAGTATTACAAAAAATCACATATAAACTCCATTTTCTTTTTAAATTCAGCTTCAAACTCTATTTGTTTACTTATAATATTAATCATAATAAAAACCTTTCTTAATACAAAAAAATATCAACTTCGTTTAGAAATTGATATTTTTCTATATTAAGTTCAAACTAAATAGTTCGAACAGATTCGTCAATGGAGCAGATGAGGAGAATCGAACTCCCGTAGTCAGCTTGGAAGGCTGAGGTTCTACCATTAAACTACATCTGCAAATCAAGTAGGCAATATAAATTTTATAATATATTGCCTTATTTGTCAATAGTTTTTTGAAAAAAAGTTGATATATTTTTAATTTTTTAATAAATTTGGTTCAACTAGTGATAAAGAAACTTTTTCTTTTTCTTTATTTATATCAATAACATAACAATCTATTATGTCTCCAACGTTTAATATATCACTTGGATGTTTTATATAATTATTAGTCATTTTAGATATATGTATTAGTCCATCGTTATGTAATCCTATGTCTACGAATGCTCCAAAATCTATAACATTTCTAACTGTACCCTGTAATTTCATTCCTACTTGTAAATCATTTATATCTAGAACGTCACTTTTTAGTAATGGTTTTGGCATATCATCTCTTGGGTCTCTATTTGGTTTTTTTAATGCTAGTATAATATCTTCTAGAGTATATATATCTGTGTTTAATTTATCTTTATATGCATTTATATCTATATTATTTAATAAATCTATTAGTTTTTGTGTGCCAATATCTTTTGTACTACAGTTAAGTTTTTTCAGTAAATCTAATACAATATTATAACTTTCTGGGTGAACTGATGTAACATCTAAAATGTTATCTCCATCAATTACTCTTAAAAATCCTATTGACTGTTCATAAGATTTATCGCTTAGAAGTTTTTTCTTTTTTATTTCTTCGCGCGATTTTATTTTTCCTTCCTTATTTCTATATTCAATTATTTTATCTATGTTTTTTTTAGTTATTCCTGATACATATTTAAGTAGGGAAGGGGATGCTGTATTTATGTTTACTCCAACACTGTTTACTGCTTTTGATACTACGAAGTCTAATGATTCAGTTAGTTTTTTATTGGATACATCATGTTGATAAAGTCCTACTCCAATGCTTTCGGGAGTTATTTTTACTAGTTCTGCTAAAGGGTCTTGTAATCTTCTTCCTATTGAGATTGCACTTCTTTTTTCTACGGTTAAATCTGGAAATTCTTCGATTGCTAATTTGCTTGCAGAGTATACACTTGCTCCTGCTTCTGATACAATTATATATTCGGTAGGTAATTTTTCTTCTTTAATTACAGATGATACAAATTTTTCTGATTCACGAGATGCTGTACCATTTCCTATTGCGATAACTTCTACATTGTATTTCTTTATTAAGTCTACTAATACTTTTTTTGATTCTTCATATTTGTTATGCGGTTCGTTTGGGTATATTACTGCAATTTCAAGTTTTTTACCCGTTTTATCTATTACTGCTAGTTTACATCCTGTTCTAAATGCTGGGTCAAAACCAAGTACTGTTTTATCTTTTATTGGTGGAGTAAGAAGTAGTTTTTCTAGATTTTTACTAAAGTTATCTATTGCACTATTTTCACCAATGACAGTTAAGTCTGCTCTTATTTCTCTTTCTACACTTGGCAATATTAATCTTTTTAAACTATCATTAATGGCATCTATAATTATGTCTTTTACGTTTGTTTTATCATTTTTTATTATTTTTGATTCTAAATACTTTTCTATTTCTTCGGGTATAATTTCTATACTAACGTTAAGTATACCTTCGTTTTCTCCACGATTTAATGCTAGAATTCTATGTGGTTTTATATATTTTACTTTTTCTGTGTAGTCATAATACATTTCGTAGGTTTTAATTTCATCTTTAGCATTTTTCTTTAACTTTGATACAACTATTCCTTTGTTATACATATTGTTTCTTATCCATTTTCTATAGTAAGCATTATCACTTATCCATTCAGCGATTATATATTTTGATCCTGTTATAGCATCATCTATTTTTTTTACGTTTTCATTTAAATATTTTTCTGCAATTTTATTTATATCTATGTTGTCTTTCATACTCATAATTATTTTTGCTAATGGTTCTAGTCCATTTTTTATTGCTTCGGTAGCTTTAGTCTTTTTCTTTTCTTTATATGGTCTATATAAGTCTTCTACTTCAACTAGTTTTGTACATTTTGTGATATTATCTTTTAATTCATCTGTAAGAAGTCCTTTTTCGTCAATTAGTCTTATTACATCTTCTTTTCTTTTTAATAGAGATACTTGATAGTCATATACTAGACTTATTTTTCTTATTTGTTCTTCATCTAGAGAGTTAGTTTTTTCTTTTCTATATCGTGCAATGAAGGGAATTGTGTTTCCTTCTTCAAGAAGCTCTAGTACTGCTTGCGTTTGGGATTCTTTTATATTTAATTCTTGTGATATTTCTTTAATTATTTCTTTGTTCATAATGTCCTTCTTTCTTTAGTTTATTTGCGTATGTTATTATTCCTTTGTATTTAGTATTTAATTCATTTATTACTTTATCTAGTTTTTCATTTGTTATTTTAGGTGTTTCTTTTATTTTTTCGTGACTAAATAGGTTAAGTTGGATGTCGTTTGTTTTAGATAAAGTTGATATTCCTACACAAAGAGCACGTATACTTTCTTCATTCCAAATACTATTAAATAGTTTTATTGCGTGCATATATATATATTCAAGTTCGTTAGTACTGTTAGTTAGGGTTATTTGTTTACTTACTTTGGTAAAGTCTGTGTATTTAATCCATATACTTACACTTTTTGTATACATCTTTTTTTCTTTTAGCTTGGTTGTTATTTCTTTAGATAGTGACTTGATGATAGGGTATATTTCTTCTTTTGTTTTGTAGTTATATGCAAATGATGTTGATGAGGATATACTTTTTGGGTCGGTGTATTCATATTCTACTTTAGAATTATCTATTCCGTTTGCACTTTCTATCATTTGATTTGCTCTATTTTTGAAATATTTATATAGAAAGTTAGGGTCTTTTTTTGCTAAATCTTGGATAGTTAATATACCTAATTCATTTAGTCTTCTACTTGAACTTTTACCTATCATAAATAAATCACTGACAGGGAGTGGCCACATTTTTTCTTTTATTTCGTTGGAGTAGAGAGTATGTACTTTGTCTGGCTTTTCAAAATCTGATGCCATTTTTGCACATAATTTATTGTTTCCTATACCAACGTTTACGGTAAATCCAAATAATTTTTTTATATCTTCTTTAATTTTGTATGCTGTTTTTTCTGGAGGGCCAAACATAATAGTTAAATCTGTATAGTCTAAGAAACATTCATCAATAGAGTAGCGTTCAATAACATTGGTGTAATTTAATAGATAGTTATACATTTTGTTTGAATAATATTTATATACTTCATAGTTAGGTGGGTATACTTCAAGATAAGGACATTTTTTTCTTGCTTGAAAGATTGGTTCAGCGGTTACTACTCCTTTTTTCTTGCATAAATTACTTTTTGCAAGTACTATTCCTTTTCTTTCTTTTTCACTTCCACCAATTATGGCATATCTATTTCTTATATCTATTTTACTTCCTTTATTTAGCATATTTACTGCAGTCCATGATAGGAATGCATTATTTGCATCTATATGTAATATTATTCTTTCTTTCATTTTTACACCCTAGAAATTATTATAATAAGTATACTAAAAAAAATCAATAAAAAAACTAACTAAATGTTACTAGTTAGTATATTTGTTTTTAAATATATTTAATAGTTCTTTGAATTCTTCTTCGTTACTTAAGGCACTTAAATATTCTTCGTTATTCTTTATTGTTAGTTTTCTTATCATATAATCACTTGGGTTATCTATGTTTGCTAAAAATATGTATGTATTGTTATTATAGTTTATTTTATCTATTTCTGTATATTCAATGTTATTAATTGTTATTACATTACATTCTATAGTATCCATATTACATTCCTTTTCCTTTATTCGATTCTTCTATTCTTTGATTTATTTCCATTAAATTAGCAATATTCTCTCTTTCATTTTCTCTATATTCAATCCAGTTTTTGTATCCTAGTTTTTCTAAGAAGTTAGAGTCATAATTTTTATCTCCGGAAACATATGTGCTTAATGCTGAAGAATCTTTGTCTTCTTTACTTAATGCTTTTCTTACACTGTTATTAAATACATTACTTGTGTATGGTTCATTTATTACTTGAGTTGCTGCAAATACGGCGCATCTAAATTCTTCTTCACTTATATTTGAAGAATCAATCATATAATCTGCGAAGTTATTAATATCATTATCTAGATAGTCAACATATGGGTCGTCATATCTATCTGGTGTGTTTGATCCTACGACTGTTTCTATTCTTGTGTCTTTGGATTTATGATCATTCATTAATTTATAATATTTATTTATAGTAATATCTACTTTTCCTTTGTTAGAAGTAGGATTTTCAAATGTTCCATAATTTGTAAAGTTGTGCATAGCTTGTACTATTTTTACTCCTCCTGTTATAAGACTTGCAGTAATTACTAATGCGGTAACTACTCTTGTTATTCCTTTTCTTCTTTGCTTTTTTCTTCTTTTTTGGTATTTGATATCTTCTTCTTTAAGGGAATTTCTAAGGGGTTTTGTTTCCATTCTTTCTATTTGTGATTTATTATATTGTCTTTTTCTTTCACTTGCGGAGTTTGCTAAATTAATTGCTTCATAGTCTTCATTCATATTTTTCACCTAATTTAATTATAATAAAAATATAAAATGTAGTCAATAAAATGTGCTATTTATAAAAATATATATTTAAAAATGTGTAAAATATGATATAATGAATATGTTTAAGGAGAGATACTATGATAGATAGATTAGAAGCGATTAGTAATAAGTATAAAGAAATAAGTGAAGAATTAACTAGGCCTGAGGTTATATCAAATATAAAAAAGATGACTGAACTTTCTAAGGAACATAATAGATTATGTCAAATAGTTAGTGTTTATGATAGGTATAAACAAATAAATGAAGATATAGAAAGTGCAAAAGAAATGATGCACGAAGAGGGAATGCAAGAGTTTGCTAGGGAAGAATTAACTAATTTAGAAACTGAAAAAGAGGAAGTAAATAAAAAGTTAGAATTAATGTTACTTCCACATGACCCTAATGATGAAAAGAATGTTATTGTTGAAATACGTGGTGCTGCAGGAGGAGACGAGGCAAACATTTTTGCGGGAGATTTATTTGATATGTATACAAAATATGCGAATAATGAAGGTTGGAAGATAGAGATACTAAATAGTACTGAAGGTACTGCGGGCGGTTTTTCTAATCTCGAGTTTATGATTAAGGGTGAAAATGTTTATTCTAAGTTAAAGTATGAAAGTGGAAGTCATAGGGTACAGAGAGTTCCTGCGACAGAAAGTCAAGGTAGGGTGCATACTTCTACTGCAACTGTTCTTGTTATGCCTGAAGCAGAAGAATTTGATTATGAACTTGATGAGAGTGAAGTTAGAATAGATATTACTAGAAGTAGTGGATGTGGGGGACAAGGAGTTAATACTACTGATTCTGCAGTTAGACTTACACATATTCCTACGGGTATTATTGTTTATTCTCAAACAGAAAGAAGTCAAATTAAGAATAAAGAAAAGGCATTTAAGATATTAAAAACGAGATTGTATGATTTAAAGTTAAGAGAAAAAGAAGAGGCAGAGGATGCTGAAAGAAGAAGTAAGATAGGTACTGGAGATAGAAGTGAAAAGATTAGAACTTATAATTATCCACAAAATAGACTTACTGACCATAGAATTGGTTTTACATCAATGAATTTAGATAGAATTATGGATGGAGAACTTGGGGTAGTTATTAATGCTTTGATTAATGAGGATCAAAAGAGAAAACTTGAAGAAAGTATATAGTATATGAATAAAGATATAGAATATTTAAAAAAATATTTAAAGAACAAGACTCTGGAAGAGGGAATAAGTATGTTAAATAAGGGTATTCCTCTTCAGTATATAGTAGGAAATGTAGAATTTTATAATTATACTTTTAATGTAGATAATAGGGTGTTAATTCCTAGATTTGAGACGGAACTTTTGGTAGATAAATTAATTAAAAGAGTTAGAAATAAATATAATAAAAAAATAGATATATTAGATTTGTGTTCTGGTAGTGGGTGTATTGGTATTACATTAGATAAGGAACTTGATGCAAATGTTTTATGTAGTGATATATCTAGTGATGCATTAGAGGTACTTAGTGAAAATAAAAAACTTAATAATAGTAATGTTAAATATGTTTTAAGTGATTTATTTTCTAATATAGATGGAGTATTTGATGTTATAGTTAGTAATCCACCCTATATTAGTTATGATGAAGAAATAGATGATATTGTTAAGAATAATGAACCTAGTATTAGTTTATATGCTTCCTCTGGTGGATTATATTATTATGAAGAGATACTTAAGAATATTAGTAAATATTTAAAGAAAGAATATATTATTGCATTTGAGATAGGGTATACTCAGGGAGAAGATATAATTAATCTTGTTTATAAATATTTAGGTGATGTTATAGTAGAAGTAGAGAAAGATTATAATTTAAGAGAACGTTTTGTATTTATTAGTAATAAATAGAGTTAATGTGTGAATAAAAAAGTAATAATTATATCATTATAGAATAGGTGATATGATGAAAAAGATTATTTTAGTATTATTTGCAGTATTAACTCTTTTTGTTGTTAAAAGTAATGTTCAAGATAATGTAGTAATACCTGAAGGGTCAATTAGACTTAGAGTTATTCCTAATAGTAATTCAAATTATGACCAAATGATGAAAATAAAAGTTAAGGATTATTTAGAAAGTAATATATATAGTTTATTTAAAGATACTGATAATATTGAAGATGCAAGAGAACTTATTAATGATAATATAGATAATATTAAAATTAATATACAAGATATATTTGATAAGTATGATTATAATTATAATTTTAGTGTTAACTATGGGGATAATTATTTTCCTAAAAAGATATATAAGGGTGTTACATATGATGAAGGTTATTATGAATCTTTGGTTGTTTCTATAGGTAGTGCAAAGGGTGATAACTTTTGGTGTGTATTGTTTCCTAATTTATGTATTATAGATGAAGAAGATACAGAGTATACTTCAATAGTTAAAGATGTAATAGATAAAATATTTTCTCATAAAAATAATAATTAATAATAATATTTATTAGGTGAATGTATGAGTTCTTTTATAACAACTTTTATTGTTGCGGTTAGTCTTAGTATGGATGCTTTTTCTCTTGCACTTATATATGGTATGCAAGGTATGAATAGAAAAAATATGATACTTTTAGCATTTATTGTGGGGTTATATCATTTTGTTATGCCTCTTATAGGGATAATGTTTGGCAGTGTTATTACTAGGTATTTAGTTGTTAATACTAATATAATGGTAGGTATACTCTTTATGATTATAGGTATTGAAATGATAATATCTAGTATAAGAAATGAAGAAGTAAAGATACTTATTAGTATATCTGGGTTTTTAATGTTTGGGCTTACTGTTAGTATAGATAGTTTTACTACTGGGATAGGTCTTGGGGTAATAAATAATAACTGTTTAGAAATATCTACAATATTTTTCTTTGTTTCTTCTTTGTTTACATATTTAGGACTTGTTCTTGGTAATAAGATAGGTAATATTTTAGGTAAGATATCTACTTTATTTGGGGGTATAATGCTTAATGTTTTAGGTATTATATATATGTTTAAATAGAAAAGATTAAGTATAATTAGATTGATTTTTATATAATGTTGTGATAGAATATTAACTAAATTTAAATTACATGTTTTTTAGTAAAATTAAATTAGTTATATGTTTTTCGTTGACATTATTTTTTTTCTGTTATAATATTAAATTGGGTTATGTCCAAATTTATTTAAAGACATATAATATTACAAATAAGGAGGTACTTATGCCTAAAATTAGAATTGAGGGAAGACATGATCTTACTGGTAGTATTAATATAAGTGGTGCGAAAAATAGTGCTGTTGCATTAATTCCAGCGTCTATTTTATGTGATGAAGTAGTTAAGATTAATAATGTTCCAAATATTAGTGATATTGATTCTTTGGAAGAAATTTTATTAAGTTTAAATGCGAAGATAGATAGAGAGAATGATACTGTTACAATAGATTCATCAAATATAATTAATACTGCGATTGAAGAAGAATTATCTAATAAACTTAGGGCATCATATTATTTTATGGGAGCGATGCTTGGTAAGTTTAAAAAAGTAGATATGTATTTTCCTGGGGGATGTTCAATTGGGGAAAGACCAATTAATTTACATTTAAAGGGATTTAGTAAACTTGGCGCAAAAATAGTGGAGGATGGAAACCATTTTCTTATCGAAGCAAAGGAACTTAAGGGAAGTAAGATATATTTAGATATTCCTAGTGTTGGTGCTACTATTAATATTATGCTTGCTGCAGTTAAAGCAAAGGGTAAAACAGTGTTAGAAAATGCTGCTAAAGAACCAGAAATTGTTAATGTTGCAACTTTTTTAAATAATATGGGTGCTAAGATTAGTGGTGCTGGTACTAATGTAATTACTATTGTTGGAGTGGATAGGTTACATAGTTGTTTTCACGAGGTTATACCTGACAGAATAGAAGCAGGAACATATTTGATTATTGGCGCTCTATTAGGAAATAATCTTTCTATTAATAATGTTATTCCATCTCATTTAGAAGCACTTACTTCAAAACTTAAGGAAGCAGGAGTGGATCTTAGGATTAATGAAGATAATATAGTGGTATCAAGGGGTACTAATCTTAAAGCTATTAATATAGAAACTTTAGTATTTCCGGGATTTCCTACTGATTTACAACAAATAATGGTACCATTTTTGACACAATGTGAAGGTATTAGTAGAATTAGGGAAACTATTTATGAAAATAGATTTAGAAATATTTATGATACTGTTAGAATGGGTGCGGATATTACTGTTAAGAATAATGAAATTGCTATAATTAGAGGTAAGACAAAACTAATAGGATGTGATGTTACTGCAACTGATTTAAGAGGTGGGGCATCTATGCTTGTCTGCGGACTTATTGCAGAAGGAGTTACTACTATAGATAATATACATTATATAGAAAGAGGATATGATGATATTATTATGAAACTTAGTAATGTAGGTGCAAAAATAGATTTGATATAATAAATATAGAATTAATATAATATAATTTAATAGGTGAATGTTGTGAAAAAGATTATATTTATATTGATTCTTTTTTTATCATGTTATTTAATATATAATTTTACTTTTAATGATAAATATGATTATTTAGTTATTGGAGATGCTATATCTAAAGGGGTAAATATATATGATACAAAGGTGTACGGATATTCATATTATGTTAGAGATTACTTAAAGGAAAATAAAAAATTAAAGAGTTTTAATGATTTGTTCACAGATAGTGGTTATAGAATTAGTGATATTATTAGAATGATTAAATATAATGAGACTAAGAATGTTAATGGTTATGAGTATAATATTAATAAACTTATTAAGGAAGCAGATATAATTACTATATCGTTAGGAATGAATGAATTATATTATAAGTTTAATAATGATACTGTAAATATTTATAATTATATGAATGATATTGTTAGTGAAATGGATGAGTTACTGGGATTAATTAATAGATTTGAACATAAGGATGTTATAGTGTTAGGTTATTATAATGTACTAGATAAGATAGATGAAGTTAATTATATAAATGTAAAGTTAAAAGATATTGTTTCTAAAAGGGGATATACTTATGTTTCTTTAGATAATTTATTTAGTAATAATCCTAATTTGCTTTATAAAAAAGATAATTTTGTGCCAAATAATTATGGATATTTAAAAATTTCTCAAATAATAGTTGAAAAAATAGAAAATAACTGATATAATATAAAACGTATTTTATATCTATGACTTTTTTGTCATGGCGGAAGGAGAGAAAAAATGAAAGCAAATATTCATCCAAAACAAACTGAAACTAAATTTGTTTGTGCATGTGGTAATGTAATAACTGCAAAATCTACATTAGGAACTGCTGAACATTCAATAGATACATGTAATATGTGTCATCCATTCTATACTGGTAAACAATCAACTGCTAGTAAGAAAGGACAAGTTGACAAGTTTAATAAGAAATATGGATTTGACAAAGAAGCTAAATAGTCTTCTTTTTTTCTTGTCTTTTTACTTTTTTTATGATATCCTTAATATGGAATAGTGGTGAATATTATTATGAAAATAAAAAAGTTAATATTTTTGATGATGGTATTATTTATAACAGGTTGTAATAGTTTTGATATGAATATGTCTATAAAAAATAATAGAGAGATGGACTATTCTATTAAGGTATTATCTAAAGGTAATTATAATTTTGAAGAAAAGGTTACTGAACTAAAGAATAAACTAGGAGATAGTTATGAAGTTAGTTTATATAATGAGAATGGTTATAGTAGTGGTATTTCTATTTCTAAACATTATAGTGATATAGACTATATATCTTTAGGAGAAAGAAGCGAAGAATATAACTTACTTTATTTTTATAATAATCCTTATAGTGGTGATATAGAAAATAAGATGTTTAATTTAGATAAGTCTATTGATACAAATAGATATGCTGCTAATTTTTATGTTGATTTAAGTGAGGTATTTACATCATTAGATAATGTTTCAGTTACTTTTAATTTGACTGTACCTAATGGGACACTTAGTAATAATGCTACTAAGGTTAGTGACGATGGTAAGAATTTGACATGGAATTTAACAACTTTAGGTAAGAACGATATAGATTTTGTATTTGAAATAACATCATATGATTCTTTATATCAACTTGGTGCAATAATAATTGCGATATTTCTTGTCTTTATGATATTCACTAAGTTACTTAGTAAAAGTGGAGATGTAAATGGTAGTAAAGATGACTTGGTAAGTGAGTTTGATAGCAATATTAAAGTTAATAATTTAACTAGAAATGCTATTAGAAATAGAAATAATACTCCAAATGCTTATGTGGGAAATAATAATCAGGGTTATGTAAATAATCAAAATAATAATTATAATAATGGTTATTCAAATACTCAAAACTATAATAATAATCAAGTGTATAATATGAATAATAATATAAATAACAATATGGATAATAACTTTAATAATGTGAATGATGTTAATACCAATATGAATGATAATAATTATAATAATGTAAATGATAATGTTGACCCTAAGATGTTTGGACTTATAACTAATCCTAGTAACGATAATAGTAGTAATATAAATAATAATACTAGTATAAATATTGATAATACAAATACAAGTGATATAAATACTAATATTAATACTAATAATAATCAAGATACTGAATGGTTTAATAATTTTAATACTGATAACAATAGTAGTGTGGTAGATAATAGTAATAAGGTAAGGGATGAGGTTACTACTCCTGTTAATAACACTAATACTAATAGTAGCAATGTATCATTTAATGATATTGCTACAAGTGGTAATGAAGAGATAATTAAGTTTAATAATAAAGATGTTGTTATAACTAAAAAGAAAAAAGAAGAGGAATAGATACAAATATGTGTCTATTTTTTGTAAAGTAATTTTAAATTAATTGAATCAATATAAAATTTAAGATATACTTATATTGTAAGGAAGGTGTAATTTATGAGGATAGGTATTACTAATGACCATAGAGGGGTTGTTACTAAGAATTATTTAGTTAGTTATTTAAAGACTATGGGACATGATGTAGTTAATTATGGTACTGATACAACTGATTCAGTAGATTTTCCTGATTATGCATATAAACTAGGAATGGGAATTAAAAATAAAGAAGTAGAACTTGGTATTGCGATATGTGGTACTGGAATAGGTATGAGTATTGCACTTAATAAAATGAAAGGTATTACTTGTGCTAAAGTATGCAATGTTAGTGAGGCAATACTATGTAAATCACATAATAATGCAAATGCTATTGCAATTAGTGAAGAATTACCTGAAGAGTTAACGGTAGAGATTGTTGATAAGTTTATTAATACACCATTTTCTAATATAGATAGATATATTATTAGAAATGAGAAGATTAAGAAAATAGAAAATGAGTAAGTTATTAATATATGTGTTTGTTATTCCTTTTATAGTATGGGGAATGGATAGTGTTAATATAAATGTTATATTTAAATTAAGTAAGAATACTAATTATCAAGCAAGAATTTTATATATGGCAATAATTTTTAGTCTTAGTTATTTGGTTAGTAATTTTTTATATGATTTTATGAATGTATTAAGTGACTTATTATGACAAATTTTATAGTATTATAGGGAATATAATTATTACAAGGGATGTGTAAAATGAAAAAATTAATTATTTATACTATTTCTGTAATATTATTTCCTTTTTTTATTGTACTTATATATAAGATATATTTTGTTAAAGAAATACAACTTAATTATATAGAGTGTAGGATGATTAGAGTAAAGAGAATGAAAGATAATACAATAGATATAATACCTTTAGAAGAATATATAGTTGGTGTGTTAGCAGGTGAGATGCCTATTTATTTTGAAGAGGAAGCATTTATGGCACAGGCTATTGCGTCGAGAAGTTATGCTGTTAAAAGAATGGAGTATAATAAAGATAATGATTATGATGTAGTGGATTCTGTGCTTAATCAAGTTTATTTAGATAATAATTATTTAAAAGATGCTTGGGGGATTAAATATAAAGAGAATATTAATAAATTAAGGAAGGTTGTTAATAAAACAATAGATTATGTAATGTATTATGATGACAAGGTAATAGATGCAATGTTTTTTTCTACGAGTAATTTATATACGGAAGATGCTAGTGTGATATTTAATCTTAATTTACCTTATTTAAAGAGTGTAGATAGTTTTTGGGATAGGGATACTTCTTCGATGTTTAGAAGTAGTATTACTTTGAATTTAAAAGACTTTTATAGTAGATTAGGTATAGAGTATAGTGATAAATTGAATTTTGAAGTAAAGGAAAGAAGTAGTACTAATCGTATAGTGAGGGCAAGTATTAATAATAAAAATATAAGTGTAAGTGAGATGTATAGTAAATTAGGACTTAGGTCTTATGATTTTTCTATTAGACAAGAAAAGAATAAGGTAATTATAAGTATGTGTGGATATGGTCATGGTGTTGGAATGAGTCAGTATGGTGCAGAAGGTATGGCAAAAGAAGGATATAAATATACAGATATACTTAAGCATTATTATAGTGGAGTTACTATTGATAAAATAAAAAATTTATAAAAAAACATGTATAAAAACTTTATTTTAGTTAAGAATTAAAATAGAGGTGGAAAAAATGAAAGAAAGGATTAAATTAATAGTAGTACCTAGCGTGTATGTTTTATCAATAGTATTTTTTGCAATATGTTTATATTTTGCAGGTAATATATTTAAGAAGTCTATTGCTTTAAAGAATGCAAATAAAGATACAGAATATGTGGATAATGAAATAATAGAAAAGTATGATTATGTGCCTGTTATTAATGTTAAAGAGACAATAATTAAACCATTTACTAGTAGTGATGTTAGTGTAAGTAGAGGATTTTATGATTATACTGGCGAAGAAGAGACACAAGAAAATTCAATTATCTTTTATGAAAATACTTATATGCAAAATTCTGGTATAGATTATTCTAGTGATAATGCATTTGATGTTGTTAGTATTCTTCCTGGAGAAGTAATTGATTTAAAAGCAGACAATATTGTAGGTACTACAATTACAATTAGACATACAAATGATCTTATAAGTGTTTATCAAAGTTTAGGGGATGTTAATGTTAAGGTTGATGATAAAGTAGTTCAAGGACAAATAATTGCTAAGAGTGGTAAATCAAATTTAAATACTAAAAAAGAGAATAATTTACATTTTGAATTATACTATAAAGGAGAAATAGTAAATCCTGATAATTATTATGATAAAAATTTAACTGATTTATAGGCAAATAATTGCCTTTTTTTAAGAAGTATTACATATAATTTCTTAAGGGAGATAATATGGATAAATATATAGAAGATAGAGTTATTAATGAATCTAAATATATAATAGATACTAAGGATACTATTAGAGATATTGCTAAAAAGTTTAATGTTAGTAAAAGTACTGTACATAAAGATTTAAGAGAAAGATTAATTAAAATAGATAGTAAAATGTATAGTGAAGTGTCAAATATATTAAAATATCATTTAGAAATTAGACATATTCGAGGTGGAAATGCTACTTTGTTAAAATATTTAGAAAGAAAATTAGAGTTTTAACTATAAAAAATATACAAATTATGGTAAAATATTCATTAGGGATGGTGATATTTATGTTTAATAAAGATATTGGTATTGATTTAGGTACTGCTAATGTACTTATATATATAAAAGGACAAGGCATAGTGTTAAATGAACCAAGTGTTGTTGCAATTGATTCAGAGACTAAAAAACCTCTTGCAGTTGGTATTGAAGCACATGAAATGCTTGGTAGAACTCCTGGTAAGGTAAAAGCAATTAAACCTATGAAAGATGGTGTTATTGCAGACTTTGATACTACAGAGGTTATGCTTAGTTATTTTATAAAAAAAGTAAATGGCAAGAGTTTCTTTTCTCGACCTAGAATACTAATTTGTTGTCCTTCAAATATCACTCAAGTAGAAAAAAATGCTATAAAGGAGGCTGCTGAGAGAACTGGTGCTAAAAAAGTTTTCTTAGAAGAGGAACCTAAGGTTGCTTCAATAGGAGCAGGTATGGATATATCTAAGCCTAGTGGTAATATGGTTATTGATATTGGTGGAGGTACAACAGATATTGCTATTTTGTCTTTAGGAGGAATAGTTAATAGTACATCAATTAGGATTGCTGGTAATGCATTTGATAATGATATTGTTAAGTATATAAAAGAAAAATATAAACTACTTGTAGGAGATAGAACTGCTGAAGAAATAAAAATGACTATTGGAACTGTTTTTCCTGGTAGTAGGAATGAAAAGATGGAAGTAAGAGGTAGAGATTTAGTTACTGGACTTCCTCATTCGATTACTATTACTTCAAGTGAAGTAGAGGAAGCGTTAAGAGAAAGTGTTTATTTAATTATACATGCAATTAAAGGTATATTAGAGCAAACACCTCCTGAATTATCTGCAGATATTATTGATAAGGGAATAGTTCTTACTGGTGGTGGTGCTTTAGTAGATGGATTTAGTGAGTTATTAAATCAAGAATTAAAAGTTCCTGTATTTATAGCAGAAAGTCCGCTTACTTGTGTAGCAGAAGGTACTGGTGTATTACTAGATAATTTGCATATGTTAGATAGATAAGATGAATATTTAAAAGTATTTGTCTTTTTTATTTGCAAATTTTTTGTAAATATGATATTATTTAGATGTATGTAAAAGAGTTTGTGATTTTTAAAAAATATTGCAAAAATTTTAGAAAGGAGCCCCTAATTATGAATAGAGTAGATTTAATAAATTATAACATTTATGCTATCGGGGGGGGGCCAATTAACATATAATAATAATATAATAATTGAAAGTAAAACTATAGATAAAATGTCTAGAAATAGATAGTTTTTGTCTATAGTTTTTTTGTGTATAAAAAGGAGTTAGATTATGAAAAGAGTAATAAATTTTGTAGACAAGAAAGAATTAATAATAATAACTGTGCTTACTTTTTTAATTGCACTTACAGGACTATTTGCAACATATGCAATAGATACTAGTTTAAGTTATAATGATACCACAGAATATGATATGTCACTTAGTTTTGATTTATCAGCATCCACGAATAAACAAGTAACAATACAAGCAGGTAAAACAAAATTCTTTGATATAGATGTTAAAAATAGTAATAATGGTACAATACAGTACGGTATTGCATACTCTATGGTTACACCATCAACCTTGCCTGATGGAGTAACTATTGCAAAGTCCTGGAAGAGTGTTAATCCCCCAAGTGGATTAATTAATGCAAACACAACTTTACCAGTAACAATAGCAGTAGAAAATACAACATCTACAGATATTACTATATCTTTATCAATAATAAATGGTTATGAAAAAGGTGGAGATTTAATAGTACCTACTGGTAAAGTATTAATAGATGGAGAATATAACCCTGTTGGTGAAGAAGAAATTACAAGATATTATATGAAGGGGTATGATACATCGTTTAACGAAGTTTCTTTTAGCAATGACGAATGTTTAAATCTTGATTTTACAGAAGATGTCGTTAATTGCTTAATGGAAGCGGGACCTAAATTCTTAAACTCTAATATTGCTTCTTCTCAAGTTTTAACGATTAATATAGTTAAATTTGATGAAGTACCTTCTGGAGTAGGAAGTGCTATTGATATATCAAGGGACCAAGATAATTCAGTCTTGTTATATTCAAAAACTTCCACAAAAACTGGTTATGCTGGCGAAAGTTTGTATGATTTATATGTTGCTACAGAAAATGGAAAAGTATTTTTAACGAGTGGTGCAAATTTATTTGCTTACATGATTAATTTAAGAAGTGTTGATTTATCTAATATGTATACTAATGAAGTTACAGATATGAGTGGTATGTTTGCGGGATGTGTAGTTTTATCTAGTATTGATGTTAGTAATTTTAATACGTCAAATGTAACGAATATGAGTGGTATGTTTTATGGTTGGGTAACCGGTTTGATATCAACCGGTGCTAGTGTTAAAAGTATTAATCTTAACAGTTTTGATACGTCTAAGGTTACTGATATGAGTTATATGTTTTATTGCTTAAAACGTTTAACTACTTTAGATGTTAGTAATTTTGATACATCTAATGTAACCAATATGAATAGAATGTTTCTGTATATGGAATCATTAGTAACTTTGTATGCGAGTGATAAATTTGTTACAACTAATGTAACAACAAGTAGTTATATGTTTTCTGGAGATACAAAACTAGTTGGTGGTAATGGTACAGCATATAATTCAAATTATGTAGATAAAACATATGCAAGAATAGATACTTCTAGTACTCCGGGATATTTTACGTTAAAAAGTTAAGATATAGAAAGTTTAGAATTTAATGTTTAAACTTTTTTTCTTGTAAAAAGATATGCATAATGTTATAATTAATATTGAAAGGAGTAATCTATGAATAAGGAATATAAACTTGGTAGTCATGTGATTATGAAGAAAGACCATCCTTGTGGTACTAATTTATGGGAGGTAGTAAGGTTGGGTGCTGATATTAAAATTAAATGTATAAATTGTGGTAGATGTATTATGTTACCTAGAATAGAATTTGATAAAAAGTTAAAGAAGGTGGTTAAAGATGAAGAAGAGAAATAAAGAGTTTAAACTTCATCCAGCACTATTGTTTCTTGTTTTAACTTTTGTTATTATGATAGTTAGTAGTATTGGGGGACTTCTTAATATAGAGACTAGTTATTATACGGTAAATAGTAATACTGGTAATTTAGAGAGTAAAGTTGTTCTTATTAATAACTTATTTAATAGAACAGGATTACAAAATCTTGTTAGTAATATGCTTTCTAATTTTATAAATTTTGCTCCTTTGGGTAATTTGATTATTGGTCTTTTGGGGGTAGGAGTAGCATATAAATCTGGATATTTAGTTAGTTTATTTAAGATATTATCAAAGAAGATATCTAGAAAGACATTTACTTTTTTAGTTGTACTTCTTGGTATTATTTCTAGTATGTTTTTTCCAGTAGGTTATGTAATATTAATTCCTATAGCAGCGATATTATTTATTACTTTAGGACGTCATCCTTCGGCGGGAATATGTGCTGCATTTGCAGGTATTACTTTTGGATATGGTGCAAATATTGTTGTTAATGGATTGGATAGTATGCTTATAGATTATACTAGTAGTGCTTCTAGTATACTAGATTCGGTGTATAAAGTTAATATAAATGGTAATATATATTTTATGATTATTAGTACTATATTACTTGCATATTTAGGTATGATTATTACTGAGAGATATGTTATACCTAAACTTGGTAGATATAATTTTACTGAAGAAGAAACATTAGAGATAAATAATGAAGTAACTACTAAAGAAAAGAAAGGTGTATCTATTGCACTTCTTACTTCTTTACTTATTGCTTTAATACTTATTTATACTATTATACCAGGACTTCCTTTTTCAGGATTGTTCTTGTATCTTAAGGATAGTTTATATGTAGATCAATTATTTGGGGATAATTCATATTTTAATCAGGGTGTTACTGTTATATTTAGTGCTTTACTTATTGTTGCAGGACTTGTATATGGATTTAGAGTTAAGACTATTAGAAACAATAGAGATTTAGTAGATGGTATGAGTTATTATATAAAAGATGTTGCTTCAATACTAGTACTTATATTCTTTGCTTCACAATTTTGTGCAATATTTAAAGAAACTAATATAGGAGTGTTTGTTGTTAGTTCTTTAACTGAAATAATTAATTCAATTGAAATAAGTGGATTAGTACTTGTTATTCTTACATTTTTAGTTACTATTATTTGTACTTTATTTGTGCCTTCAGCAGTAACTAAATGGGCTATTATGTCTCCAATTATTGTTCCTATGTTTATGCAAAGTTCTATGACTCCAGAATTTGCACAAGCGGTATTTAGAGCAGGTGATTCTGCGGTTAAGGGTATTACTCCGTTATTTAGTTATTTTGTAATACTTATAGGGTTCTTACAGATATATAATAAGAAGAAAGATGTTGTTAGTTTAACTGATACTTTAGGAATAATACTTCCTTATGCTTTGATATATAGTATTTTATGGTTTATAATTATTTTAGCATTTTATATTATAGGACTTCCTATTGGCGTAGGAACAGGAGTTATGTTATAGAAATATTTTAGGATATTTCTTTTTTTACTTGTCTTTTAGGTTAAATATATGTATAATACTTATGGAAGTGAGTGATTTTATGAGTTTAAAAGCTGGTATAGTGGGACTTCCTAATGTTGGAAAATCTACTTTATTTAACGCAATTACAAAACAAAATATATTAGCTGCAAATTATCCTTTTGCTACTATAGAACCTAATGTTGGAATAGTTAATGTTCCTGATGTTAGAATAGATAAATTAAATGAAATGTATAATCCTAAGAGTTTGATTCCTACTAGTTATGAGTTTAATGACATAGCAGGATTAGTTAAGGGTGCTAGTAATGGAGAAGGACTTGGTAATAAGTTTTTATCTCATATTAGACAAGTTGATGCAGTAGTAGAGGTTGTTAGATGTTTTCGCGATTCAAATATAATACATGTTGATAGTAGTATAGATCCTCTTAGAGATATAGATGTTATTAATATAGAACTTGCTATGAGTGATTTAGAAATTATTGATAATAGAATTAATAAGATTGGTAAGAAAGCAATGACTACTAAAGATAAAAAAGATTTAAAAGAAATAGAAGTATTAAATAAACTAAAATTAGGATTAGAAAGTGGTATTCCTGCGAGAAAGTTAGGACTTGATGATGAAGAGAAAAGTTTAGTTAGTTCATTTAATTTAATTACTTTAAAACCTATTATATATGCACTTAATGTTAGTGAAGATGATTTGATTAATGGAAATGAATTTGTTGATTTAGTTAGTGATATGGCAAAAAAAGAGGGTAGTGAAATAGTTGTTATTTGTGCAAAAATAGAGAGTGAACTTGCGGAGTTATCAACAGAAGAACAAGAAGAATATTTAAATGAAATAGGCATAAAAGAAAGTGGATTATCACAGCTTATTAAGAAGACATATTCTTTACTAGGATTATCTACATTCTTTACGGTAGGTAGTGATGAAGTTAGAGCATGGACATTTAAGAATGGTATGAAAGCACCAGAGTGTGCAGGTATTATTCATAGTGATTTTGAACGTGGATTTATTAGAGCAGAAGTTATAAGTTATGATGATTTAATTAAATATGGAAGTGAAAATGCTGTTAGAGAAAATGGTAAGATGAGACTTGAGGGAAAAGATTATGTTATGCAAGATGGAGATATTTGTCACTTTAGATTTAATGTATAGAACTAGTATTTAGTTCTTTTTTTCGAGCATTTATTCTTTATATTTTTGATATATTATTGTATAATTAATATGAAAGGTGGATAATATGAATAGAGAAGATATAGATGTAAGATATACTTGGGATTTAAGTAAGATTTTTAGTAGTAATGATAAGTTTAATGAAAGTTATGATACTGTTAGTGAGAGTATAAGTAAATTTAGTTCTTATAAAGATGATATGTTAAAAGATGCAGATAGTTTATATAATACTTTAGAAGAATATTATAATATTTCTAGAGGTATTGATAAGTTATATAGTTATGTAAATTTACTTTTTGATACAGACACTTCGAATAATAGTAATCAAGAATTAAAGGGTAAAGTAAGTAATTTATATAGTAAGTTTATAAGTGTTAGTTATTTTGTGGGAGTTAATATACTTAAACTTGATGAAGAAAAGATAAATAAATTTATTAAAGATAATAGTAATTTAGAGAAATATAGAAAGTTACTTATGGATGAATTAAGATATAAGAAATATACTTTAAGTGATAGTGAAGAGCAGTTGTTATCTAAATTAAGTAAGACTCTTGGAAATAATTATGATACTTATGAGTTATTTAAGGATTGTGATATGGAGTTTGGTTCTATAAAGGATGAAGAAGGTAATATAGTTAAGGTTGATAACAGTAATTATTCTTTATATATAGAAAGTAAGGATAGAAGAGTTAGAAAAGAAGTATTTGATGTGTTATATGAGACATATAAGAGATATAAGAATACTTTTGCATCTTTAATTTATAATAATATAAATGAGGAAGTAAGTATAAGTAAAATAAGAGGGTATAATAGTGCGATAGAGAGTTCTTTGTATCATGATGAAGTAAATTTAGAAGTATATGATAATTTAATTGATAGTGTTAATGAGGAAGTATCTATTTTATATAAATATTATGATATGAAGAAGAAGATATTAGGGTTAGATGAATTACATTTATATGATATATATGTGTCAATGGTAGATGATTATAATGTCTCTTATAAGTTTGATGATGCAGTAAAAATAGTAAGAGATGCTCTTAGCGTGCTAGGTAATGAATATATTAAAATTTATGATAAGGGTATAAAAGATAGGTGGATAGATGTATACCCTACATATAGTAAGAGAACAGGTGGTTATTCATCAGGTAGTTATGATACATACCCTTATGTGTTACTTAATTATCAAGATAAGTATGGGGATATGTCTACTTTAGCACATGAAATGGGACATTCTATTCATAGTTATTATACAAGAAGTAATAATCTTTATATGTATGGGGATTATTCTATATTTGTTGCAGAGGTTGCTTCGACAGTTAATGAATTGTTACTTAGTAAGTATATGATTAAGAATAGCAATGATAAGAAAGAAAAGTTATATATACTTAATAAACTTATGGAATTATTTAGAGCAACAATATATAGACAAACTATGTTTGCGGAGTTTGAGAAAGATATTTATAACGAAGTTGAAAAAGATAATGTTTTAACTGCAGAATTATTATCTAATAAATATTATGAACTTAATAAGAAATATTTTGGTAGTAATGTAGTAGTAGATGATGAAATAAGATATGAATGGGAAAGAATACCACATTTTTACTATAATTTTTATGTATATAAGTACGCAACTGGATTATCTTGTGCTTGTAAGATAGTTGATAATATACTTAGTGGTAAAGCAAATGCAGTAGAAAATTACATTTCTTTCTTGAAATGTGGTAGAACTAAAAATCCTATAGAGTCACTTTTAGTTGCAGGGGTAGATGTTACTAAAAAAGAAGTTGTTTTATCTGCGATAAAAATGTTTAGTGATACTATAGATGAGTTTGAAAGTATTATTAATGAGAAATAGTAAATATACATAAGTAAAAAACTTAAAAAGATATAAAAAATAACTTTACTTTAATTATAAAATTTGCTATAATACTTCGTGGATGTGGAATCCTTGCTTAAATTTAGTTTTAAGCCGAATAGACCATAAGGAGGTGCAATAATGAGAAAGTATGAAATTATGTTCATAGTAAGATCAGATGCAGATGAAGAAACAAGAAAAAATACTGTTAGTTCATTAGAAAAGGCAATGACTACAAATAAAGCTACTATAACTTTATCTAAGGAATTAGGACAAAGAGAATTAGCTTATGAAATAAGTGGTTGCAGATCTGGTTTCTATTATCTATATAATATTGAAGCAAATGATAGTAAGGCTATTGATGAATTCAAAAGAATTGCTAAAATTGATGAAAATGTTATTAGAGATTTAGTTATTAATCTTGATAAATAGTTGGAGGATATTATGAATAGAGTAGATTTAGTAGGAAGACTTACTAGAGATCCTGAACTTAGACATACAACAAGCGGTAGAGCGGTATGTCAAATAAATTTAGCGATAAATAGAACATTTACTAACCAAAGTGGAGAAAGAGAAGCAGATTTTATTAATGTTGTTGTTTGGGATAAACAAGCAGAGAATGTTGGTAAATATGTAAGTAAAGGTAGGTTAGTATCTGTTGAAGGTAGACTTCAAACAAGAAGTTATGATGATAAGGATGGAAAGAAAGTTTATGTAACTGAAGTTGTTGCACAAAGTGTTCAATTTTTAAGTAGTGGAAGTAGTAATGGTGGAAATAGTAATAATAATAGTTCATACGATACTAACCCATTTGATTTTGACAACGATGCATCAAAACCTAAAGTAGAAGAGTCTGTTAATGTTGAAAAGGACCCATTTGAAAGTTTTGGAGAATCTGTTACAATAAGCGATAATGATTTACCATTCTAATAAAGGAGGAAATAATTATGGCAGAATTTCGTAAACCAAAAAGAAAAAAAATATGTCATATGTGTGCTGGAAAACCAGTAGACTATAAAGATGTTGCAATTATTAGTAAATATATAAATGATAATGGTAAAATTTTACCAAGAAGATTTACTGGTACTTGTGCTAAACATCAAAGACATGTTGCTGAACAAGTTAAATTAGCAAGACACATGGCATTTATACCATTTGTTAAATAGTTATATATAAAGTATAATTTATGTTTGATACATAGGTTATATTTTTTTAAACTATATTAGCAAACAATTGTTTATTTTATATTGACTTTTATATACTCTTAATGTATAATTTTTATTGTAGGATGTGAGAGATATGGATTATGTTATTATTGGACTTTTGATAGTTATAATTATACTAGTTATAGTTGCAATACTTAAAAATGTTAATGAATCTAATATTACAGAAAGGTTAGGTAAGTTAGAGAATACTACATTAAGGGAATTATCTAGTTTTAAATATGAACTTACTAAAGATTTAAATGATGATTTTGATAAGTTAAATGATAAGTTAGAAACTAAGATTAATATGATGAATGATAGGGTTAATGAAAGATTAGATGATAGTTTTAGTAAGACTAATAGAACATTTACAATGGTTTTAGAAAGACTTAGTAAAATAGATGAAGCCCAGAAAAAGATAGACAATTTGTCTAGTGATATTGTCTCTTTACAAAGTATACTTACTGATAAAAAGAGCAGAGGTATTTTTGGCGAAGTTAATTTGTCTCATATATTAACTAGTATATTTGGGGAAGGTAATGATAAAATATATAGATTACAATATATGTTTCCTAATAAAACTATAGCGGATGCTGTTATATTTGCTCCACTTCCTCTTGGTACTATTGCAGTAGATTCTAAGTTTCCTTTGGAACATTATAGAATAATGGTAGATAAGAATAAAACACAAATGGAGAGAGATTTAGCGGAAAAGCAATTTAAAATAGATGTGAAGAAACATATAGATGCAATTAGTGATAAGTATATAATACCTGGTGTTACTAGTGACCAAGCAATTATGTTTTTACCTGCAGAAGCATTATTTGCAGAAATTAATGCATATCATACAGAACTTGTAGATTATGCACAAAGAAAAAGAGTATGGATTACTTCTCCAACTACTTTGATGTCTACTTTTACTGTTATTGAAGTGCTTTTAAAAAATATGGAAAGAGATAAGTATGCTAAGGTTATTCAAGAAGAATTAACTAAGTTAGGTATGGAGTTTTCTAGATATAAAGAAAGATGGGATAAGTTATCTAGAAGTATAGAAACTGTTAATAAAGATGTAGAGAGTATACATGTTACTACAGATAAGATTAGTAAGAGGTTTGAATCTATTAGTAGTGTTGATATAAAAAATGACAATTATTTAGAATAGATGTTTTACTTATATAAAAATACGAATATTATTTATTAGGTGGATAAAATGGTTCGTATTTTTTTCTTCTTGTTTGGTTTTGGGTTAATGGTTGTTGGATTTACATATATTATTTTGTATGCTAATTTACTTACTACAACGTATAATTTTTATGAATATGTTAATTTTATATTTAGTAGATATGAATGTTATTTTATATTTATTGGATTTATTATTATGGTTTTATCTTTATTAATAAAAGGAGAAGATAGTTATGCAATATATATATGATATTATGTTAAACTTTAATGATTGTTATTATGAGTTTTATGAATGGAAAAAGAGGGATAAACTTATTAATGTAAAGAAAATACCTTTATATAAGGTTAATAGTGATGTTATGTATGATTTTATGTATAATGATGTTTGTGTGGATAAAAAGTTTTTAGATAATATATTTGAACTTACGTTATTTTATAAGAAGTTAAACTATAAATATATGTGTTTATTTAGTGATGGTAATAAGAGTATTGGACTTATGTTTAATGAAAAGGGAGAAGTGATAAATAGAAGTTCTTTAACTTTAGAGGAAGATGATGAGGTTAATGATGAGTCATATTTACAGGATGTTACTGATATTTGTTATGATGTTAAGAAGAGGAATAGTGATGTATTAATATCTAGGATAGAGAAAGATAGATATGATTATTTATATAAATATATTAATAAGTTAAATGTTATAGATGATTATACTATTTTAAGATATATTTATTATGATTATTTTGAAGAGGAGAATGATGATGCGGAAGATATAAAGAAAAAATTACTTAATGTTATAGAAGATATGAATGATAATAGATTATATGATATAGTTAAAGTGTTTAAAAAGATTAAAAATTAAAATAAGATCAATTACTTTGATCTTATTTTGCTGTCATATAGGGATATTATTATTGAACCTAGAGAATTGCCTATAATCATAATAAGTAGATATAATAATACTTTTGTATTTATAGAAAGTGATACTGCAAAGTAAAATATATTTGCTATACAGTGTTCAAATCCTGATAAGATAAATACTACTACTGAAAAGAATATTAATATATATTTACTTAAGGTATTAGTTTCTTTTTTATAGTTATTTACTGCGATGTACATAAGTATTCCACAGAATATAGATAATATAAATATACTTAGTAAGTTATCGTTTAATTTTATATCTACTAGAGATTTTGCTTTATCTATATAGTTATTATATCTTGTTAGTCTTACTATTAGTCCTGTTAGGGATGCTCCAATGAAGTTACCTATTAGTGTTATTAATAATTCGGTTATATATCCTTTTTTGCGTTCTATTATGTATCCTATTTTACCGGTATATAGATTCATATTATAGATACATATTGTTAATAATCCTATGGAGAAGAGAATGCTTCCTGTTACTTTGTTATCTAATGCAAGATATACTGTTCCTCCAATACCTATAAAAATTCCTGCGTATATTGCTTTTGTTAAAGTTATTATGTTTTTATTATTTACTTTCATTTTCTTACTTCCTTTTTTATAATATAAAAGATGTGAAATTGTCACATCTTTATTTTTATTTATGTTCTTTTAAATATTCGTTATATTTACTTTCCATTACTGTATCGCTAAACTTAAGGTTGTTTTCTTCGCGTAAGTGGTCTAAAGCTTTATAGTATAGGTTTGTATCTTCAGCTTTTTTGTTGCTTACTAATACATCGATAACGGCATCTTTAACATCTTCAAGAGATGCTTTATCTTTTTGGTCTATACGATGAATAATATGATATCCGTAAGTTGTTTTTACTAATTCTTTAGTGTATTCTCCATCTTTTAGATTTTTTAATGCAGTCATATAACTTTCTTGAATATTTGAATTAAAACCTTGGTAATTAAGATTTTCGTAAGTTATTTTGTCTTTGTATTCTTCTTTAACTTCTTCGAAAGATTTACCTTCGTTTAATTTTGCTATAATTTCATTACCTAGTTCTTTTGCTTCTTCTTCAGTTCTATTGCTATCTATTGTTACTAGCATATGTTCAGAGTTTATGTCACCATATACTTCATTGTTATAGTAATTTTCAATATCTTTATCAGTAATTAAACTTTTTACGTATTCGTTAAAATATTCATTTCTACGATAGTTTAATTTTAGAACATTAAGGAAATCTTCGTGTGAAGAGAAACCGTTGTTCTTTAAGAATTGTTCTTTAGTTGTACCATAATATTGTTCATATTGTGTATAGTAGTTTTGTGCAGTTTTTTCTACGCTTTCTAACATTTCAGTGTTTTCTTCATATTTTGGTTCAAGAATCATTTTATCAATTATATCAAGTAATTGACTTATTGGGTAATATTCTTTCATGTTTTCATACAAAGTATCTGCAGTTACTACTTCGCCATTTATTTCTGCGACTGGTTCAGTACCATCTTTTAACTGTGCAATTCTATCTGGCCATATAATTGTTGCTACTATTGCTGCAACTAATGCTCCTCCTATAAAACCATAAATTACCTTTCTGTTTTCATCTAGAAAACTTATAATATTTTTAGTTTTTTTCTTTGATTCAATTTTTTTCATGTTTGTCTCCTTTCATCAGTCTATGTATATAATAACAAAAAATAATTAAAAAGACAATACTTGATGGGACAAAAAACTTAAGTTTTGTGAAAAAAATATGAAAATATCTATTTTTTAAAATTTAATAATTGAGGGAAGAGTGTTTATTAATAAAATTTTAAAATATCAGTTTAAATTATTTAATAAATATGATAAACTATGGTTATGGTGAGGTAAATAATATGTTAGAAGTAAAGTTATATGATTTTGGTTATTGTGATGAATCTAAATATACTAGAGTAGTTTGTGTATGTCGTTATCATGGTAAATATGTTTTTTGTTATAATAAAAAAAGAAACGGTTGGGAAATTCCTGGTGGACATATAGAGAATGGTGAAACTTGGCAAGAAGCTGCGAAAAGGGAAATGTATGAAGAAACGGGGGCAACAAAAATAGAGTTAACACCGGTTAGTGTATACAAAATTAGTGCATTTGGTTTATTATGTTTTTGTGAAATTTTAGAAATGGAAGAGTTACCAAAAGATTATGAGATGTCAAAAATTATGTTTTCAAATGATTTACCAAATAATCTTACTTATCCAGATACTTTTAAATTATATTTTAAAACTGTTAAAGAAAAAATGAATTTGTAATATCTATAAATTTATTTTTTTTACTAATATAGTTTTTATGTCATAAAATGATGGGACAAAATACTTAAGTTTTTGAAATTAATTTAAGTTATATAAGTAAAAGAAGCACATATTTTTGTTTTTTGTATAAAATAATGTGAAAGATAAAAAAGGGGGGAAGTATACTATGGGTAATTGTGGAAGTTCTGCTGCTATTGTTTTAGTTTTATTTATTTTATTAATAATTATACTAGGGGCTTGGATATAAAACTTTTTAGGAGGTGTTAAATTATGACAACTGGAAATAATTGTTCTTGTAGTACAAATACATGCAGTACAAATATGTGTGGATCAAGAAGTAATGGGTTCTTGATTGTTCTTGTTTTATATATTTTACTTGCTATTATTATTGGTTCTGCATTTTTTTACTAATATATCTAAACTATCTTCGGATAGTTTATTTTTGTGATGTTTTAATAAAAAGGTATATAGTTATTTGTTTGTTAATAAACTATATACTTCTTCTTTTGTTAATGTGTTATCACTTTTATATACTGGAATTAAATGCATGTGAAAGTGTTTTACTTCTTCGCATATTCCATTGTTTTGTACTATTTCTATTCCATCACAATGTAGTCTATCTATTAGTAGTTTAGATATTTTTTTACTTATGTTGTTTATATAAATTAATGTATCTTCTTTAATGTCAAATAAGTCTACACAATGTTCTTTCGGTATTATTAAAGTGTGTCCTGTACTTTTGGGGTTTACATCTAATATTACTTTTACTATATCATCTTCATATATAGTACTTGATGGAATTTCATTATTTATTATTTTACAAAATATATCCATATTATCATCTCCATAAAAAGTATAGCAAATATTATGAAATAAGTAAATATTTAAATTATGTTAAATTATGTTATTTTTGTTTAAATACTAGTTTTTTACTTTTGATTGTGATATACTTTTAGTAGAAAGGATGGGATATTTATGAAATATAATATTCGTGGAGACAAGATGGTAGTAACTGATGCGATTAAGGATTATACTATATCTAAGTTAGATAGACTTAATAAGTATTTTAATGAAGATGATATAGTAGCAAATGTCCTTACTAAAGTTAGAGGAGATAAGCAAATTATTGAGGTTACAATTCCTACTGACAAATTTATTTTAAGAAGTGAAGAATCTAATAATGATTTATATGCTGCAATTGATTTAGTTACTGATAAATTAGAGAGACAAATAAGAAAGAATAAGACTAAATTAAAGAAGCAAAATAAGGTTAATAATAAATATGAATACTTTAATTTTGATTATGAAGTATTAGAAGAAGATGAGGAAGAGGAGAAAGGGATTGTTAAGAGAAAAAAGATAGATACTAAACCTATGGATGAGGAAGAAGCAATACTTGAAATGGAACTCTTAGGGCATAGTTTCTTTGTATATAAAGATATGCATACAAATAGTGTTAAAGTCTTATATAAAAGAAATGATGGAAACTACGGTGTAATTGATACTGAATAGTGAGTATTTAAGTCTACTTATATGTAGACTTTTTCTTTAAAGTATTGTAAAATATATATTATGGAGATGATTTAGATGTTAAATGTGTTTAAAAGAGTGTTTGACAATGAATATAAAGAATTAAAAAGGTTTTCTAAGATTGCTGATGAAATAGATGCATTAGATGAAGAATATAGTAAACTTAGTGATGAAGAGTTAGCAAATAAAACTAATGAATTTAAAAAAAGATTAGAAGATGGCGAAGAGTTAGAAGATATATTAGTGCCTGCTTTTGCTACTGCAAGAGAAGCTGCATATAGAAAGATTGGTGAAAAGGCATATTATTGTCAATTGCTTGGTGGTCTTGCAATTCATTATGGTAATATAGCAGAAATGAAAACTGGTGAAGGTAAAACTTTAACTACTATTTTTCCTGCTTATTTGAATGCTCTTACTGGTAAAGGTGTTCACGTTGTTACTGTTAATGAATATCTTACTCAAAGAAATGCTGAATGGATGGGACCTATATTTAATTTTCTTGGTCTTACTGTGGGAGTTAATTTAAGAGATTTGTCACCAAAAGAAAAACAAGATGTATATAACTGTGATATATTATATACTACTAATAATGAACTTGGATTTGATTACTTAAGAGACAATATGGTTGTTAAGAAAGAGAATAGAGTACAAAGAAAACTTAATTACTGTATAATTGATGAGGTTGACTCAATATTAATTGATGAAGCAAGAACTCCACTTATTATATCTGGGGGAGTTATGCAATCTGCTAATTTATATGTACAAGCAGATAATTTTGTTAAGTCTTTGAAGGAAAATGAAGATTTTGTTAAAGATGAGAAGACTAGAAGTATTAATTTAACTGATGATGGAAGTAAAAAGTGTGAAGAAAGATTTAATTTAAAGAATTTATATGATTTATCTAATACTGCTTTAGTACATCATATTAATCAAGCTTTAAAAGCAAATTATTTTATGAAAAAAGATGTTGATTATGTTGTTAGTGAAGATAAGATAGTTATAGTAGATCAATTTACTGGTAGACTTATGAAGGGACGTGCTTTTTCTGACGGATTACATCAAGCTATTGAAGCAAAAGAGGGAGTTACCATTCAACAAGAAACTAAGACATTAGCAACTATTACATTCCAAAATTATTTTAGAATGTATAATAAGATTTCTGGTATGACTGGTACTGCTAAAACTGAAGAAGAAGAGTTTAGAAATATATATAATATGTATGTTATTTGTATACCTACTAATAAGCCTGTAATAAGAGTAGATGAAACAGATTTACTATATGCTGGCAAGCAAGGTAAGTATAGTGCTATTGTAAAAGAGATAGAAAAAAGACATAAGTTAGGGCAACCAGTACTTGTAGGTACTATTGCTATTGAGACAAGCGAGATTATTAGTAATTTATTAGATAAAAAGAAAATCAAACATGAGGTTTTAAATGCTAAGAATCATGCTAGAGAAGCTGAAATAATTGCTCATGCTGGTGAGAAAGGTGCTGTTACTATTGCTACTAATATGGCGGGTCGTGGTACTGATATCAAGTTGGGTGAAGGTGTAAGAGAACTTGGTGGTCTTTGTGTAATCGGTACAGAACGTCATGAGTCAAGAAGAATTGATAATCAGTTAAGGGGACGTGCTGGAAGACAAGGGGATCCTGGATTTTCACAATTTTATGTTTCTTTTGAAGATGATTTGATGGTAAGATTTGGATCTGAAAGATATAAGGGCATGCTTGAAAATTTAGGTTTTACTGGGGAAGCTGCAATCAGAAATAAAATGTTTTCTAAATCTTTTGAATCTGCGCAAAAAAGAGTTGAGGGTAATAACTTTGATATAAGAAAACAACTTTTAAATTATGATGATGTTATGAATAATCAAAGAGAGATAATGTATGCAAAAAGAAATGAAATATTAGATAGTGATTCTATACATGATATGGTTTTATCTATGTTTCATGATTATATTAGTGAAATGGTAAATGGACATTTGATTGATAGTGCTAGATTAACTGAGAATGATTATAATGAAATAGTTGAGGCATCAAATGAAAACTTGCTAAAGAGATATAGAATTAATTTATCTGAGATAAGTGGCAAAAATGCTGATGAAGTTGTTTCGTATATATATGAAAATGTTGTTAAAGATTATGAAGAAAAACTAAAGGATATTCCTACTGAGATAGTTAATGAGTTTGAAAAAACTATTACTTTAAAGGTTATTGATAGTCACTGGATGGAACATATTAGTACAATGAGTCATTTAAGGGAAGGCATAGGTCTTAGAGGATATGCAAATGAAAATCCACTTCAAGCGTATACTATGGAAGGTTACCAATACTTTGATGCTATGATGGGTGTTATTAATAAAGAAGTTAGTATGTATTTACTTAAGAGTGAAATTAGACAAAATTTAGAAAGAAAAGAAGTTGTTAAGGCAATTATTACTAATGATAGTAAAGATAATGTTAAGGTACAAAAGAAAAGTAACAAGGTTGGAAGAAATGATCCGTGTCCATGTGGCAGTGGACGCAAGTATAAACAATGTTGTGGTAAATAATCGCTGAAACACCGATAAAATAAGGGTTTGCGAGGATTTGACCGATTACAATTTTTAGGTAATTTTAGGTTAAAAAAAGCGTTTAGATAAGTTTTAGATAAGTTTTTATATTAAAAAGAGATGCTATTTAGCATCTTTTGTTATTTTATCAATTAAATTAGATATGTTATCAAGATCGTGATGAAACATATGCGAGTAAGTGTTAAGAGTTTCGGTTACACTAGCATGTCCCATATACCTAGAAACCAAAGTTACCGGAGCTCCTGTATTGATAAGAAGCGAAGCACAGGAGTGTCTGAAATCATGTAGACGAATTTCTTTAACACCGGTTATCTTTGCTATTTTCTTTTTTCTCCTACGAGCTTTAACATATGATAATGGAATAATACCACTAAATTCACCGAAGCAATAGAAATCATCTGTATAATTTCTATACTGTGATATTTTATCATGGTACTGTTTTAGATCTTGATATAGAGCATCACAGATAGGAAGAGTCCTATAACTGCTAGGAGTCTTTAAATCACAAATATAATAATTAGCAGAGTAGTTATCAATACTTTGAACTTGTTTATTTACAGATATAGTTTTTTTATCAAAATCGATATCCTTCCAAGTAAGACCACGAGCCTCACTAATTCTCAAACCATTGTAATAAAGAGTTTCCCATAAACATCTGAATGATAATTCATCTTCTCCACTAAGAAAAGTATTAAACTCATCAGGTGTATAAATATCATGTTCCTTACGAACTTGATTAGGATCGTTAAACTTAGACATAAGGGTTTTAACTTTATTAAAATTGAAATCATAATGAGCTGAACCATAATTCAGTAATGCAGTTAAAACTTTTAATTTATCATTTTTAGAAACATTATTTAAAGTTTTAATATTATTCATGTGGTTCTTCCACTCTTGATAATGAGCAGGAGAAAAATCAACACACTTGATATTGAATAAAGGTTCAATGTATTTAGTAGTATGATGATAACCTCGCTTAGTAGATATCCTAACTTTATCTTCTTTATATTCTAAGAACTTCTTCCAAAGGTCTCCAATTGTCATATCAATAGGAGCTTTGTTTTTATCATTTATACGATTTAAGTATTTCCTTTCTTCGTCCTTAGCCTCAGTTTTAGTAGCATATTTTTTACTCGTATATAATTTTAAATTGTTTAAGCTGTCACGATATTGAACTTTAAAAAACCAACAACGACCATCCTTAGTAGGAGTTGAAGATTTAAATTGTGGCATAATATATCACTTTCCTTTCTGAATATTTGTGTAAAGTCCGTAAAAGTGATATAATACATATGAAGAACTGAAGTATTATATCCTTTTAGGATGTAATTTTAAAGTCGTGCAAAACTTTTAATTTTAGTTTTTCGTGGATCCACTCGCCAAAGTGGGTTCTTTTTTTTATAAGTATTTTACAAGTTTTTTAGCTACACCCAAAATCTCAACCGGTAGTGTCTCAATTTCTTCTTTTGAATAGAATCTAGGAAGAAACATTGAACTGTTATCAAGATTTAAAGGAGTCAGCATGATACCATCCTCTTTAATTGTTACTCGCTTGAATGTTGCATCAGAACCATTTATTCTAACACAACAATCCTGCCCTGAATAAAATGTAGGAGTTTTTAAAAATACAACAGTATCTCCATCATTGTATTGAGGAGCCATTGAATCACCTGTAATTTTCAAAGCGAAATATTCTTTATTTCCTTTAATCCAATCAGCAGGTACTTCTTCAAAGTCTATTGTGTATTCATCTTCGATTGCTTCCATAGGCATACCAGCAGGTATTTTACCTAAGAGAGGAACTCTTACGACATTCTTCTCCATGTTAGCCAATCTGATATTTTGGTCAATAGGTTGCTCTTCAATTAGGGCAGACTTATTTACACCAAAATAGTTAGCTAACATTTCAATTTTATCAATGCGAGGATAATAGACAGCATTACACCAATCACAAAAGGTTGTGTATTTAACATCTAAATCATTAGCAACAGTTTTTCTATCAAGATCATTAATTTTCAAAAATCTATTAAGATTCCTAGCAAAGACTTCTTTATTACCTAATGCACTCATATTATTCTCCTTTCCCAATAACTATTTTAACTTAAACCGTAAAATAAATCAATATAAATTGTAAAAAAATACGGGTAAACCACAAAATATTAAAATATAGTATTGACATTACGGTCTAACCGTATTATTATTATTGTAGAAGGAGGTAAAAAAATGCTAAGCAAGAGAACATCGTTCTCGTTAAAGGCGATAAGGATGAATCTCGGATTAACATTGGATGAAGCATCAGAACTAATTGGCGTTAGTAAGTACACACTATCAAATTATGAGAATTATAAAACTGTACCAAACATAAGTAAAATAAATAAAATAGCTAGTGTATATGGTGTAAGTGTTGATGAGATCAGATTCTTGCCAAACGAGAAAGAAAAGAAGTTGTTAGCAGTAAAAAAAATGAATAAGTAGTATGAAGTTTTATATAGATGTAGAAAAAAAGAAAAAAATCATCATATTTTTTTTACTGTTAGAATACGGTTTAACCGTAATAATTGAAAGTTTTGCACGACTTTAAAATACGAAAAGAAAGGATAAGAAATTTTATGAAAACTAAAAGAGAGTTGAAAATGTGGGTAAAAGTAACACTTTTATTACTACCACAAATAATAATACTAATTCAGTTGTTTTTTGTTGGATCTAAAATAAACAAAATTGCCAACGAAGAAAGAGCAGTAGCTAAGATAGAAAGTAGGTGCTACTGTGATAAATAGTTTAAATGCAGAAGAACTGCTAGAAATATTAAGTAAGTTATGGGCATCTACTGATGATATTAAAAAGATAGGATGTGTTGGAAAAAATAAAGCCTTAAAGATAAAGAATGAAATTAGAAATCAAATGGTAGATGACAATATGGTATTCCCAAGATACATGGTATCGATGGAATATGTTAAAAAATATTTTAAAATTAATGAAAAGAAACTTAGACTTCAAGTAGCAGGGGGTGTAGTAAATGAATAATAAAGATTTACAATTTCCTGAAATACCTGTTAAAGAAGAAAAAGTGAATTATGAAAGCATTATTAGTTTGCAAAAAAAGAAGAACAGTATCAGAAAAGAATTACATGAAAGAGGCATACTTCCTAAAGGAGCTCATAATGATTACGATAACTATGATTATTTTAGTGAAGCTCAGTATAAGGAATTATTTACAGAATTATTTAGTAAACATGGAATTGAACTTCATATAGATGAAGCAGACTATGGAACTTTTGATGGAACAGATAAGCAACCATTTGGAAGAGTAGTAACATTAGCATGTTCACTAATAGATATTGATACAGGATATGTTGAAACAAGCAGACATACAGGAGAGGGATTAGATAGAGGAGATAAAGCAGGTTATAAAGCAACAACAGGTGCAATTAAAAAGTTTTTATCATCCACTTTCTTAGTAGCTACAAAAGATGATCCTGAAAGAGAAGATGACAAACCTGTTAGCAAAAAGACTTACAGTAAGACTACAACAAAGGTTACAAAAACGGTTACAGGAAGTATTACAAAAGGTCAAATTGCAATGATTAAGTCTTTATTCAAAGATAGTAAAGAAGAATTAAAAGAAATGATGACTCCATATAAGAAAAAGAAAATAGAAGAACTTACTATGGAAGAGGCATCAAAAATAATTGAATTAAAGAAAGGAACAGGTAAAGATGAATAATTTAATAACTATAGAAAATGAGAAACCAATACTAAAAGAAGATATGGTTTTAAAAGTAATAGAAATAGAAGATAAGATTAAACAACTAAAGAATATACAAGATGAATATAAAAAACAAATAATGGGTGCTATGGAAGAAAAAGGTGTAATTAAGATCCTAGATGATGTATCAGGATTATCAATTACATACATAGAAGCCAAAGAGAATCTTGAAAAGTTTAATCAAACTAAATTTAGAGAAGAACATCCTGATTTATTTGATGAGTATGTTACTCTCGATGGTAAGAAATCAGCCTACATAACAATAAAGATAAAATGATAGAAAGTTGGGAGATAGCAGGAGGATTACTTGAATATATAGATGAATCACATACATATCTATACGATGGAGTAATTCTTCCTAGCATTACTCAAATACTAAAGATTAAGTTCGGTAATAAATATAATGGAGTTTCAAAAGAGGTATTACAGAAAGCATCAGAAAGAGGAACAATGGTTCATCAATCAATAGAAGATTATGAGAAAAGAAATATAGATAACCCTGACATAAAAGAGTTAAGAAACTATAAGTTCCTAAAGAAAAGATTTGGATTTGAATGCCTAGAGAATGAAATACCAATAGTGCTATTCCTAGATAATAAACCTGTATGTGCAGGAAGAATAGATCTAATTTTAAAGGAAAAGGATCAGATCGGTGTGGCTGATATAAAAAGAACAAGTGTGTTCGATAAGGAATATGTAGCATACCAAACTAATCTTTATAGAATAGGATATCAACAATGCTATGGAACAGAAATAAGCTTCCTAAGAGGATTACACCTAAGGGAAGATGTAAGAAAGTATATAGCATTACCAATTAACGAAGATATGAGTCTATCCTTAGTTAAAAAATACTTAGAAGAAAGGAATAAAGAAAATGAATAAAGTTGTTTTAATCGGTAGGCTAACAGCCGATCCGGAGTTAAGATATACAGCCTCAAATAAGGCATATACAAGATTTACTATTGCAGTAAATAGAAATTTTAAAAATGAAGATGGGGAATCAGAAGCAGATTTTATTAGTGTAGTAGCTTGGGAAAAAAGAGCAGAAACAATCTGTAAGTATGTTAAAAAAGGAAACAGATTAGGAATTGCAGGAAAGATCCAAACAGGTAGCTATGAAAAAGAAGATGGAAGCAGAGGATATCTAACAGATGTTATTGTTAGCGAATTAGAGTTCCTAGAAAACAAATCAAAGGATGATAGACCTGCACCTGATTATAACGAACCTGAAGAGGATCCGTTCGCAGACTTTGGAGATAGTGTAGAACTTAGTGATGATGACTTACCGTTCTAATGAGAACGATAGTTAAAGTAAAACAAGTCTTTAGAAATATAAAGAATCAAATGTTTTTAATTGAAAACTTATTCTCAGATTTAGAGGTAGATCTAGAAAAAGAGTATTCATTAGAAATAAAAGAAGTTAAAAGCAAAAGAACCCTACAACAAAATAAATATATGTGGGCTTTAATACATGAAATAGCACACCATGAAAGTATGAATCAAAATGAGGTAGAAATATACTCACTAGCATTAGAAGAAGCTAATTCTAAATACATATATCTAATGGGAACACCTGAAGCAGAAGATGAATTAAAAAAGAACTTCAGAGCAGTAAGAGTGGTAAGACCTACAATAGAAAACGGTAAAGAATTTATTGTGTATAAATGCTTTATAGGTACATCAAAGATGGATACTAAGGAAATGAAGAAAGTGCTAGATATAATTATTGCTTGGGCAGAAGAGTTAGGAATAGAAACCAATGAAGAGTATTATTCAATCTAAAAAGAAATGTTTTATCTGTTCCAAGCAAACAGGTCTACACGATCATCATATATACTTCGGAGTAGCTAAAAGACCTATTAGTGAAAAACATGGATTTAAAGTGTGGCTTTGCTATGAACACCATGAGGGAACATACGGAGTACATGGTAGTAAAGGTCATGAATTAGATATATTTCTAAAGCAAACATGTCAAAAGAAATACGAAGAAACTCATAGCCGAAATGAATTTATAGCCTTAATAGGAAAAAATTATATTATGGAGGATAAAGATGAGTGACAGTGTAATAATAACGATAATAATATGCATTACCATTATAATTATTTACTTGTTAGGTAATAAAAGAAAGAGGTGATGTGATGGAAGAACAAGTTTATAGTTATTTAATAACCAAGCATATAGGTAAAGATAACTTAATAAAGAATGTAGATCTAAGAAAAAGATTTAACATAAAAAGTGATAAAGCAATGAGAAAAGTAATCCAAAACATCAGAGAGAATAAAAACTACTATCTAATTGTTGGAAGTATAAGTGGAAGAACAGGTGGCTTTTTTATCTGTCAGACAGAAGAAGAGATAGATGAAACAATAAATAATATTAGACACAGAGCTAATCAAATGCACCGTATGTGTCATATATTAGAGTGGAAGAAAGAGAAAACCTTAAATGAATAATATAACAGGCTACACTCACTTCAGAAGCTATCATGACAGTATAAAGGATCTAGATAGAGAAGATAGAAGAGATATATTAGAAGCAATAGATGATTTTATGTTTGATGATATAGAACCAACATTTACAGGATTTAAAAGTGCAATATGGACTCTAATAGTTCCTAATCTAACTACAAGCAAGAACAAATCAAGAAAGTATCAAGAAGAACCAAAGAAGAAACAAACAAAAACCAAAAAGAAATCAAATTCAAATCAAAAAGAAACCAAATCCAAATCAAATGAAATGATTGACCTCCTTGAGGATAAGGATAAGGATATGGATATGGAAAAGAATAAAGAAAAAGAAGATGGAGATATTCTAAGTATTACTAATACTAAGAATATATACGAATACCTCGAGAAAAACTTTGGAAGAACGATAGCACCAATAGAAGTAGAAAAGTTAGACAGTTGGATTAAAGAATTTAACTTTGAAATAGTTAAACATGCAATAGACTCATCTGTAATGAGTGGAGTAAAAACATTTAACTATGTTGAGGGAATACTTAGAAATTGGAAAGCCTGTGGATATAAAACTCTAGATGAAATAAAAGCACACGAAGATAGTCATTACAATTCAAGAATCAGAGGCAAAGCATTAGCTAGTGAATTGTTTGACTACAATTGGCTAGAAGATGAAGACCATGACTAAGAGAGAATTGTCCAAGTATTATCATTTATCAAACGAAATAAAAGAAATCGAAGAACAGATAAATGAATTATCAAATAGTCTGATAGGAAGTCCAATACTAACAGGAATGCCTCACGGATCCGGAATAAGTAATCCTGTTGAACAAAAAGCATCGCTACTAATAAATCTCAAAAACAAGCTAGAGAAAAGAAAGAATAAATCTCTACAAGAACTGATAAAAATAGAAGTTTATATTGCTTCGATCGAGAAATCTGAGATAAGAACACTATTTACAAAAAGATATATTCAATTCAAACAATGGGAAGAAATAGCAGATGAAATGCACATGAGTATAAGCAGTGTTTTTAGAAAACACTCAGATCAGTTAAAGAGGGATCAAAAATGAAAACATTTGAACATTTATCTAGATACATAAAGCTACTTAGAAAATACAATAAATTAGAAATGGAATATGAGGTATTAAGAGAATATACCAAAGAGCATTGCTTTGATAAACTAATAGATAAAATAGGAGAGCCTGATGAACTTAAAAGACTAATAGAAGAAAATAAAAGATTAAGAATCAGGCTGAAAGAATTAAAAAAGCAGATTAAAATGTAAAAAAATACATTTCGAGCATAAAAAACGACATTTCGTGCATAGTTTCAAAAAATAAATAAAATATATGTTATCATTAAAGTTCTAAGTAAAGGTGGAGCAATCCATCTTTTAATTTTTTGATAAAAAAAGTATGGAATTTCCTGCCGAAGTGTGATATACTAAATATGTAGTGATAAGATCACTACCGTTATTGAACCATTTGACTTTACCGTTCATATACTGAACACTTCACTCCTTTCTAATGAGTGGATAAAAGTCAAAGTAGTACCGAATAGATGCTAGTACAGGTCTATTCATTTTTTTTTGGAATAAAATGCCGAGCTGAGATATTCAAAACTGAAAAAAGGTGGTATAATATTCTTTGAAAGAGGGTGCTATTATGGTAATAGATACTAAAGAACTTTTTAACGAAACTATGAAAGATGTTACATTGGAAAGAACAGAACCTGAAGAATTACATGTACATAAAAAGGTAGAACCTGAAAAAACTACTCACGAAGAAGTAGATCCTGAAGAATTATATTATGATGAAGAGGATTTAGCAGAAGATCATGAAGATGACTTCAGCTATGTAATAAGACAAAGAGGAGAAGACTATTATCACGGCAATCATGTATTATCAGTAAGTAAAAATGGAAATAATTATATTGGTAAAGTCGGTGGTAATTCAAATAAACCTTATGAAGTTTCAATTAGTGTTTATGGAGATGACATAGAATATGAATGTACATGTCCATGTGATTTCCCATGTAAACATGAATATGCAGTATTACTTGCAATTAGTAACTTAGAATATGAAGAAGTTGAATTGAAACCAAGAATAAGAGAAAAAGAAACAAATTTAAAAGCATTGATTGAGTCAATCCCTGCTGAAGAAATAAAAGCATATTTATTATCACCTGTTGGGAAAGATCATGTAGCTATAGAGATGGATGCATTTAACGAACACTTTAGAAAATATCTACCAAATCAGGTATATGAATATTACTATAATAACCTATATAACAATTTGGTATTAGATACAGATTATGATGAAACTGTTGATAATTATCTAGATAGAATAAAACAGTATATAGCAGGAAGTAACTTTGAAGAATCAAGTAAAATAATTAAAGCAATTATAACAGCATATAGAGATAGCAATAAGATTAACTTTGATGATTATATAATTGATGTTCTACCAAAAATTGGAATGTTCCTAAGAGTAACATATAGGAAGTCTGATGATAAGGTTAGAGAAGAGATAGATAATTGGATCCAAGAATTAGAAAAAGATAATTATTATGATAATTTCTATTTAGAGGATATAATATTCGGTTTGAAAAGTGGAAGATAGAAGTTCGGCACGAAAGGTGGATACATCCACCTTTTTTTGATATAATAATTTACTGAAAAATATTGTTTGGAGGTAATGCATGAGCGAAGAAAAAGAAAAAAAATTTAAGGAAATTATAATCAACTATTTGATAAGTCAAATTCAAAAAGAGGAGAAAAAGAAAAATGATAAGAAAGTACAAGATAAGATGTAAAAATTGTGGAGATATTTTAGAAACAAAGATACCTGTGAAATCAAAGATAACTTGTAGTTGTGGGGATATAGCAATATACAGCGACTATATAGCATTCGGAATGATAACAAAGAAAAAAGATTATAATGAATGTTATGAAAGTTTAGATAAAAATTTATCAATAAAAGAAGTAGAAGATTATTTAAAAGAAGAAGAAAATGTACACTGATTATATAGCCAATAAAGAATATAGAGCAGGTATTTATGTTAGACTGTCACAAGAAGATAGAGATAAAAAATACGAGTCAGAAAGCGAGAGCGTTATTAACCAAAGAGAATTACTAAAAAGCTATTGTACTACAAATGGATATACACTTGTTGAAGAATATGTAGATGATGGATATTCAGGAACTAACTTTGATAGACCTGATTTTAAAAGGATGATAAGTGATATCAATCAGAAAAAAATAAATTTAGTAATAGTAAAAGATTTATCAAGATTAGGAAGAGATCATATAATGACAGGATATTATATAGAAACTTTCTTCCCTGAAAATCAAGTAAGATTTATATCTATAATGGAAAGCTACGATAGTGCTAAAATACAGGCAAGTAATGATGCTTCTACATTTATAATAGCATGTAATGACTACTATAGTAGGCAGAACTCAATAAAAATAAGAAGCATATTAGATGAAAAGAGAAAAAATGGGAAGTTCGTAGGAAGCAAACCATGTTATGGATATAAAAGAGATCCTGAGGATAAAGGGCATTTAATAATAGATCCTGAAGTTGCCAAATATGTCAAAATGATATTTGATTTAAGGGACAATGATGTGGGTGTTTCTGATATAGCGACACGATTAACAGAAATAGGAGCTCCAACACCAAGTGAGTATAAAGGTACAGCCTCATCAAGCAGATTGATACATAGAAATCAATGGACAATAAGTTCTATAAAGAAAATATTATGTAACAGGATGTATACAGGAGATTTAGTACAACATACTCAGACTAATTTAAGCTATAAATCTAAAAAGAAAATAACATTGGATTCAAGTTTATGGTATATAGTTGAAAATACACATGAACCGATAGTTGATAAAGAAGAATTTAAAAGAGTCAATGACAAGAGAAGAAGAAATACAAAGAGTGTAAAAACTAAAATAAGAGATAGAAGATTACTCGAGGGATTATTATATTGTAAAGAATGTGGAAATCGATTAGGTGTATCATATAGAAAGAATCACGATTATTGGACAGTAAATTGTAATAAATATGCAAGAGATCCAATACGAAGATTATGTTCAGGACATTTCTTCCCATATGATTTATTAGAAGAGCAAATATTAAGAAAAATTAGTATGGCAACTTTAGATGCATTTAGTAAATTGGATATCGAAGAGTTAAATAGAATTATAAAGGAATCACTAATAAAAGAAAAAATACCATTACCTAAAAACAACTTAAATAGACTTATAAGAGATAAAGAAAATATGGAAAGAAAAATAAGAACACTTTATGAAGATAGATTAAATGGAACTATAACAATAGAAAGTTTTAAAGTGTTATCTCAACCTTATGAGAAAAAGATAAATGAATTAAAGTCACAAATAGATAGCTATACAGAAGAAGATATCAAAGAGATAGAAGATCCAAGTAAAAAGAATTATAAGAATCAAATCAAGAAATTACTAAGTATCAATAAAAACAGAGAATTACTATTTGCAATAATAGAAATGATAACAATAGATAATGACAGAAATATAAAAATAAAGTTTAAATATGATATGTTTGAACAAATAGAATTTCAATATGAAAAAAAGCAGAAAATTTGCAATTGATAGTTGATTGATAGTAATTAGTAGTAAGATGATAGTAAATGATAGTTAATAGTGTGATATTATGTTAATGTGGAGGTTACCGAAAAGGTAATCTTTTTTTATGTGAAATAAAAAGGATGTGAATATCATGCTAAAGACTTGTTCAGTGTGTGGAAAAATACACGACTTTAATAAAGTATGTAGGAGGCAGAAACCAAAGAAGAAGTCGGAAGCTAATAAGTTTAGAAAGACTAACAGATGGACAGAAAAGAGCCGAAGCATAAGGCAGAGAGATAAGTATCTGTGTCAGGTATGTTTATCAGGTAAGTATGATACTAATTACAGATACACCTATAAGGAACTAGAAGTCCATCACATAGTACCACTAGAAGAAGACTATTCAAAAAGATTAGATAGTAATAATTTAATAACATTATGCAGGTATCATCATGAGATGGCAGAAAAAGGACAGATACCAAGAGAAGAATTGCAAGAAATGGTAGCCGGAAAATAAACAATCCCCCCACCATCAACAGCAGTTCTTTTTATTTTTTTTCAAGACCGACCAGCCACCTACATTCACACCGTTTTTATTTTCTCGTGAGTTTTTTGGAAAATGGAGGATACAGAATGAGAAGATATGAAAATGTAAAAATAGAAAAATTAAAGCCATATGAGAATAATGCAAGAACTCATAGTGAAGAACAAGTAGAGAAAATAGCCAAGTCAATTGAAGAGTTCGGTTTCATAAATCCGGTAATCATTGATAGCGACTATGGAATCATCGCAGGACATGGAAGAGTATTAGGAGCTAAAAAGTTAGGAATGAAAGAGGTGCCATGTTTATTCGTTGAGGATCTAACGGAAACACAGAAGAGAGCTTATATCCTAGCAGACAACAAGTTAGCTCTTGATGCCGGATGGGATGATGAAATCCTAAAACAAGAAATTAAAGCCTTAGATGATTTGAACTTCGATGTATCAATAGCAGGATTTGATATTGAAGACTTTGACTTCACACAATCAGATATAGAGTTCGAAGAAGATGACTACGATGTAGAAGAGAAACTACCTGAAATACCAAAAGCCAAGTTAGGAGATATTTATCAATTAGGAAATCATAGAGTTATGTGTGGAGATAGCACTAATGCTGAAGACATAGATAAACTAACTGCAGGAGCAGTAATGGATTTATGTGTTACGGATCCACCATACAATGTGAACTATGGATCAATAAATGAATCAGGCTATGGTAAAGAAAGAGATAACGGAAATAAAATCTTAAACGACAATATGGATGATGAATCATTCTATTTCTTCTTATTTGCTTTCTATGAACAAATGCTAAGAGTATTGAAAGAGGGAGGAGCATATTATATCTTCCACTCAGATACAGAGGGTTATAACTTCAGGAAAGCATTAAGAGATGCAGGAGGAATAGTAAAACAGAACTTAGTGTGGGTAAAGAATGCACTCGTATTAGGTCGCCAAGACTATCAATGGAAACATGAACCTTGCCTATATGGATGGAAAGAGGGAGCAGGACATTACTTCATAGAAGATAGAACTCAAACTACTGTGTTTGAAGATAAGGCAGACTTAGATAAACTATCAAAAGAAGAATTAAAAGAAATGATAGAGGACATACTAGCAGACAAAATACCTACAACAGTAATCCACGAAGATAAACCATTAAAGAATGACATACATCCAACGATGAAGCCAATAAGATTAGTATCAAGACTAATTAAGAACAGTAGTAAGTCAGGAGAAAATGTAATTGATTTCTTCGGAGGATCCGGATCCACATTGATAAGCTGTGAGCATTTAGGAAGAAATTGCTACACAATAGAATTAGATCCTAAGTATGTAGATGTAATCATAGATAGATGGGAAACATTAACAGGTAAGACAGCCATTAAGATAGTAGAGGGAATAGAAAGCGAGGTGGAATAATGATAGAAAAAGTAAATCCAAGTCATCCTGATAAGATAGCAGATAGAATAGCAGGAGCTATTGTTGATTTAGCATATACCAAGAATAAAAATCCTAAAGTAGCAGTAGAGGTGCTAATAGGACATGGAGTATGTCATATCATAGTAGAAACATCTGAAAAGTTTACTAATCACGAAATAAAAAGAATCGTGGATCGTATAGCAGGAAATGTAGAATTAGATCTAAAAGTAGTAAAACAAGATGAGCATTTATCAAAGAATCAGGATGGAAAGATAAGGTGTGGAGATAATGGTATATTCAAAGGTGTGCCATTAACAGAAGCAGAAATAAAACTATCAAGCTATGCCAAAGATATATATGCTAAGAATCCATTTGATGGTAAATACATCTTAGATGGAGATAAGTTGATAATATGCCAAAGTAATACAGATGAAAATGATATCTACGAAGAATATCCACAGGCAATAGTTAATCCATTAGGACATTGGACAGGTGGAATAAATGTAGATACAGGAGCTACAAATAGGAAGTTAGGATCCGACATGGCTCAATCAGTAACAGGTGGAGGATTACATGGCAAAGATTTATCTAAATCAGATGTATCAGTGAATATATATGCATTTAGGAAAGCACAAAAGACAGGAGAAACAGTAAGCCTATCATGTGCGATCGGAGATGAATATATAGATGGGAAACCATATGAAGAAATAGTTGCAGAAGCAAGAGATTATATAAAAAGTATCGGTGGCTTTGAAAAGTTTGCTGAGTGGGGATTATTCTAATGAATAAAATGTCGTTAAATGAACAAGCTCAGGAAATACTACGAATAGCAGAACAGCATGGAGTAGAACAGAACTTCTTCTTCCTAACGACATTTAAAAGATATCAAGTTCAATTACAAATCCTTAATGATTTAGAAAAAACAATTAAGGAAGATGGAACATTGGTAACTAAAGAATATGTTAAAGGAAGAAAGAATGTCTATTCACATCCGGCAATATCTGACTATAACCGAACTACCGATAGTGCCAATAAGACAGTTAGCACTTTAATGAAAATTATAATCTCATTAAGAAAAGATGATGTAACCGAAGATGATGATCCACTGCTACAAATAATAGCAGGTGGAAAGTTTGAAAAATAAAGCATACGACTATGCCAAAAGTATAGTTGGTAAAAAGATTACAGCACCTAAGTATGTAATAAAACAATGTAAGCAATTCATCAAGATAGCTGATGATAAGGATCCTAAATATGTAATCAATAAAACGAAAGTGAATCAGATAGAAGCAATACTTAAACTGTTGATAATGCCAAAAGGATTAAAGGCAGGACAAACAATTTATGAGTGCTCCTGTGGATACCAATGGGTGTTTTATATTTCAATTCTGTGTGTTGTCTATCGAGATAATCCTGAAAAAAGAAGATACGAAACTGCTATTCTAGAAATAGCGAGAAAGAACTTTAAAACATATACAATAGCAACAATCTTCATATTGTTGTTTTTAATTGAACCAAAGTATTCAAAGTTCTACTCAGTAGCTCCTGATGGATCACTATCAAGAGAAGTTAAGACAGCCATAGAGGAAACATTAAAATCAAGTCCATTAATTTATCTACATAAAGATAGTAAAAGATTTAAAATACTAAGAGATTACATACAATTCAATATTACAGAAAGTAGATACTATCCACTAAACTATTCATCAAGTAGGATGGATGGAAAATTACCAAATGTATTCTTAGCCGATGAAGTTGGAGCATTGCCAAATCCATATGCAATAGAATCCATGAGGTCAGGACAATTAAATATTTTAAATAAGCTAGGATGTATCATATCAACGAAATATCCTACATTTAATAATCCATTTGAAGATGAAGTTGGATATGCAAAGAGAGTATTGGATGGAATAGAACCTGATGAAACAGTATTCGCACTTTTATATGAACCAAATGAGGATTTAATACAAAAGTGGGCTACTAACGATGATGTCTTAAAACAGGCAAATCCGGTAGCATTGGAAATACCTGAAATATGGGAAGACTTGCTAAAGAAGAGAGCTAAAGCAATAGCAGTGGAATCAGTAAGAGAAAACTTCTTAACTAAACACTGTAATATCATTTATCAGGGAATGGGAACAGAAAGCTACATTGACATTAACGAAGTAATGAGTTGCAAAGTTGCAAAGATAGATTGGACAGGAAAGAAAGTTTATATCGGAGTAGACTTAGCAATGACAAATGATAACTGTGCAGTGGCAATGGTTTCTGAAGAAGACAATGAGATTTTAGCAGATGTTATAGCATTTATACCTGAGGGAAGAATAGAGGAAAAAAATAAGTTCGAGAGAATTGACTACAATGAGTTTATTAAGACAATGAAATGTATTGCATGTGGTAACAGAACAGTTGATTACGGAATCATAGAAGATTTTGTATTTAGCATAGAAGAGAAATACAAAGTAACTATTGTGTCAATAGGCTACGATAGATACAATGCTTTATCCTCAGCTCAAAAGTGGGATAAGAAATATGTCACTACTGAGGTAAGACAGCACAGTGATACATTGCATAGTCCAACAAAATTGTTGTATGAGAAAATCTTAGATCGTAAATTTAGATATGAAGAAAATAAACTATTAGAAATAAACTTTGAAAATGCACGATGTACTTATGATACCAATATGAATAGATACATAACAAAGAAAAGAAGTCAGGGAAAAGTTGATATGGTAGTAGCACTAATAAATGCAGTTTATTTACTACAACAAGATGTATTTCTAGAAAATGATGACTTCTTCGTACAAGTAATAGAATAGGAGGTGGAACGATGGGATTATTTAATTTTTTTAGAAAAAGAGAAGATACAGTAATATCTAATCCTGAAGAAACAGTTAATGATGTCTTACTTAAAGCAATGTTAAAAGGAGAAAAGATAGACAAAGAAAAGGCTTTATCATTACCTGCTGTATCAAGTGCAGTAGATAGAATCTGTAATACAATAGCAATGATACCAATTAAACTTTATAAGGAAACGATAGATCCTGAAACAGGAAAGAAAAAAGTAGAAGAAGTAAAAACGGATCCGAGAATCAAAATGCTTAATGTTGAAAGTGGAGATACCTTAGATGCCTTTCAAATGAGAAAAGCATGGGTGCAAGATTACTTGCTAGATAAAGGTGGGTACTTATTTATAGAAAAAACAAAAAATAAGTTTAAAAGTTTAAGATATGTTGATGCAGAAAATGTAACAGTAAATACTAACTTTGATCCAATATTCAAAGATATTACTTATATGGTGCAGGGAAAGACCTATGAAACATTTAATTTTCTTACAATCTTAAGAAGCACCAAGAACGGAGGATCTAGCCGAAGCATAATAAGTGAGGTATCATCTGCAATAGAAAATGCTTACCAAACATTATTATATGAACTAGGATTAGTAAGAACCGGAGGAGCTAAAAAAGGGTTTATAACTTCTCAAAGAAAATTAGGAGAAAAAGAAATAGCCATGTTAAAAAAAGCATGGGCTAATTTATATTCCAATAAGAGTGATAATGCCATAGTGCTTAACGAGGGTATGGATTTCAAAGAGGGTTCAAGTACAACAGTTGAGCTTCAATTGAATGAAAGAAAAAAGACCTTACAGGAAGAAATAGATAATATATTTCATAATAAAACAAACTTTGATGAATTTATGAAAGAAGCTATAATGCCAATCTTGACAGCTATTAAAACTGCTCTTAATAAAGACTTTTTACTCGAGAAAGAGAAAGAGTCTTTTTATTTTGAATTTGATACTCGTGAAATCATGAGAGGAAATATCAAAGAAAGATATGAAGCATACAAAGTAGCATCTGAAACAGGATGGATTAGTAAGAACGAAATAAGATACCTAGAAGACTATGACAGCATTGATGGATTAGATGTAATAACACTTAATCTTGCCAATGTTGTATTCGACATAAATACAGGAAAGTATTATACACCGAATACGAATGCCTTAGTCGATATGGAATCAAAGAATGGAGGTGGTAAAGATGAAAGTGGAAGTCAGGAACAACAAGATAATAATTGATGGCTATGTAAATGCAGTAGAGAGAGAATCCAAAGTTCTATACGACACTCGAGGAGAGTTTATAGAAAAAATAAGAGCCGGAGTTTTTCAAAAGGCATTAGAAAGAGCTGACAATGTTAGAGTGCTCCTAGACCATGACAAAGACAGAGAATTAGCCGATACCAAATCAGGTAAAGCAAAACTGTATGAAGACAACATCGGTTTACGAGCCATTGTTGAAATTGAAGACTCAGAGGTAATAGATAAAGCCAAGAACAATAAACTTCGTGGATGGTCGTTCGGATTTCTATGTAATAAAGAAGATAGAAAAACTAATGAAGAGGGAATTGAAGAGAGAGTTGTTAGAGATTTAGATCTGTTGGAAGTATCTATTATTGATGACAGAAAATATCCTGCATATATCGGTACAAGTATCGAGATGAGGGATGATGAAATAAAAATTGCTGAATACAGAAATGCAGACTTCAGCAAGATAGAAATTAGGGATGAGCCTGAACAACAACCTGAAAAGGAAGTTGAAAAAATAGATTATTCAGATTATGAAGAAAGATTAAAGAAAGCAAAGGAGAGGATATAAATGAATCTAAAAACATTAACTGAACAAAGAGCTGATAAGCAAAATGAAATGGAAACATTATTAAACAAAGTGGAGGGAGAACAAAGAGCCTTTACTGATGAAGAAAATGAGTTGTTCACTCAATTAGAAACTGATATTCAAAATATCACTAATACAATTGAAAGCATCAAAAAAGGTCGTGAACTAACGAAAGAACCTGATGAAGAAGAAAAAGAAGAAAAGAAAGAGGAGGAAGAAGAAGTGAAAGAAAACGAAGAAAGAGCTTTAAATGAAGAAAAAGCATTTGAAAGATATATTCGTGGTGTCTTAGCTGAAGAAAGAGATGACACTAACTTAACTAAAGGCGATAACGGAGCAGTAATTCCTGTATCAATAGCTAAGAAGATCATCAAAAAAGTTTATGACATTTCACCAATATTAGAAAAATCTACAAAATACAATGTAAAAGGTAAATTAGAGATACCATATTATTCTGAAACAGATAATGCAAAAGTTAATATGGCATATGCTACTGAATTTGTATCATTAGAAAGTAATGTAGGTAAATTCACTAACATTGAATTAACAGGATACTTAGCAGGAGCATTAGCTAAAATATCTAAATCATTAGTAAATAATAGTGATTTTAATATCGTTCAAGAAGTAATTAACATCATGGCAGAATCAATTGCAATATTTGTAGAAAAAGAGTTAATTCATGGAACTACTAATAAAGTAGATGGATTAAAAGCAGGAGTTAAATTATCAGTAACAACTGCAAGTGCAACTGAAATAACTGCAGATGAAATTATCAAAACTAAAAGAAAGGTAAAACAAAGATTTCAAAAGAATGCAATTTGGATCATGAGTCCTGAAACATTGACTGCCATTGCATTACTTAAAGATGAAAACGGTAGATATCTATTACAAGATGATATAACTAATGATTTTGGTTATACATTACTTGGTAAACCTGTTTATGAATCAGACAATATGGATGACATCGGCTCAGAAAAAACAGTTATTTATTATGGAGATATGTCAGGTCTTGCAACTAAGTTTGTAGAAGAATTAGAAATTGAAGTGCTAAGAGAAAAATATGCAGATCAACATGCTGTTGGAATCGTAGCATGGATGGAATTTGATGCTAAAGTAGAAGATGCTCAAAAGATTTCAAAACTTGTATGTGCTAAAACCACTGCAAAAACCACAACAGGTAACTAAGAAGAATTAGTTGTTCAGGCAAACCTCAAAGATAGGAGGAATTACTAATGAAAGTAAGTAATGTTACTTATAAGGATATAGCCAACTATATCAGGCTGACAGAAGTTAGCCAAGAAGAACAAAGTTTATTAACCAATTTAATCGGTGTTGCTAAAGCATTTATAAAGGATAATACAGGAGTGGAAGACTTAGATGAATTCGATGATTTTGTAATCGTCGTTTTTATTTTATGTCAGGACATGTATGATACTCGATCACTTTATGTAGATAAGTCAAACCTAAATAAGGTAGTAGAAACCATACTTGGAATGCACTCGGTAAACAACATATGTTAGATGTCGGTAAATATAATAAGTTGATATCTATATACCAAGTAAATGATGGAGAAGATGACTGTGGGTTCAAAGGAAATACCAAGACACTTCTCCTAAAAACTTGGGCTAATGTGAAAACAACAAAAGGTTTTACATTGATAGCAAACAATTCTGATTTTGAAAAGGCATATACGAACTTTACTATTCGTTATCCCAAGACAGAAATAACTCGTGACATGATAATAGAATTTAATTCTAAGACATACACGATTGAATACTTAAACAATGTTGATGAGGAGAATGTAGAACTAGAAATCCAAGCTAAGGAGGTAACTAAGTAATGGCAGGATTTAATCTAGAACTACCTACGGAAGTAATAGGATCAATAAATAAACTTTATGACAATGCAGAAGATATGATGAAACAGATGACAAGAGCCGGAGCAGAAGTAGTTTATAACAATATTCAAAGTAATATGAAAAGAAGTTTTAAAACTACAAAAAGTCTAGAAAAAGGATTAAAAATCACACGATCATACAAAACCAAAAGTGATGATGCTATAAACACAAAGGTAGGATTCTATGGATACGATGATGATGGAGTGGCAATACCACTTAAAGCATTAGCTCGTGAGTATGGTACAAGTCGTGGAGAAAAAAAGAAACCTTTTATGAGAAAGTCTTTTAAAACTACAGCATCAATAACAGATGCAATGCTTAAAGTTCAGGAAAGGTATATCAAAGATGAATGATTATAAATTATTAAAAAAAATCTTTACTAATTTTACGGTAGAAGAGGAGAAAATACCTGTTGAATATATCAAGTACAAAGGTAAGAAAAAAACCTATGTAACTTATACATTTACAGATGATGATCCAAAACTATTCGGAGAAGATAAAGAAATCGGAAGTGTCATAGCTGTTGATATAGATATTTATAGCGATGGTAATTATTTAGCAATACGAGAAGCAGTGGAAACACTAATGGAAGAAAACGAGTTCATAAGAACAGGATGTAGTCCTGATATGTATGAAGAAGACACAGGATTATTTCATAAGACCATAGAATTTGAAAAAGAAAGGATGCGATAATATGGCAAGAATAGGATTGAAATATTTTAGATATGGAATATTAGATGAAGAAACCGAAACATACGGAGGAGCATTGCAATTAGGTAAAGCTGTCGACTGTAAGGTTTCTTTAGATCTAAACTCAGCAGAATTATATGCTGATGATGGATTAGCAGAAAGTGATTATACAGTAAAAAAAGGTACAGTATCAATTACTGTAGATGAAGATGATGATACTACAATGTCTAATTTAACAGGACATGAAATATCTGAGGATGGAGAAATCGTTAGAAAAGATTCTGATGTTGCTCCATATGTAGGATTCGGTAGAATTATCACTAAAGTAGTAAATGGAGCTTACAAATATAAAGTAGAGTTCTTAAATAAGGTAAAATTTAAAGATGCACTTCCTGATGAAAAAACAAAAGGAGAAAGTGTAGAGTTCACTACAACTTCATTAGAGGGAACTGTATTGAAACTAACTGATGGTTCATGGTCAAAGACAAAAACATTTAATACTTATAATGATGCAATAACTTATCTAGAAAGTCTATTGACTAAACCAACAGGAGAATAGGAGAGTTTAAATGAAAGATTATAAATTTGAATTTGAAGTTGATGATAAGAAATATACATTAGTTTTTAACTTGAATGTAATGGAAACCATCCAAGCAAAATATGGAAGTGTTCAAAAATGGGGAAGACTCACTGATAGCAAAAAAGGAGAACCTAATGCTAAAGCCTTAATATTTGGATTTGCTGAAATGATAAATGAAGCAATTGATATTGAAAACGAGGCAAATAATACAGAGAAACCTTTCTTAACACTAAAACAAGTTGGAAGAATAATAACAAAAGCAGGTATTCAAGAATCTGCTAAAAAATTAAATAAAGCCATAACTGAAAGTGTTAAGGATGAACACCCAAAAAACATATAGTCCACGAGGATGAATCCGAAAAGATAGATTTCTCGTGGATTTTATTTGTAGGAATTAAACTATTAGGTCTACCACGAAAAGATGTAGGAAGACTGACATATAGAACATTTAAAAATCTTTATTATCACTACCAAAACTACTATGACTTTACTTTAAAACAAGTTAGTTATAAAAGGCTTGATGAATTAGTGATGGAAGAAGAGGAGTGGATAAAGTAGAGAGGAGGTAACATATGGCAGGAGGATCCTTTGGTGGTTCTATTAAATTGACAGGAGAAAGTGAATATACAAGAGCTTTAAAAACAATTACGAGTAATCTAACTGTTATGGCTAGTGAGATGAAGCTAGTATCAAGTCAATTTGGTTCTACAGACAAATCTGTTCAAGCTGTTACCTCTAGAAATCAAGTGCTTAATAAACAAATAGAAGAGGGAAATAAAAAAATAAGTACCTATAGAAATGCACTTGCTGACTTTGAAAAACAGCAAACAGATAATAAAAAAACAATTGACAGTTTAAAGGTTAGTCTAGAAGAAGAAACAAAAAAACTCAATGAGATGGAGAAAAGTACAACAGCCTCATCAAATGAGATAGCTAACCAAAAACAAAAAGTAGCAGACTTATCAAATGAACTAGCACGAAACGAGGCTCAATATGATAAGAATAATCAGACTATAAATAGATATAAAACACAATTAAATCTATCAGAAGCAGAAGTAAATAGACTAACTTCTGAATTAGATAAGAATAAGGCAGAACTTAATGATAATAGAAGCTCTTATACTAAGTTGACAGATACAATATCAGACCAAAAAGTAAAATTAAATGATTTAAAAGTGCAATATGGATCCGTTGTGTTAGAACAGGGTAAAAACTCTAAGGAATCAAAAGCATTAGCAAATGAGATAAAGACATTATCAGGAAATATAAAAGATAATGAAACTAAGTTGAAAGAATCCACAAAAGCTGTGGATCAATTTACTGATGCAGAAAAAGGTGCAGGATCCGAAACACTTAAATTGGGAGATTTAATTAAAGCTAATCTTACAAGCGAGGTAATAATAGCCGGTGTTAAAGGATTAGCCAATGCTATGAAGAGTGTTGCTAGTGGTCTTGTTAACATAGGAAAAGAAGCAATAAAAAACTATGCTGACTATGAGCAGTTAATAGGTGGTGTAGAAACACTATTCAAAGAAAGTGCTGATGTAGTTGAGGGATACGCTAATAATGCATACAAAACAGCAGGATTAAGTGCTAATGAATACATGGAAACAGTTACTTCTTTTAGTGCGAGTCTATTACAATCACTAGATGGAGATACAGCTAAAGTTGCTGAGGTAAGTAATATGGCAGTAACAGACATGGCTGATAATGCGAATAAGATGGGTACAAGTATGTCTATGATACAAAGTGCATATCAGGGATTCGCAAAACAAAACTATACCATGTTAGATAACCTTAAGTTAGGTTATGGTGGTACTAAGACAGAGATGGAAAGATTACTTGCTGATGCTACTAAGATAAGTGGAGTCAAGTATGACATAAGCAGTTTAAATGATGTATATCAGGCAATCCATGTAATACAGGGAGAACTTGGAATCACAGGAACGACAGCTAAAGAGGCGAGTACAACAATATCAGGATCCTTAAACTCTATGAAATCAGCATGGCAAAACTTATTAACAGGAATAGCAGATGATAATGCAGACTTCGAGGGCTTAATAGGTAACTTCGTAGAAAGTATTATGACATTTGCAGATAATATAGTTCCAAGAATAGAAATTGTCATGGATGGATTAGTAGATTTGATATTAGGAATGGCAGATACATTGCTACCTAAGGTACTTGATATAGCTGTAAATTTGGTACAGAACTTAGTATCAGGTATTACAAATAATATTGGCACACTGATGACAACTATAAATCAGATGATAAACACAATACTTAATGCATTGATAGGAATGTTACCTCAAATACTACAAGCAGGAATACAAGTCATAGTTTCATTGATTACAGGTATATCTCAGGCATTGCCTACATTGATACCACAGATAGTAGAAGCAGTAGTTTTAATGGTAGAAACATTGATAGATAATTTAGATCTAATTATTGATGCAGGAATCCAATTGATTATAGGCTTGGCTGATGGTCTTATAAAAGCATTACCAATACTAATTGATAAGATACCTATAATAATAGATAAATTGATAAATGCTATTGTAGATAACCTACCAAAGATTCTAGAAATGGGTATTATTCTAATAGTTAAACTAGCAGAGGGCTTGATAAAAGCAATACCTCAATTAGTTTCAAAAATACCACAAATCATAACATCATTACTAAATGGAATAAAGAACTATTTCGGTAAAATGTTATCGATTGGTGGAGATTTGCTAGGTAAGGTAAAAGAGGGTATCACAAAAGGAATCTCAGGAATGCTAGATGTCGGTAAGAATTTAGTTCAGGGATTATGGAGTGGTATCAATAATGCTAAGCAGTGGGTACTTGATAAAATAAAAGGATTTGGTAAGTCCATCCTTAACGGAATTAAATCGTTCTTCGGAATCCACTCACCATCAACTCTATTTAGAGATGAAATAGGTAGTAACTTAGCCTTAGGTATAGGAGAGGGATTCGAAGATGAAATGAGTAATGTCTCGGATATGATGGAAGATGCAATACCGAAAGACTTTGATGTCGGTGTTAATACTAATTATGATGGAATAAATGTTGAAAATAACAGTTATTCAAAAGATATGTTAGTAACAGCATTCAGAGAAGCACTTGATGGTATGACTTTCAAAGCATTTGATGAAACATTTGGAGAATTGGTAATAGATAAAGTAGAAAAGGTGGTGTATTCATAATGTCAAAGATAAATTGGAAAGGAATCAATAGTGATACAATAACAGGTTTGATAATAAGTGAATTACCACCAATATCTAAACCAAAAATGAAAACCACAATCACAAAGATAGATGGTAGAGATGGAGATATCATAGAAGAATTAGGATATGAGAGTTATACAAAAAGCATAAAAGTAGGATTATCGAAAAACTATGATATTGATGAGGTAATCAAATACTTTACAGGTTCCGGAGATTTAATAATGTCTAATGAACCTGATAAAGTATATAAATGTCAAATCATAGAAAAGGTAGATTACAATAAGTTGCTAAGATTTAAGACAGCAACGGTAAAGTTTTATACTCAGCCTTTTAAATACAAAAAAGATGAACCTAAAGCTATCTTAAACATAGATGGAGAAACTTCTATGACAGTAGATAACATAGGATTAGAAAAATCTAAGCCAATCATAAAACTAACAGGATCCGGAACAGTAGCCATCCAATTAAATGGAGCTACTGTTTTTAATTACATATTTCCTGAAAATGAAACTGAAGTAATTATCGATAGTATCCAAGAAGAAGCTTACCTCAATGGATTTTATAAAAATAGAAATATGACAGGAGAGTTTCCTATCTTAGAAGTTGGAGAAAATACAATATCATGGTCAGGAAACTTAACAAAAATAGAGATAGAACCTAAGAGTAGGTGGTTGTAATGATTAAAGTATATGAATCAACAGAAAAACTATTTAATCATAATGGCTTAAAGATACTACATCCATTAAAAGCAGTAATATACATAGAAGATAATGGAGATTACTATTTAGATTTAGAAACTACGATAGATGATATTGAGTATATACAAGAGGGAAATATAGTTCGTGCTAATACAAGATGGGGAGAGCAGGGATTCCGATTAACTAATCCACAGAAAAAGAATAATAGGATAACAGTAAGAGGATATCACTTGTGGAAAGACTCATCTAAGTATGTGATAGTCAACAGTTATGTGGAAAACAAAGACTGTAATTATGCTCTAGAACATTTAAATAGTGCCTGTGATTTAATAACACCTTTTACAACAATATCAGATATCAATACTCTCAATTCAGTAAGAATAGTTAGAAAGAGCTTTGAAGAAACAATAGCAATTCTAATAGAAAGATGGGGTGGACATCTATATCGTGATAATTGGGTAATAGGAATTAAAGAAAATATAGGTATGGATCGTGGAACAGTAATAAAGTATGGAAAGAACTCACAGAATATTGAGGCTGATGAGAATTGGGATGAGGTAGTAACTAAAATACTACCTGTTGGATACGATGGAATAATGCTTCCTGAGGTATATCTACAATCAGATATTCAATATGATGTTCCGTATACTAAAGTAATCAAGTTTGACCAAGAAATAGATCAAGATGATTTTAAAGATGAAGATGGAAATGTAGATGAACAAGCATACCATGAAGCATTGATAAATGATTTAAGAAGTCAAGCACTTAATTACTTAGAAGAAAATAAATATTTCAAGTGTAATTATAAAGTAAAAGCAGAAATTGATGGTGTTGTAGATTTAGGAGATACAATCATGGTTAATCATGAGAAGCTAGGAATCAATATAACAACAAATGTTATTGCTTTAAAATATGACTGCATAAGAGATAAATATATAGAAGTAGAGTTCGGTAATTTTAGATCGAAATTAAAAGATCTATTTAAAAATATAAAAGTTGATACTGAGGAAAGTATAGCCAATGCTAACGAAACAGTTAAAGTAAAACTCGAGGATGAGTTAAATGAAGCAACCTCTAAGATATGGGGAACATTAGGAGATAGTTATGTAATATATGAGGGAAACAGGATCCTGATAGTAGATGCCTTACCAAAAGAAACTGCTAGAAATGTAATGATGATCAATTCAGCAGGAATAGGATTCTCAAATACAGGAATAAACGGAAACTTCACATCAGCATGGCTTATAGATGGAACATTAGATATGCAAAATATCAATGTAATAAATATGACAGCATCACTTGTTAAGGGTGGAACTTTTAAAGTAGGTGCGAGAGAGAATGAAGCCGGAAGAATAGAAATATATAACATAGCAAATCAACTAATAGGAACATTTGATGAAAACGGAATATGTATTTATGGCACAGATGGAAGTCGAGTAATTATTAACCCTGAAGAATTTGCAGGATATGATTCTCAGAATAATAAAGTCTTTTGGATGAATGGCGATGAATTTCACATGAAGAAATCTGTAGTAGAAGAGGAAATAACATTATGTAACCTAGCAAGATGGTTAGGAATAGAAACTGAGGACAATACCGGAATAGGCATTGTTCCTTTAACTTAGGAGGTAGACTATGGCAAGTGTTCAAACAAGTTCATATGATGGAAGATATTTAAAACTAACGGTAGTTGAAGAATCATATAGTATCGCTAATAATACCTCAACAGTTAGATGGACATTAGAGTCAATTGGTGGAAATGTTAATTACTATACAATTTACAATTGGGGAGTATGGGTAAACGGTCAACAAAAATATGGTACTCAAACAACCTATTGGAATAGTTATAACTTCCCTGCAAAAACAGGATCAGTAACAGGAACTATAACAGTAGCTCATAATGCTGATGGTACAGCAGGAAATGTTGGCTTTCAATTAAATGGATGTGTTTATTACAACAGATCTAATAGTTATACAGGAAGCATTAGTTTAACAAAAATACCAAGACAGGCTAATTTAACATCGGCACCTGATTTTAATGATGAAGCTAGTCCTACAATAGGATATTCTAATCCGGCAGGAAATAGTGTAAGTTCACTAGATGCTTGTATATCGCTTACAGGCTCAAAAGATGATGTTGGATATAGAGCAGTTAGTAAAACAGGTTCTTTATACACTTTTAATCTTACAGAAGCAGAAAGAAATGTTTTAAGGAATGCATGTCCAAACAGCAACTCATTGAGTGTTAAGTTTTATTTAAGAACAGTAATAAGTGGAAATACATATTATTCGATTTTGAATAAAACAATGACAATAGTGAATGGAAATCCAACATTTTCATCAGATAATGTTTCGTACAAGGATAGTAATAATACAACTGTAGCTGTAACAGGAAACAATCAAAAATTAGTTCAAAGTTTATCAAATCTATTAGTTACAATAACAAGTGCAACAGCAAAAAAAGGTGCAAGTATCAGTAGGTATGAAGCAACAATAAATGGGATCACAAACTCAATCACTTCAGCAGGTAATATAGACTTTGGAGTAATAAACTCAGCTAATGATTTAACCTTATCAGTAAAAACTGTAGATAGTAGAGGAAATACAACAACAATATCAAAAACAGTTAAGTTTCTAGCGTGGGTATTACCAACAGCAATAATATCATTAAAGAGAAAGAATAATTATGAGGATGAAAGCTACCTTACGGTAAATGCAACATATTCAAGTGTAGATTCGCAAAACTCAATAACTATTAACTATCAATATAAAAAGACCACAGACTCATCATATTCATCACAAACAACGATAAATAATAACACAAGAAAAACCTTATCACTAAGTAAAGATTATGCTTGGGATTTTAAAATCATTATAACTGATAGATTTGGAACTACAACATACAATATAGTCTTAGCTAAAGGTAGATTTATTTTATTTATTGATACTAAGAAATTATCAGTGGGAATAAATTGCTTTCCTACTAACAATGAATCATTAGAGTTAAATGGAATACAGGTGTTAGAATATGATGAAATAGCGAGGTGGTAATGTGAGCCGAGCGATAGTCTTTAGAAATAAGAACAATGAAAAAATATATCCATGTCCATATCTTCCTGTTGGGAGTATTTTTTTTACTACAGATAGTACCAACCCATCAACATACTTTGGAGGAACATGGGAAAGATACGGTAAAGGAAGAACAATAGTAAGTATAGATGAGAATCAAACTGAATTTAAAACAGTAGGTAAAATAGGTGGTAGTAAATATCTGCAATCTCACAATCATACCATGAACTCGTCAGGAGGACATGTTCATAAAACTGATCAAAATGAAACAATAGCTGTTGGTAGGTGGCAATGGGAAGCAAACCAAAGTACCTATTCAGCTAATGATAATCAAAATGGATATAGAATAAGAGGAATGGGTACAGCAGGAACACATACACATACTATAAATAATACCGGAGATGGTAATGCAGGAAATCTTCAACCATATATCTGTGTTTATGTTTGGAGGCGAACAGCATGAGTAAAGGTATTGTTTTTAGAAACCGACAAAATGAGAAAATCTATCCATGTCCATACATGCCAATTGGAAGCATTTATCTATCTTTGAATGATACAAATCCATCAACATACTTTGGAGGAACATGGGAATTGATAAAGGATAAGTTTTTAATAGGTGCAGGAGGATCATATAGTGTAAGTTCAACAGGTGGTAGCATTACACATAATCATGGATATAGGGTAGGATTTCATCCTTATTACGGAGTTTTAATAGGAGATGATAATAATGCCATTAGTTTATATGATTATGAAACAGGAACTTGGAAAAAAGGCAGTTCGGATTCAGGAATTCCTGATGCAGGTATAGGAAATACGGGTATTAACTCTGCAAGTAAATCTCAATCATCAGCAAAATATAGTATTTATGCTAAGACTACGAATACCAACTCATTACCACCATATATGGCTGTCTATATGTGGAGGCGAACAGCATGAGTAGAGCTATAGTATTTAGAAATAAAAATAATGAAAAAGTATATCCATGCTCATACTATCCGATTGGAAGTGTATATATTTCTTTTTCATCAACAGATCCATCGGCATATTTTGGAGGAAGTTGGGAAAGAATAAAAGGAAGATTTTTATTAAGTGCAGATGATAATACTTATAAGACAGATAGTACCGGTGGAGAAGCTACTCATAAACTTACAATAAATGAAATGCCGAGTCACAGTCACACATTGAATAAGAATGTCCCTTATGGTATGCCATACAACGATACTTCAGGAAC
>CAKPLY010000005.1 GCA_934167825.1 uncultured Bacilli bacterium
GTTCCCCCCATTGACGAATATTCCTAACTGCTGTCTCCCGTAGGAGTCTGGGCCGTGTCTCAGTCCCAGTGTGGCCGTTCAACCTCTCAGTTCGGCTACGCATCGTTACCTTGGTGAGCCATTACCTCACCAACTAGTTAATACGCCGCAGGCCCATCTTTGTGCGAAGCTTTAGTGCTCCTTTCAATTTAATAATATCTCATTAAATCTTATTCGGTATTAGCAATCGTTTCCAACTGTTATCCCCATCACTAAGGTAGGTTACCCACGTGTTACTCACCCGTCTGCCACTAGAAAGTATCTGTTTCCATCTTTGTGCAAGCACTCCAACTTCATCAGGCTCTCTCGTTCGACTTGCATGTCTTAGGCATGCCGCCAGCGTTCATCCTGAGCCAGGATCAAACTCTCCAAAAAAAAATTATCTTTTATTTTTGTTCGCTTTTATTTATTTTTTCCTGCTACTCAAATTGACGTTTTGCTCAGTTTTCAAAGAACTTTATTTCTCTCGCCTTTTTTTCAAGGCACGTTAATTAATATAACATCTTTATGCTTGCTTGTCAAGCACTTTTTTATATTTTTTAACTTTTTTTATTTCTTGCTCAAACTTTGTCGTTTTTTGCTTGAAACGTAAATTAATGATACCCCAATTTATATATAATGTCAATACTTTTTTTTAAATTTTTTTCTTTTTTTCACAATATTAACTTAAGTGTTATTTTTTCTATGGTTTTTTATACTTTTTGCTCATATGCAATTATAAAAATTTATATTTATGTTTCCGTTATTATTTAGATTTTTTAGAATACATTTTAACTTTTTCATTAATTTTTACTATTTTAAATTTATTCTATATTTTTATTTCTGTTTTAAATTTTTAGTATTGTTTTTACTTTTATATTATATGTTTTAAATAAATAAAACCACTTCTAAATTAGAAGCGGTTATAATTTTTTTTAGTTTAATCGTTTTTTAGTTTTTATAAATTTTATTTTTTTACTTTATATGTACTTATTTTAGAAAATGTTTCACTATTTTCTTTAGAACTATCTATTTCTATATAATGGATTATTCCATCTTCATCAGCAAAGCACCAAATAGCAAAATAGAGATTATCTTTTTTTATTTCACCTGATAATTGATATGCTTTATAATTATCTATAGTTGCTCCAATTAAATTTGGCTCTGTTGCATTATCTTCTTCTACTAATAATCTTCTTATTTCGTTTACATAATCTTCTAAAGATATTTCTTTATTATCAACATAATATAACATTACTAAATCTTTATTGTTATAGTACTTTAATAATCCATTATCTACTTCTTCAGTATATGTATCATCTAAATCTATATAGCCATATAAATCCTTGCCTACTCTTTTACTTTCAGGTATTGTTACATAGTCACTTAGTTTACCATATTTTAATTCATATACTACACTAAAAGTATTGTCCTCGTTTTCATAGATATTTATTATTATTACTTTTTCTTTGTTACTTGACTCTTTTATTAAGAACCAATCTGGATAATTATCTTCCACACAAATAAAACCATTATCTTCAAGAAAAGCACTATATTTATTTATCATATCATATTTATATAAATCATAATTATATGTTGCTTCTATTTTTATTTCACCATGAGAGGATGATACATCAATACTGTCCATAGTGATATCTGGATTTTCTTTTATCATTGTTGGTATTTTATCAATATCAAGATTAATATATTCTAATCCTGCTACTTTAAGTGTATATTTAGCTATTGATGTTACGAAGAAGACTGTTGAAAATACAAAGAGTAATACTAATAATATAGATATAATTGCCCATTTTAATGTGCTTTTTTTCTTTTTAGGACTTGTTTTGTTTTTTTTAGAATTAGTTTCTTCTTTTAATTCTTTGATGTCAGTTTTTTCTTCCAGTTTTTCACCACAGTTATAGCAAAATTTTTCATTGCTTTTATATTCTCTACCACACTTTTTACAATACATTATCATTCATCTTCCTTTTCATTTATTATTATCATATTTTTTTATTTCTGTTACTAATTCTTTTAGATAGTTTGATGTATATGTTGCACCACTTACTACATCTAGATTATCTAAATCATCTTGACTAGTTATTAATTTACTTAAATAATTATCATTTTCAAGCATTTTTATATATGTTTCACTAGTTTTAATTAATTCAATATTTATAATTTTATTATCTTTCATTGTTACTTTAGATTTAATTGATGTTTTACCTGCATAACCTCTACTAGTTACATAATAGATATTATAACCATTATTTTTTTCTACATTAGTTACTTTTATGTTTAGTCCATCAATACTTGTTTTATTATCTAGTCTTGTACTTATTACAAAAGACATAGATAGTGCTAAAACTGTTACTAGCGATATACTTATTATTCTATATATTTTATTATGATTAAAACTAAATTTTATACTTAATCTATTTATTAAAATAGTTAATATGTTAAATATAAGTATTGATATTAGTACTCCTTCAGGGTATGATGTTAGATATCTTATTAGTACTGTTAGTATACCTAAGATTATTCCTGATAGGATTTGTCCATGGTCTGTTAAGGGACTTGTTACTGGGTCTGTTGCCATAAATACTGCACCAAAAAGTAAGCCTCCTGATAAGATATTAAATAGTGGATACCATAATCCCATATTGTTTGTAAGAGCGATTATTGTTGTCATTAGAAATACTGTTAGAACATAGAATACTGGTATTTTCCACTTTATTACTTTGTTCATTGTAAGATAAATAAACGCTAAAATACAAAGAATTGCACTAGTTTCTCCAAGAGCACCGGGAATATTTCCTATTACAAATGACCAAATGCTACCATACGGTTTTATAATTGTATCATAAGTACCTACATATGACGCGGCACTGAAATTAGATAGTGGTGTTGAAGAACTTATTGCGTCTAGTTCATAATTATTTAAATAACCACCTTTTGTACCTATATAAGATGAAGCAAAAACGATTATTATTAGGCCTCCTACTAGGGCGGGATTTAGTTTGTTTTTGCCTAGGCCTCCCATTAGCATTTTGCTTAGACTTGCTACAATAGAGGCAATTATTACTAGCCAAATTGGGGTATTTAAGGGAATTATTAGTCCTATAAACAGTCCTGGTATTATGGAAAATGATTCTGTTATTAAATAGTTTAGACTTTTCTTTTCCTTTTTTAGTAAGTAAAATAGGTATTCAGTTAGGGTGCAAATTACTACAGGAATTATTATTAAAGTAAGAGGTCTTAGGACGCTTAATGCAGAAGAAAAACCTTTTATGAATGGTAAAATACCGTTTTTATAGAATGCAAAGATGATTATGGGTATTAAACTTATTATTAGATGATACATTATTTTTGAAGTGCTATTTGGACTTTTTATAAAATTACCATTTCTAGTTTTAAATTCTTTCATTATTTCACCTTTCCTTTTGCTATTCTTACATATTCTCTTACTTCTATTTTTGAAGGACAAATATATGAACATAAGCCACATTCAATACATTTTTCAGGGTGTAAGTCTTTTAAAATATTGGCGTTATTAAAGTATTTCATTATTGCTACTGGTAGTAAATGAACTGGACAAACGGAAGTACACTTTCCACATGAGATACAAGGATAGTTTTGTTCTATTTTGTCATCAATTACTAGTACACAGTTTAAATCTTTTGTTACTACTAGTTCATCACTTGGAAGGCTACTACCCATCATAGGACCTCCTGCAATAAATAATGGCTTTTTGATATCTTTATACCCATCTATATTTTCTATTATTTCACTAAGTAATGCTCCTATTTTTACTTTTACATTTACTGGACTATTTACTCCTGGACCTGTTATAGTGATTATTCTTTCTGTTAGAGGACGTTTCATTTTTAGCATTTCATATATTGCATATACTGTTGAGATATTTTGTACGATTGCTCCTATTTCTATTGGGTATTTGTCGTATGTTTTGTTTAGAGTTTCTTTAACTACATTTCTTTCCCAGCCTGCGGGATACATATTCGGTACTAATTTTATCTTTATATTAGGATATGTATTTATGTATTTTTTAAATTTTTCTTTTAATTCTTCATTAGTTTCTTTCATTACGATATAGGCTTTTCTTATTTTCATTATGTTTTGCATAGCATCTACACACTCTAAAATTTCTTCAGTGTAGGTAGTTCCTACTTTCTTATCACAGCTTATATATGGCTCACATTCTACAGCATTTACAAGTAGATATTTTATTTCATTGTTACCATTATATTTTAAAAATGTTGGAAAGTCACTTCCTCCAAGACCTGTAATTCCTGAGTTTCTTAGAAGTTCTATAAATTCTTCTTTAGTGTAGTTATCTAGTTTTTCTATTTTACCTACTTTGTCTTTATATTTTTCTTTAAAGTCATTTTCTACTACTAAGCATTTAATTTTTTTACCATTATTCATTATTTTTTTAGTACCTGCGATTACATAACCACTTACTGATGAATGAAGGGGAAAATTTATTTTTTCATTTACTGCGACAACATCTCCTTTAAAGACATAATCGTTTTCTTTAACTAAATGTTTATAACTTACTCCTGTTTTACTTTCTAGTGGTATATATATTACTTGAGGTTTTATATATTCTTTAATGTCACCTTTTGTTTTTATGTTATTATTTACATCTATTGTAACTCCACGCATAATATCATCTCTCCTACTTTTCTATAATATAATTATAATATATTTAAAATAGTTTTTCAATTAGAAGTTTTATTTTTCATTATTTATTTTTTGCGTTTACTTTAATTGATTTCTAGTATGTTTCTTTTTTTATGCGCAAAATGATAGTATATATATATTTCTTTTACGTTAAATAATTGCTTTAAGATATGTTTTTTTATTTTAAAACTTAAAAAGATTTTTGAGGTTTTATTTTTCGTTTTTATATTTTAATTTGTTTTTAAGATTTAGAAATATTTACCATGAATATATTTATGTATCATGATAATAATATTATTGGGTGATGAAAAATGGCTAAGAAAAATAGCAATAATAGAGCTAAGAAAAGTAATTCTATGAATAGTATGAATGCTACTAATAGTATGAATAATTCTAATAGTTGCAAGAATTCATTAGAAAATAATAACTCTAATTCTAACTCAAGCAAAAACAACCTATTTTAGGGTTGTTTTTCTTAGAATATTATATTTAATATTATTACTGATACTACTACACAAAAGAAGTCTGCTAGTAATCCTACTATTAGGGAATATCTTATTTTTTTTATTCCTATACTTGAAAAATACATTCCTAGTATATAGATAGTAGTATCAGTGCTTCCTTGAATTATACTTGAAAGCATACCTATATAACTATCAGGTCCGTATACTTTTAAGATATTATTTAAAGATACTAAACTTGCTGAAGAAGATATGGGTCTTAATAACGCAATTGGTACAACTTCGTTGGGAAAAGCAATTATTTTTAAGGGATAACTTAATAAGTTAGTAAGTAAGTTAATTAATCCACTATTAGTTATTAAGTTTATTGCAATTATCATAGACATTATGGTAGGAAAGATATTTATACTTATAGTTAATCCTTCTTTTACTCCTTCAATAAATGATGAATAGATATCTACTTTTTTTAATAAGCCATATATAATTATTAATACTACTATTAAAGGTATTAATATATTAGATATTGTTTGCATATTTTTTCCTTGTTATTAAATAAAATAGTCTATCTAGTAATAGTCCTATTAATGAGGAAGTAAATGTTGATATTATACAAAGTGGGACTATACTTGTTGGATTAGATGAATTATTTAGTACTCTTAGGCTTATGATAGTTGCAGGAATTAATGTTACTGAAGAAGTATTTATTACTAAAAAAGTTATCATACTTCTTGAAGCAGTATCTTTATTTTTGTTTAGTTTTTGCATTTCTTGCATTGCTTTTAGTCCAAAGGGAGTTGCTGCATTTCCTACTCCAAGCATATTTAGTATAATATTTGAAGATATATAAGTTATAGACTTAGTGTCACCTTTTAGTTCTGGAAATAAGGGAGAGATTATTTTACTTAAGTGTTTACTTAGAATATTAATGAGGTTAGAATCTTCTGCTATTTTCATTACTCCTAGCCATAAACACATTAGAGGGATTAATTTAAATATTAGTTCTATTGCACTTGTACCAGAAGTTATTAATGTTTCATTTATTACGCTTATGTTATTTGTTATTATTCCATAAGTTATTCCTAGTATTATAAAGAATGCCCAGATATAGTTAATCATTTAAATAACCTTCTTATTTTATCTAGTAGTGATTCTTTTTTTATGTCTTTTAGTTCTATATAGATATTTTCTTCATATATTACTTTTCCTTTATATAATATTTGATTTACTCCAACTACATCGTTATCTTTGTAGTTTTTTAGTTTATATAATTTTATGTGACTTATTAGAGATGATGTTTCTTCTTTCTTAAAAGGGATGTAGACATCATTTTTTATAATTAGATTTCCTTTGAAGTAATTATCTTCTTCGATATTAAACTTACTTTTATTTAATACTTTATATGAAGTATAGTTTTCTTTGGCATAGTTATATAGTGAAGTATGTGTGTTCCAGTCATCACTATCTTTTAGGGTTACTACTACTAGATTCATATTATTAATAGATGCAGTGCTTACTAGAGTTCTTTTGGCTTTTTCAGTGTAACCTGTTTTTCCTCCGGTTATGTAGTCATAGTTTAAAAGTTTATTTTTGTTAGTCCAGATGTATGTTTTATAATTTGTTTTTGAGGTGTATTTTTTTGTTTTTACTATTTCTCTATACGTTTCATTTTTCATTGCATAACTAGTAAGAAGTGCCATATCATAAGATGTTGAGTAGTTACCATTTTTTTCATCTAGTCCGCTTGCATTGTTAAAGTGAGTATTTTTCATACCTAGAGATGCTGCTTTATCATTCATTAGTTTTACAAATTCTTCTTCACTATTAGATATATATGTTGCAAGCATTACTGCTGCATCGTTACCACTTCTTAACATAAGTCCGTAGAGCATATCTTTAACAGTCATCTCCTCGCCAATTTGAATATAGATTCCTGAACCATATGCTTTTAATATTGAATCATCTACTGTTATGATATTAGATAGGTCTGTATTTTCTATTACAATAATGGAAGTCATAATTTTAGTAATGGATGCTATAAGCATAGGATTATCCTTATTTTTGGATAGTAATACTCTATTAGTATTCATATCCATTAGAATATAAGATTCAGCGGTATTTGTACTTGCGTAAGTTTTTGGTATAAATAGAAATAAAAGTATTATAAAAGTTAGTATCTTTTTCATAGTATCACCAGTTAATTATATGAAAAAAGGACCTTTAGTAGTCCTTTAAATTAATGTTATATATTAAATACGTTATCTATATTAATTACACCATCATAATAGTTGTTCATGATTTCTATACATAGTTTAATTTTTTCTTTATCAATAGTAATACTTTCTTTATATTCCTTTATAATACTTGTAAATAATTTATCATAATAAAATGTTATGGAACCATATTTTGATTGTATTAGAATATCTACTAAATCATTGATTTTAGATTTAATATCTTCTTCTAGATTAGATAATAAATAATCATTTATATTTACTTTTTCTCCATCTATTTCTATTTCATGACCAAGAATACTAGATAGTTTCTTTTGTAATGGTAATTCTTCATTTTTTATATCTTCGATTAAGTAATTTTTATATTGTAGTACTTTCTTAATGGTATATTTTGATATTTCTTGTTGTTTATTATTAGTATTTTTAGTTATAGATGGTGAAACTACAAAATCTTTATCTATAGTTTTATTGAATTCTAAAATTTTATCTTCATCAATATCAATTAGAACCCAGTATTCAGGTTTTATTTTTTCTTTGCTACTCCAAACATTATCTTTTTTGTTAGTTAGCATTACACAAATATATAATTTTTCATTTTCTACTCTTAGCATAGGATATAATGGAATGTAATTTGTTAATCCTCTTTTTAATTTTTCTTCATTTACAATATTTAAATATTTATCTAGGTTTAAATTATTCATAATATCTCTCCTTTATCTTTTTTCTAGCACTGTATAAATAGTATTTGATATTACTTTCTGTACTATTTATTTTGCTACTTATATCTTTTAGTGAAAGGTCAAAAATATAGTATAGTCTAAATGATGTTAATTCTTTGTCTGTTAGTCCAATATTTTCTATGTTATTAATTATTTCTTTATAAATAACTTTCTCTAACATTTTTTCTTCATAACCAATATTTATATTATCGTCATATGAAATATTATTTTTTTCCTTGACATATTTTTTGGCTTTATTTGCCCAAATATTATGTGCAATTTTCCATATTAAGTTTTCTAGTTTTTCTATTTTGATATTTTCGTTAAGATACTCAAATATTGCTAAGAAAATACTGTTAGTCAAATCTTCAGCGTCTTCTTTATTATTTGTTTTCTTTATGGACCAGTTATATATTTTATAATAGTATTCATCAAATATTTTATCCATATCTATCACCTTTCATTTATATAGTGTTATTTTTTATTATTTGGTTAGTAATTTTTTTAAATACTTTTATACATTTTTAATTTCATATAACTGTTTTTCTATTTCATTTACTAGAAGATTTATATTTTTTCTATCATTTTTATTACCATGTGAAATAAAATCATTCCATTCTTCTAAAACGATATCTATATTATCTTTATTAACTTTGTCTTTTAGTATTTTATAGGCAGTTTTCTTATAATTCATAATACTTACAACTGCTAGGGCTTTATAGTAAGATTTTTCTGGTATTTTAGATATTTTATAAAAGTAAAGTGCTAATTCATCATCAACTTTTCTTGGGTTACTTATAATTATTTTGTTAGTTCTATATATTGTTGTGGCACTTTCTAATTTTATTGTTTCTGCAGATTTTGGTACTTCAATATCATAAATTGTGTCTCCACGATGTAACCATCTTAATATACATTCTTCACTACAATAATTAAAGCCACCAAAATCTCTCCCATTTTCAGCATTGGGATTCCAATTTTTACTTACATTAACTTCATTTATTTTATATTCAAAATCTCTTTTTGCTCCACTTGTAGTTCCAAACATTACTTTTACAAATTTGCTCATTTAAACACCACCTAATCAAGTTTTATATTTTTAATATCAATTAGTTTATTTTCATCATCAAATACTAATTTAAATGTTTCACAATAATTAAAATATCCATCTAATATTATTTCGTTTTTAAAAATATATCTTAACTTGTCATCAACAATATTGACATCACACCACTTTTTTAATAAATATGAAATTGCAGTTCCATGACTAACAATAGCTATTCTCTTATTAGGATATTCATTTAATATTTTCATAATTACAGAGTACATTCTTTCTCTAACTTCTTTTTGATTCTCACCATTATTAAGTTTATAATTTTCATCTAAAAATTGTTTTCTTTCAAAATTATCTGGTAACTCATCCCAAGAATCAATACCGAATTTTCTCTCACCTAAATCACTAATAATATTTATTTCTAAATTATTTTTTTCAGACAAATATTTTGCAGTTTGTATAGTTCTAACATAATTTGATGAAAATATAATATCGATATCATCAAATTCCTTTTTATTTAATTTTTCTTTGGCAATTTGTTCTCCCTCAATTGAAAGAGAAGACTTTTCATTTTGCAATTGTAGATTATCTTTATTAAAAGTGTTATTAACTTTCATTGGCTTTGAATGCCTAATTAAATAAATAGTAGTCATTATTTTATAATTACCTTTCCATCTGAATTACAAATATAAGCATTTGGTATTAATTGCTTTATTTCCTTTAATTTAGATTGATCTTTTTCGTATTCTCTTCCTACTAATATTCCTTCAATTAAATTAGATGGTACACCAAATAAAATAGCACTTTCTCGATCAGTAAAGAAATCATCTTTATCTTTTCTATCTACAATAAACTTTTCGTAATAATCTGGATTAACAAATTCTTTGACATCTTCATCACTAATACCATTTGATAAAATATCACCTTTAAGTAATTCTTTTATTACATCATTATTACCATTAAAAATAATTCCAACTTGAACTTTATTTTGAACTAAACTTGGTAAAAACCTAGCCTCTTTAGTTTGTTCCATATACCATCTAAAGCAAAGATTTGTATCTATCGTATTCATAATGTTTTTCATTTCATTATACGGAATTACAGATGTTTTTATTTTTTCACCATCTATTTTTTATATTCAATCGTACCACCACTATAAAAATTAATATAATCTTTTAATAAACAATCTTCTTTCAAATTCCAAACACCAACGGAACTCGGATATTTAGATAATCTACCATCTATAAACCAACTAGATATTAATTCATCTTTTTATATGCCCTTTAAACCATCAATATTTTTATATGTTCCGTGTAATAAAGTACCTTTTCTTAAATATACATCATCACCAATAGAATATTTGGATTGTGGAATATTATATTTCTTTGCATTATAATAATTATTTATTTGATTTATCATAATCTTTTTTGAATTATCTTTTAATTTATCTTGTGCTATTTTTATATAATCATCTTTATTCATTATTAACACCAACCTCTCGTATTTTATTGATGACCATTTCTATACACTCTTCCATAATCGTATCTAATTCTTTTTTAGTAAAGAGTTTATAATTATGCTTAAATAGTTTTTCTGATAAACTTAACCTATTGAATTTAGCAAAATCATTTTTCAAATAATTAAATCTATAATCTATAAGTTCATCAGTTAAAAATTTATCTTTTAAATAAACAGCATTTTCTTTTACTAAATTGATATTTTGAGGAATAGAAACACATCCATCATTAAATAAGTATTTACCATACAATTCAAAATCTCTGTGTTTGTATTTTCGTTTTAGTCTTTTTTTATCATCTATATCAATCTTCAATATTTTGTTATTAAATCTTATACCAATAATATTGTTATTATCATCTTGCACCCATTTAGAAGTATAAACTTTTTCATTATAGAATTGATCTGTTAGCAAATGAGAATAGTAACCTAATATTAGTGGATTATTTAATTTTTCCTTATATTCATTTAAAAAGTTCTTTATATCTATCATCTTTTCTTTTGGAACAGTAGGAAAAGGTAATTTTTCATTATAGTAATGTGCTTCATACCTCGTTATTGCAGTACCTTTATCTACATCTGGTATCAAATTACCATATAAAAATAAATCATCATTTAATTTTAATTTTTTATTTACCTTTTTAGCAATTGCTAAATGTACAGACCAACTTGGCATATATTCAACTCCTTTTTGTATTGCTATTTATTTTTCATAAATTCATTTTTCATCATTTCATATATTTTTAATTTTTCTTCTTTAGTAAAAATATCTTTTTGTCTTTTAAATTTACTTAATGACCATTTCCAAAGATTATATCCAAAATGTTTATCTTTATATTTTTTACCTAAAATTATTCTTTCACCATCATATCTAGGAATAAAATGGAAATGAACATGGGGAGTTTCTTTATCTCTGTAAGCATTATTCATTAAACATACAAAATTAAACATAGTAGCATTAAATATTTTTTTACATGTTTTTTCAAGTTCTTTTTCTATCATACCTAACTCAGTCCACTCTTCATTAGATAAATCACTTAATGATTCTTTTTTTGAAGAAATAATACAGTCTCCGGGAAACTCTTGGCACCAGTCTACAAATACTACTTCCCAATTTTTACTTTCATATAATTTCATAAGTTATCTCCCATTATTAATAATTACACTCTATATAATTTACATCTATAACATTTTTGTTATTATCAAAATTAATTCTATAAATGCTTGGATTTTTTGGAGTTCCATTTAATATTATTTTATTATTGTATTTAATATCAAAATTTTTACCATCAAACTCAAAGTGATTACAAATTGTTTTTAGATATGATAACAAAATAATTCCATGCATTACTATTGCAACTTTATTAATGTTTTTGTCTAATATATCGTTAATGAAAGACTTGAACCTAATGTCTACATCATTTAATGATTCTCCATCATTTATTTTGAATGATTTATCGTTAAAAGATATTTTGTTAAAGGATTCTGGTAAATCTTTTATGTATTTAACTCCAAATTCTCTTTCATTAATTCTTTTATCTAATTTAATTTTTAAATTATTATTTTCTGCAAGATATTTTGCTGTTTCGATGGCACGTGAAGAATTGCTTGCATATATTTCATTTATTCCTTTTAATTCTTTAATGTTACATAATTTTTTGGCGTTTTCTTCTCCTTTAGAAGACAATATCATGTTTTTATTATATTCAGTCCATAATACTTCTTTATAGTTTGCATAGTTATCTATTTCTACAAAGGGTGCGGAATGTCTAATTAAATAAATAGTAGTCATTGTTATTTCATCACCTTTCTATACGTTTTATTATTTATTTTTAGATAATTTAATTATATCATACTTAATTAAAAAAGCATATGATTTTATACATAATCATATACTCTATTACATCTTACTGTTATTCTTTTTAGGGCTCCATAAGTACAAGTATATAGTGTTAAGTCAAAAGAACTTTCTATCATACTTGTAACTTCGGTAGGTTTTAATTCTTCGGTTAATACTACTTTATATACATAGTTATTTCCTGATATATCTGTTATTATTATTATGTCGTCTTCTTTTAGAGATACTATTTTACCAAACTGATTATCATAGTCATGGGCACATATTACTAAGTCATTTGTTATTATATTACCATAATATCTACATGGAGAGATTGCTAATTTATCATAGTCTGTTTTAGACATTATTGGGAGTTTTATATTTATAGATGGTATATCTATTACTCCAATATAATCATTACCTGAGATATTTACTACTAATGATGAAGCATTATTATCATTATCATTATTATCATTTATTTTATCTTCGATTATATTTAATATTTCACTAGAATTCTTACCTGTATTAAATTCATCATACTTATTTTTAATATATAGAGTTAATGATAAGGTAATAAGAATTAATCCTAGTAATATTAGGTATTTACTTATTTTATTCATGATGAGTCTTTTTATTATATATTATTCCTATAGTTATTAATATTAATCCTAGTAATAGTGATAATTCTATAAACATAGTATTTGTTCCTGTTTTAATTAGGGTATTTGTGTTAGTTACAATAAACGTGTATTCATAGTTTTTATATGTAGGAGTATAGCCTACAGGGATATCTATTTCTCTTACACTATACTTATCACTTTTTTCTATGTTTTCCCAAGTATAAGTCCAGTTATTTTCTTTACTTAGTTTTATAGTATCTATTACTTCGTTATCTTTTAGTAATTCAATGGTAACTGATTCTGGTAATTTACTTGATGTATCATTATTCCATTCTTTTTTTACTATTATATCTATTAATTTAATTATATCTGTTTTAGGGTTAGATACTATATCATAAGTCCAAGAATTATCTATTTGCATAGGTATCATAAGTAAGAATGGGTCAAAACTAGAATATTTATCTGGTACTTTTGTTTCTTTAACTAGATATAATCCTAAGTCTAGGTTATTAAATTTTACAGTACCATTAGCATCTGTTATAAGATTATAACTAGGTAATACTTTATCTTTTATACAATCATTTAATTCAGTAGTTACTTCTTTTAAGTCTGTTATGTTAACGTTGCAGTCTTTTAATTCATCAATATACTTAAAAGATAAGTTATTATCTACTTCAGTAGCGTTTGCTAACTTATATATAGTAATTTCTGCATCACTTACTTTAGTATTATCTGTACTTTCCACTAGTTCAATAGTGATAGTTCCTTTCTTGTTAAAGTCTACAATGTCTGCCTGTGCATATGTTGGAATAATTAGTAGTAATAATAAAACTATTAGATATTTAATATTTTTCATTATTTGTCCTCCTTTTTTGATGGATATATATATTTATCTATATTCAATTTAGTTTTTTGTACTGGTTTAAATACTATTATTAAGAGTAATATTAATATTATTGGTATTGCTACTAGTGGGGTAACTATTAAGTTATCTATTTTAAATGCTTCAGTAGTTATATATTTCTTTTTTATATTAATATTTTCTATTCTTTTTCCTCTTACTAATAATCTATGGGTATTTATCCCGTATGGTGTACAAGTACTTAGTATTACATAGTCATTTTCATCTATTTTTAGTTCTTCAATTTCATCAGGTTTAACTATTACTATTTTATCTACTTCATAAGTTAGTACTTTATCTAGTACTGTTATAGTAAATGTGTCTTTTAATTCTAGTTTATCTAGATCTGTAAATAGTTTTGATGAAGGAAGGCCACGATGGGCAGATAAGACACTATTGGTGTATGAGCCTCCAACAGGGAGACTTGTTCCTTCGATATGTCCTACTGAAGAAGATAATACTTCTTTACTTGTACCATGATATATTGGTAATTCCACTTTTATTTTATCTATTGTGATATAACCTATCATACCATTTAAGTTAACATTTAATATTTCATTATAGTTACTTAATGTATCATAAGTTAAAAGTGGGTTTGATAAGTTTGCTAATTTATTATTATAATCATAGGCTTTATTAAATTCATCAGTGTAATCTTTTTTATATACGTTATCTAATAATGATTCATAGTTTGTTATTACTCTAGACTGTGTCTTTTGGTTAAAATAATCACTAATCATAGGATATGTTAGGATTAAAATGCCTATGAAAAAGAATAAGACTAATATAAATGTTGTTTTACGCTTTTTCATAAGTATTTACCTCCCTTAAAATATTATTGTACTTTGGGGAGTTTTTATATCCCCAAAGTATTTAATATCTTTTTAAGCTGAAATTTTTATTATATTTCCATTTTAGAAACTCTTAATTTAGTTACTAGTATAGTACCGAATGCTAATACTAAGATACTACCAATAGTAATAAATAATGTTGTTCCTATTCCACCAGTAGATGGAAGTTCAGTACCAGTAAAGTTTTTTACTTCTTTTACTACTTCGATAACATTAGTAGTTTCTCCAAGTCCTGTTTTTTCATTTAGTTTTACTTCAACACGACTAGTTAGCATGTTATAACCATCTGGTTGTTTAGTTTCTTCTAGATAGTATGTTTTATCACTATCTAATCCTTCTATTACTGCGGAACCTACTTTAATAGTAGTAGCTTTTGCTAACTCTTCAGTAGTTTTAGCAACTCTATATACACCAGTGCTTACTTCGAATACTTTAATTTCGTTCCCGTTAGTTTTAGCATCATATAATTTAAATTCTGCGCCAGTTAATTCTGTACCATCTTTTTTAGTTTTAACTAATTTGAATTCATAAGTATAAGTTCTTGTTTCATCTTCATTAGTTTTATTATTATCTCCATATTCTAGATATGTTTTGTTGTCATTGTGTCCACATGCATTTGGTTTACAGATAACTGCATTTTCATTTAATGTTGCAGAATATGTAACTGTTATTACTGTGTCTACTGGAACAGTAGATATATATTCATTTTTGAATCTTAATGTGAATCCAGTATTAGTATATGTTAATTCGTAGTTATCACTTGATACTTCTGTATCTCCAATAGATACTTTAACATCTTGGTTTGGTGTTAATCCACTTGTCATTGTATCTGTTAGAACATAATTTTCTGCGCCTTTTTTTACGGTGATAGTTGTTTTATATTCTACTTTATCTCCAATTTGGGCATTGTTTTCATCTTCCCAAGAATTTATGTCTTTTACTTTCTTATCAATTGTAGGAACGTCATTTTTTTCACTAATTGTAACATTAGGTTTAGTTGTATTTAATCCACATAATGTACCTACAGTAGAATCTACTAGATAGTAACCTAGTGGTAAGTTATCAAATACAAGTGCTGATGTACCTGCTGTTTTTTGTCCATCATTTATTATGTTTTTTTCTTTTGCGTATGCTATTGCTAGTTTAGCAAATGTACTTACATCTGCACCATTAATCCAAGTAACTACGCCATCTTCGTCAATCTTAATATATTTGTCTTTGATTGAAGATTGGTTTATAAAGCCAGTCCATTTTGTACTAACCTTATATACAAATGCTTGATTTGTAATGTTACCTTTGTCATCTTTGTCATAAGAATATGATTCTAGATCAAAAATTCTATAAATTGTGTAAGTTTTTCCTTCAATTGCATTATCAATAGTAATTGTGCCTTTTTCAGTTGTAGCATTACCACTTATAGTTGCAGCATTTACTATGTTTAAAGGAATTAATTGTACAAGTGCTACTAAAAGCACCAATAATGTGTTAATTATTTTTTTCATGTTTATTTCTCCCTCTTATTTGATACTCTATTTAACTAGAAAGTCAGCTTTACCTTTCTTTTTATAAATATCATATCCTATATAAATAATAGGTCCTATTAATAATAGATATCCTACTATTATCAAAATTAATGTACTACTACTTCCTGTTTCTGGTAATTCATAACCAGAAACATTAATAAATAGTATGTTAGTGTTGTCATTTAAGTTAATTGTTTCTATATTGTTTTCATCATATACTTTTGTATCATTATCATTAACTTTATATTTAACAACAAATCCGTTGGTGTCTAGTTCTTTTATAGTGTAATTTATACTTAATGGTAAATCTTTAATAATAATTTTTTCATTATTCTTTAAAGTAAATGTTATTTTGCCATTGGTAAATTCTATTTCACTTGTAACACCATTTTTTTCTATATTATATTTACCTACTAAAGGGGTATCATTATATGTAGCAGATAATTCAAAAGTAAATTCTTTATTTGAGTAAATACCTTTAATTTGTTTTTCAACAGATAAATTCTTTCTTATATGTTTATTTATTATAGTATTATTTATAATATTTGTAGTAGTTACTCCATATGATATATTTACATCATATTTAGTAGTATCTATTTCATGTAAGTTATTACTAGATACTTCATATAATTTATAGATATGTCCAGATGGAACTTTATTAAATGTTACTACTCCATTATTTGAAGTACTATCCATAGAATAATTTTCATCTATATGTTTTCTTTCTTTCATACATGGACAATTACTATCATGAACTAATCTAAAGGTAATACCATTTAGTGGCATATTATCATAATTAGATATTTTATTAAATGTTAATTCTCCAAGATATCCTAGTACTTCAGGGATAGGAAAGTCTATTGTTCTTTTTTCACTTCTTATATTTTCATTATTTATTTTTTCCATAACTACATAATCTAGATATGTTTTACCGTTAGTTGGATAAATACTTTCTTCATTAAAGTTAGTTAATTCGTTTTCAAGGCGTACTCTATATTTTACTTCATATCTATAGTACGTTAATACTTTACCATTTTCTTCTTTAGTTATTTCTGTTCTTGTAGAGTTTTTTAAGTCCCATGAGATGGTATCTTTAGTTTTATTATAACTTGCTGTATCGCTTTCGTTATCGTTTGCAATATTTATTTTATCTTTTAATACCAAGTTATCATCATAGATACCTACAAATTCAATATTATTTGTTTGTCCTGATGCATTCATAGGGTCTTCGGCTACCCATGAAGCATTTATTTCTTGACTTGTCATTTCTTTGATGTCTTCGAATATTTTTGTATAAGCATTTTCTAGTGCTTCTTTGTTATCAGGATCATAATAATACTTTCTATTTTTCTCATTTGTTCCTAAGTTATCTGATCCTATATACTCGCTTAACCAAGTTTTATAGTATGATGTATCGTTATATTTATTTTTTACGTTTACATTTGTGTTTGCATCTTTGCTTGGTACATCTACTCCAGGTAATACGGTATAATATCTTGGAACTTTATAGGTAGCATTTGTTGTATAGTTATAGTTATTTAATTCTGTATCTGTATCTACTGTATTTGCGTGGCTTCCATTATCATTATACTGTAAGTGATACATTGTATATTGTCCTGTTATACCTACTCCAATGGAATAAATTTTTATTCCATTATTTTTCATATTGTACGCTAAAGTTTCTGCTTTTCTTGCTCCTAATTCACTATAGTTTGTACCATCATTTAGTCCTGAAGATATTTTTTTATTTATTTCAAAGTTATAGAAATTACCTTTAACATATCCTTTACTTTTATCATGAGTTGCTAGTCTTGGAGTATATCCTTTATAACCACTTTCTATATAAGTTGTTGGTAGTCCATCTGTTAAAAAGATTATGTATTTGTTTTTTACACTTGTTGATGATAGTAATTTATTTGCTCTTTTTAAGCCTGCTTCCATATTAGTCCATCTTATTTCTCTATTTTCTTGGGTATCTCCAACGACTCCTGGAGCAGTTATTGCATTTACTTTTTTATCTAAGGTATCTCTAGTTGTTGTACTTACATCTTGTAATCCTGTGAAGACATCTTTTGAATCTCTATTAAATGTTACTAATCCTATTTGTCTTATGGCATTACTATTTTTTGAGTAATTATAAAATTTACTTATAAAGTTTTTTACAGAACTTTTTGCAACGTTTAATCTTGAGTCAGTCCCTCCAACTTGGTCACTTGTTAAATCATAATTCATTGTGTTAGAAATATCCATAACAAGTACTACTGCTAAATCTTGGGCTTTAGTTATTTCTTCAATTTTACTGGTAGTTTCAACAGATAATGTAATATCAAAATAGTTTTCTAAGTTAGATTCACTAATTGTTTTACATACTGTAACTCCATCACTTGAATTACTATTACATCCTCCTAGATTTGCTACTTGTTTGTAACCATCTAAATGACTTGCAAATGTATTTATAGTAGGAATTGCAACCATCATGATTGTTAATAAAATAGCTAATATTTTGTGTCTTTTTTTCATGTTAACCTCCCTGAATTTTTATATTATATTGCCCCTAGTTTCTTTAATGGCCAAACCCTAAATATTACTTTACCTATTATGTTATCTTTTTTTATTAATCCTATATCTTCATTTCTTGAGTCTGTTGTTTTATCTCGTTCATCACTTAATACAAAGTATGTATTTTCTGGTACTTGATAAGGAAATTCAATATTTGTTTCTCCTTTTTGTTTATTTGTTACATATGGTTCATCAAGAAGTGTGCCATCAACATAGACATTACCTTCTTCATCGATGCTTATATAATTTCCTGGTGTTGCTACTACTCTTTTAATTAGTATTTTGTTACCTTGATAGAAGGCAATTACATCACCTTTGTTTAAAGTTTTTGTTTTTAGTGAAATTATTATATCATTATTATCTAGTAGAGGATTCATTGTAGTATTATTTACTTCGAGTACTGGCATGATTAGTGTTACAACAAGTGCAGATATTGCAATGATTATTATTAGAACATATATAGTACTTTTTAATACTTTAGTATATTTATTTTTATATGTTTCTTTTTTTATTTCTTCTTGTAAAAATTCTTTAGACAAAGATAATTGTTTTAAATCTTTATTTTTTTTCATACTGTTTGTTTCTTTCTTTTTGTTTTTCTTACACCGATAGTTATATTGGCATTATTTGACTCAATAAAGTTTTTTACTTTCAATTCTACGTCTTTCATATAATTATCTGCTTCTTGTTTTTTCTTATCGCATTCTTTTATGGTACGTTTTATAATTTTGTTCTTTTCTTTTTCTAATTCTTTTTTCATTTTTGTTTCTTGTTTTTTAGTGTTTACTTTAACAAGACTTACATATTCATCGGCAGTTTTTTGTGCTAAATCAAAGATGCCACTTAGTTTTACTACTGCTTCTGCTAAAGAACCTGATGATTCTATATCTATTTTTTTGGAATTTAATTCTATTGTTAATTTTTTATTTTCTGTTTCTAAATCTTCTATTCTATTTGTTTGAGCAAGTATTATTTCTAGTAAGTCTTTTCTACTTAATTTTTTCAATTCTTTATTGTTCATCCAAATCACCCTTATCCTATATATAAATATATTACTTTAATTTAGAAATTATTACTTAGGCATAACTTTCGTAGTTGACTTTATATTATAAATATCTATTACTTAAAGGTCAAGTGTTTTTGAGCAAAAAAGGAAAAAAGATGTTAAAAAAGGTTTTTGATTTTGAATATTATTACTTATATGATATTTTATTTGTGGATATAAGAAAAAATAGATATTTTTTGTTATATCTACTTATTAGTTATTTTTGTAAACTTATTTGTTTTTTTGTGAGTAAAGAGGAAGTTTTCTTCAAAAAAAAAGAAACTCAAATACTGAATTTCTTTATTTTTTAAGCATTCATTTGTTTTGCAACTTCTTCAGCAAAGTTTTCTTCTCTTTTTTCCATTCCTTCGCCAACTTCATATCTTACAAAACTTAAGATTTCACTATTTTTACTTTCAACATATTTAGATACTTTTACTTTGTTTTCTTTAACAAAGAATTGGTCTACTAAGCATACTTCTTCATAGTATTTATTTAATCTTCCGTTTACAATCATTGGAATCTTATTTTCATCTAATCCTTCGTTTTCTGCTTGTTCAGTTAAAATAGTTCTTTCTTTATCTAATACTTCACTTGGTACTTCTTCACGGTTTAGGTATAATGGACGCATTGCTGCAACTTGCATTGCTACGTCTTTAGCAAGTTCTTCATCATTTCCTTTTAGTACTACTAGAGTTACTATTTTTCCTCCCATGTGTTTGTATGTACCAAATACTTCATCATCACTTTTTTCTACTAGAGTGAATCTACGGAAAGATAATTTTTCTCCAATTGTAGATATTTTTTCTACGATTAAATCATTAATTGTTTTCCCATTTACTTCTAGAGATAGTGCTTCTTCGTTTGTTTTGGCATTGCTATTTAATATAGTTTCTGCGATAACGCTTACTAAATTTTGGAATTCAACGTTTTTTGCAACGAAGTCAGTTTCAGAGTTTATTTCTACAATAACTGCTTTATTACCTGATATTTTAGAATAAGCAAGTCCTTCAGCAGCGATTCTTGATAATTTTTTTGCTGCTTTACTTATACCTTTTTCTCTAAGCCATGTAACTGCTTCTTCCATGTTACCATTTGTTGCTTCTAGTGCTTTTTTACAATCTAGCATTCCTGCGCCAGTCATTTCTCTTAATTCTTTTACCATACTTGCACTTATCATATTTATTCCTCCATTATTTTAAAACTTCAATTAATTCTTCTTTTTTCATTTTTGAATAACCTTTAACTTCTTTTTTCTTTGCTAGTTCTCTAAGTTCTGTAACTGTAAGAATATTTAAGTCAATTTTAGGTTCTTTATGTTCTTTTGGCTCTTCTTTTTTAGTTTCTTTTACTTCAGTGCTTTTCTTGTTCTTATTATCGAATACTTTTTCAAAATTTTTGCTATTTTTCTTTGTTTCGTCTTCCATTACGTAATCTACGATTACTCCACCGTTTGCTTCAACGATTGCATTTGTTAATGCACCAAGTACTACTTTGATACTTCTTACAGCATCATCATTTCCTGGAAGTACATAGTCTACATCATCTGGATCACAATTTGTATCTATAAGACCAAATACTGGGATACCAAGTAATTTTGCTTCATGAATAGCATTATATTCTTTTGTAGAATCTACTATAATTACTGCTTCAGGTAATTTAGTCATTTCTCTAATTCCACATAAGTTTTTGTTTAATTTTTCGTATTCTTTCTTAAGTCCTGCTACTTCTTTTTTAGGTAATTTTTCAAATATACCTTCTTTTTCCATTTTTTCAATTTGTTCTAGACGGTTAACTCTTCTTCTTATTGTTTTGAAGTTAGTTAATGTTCCTCCTAACCATCTTTCAGTCATGTAGTACATTCCGCTTCTTGCAGCTTCTTCTTTACAAACTTCTTGAGCTTGTTTTTTTGTTCCTACATATAATACTTTTCCGCCATCTGCAGCAATTTTATTTAATACTGCATATGCTTCTTCCATTTTTTCTACTGTTTTTTGTAAATCAATTATATAAATATCATCACGAGAGTTGTAGATATACTCTTTCATTTTTGGATTCCATCTTTTAGTTTGATGACCAAAGTGAACTCCAGCTTCTAATAAATTGTTCATTGACACTACTGCCATTTTATTTTCCTCCTTTTGTTTTTCCGCCGATACTTCATCCTTAAACACCACTTATATTAAGCACTAGGCATTTAAGTCCGTAAATCGTGTGTATTTTTTGAAAAGCCAATAATATACTATCATAAATTAATAGTTTTGTAAATAAATTTGTGGTTATTTTTTAGAAAAAAGATGCCATTTAAGACATCTATTTTAAATTAACATCAAACTTAGTTATATATTTTACAAGAGTTGGCACTCCACGAGTTATTACAAAGCAATAGTTATCACTAATTTGTTCTTTAAGAAGTGGACTTCTGGTAGATATTTTTAAACTAAATTGTTCATTTATTCCTTGGCCTATCCATATTCCGTCACTTTGAGTAGATACAGATTTATACCATAGTTCTAATTCTACTTTCTTAAACTTATCTATACTATCTATTAATATGAATGATAAAATATTAAGATTTTTACCACTATCGAAGATTGTAGATAATTTCTTTTTAGAATCCATATTTAATTTTCCTAACAATTCTCCAATACCTAGTATAAATATTGTATGTTTCTTTATGTTATTAAATATAGATTTATCATTACCACTTTCTTTATACTTAGTATCACACTCTACTACATAGTTATATAATTTATCTATATATTCTTCATAATTAGTATCAATATATTCTATATATTTTTTATATAGTGGGTCTATAGTGAAGTCTTCAGTGTTAATTAAAGATATATTAGAATAGTTTAAGAATAACAGTTCATTAATTAATGGTGTTATTATGTTATAGTTTTTTGTTATATCATTTGATAGTATTGGAGTTACATAGTTTTTGATATGATTTATTGTTACTACACTTAAATTTTCTTTAGATAAGCCAATTACTAAGTTAGGGGTTTTACCTAAAGTATATTTTATATCTTCATAACTTACTACTTCAGGTAGTACTGGTATTTTTCTTGCTTTTTCTTCTTTTTCCATTAAATCATAAGATATTTTTTTAACTGTTTCTTGGATTTGTTCTTTTTCTGTAACATATGCTGTTTGGAATTCATAGATATTGTCATCTTTCTTTATTATTCCACGGCCAAATATTTTGGATGGATATTTCTTTCTAACGTTACCTAAGATTGTTCCATAATCATCATCATTATTTTGTTCTAGAACGATACTGTTATTGAAGTTTTGCTTTAATTTAAATCTTACACCATTTGGAGTATTTACTGTTAGTATAAAGTTTATTCCATATTTTATGCCATCTCTTGATAAAATATTTAATATTTCTTCGTCACTCGCGTATGTTTCTATATATGCTTCAAAATTATTTATTATTACTACGATTAATGGTAGTATGTTACCACTTGTTTTAATATATGTTGTATAGTTTCCTCCATAGTCTATAAATAGTTTCTTTCTTTCTTCAATTGTTTCATTTAGCATCTTATAGAGATTATCTATTTTTTCTCTTTCATCATTATGTACTATGTCTCCCATAATTGGGGAATTTTTAAACATACTAAGAGACTCGGAACCGAAATCTATTAGATAATAATTTAATTCTTTAGTAGTATATGTTATCATTGATGAATAGATAATTGTGGTAAGTAAGTTTTCTTTTCCTGAACCTGTTATACCATATATTAGAGAATTTCCTACGATTGTTATTGGGAGAGTAAGTAAGTGTTTGCTTTGCATACTTGGGTTATCTAGTTCTCCAATAATTGGATTTATAGTATACATTGTTTTTTGATAATTATATTTTTTCATTAGATCATTTAAGTAAATAACATCTGGTATTCTTGATTGCCATAGTTGTTTTACATGGATATTTTCTTCTTTACTTACGTTTTCTATATATTTTAAGATATTGATTAATTCTTCCCCTAGGGAAGGAGAAGTGTTTACTACTTCTTTTTTTGTTTCTATTGTTTTAGTTATTGCTCCAATGTTATTTATAAAGTTTATTGAGGTGTCTAGTTCTTTTCTTATTTTTTCACTTGGTCTATAAGTCATACCACACCATGCTGCTTGTCCTATTACAAAGATTTCATCATATCCTACTTGGAAATAGAATCTTCCTGTTTGTTTTAGAAGGGCGGCATCTGGTTTTTTTATTACTTCAGTACTATCTGATTTTTCTTGTACTCTTAAGCATACTCTGAATCTAGTGTTACTCCATATTTGGGGGTCTACTACTCCACTTGGCTTTTGAGTTGCAAGAATTAGATGTACTCCTAGACTACGACCTAAACGAGCGGTAGATATAAGTTCTGTCATAAATTCTGGTTGTTCTTTTTTTAGTTCTGCAAATTCATCACTTATTATAAATAAATGTGATATTGGTGTGGTTACTATTCCTTCACGATACATTTTTTGATATTTATAGATATCTATTGTACTTTCTTTACTCTTTTCCCTTGCTTCATTGAATAGTTGTTGACGCTTTTTTAGTTCACTATTTATAGAAAGTAAACTTCTTGATATTTCGTTTGTATCTAGGTTAGTTATTGTTCCTACTAGATGCGGAAGTTTTACTTCAGCGTTATCAAATGCTCCTGCTAGGCCTCCACCTTTATAGTCTATTAAGATAAATTGTACTTCGTATGGATGATAATTTACTGCCATAGATGTAATAAACGTGATAATAAATTCTGATTTACCACTACCTGTCATACCTGCAATTAATCCGTGAGGTCCATGGTATTTTTCGTGGGTATCTACTTCTATCTTTTCTCCACTTTTTCCTATTCCTACTGGGGCAGACAACGTTTCTATCGGGTTAGATTTTTTCCATCTTGCGCTTACATTTAATTGTTCTATTTTACCAACATCATACATTTCTAGAAATCCTACTTTTTGTGGTAATTCTCCATCTGTTTCGCTAGTTATATCTAGATGAATATTAGATAATATTTTAGCACATTTATAATAATCATATATATTATTTAAATTTGTTTTAAATGTTAATACTTTACTATTTACTTTGTTTTCATATAGTTCAGCTTTTTCTTGATATAAATTTACAAAACTTTTACATTGATCTGGTATATTAGTTAATTTTTCTGTTAGAATTATTAGACTAAAACCATTAGGTTCTTTGATGTTTATTATCTTTTTTAGGAAATCAAAATTTCTCACTAGTTTAAAGTTATCTGTGACTAATAGGTAGTGAGGTTTATATACTTCATCTTTGCTTTCTTTATCTATTCTTTCAGTATACTCTTTTTCTAGATAGTAGAATATTTCTTTATATTCTTCAGTATTAGTACCAAAGAATCTTATTTGTCTATCGTTTGAGAAAATATGTGGTAATATTTTTAGATAGTTCCAATTACTTTTTTTATCATCACTTGTAAGCATTACTATTTTTAAATCATCATAGCTATGAAATGCCATTATTTGAAGGAATAACTGTGACATATAATTTTTTACTTGATTATAGTTTCCTACAATACCAAAGATATTATTGTCTACTAAGGAAAGAGGAAGTGAGACGTCTACCATTTGTTTTGGTTCTGTACCCAGTTCTCTTGCTACATTGTTTAAGTTATCTTCGGTCATAGTAAAATGTTCTTCAGGATATTTAATATCTATTTTCATTTCTTTGTTGCCAAGTCCAAGGCTTACTTCTAAAAAGTCTCTGTCTCCAAGGCGACGTTCCCAAAGTCTTGTCATTTTAGATAGTATTATTCTTTCACATTCAGTAGGTACTGGGTAATTATCATTTAAGATATTTCTTTGTTTTACTATTTCTTCGGCAATTAGGTTTCTTTTTGCTTCGATATATTTTTTATATTTTAACTGGCGTATACGTTCTATTTTTGCTCTTTGTTTTTTTTCGTATGCTCTACTAATTGAAGGCCATACTAAAGTTCCTGCTAACATTGCACCACTTATTATTAGGGTTGGCATACACTGTGATAGTGAAACATTATTTACTGTCATATTATTTATTGCAGAATATGCACTCATTAAAGATACCATACTCATTGTTAGCATTGGTCCTACAGTTAATAACCACGGTCTTTCTCTTGAGTCTTGTTTTGCTGGTGGAGAATCTACTTTTATTTCTAATGTTTCAGGTTCTCTTAAAATTCTTGGCTTTTTATGGAAAATATCATCATCTGTATATAAACTTATATCTAATTCTTCATTACTTTCTGTGAATGGTTCTTCATCACTAAAGTTATCTATACTTTTAGTTAAAGATGTTCTTACTAAGTTTAAGGGGTTATTTACGGATAAGTATGGAATATTATTTTTAATTTCAAGTATTATTTTAAGTCCCATTATAAAGATAGTATCGCCATTTTCTAGAGGTGCTACACCACTTATTAATAAATCATTTTTATATACTACTCCATATGGCTCTATTAGATAATTATTATTTATACACTTAATTATAGCGTGTTTATCTATTACATTTACCGAAGAGAAACAAATAGTATTAGAGTTATTATTTCCTATAGTTATTTCTTTATCTTTATATGCACTTATGTCATAAAAGGAAAAAGATAAGTCAAATGTTTTTGTGCAATAAATAATTAGATTATCTCCAAGGGCAGTTTTTAATATATAGAATTTATCTTCTAAAAGGAAGGTATAAGGGATAATGTTATTATTTTCTAAAATGCTTACTTCTTCATTTCCTACTAGTTTCCAATTGTTATTAGATGCTTCAATACATATTAAATTTTTTGTATTACCTAGTTTATCTACATCTGTTATCCAATAATTTCCTTTTATAGTACTAGGTAATAATAGATTACTTATTTTATCTTTCTTTATTAGTGATACCCTCATTTTATCCTCCTTGTTAGTTTATAAACTTATACTTACATTTTTGAGACTTGTTCATCTACTGTTTTATAATTATCTACTACTAATTCTAGTTTTGTTGCAAGATTATTTAATTTTTCGTTATAACTAGGTAGTTTGTTTTCTAGAGTTTTTATTCTTTCTTTTAGTTCTTCGGCAGAAGTTCCAGACCAAAAGTTTTCGTCTCCTATTTTATTTAATAATTCTTTTAATTCAACATTTAGCATCATATCTAAATTTATAGAACATGTTTTTAGAATAGATGCTAAATTTAATATTTCTTGATAAGATAGTTTTGTAAAATCCATATATATCCTCCTTTAAAACATATTATTATTAGAAACATTTTGATACATTTGGGCGGTAGATTGAAGTAATATTCCAATATCATTTATTACATTGTAGTATGATTTCATATCCATTGTATCATTAGTCAATTCTTCGATAAATTTAGTGGCATCATTTCCTTGCCATACTAGTTTTAAATTTTCTAATACTTCTTCAATTTTCTTTATTACGTCATCAAATTCTTCTGCTTTAGACATAATTTCTTTTCCTAAAAGAATTGTTTGTTCATAGTTTATGTTTAATCCATTCATTTAATATTCTCCTTTACATTAATAGTATTTTTGAACCATTAGATATTTCACTTTGTTTTACTAACATATCATTATGTAAGATATTTGTAGTATATTTATCATATAATGATAATTGTTTTAATAAAGATATATCTACTTCAGTTATGGATGCTATTTGTTCTATTATTATATTTTTTATAGTTCCTATCTTTTTATTTATGGGAATATATATATCATATTCTTCTTCAAGAAGAGGAACTGATACTACTACTAATAGTTTATTATTGTTCATTTTCTTTACACATCCTTACTACTTTAAATTATATCATAAATACTTATAATTAATCAATATAATTATGGGTAATTTTAAAGGTATTTTTGTTTACTTTTTATTTATAATTTGATATAATATGCTTCTGGGAAGGAGATTATGATTTATGCGTATTGTTACTTTAACTGAACGTCAATTTAATAATTATTCTAAGATTCATAGTAAAAAGAATTATAAACAGACTGTAGAATATGCTGATACTTTAAGACAATATGGATATGTAAAGTTATATCTTGGACTTATTGATGAAGAAGATAATGTAATTGGCGCTACTTTAATACTGGAATATTTAATTAAAAATAAGTATAAAGTTGGTTATGCTCCTTTGGGATATTTAATTAATTATAATGATATTAGTTTATTTAATACTTTTACTATTGAGGTTAGAAAGTATTTAATAAGACTTAATTATATATATTTGAGAATTGAACCTAATTATGTATGGAAGATATTTAATAAGAATAAGAGTACTATTTTAAGTAATACAAATGTTTTTCAAGACAATGGTTATGTGATGGTTAATGATGCGAAGAAAAGATATGAGGCTATACTTGAGATTGAAGATATAGATAAGACATATAATAATATAAGTCGTAATTTAAAAAGGAAGATACATGACGCTAAAATTATGGGTGTTAGTGGTTTTAAGAGTAATAATATAGATATGTTTTATAGTTTAATTAGTAAAAAGACTGGTTATGATATTAATTATTTCAGGGGACTTAGAAATAATTTTAAGGATAATTTTGAGATATTTTTTGCCAAGATGGATCCTAATAAGTATTTAAATAATGTACAAGAATTGTTGAATAAGGAAAGAGAAAGAAACTATATGTTACAAGAAAGAATTGCTAATCATGAAATTAGAAATAGTAAGAAACTACTTGATATGAAGATGAAGTCTGATAAGATAGTTAATAAATATACTAATGAGGTAAGGAATGCTTCAAAGTTATTTTCTACTATTGCTAGGAATGATATTATTTCTACTTGTGCAATAATTAAGATGGATAAGACTATATATTTTATTGAGGAAGGTTTTAATGATAGTTATAGAGATATACATTCGCTTTCTACTTTAAAATGGGAATTAATAAGATATTATTATGCTAAGGGATATAGAAAGTTTAATTTGGGAGTTATTCCACTTAATGAAGAGGCTGTTGGAGCACAGTTTTCTATGATAAGTTTTAATCCTAAGATATATTTATATCCACAAGATTATGATTTAGTTATTAATAAATACTTTTATGGATTAGTTAAGAAATTTAATTTTATAAAGTAAAAAAGATACTTTACTACAATGGTGTAGTTTGGTATCTTTTGTTTTTAGAATAATCTTACTATATCATTAAATGTTACATATAACATAAGTAGCATTAATATTAAGAATCCAATGTTATTTATCATGTTTTCTACTTTTGTAGGTACTGCTTTCTTAGTAATTTTTTCTATTATTAAAAATAGTACTCTTCCTCCATCAAATGCAGGGAATGGTAATAAATTTATTACTCCAACATTTATTGATAAGAAGGCAATTAGATATAATACACTTTCAAATCCACGTTTTGCTTGTTCTCCTACTACGGTATATATTCCTACTGGTCCAGATAATTCTTTTACTTTAACGTTACCAGTAAATAATTCTTTTAGAGTTCTAAACATTAATTTAAATAATGATGATGTTGTATCTACGGCATATTTTACTGATGGTACAAAGCCTTTTTCTACTTTTCTATTCATTCCTACTCCAAGCATATAACTTGTTGTACCATCTTCATTTTCTACTTTCTTTGGAGTTACTTTAACTGTTTTTATGTTATCAAATTCATCTTTTAATTCTATTTCTATTTCGTTATCTTTTGTTGTTTGAATTACTAATTGTACTTCACTCCAACTAGATACTTTTTCATTATTTATTTTTAATATTGTATCGTTAGCTTTTATTCCTGCAGTGTACGCTGGATAATCTTTACTTACTTCGCTTATTATTGGCTTTTGTGATATTGAACCATAGATAAAGGCACTTATTAATAAGACCACAAAGCATAAGATAAAGTTATTCATAGCACCTGCTACCATTATTAGGAATCTTTGGATGAACGTTTTATTATATAATTTTCTATCTTTTGGTATTTTTGTGTCATCATCTACTTCTTCGCCTGCTAGACTTACAAATCCTCCTATTGGTATTGCCCTTATATTGTATTCTGTTTCTTTTTTCTTGTCTTTTTTACTAAATATTTTTGGACCCATACCAATTGAAAATTCATATACATACACTTTGAACCATTTTGAAAATATGAAATGTCCAAATTCGTGTACTAAGATTATAATTCCTAAAATTAATATAAACCATATAATTGTCATAATATCCTCCTAAAAAATACTGATTATTAAATCTAATAGTAATGTTACAAATATAACACTATCTAATCTATCTAATATTCCACCATGACCAGGTATTAAGTTTGAATAGTCTTTTTTATCAAAATATCTTTTTATAACACTAAAGAATAAGTCTCCAAATTGAGATACTATAGATAGTGCTAAACTAAATAGGATAACTAAATATAAGTTGTGGTCTCCAATTAGTATGTTATAGAAAACGCTTCCTATAATTGTTGCCATTACTGTACCTACTACGCTTCCTTCAATTGTTTTTTTAGGGCTAATAGTAGTTAGTTTATTTCTTCCTATTAACATCCCTCCAATATAAGCATAAGTATCAGTCATAAATGATATTATAAATACATATAGGCATAGATATATATTTATATCTTTTAGTTTGATTAAACTATTAAATGCTAAAGATAATATTAGGGATGTTCCTATTAGATACATTGTATCATTTATATTATATTTATCTTTATCATTATATATTACTAATGGTATAGTTAAACTTAGTATTAGTAATATTATTAAGTTTACTACGTTTGTAGTATAAAATGTATTATTTAAAGTCATTAAAAGTGTAAATATATATGTAATGTATTTAGGAAATTTTAATAACTTTTTATTATCATATTTAATGTTTATGAATTCATATATTCCTGCTAAAGATATAAAACTCATAAGTAAGTAGAATGGTAATTTACCTATAAACATACATATTCCTAGTATTAATATAATAAATATACCACTTATAACTCTTTTTTTCATTATATCAAATCCTTCAATATAATTATAATATAATTTAAAAGAATACACAATAATTTTATGTATTCTTTACACTTTTTTGTTGTTTGGGTCTTAATACTTCTAAGCCACCCATATATGGTTGTAATACTTTAGGTATTAGGACACTTCCGTCTTCTTGATAATTTTGTTCTAGTATTGCAATTAGTGACCTAGGACTTGCAATTACTGTGTTATTTAATGTTGCAACGTATTTGTTACCATTTTCTGTTTTCATTCTTATGCCTAGTCTTCTTGCTTGAGCATCTCCTAGGGTTGAACAAGAACCTACTTCAAAGTATTTTTGTTGTCTAGGACTCCATGCTTCAATATCACATGATTTTACTTTTAAATCTGCTAAATCTCCACTACAACACTCTAATGTTCTTACAGATAAATCCATACTTCTAAAGAATTCTACTGTGTAAGACCACATTTTATTGTACCAATCCATTGCGTCTTCTGGACGACAAAGTACTACCATTTCTTGTTTTTCAAATTGATGTACTCTATATAATCCTCTTTCTTCGATACCATGAGCTCCAACTTCTTTTCTAAAACATGGAGAATATGATGTCATGGCAATTGGAAGTGATTTTTCATCAATTAATTGATTCTTAAATTTACCAATCATAGAGTGCTCACTTGTTCCAATTAAGTATAAATCTTCATTTTCTATTTTATACATCATTGCTTCCATTTCTGGAAATGACATAACACCTGTTACTACATCGCTGTGAATCATGAATGGTGGAATACAATAAGTAAATCCTTTATTTATCATAAAATCTCTAGCATACGCAATTGTTGCTTCGTGAAGTCTTGCTATATCTCCCATAAGATAATAGAATCCATTACCACTAGTTCTTCCTGCACTATCTTTATCTAATCCATTTAGTGATTCACAAATATCTGCATGATATGGAATCTCGTACTCTCTAATGAATGGTTCACCAAACTTTTCTATTTCAACGTTCTTACTATCATCTTCTCCTAAAGGGACATCATCAGCAATGATGTTTGGAATAACTAACATTCTTTCTCTTATTTCTTGTTCTAAATGTTCTTCTTCTTCTTCAAGAAGGGGTATTTCATTTTTATATTCTGTTACTTGTTCTTTTAGTTTATTTGCTTCATCAATTTTTTTATCACGCATTAATGAACCTATTTCTTTACTTAGTTTATTTATATTACTTCTTAGTTCATCTGCTTTTGTTTTTGATTTACGATATTTTATATCAAGGTCATATATTTCATCTACTAAAGGTAGTTTTTCATCTTGAAATTTCTTTTTTATATTTTCTTTTACTAATTCTTTGTTTTCTCTTATTAAATTAATATCTATCATAAGTATTCCTTCTTTCTATTTTCTATAGTCTTTTTTACGAACTAGTTTTTTTACTTTTTCTTCTTTGTTATATGGGGTATAACTTTCATTTAGATTATAATTATTAGTTTTATCATTATCTATATTGTTATTAGTTATATTATTAGCATTAGTTTTTTCTACATTGATAACATTTTCTTCTTTTTCAGTTTTGCTATATGCTTTAATTGAGGCAGTTTGTAAGATAGTAGATGCTCCAAAGAAAGTGTAAAACACTGGATATAAAGTTTTTATATGTGTTGTAAGTAATCCTAATATCATAGTTGGAAATAAACTTACTGTTTTTACTTTACCTATCATTAATGTATGAGGGTGCATATTATTTAACTCTTTATAAGTATTTAATACTCCAATAATTGTTTCTAGTACTAAAGATAATATTAGTGCATAATTACCTAGAACTATCGCAGGAATTGTTAAACTAAGTGCAAATATCTTATCCGACACAGGGTCTAGTTTTTTACCAAACTCACTTACTGCATCTAGTTTTCTTGCTAAAAAACCATCAAAAGCATCTGTTACTGCACCATATATATAACACGATATAGCAATAGCAAAACTATTATTTAGTAAAAATATTCCTGCTAAAATAGAGGCTATTATTCTTGTAAATGTAAGTATATTTGGTATTTGTTTAGTTATCTTTCTCATACGATCCCCCACTTAATTATAAATTATACATTATTTGTAAACAAAAATCAATATTATACAAATATATAGACAAAAAGTTATCTATACGTTATAATGTTTATGTATTAAATTATGTTGGGAGAGATAATAAAATGACAGAATCAATAGTTAATTTTTTTATTGGACTTTTTAGTGGTATTAACAAGAATATACTTATATTTATAGTTTCTATGTTACCTATAGTAGAATTACGTGGAGGACTTATTGCTGCATCTATACTTAATGTAGAATTTATAAAAGCGTTTATTATATGTTTTATAGGTAATATAATTCCTGTACCATTTATTTTGTTATTAATAGAAAGTATATTTAAGTTACTAAAGAAATGGAATCCTACAAAAAAGATAGTAGAAAAATTAGAGAGTAAATCATTAAGTAAGAAAGAACAAATTGATAAATATGGATATTTAGGTTTATTACTATTTGTTGGAGTTCCACTTCCTGGGACTGGTGCTTGGACAGGTAGTTTACTTGCAGTACTTCTTAATATGGATAAGAAAAAAAGTTTTATATTTATATCACTTGGAGTACTTATGGCAGGTATAATTATGAGTATTATATCTTATGGTATACTTGGAAATATATTTTAATAGTTAAAGAAAAAAGAGTAACAAAAGTTAGTTACTCTTTTATAATACTTACTTAGATTGTGTATTGTAGTTATTACTTATATGACTTTGTCCTAATTTAACTAGTCTTTTTGTAATTTCTCCACCTACGCTACCATTTGCTCTTGAAGTTGCATCTGGTCCAAGGTTTACACCAAATTCGTTAGCAATTTCGTATTTCATTCTTTCTATTGCTTGTTTAGAACCTGGAACTACTAATTTGTTGTTATTCATGATTTTCACCTCCTACACTAATAGGTTGTGAAAAAATCATTTTTTAATACTATTTTTCTTATGGTAATTATTTCTATTTTTAAATATCAAATTTTTTTGTAGTTTTATCTATTTTTATTGTTTCAATATTATTTACTGCTTCATTAATTAATTCTTCATAGTTAAATAATGATTCATATAATAAACACTTATCTATACAAGGATTAATTACTGGATGTTTTGGTAAAAATATAGTACAGCAATCTTCGTATGGTAATATAGATATGTTATATGTATCTATTTTTTTTGCTATATCTATTATTTCTAGTTTATCCATACAGCATACTGGACGTAATACTGGAATATTAGTAACAGAGTTTATTACATTCATACTTGTTATTGTTTGACTTGCTACTTGTCCTACAGATTCACCATTTATTAGGATATACATATTATTGTTTTTTAATACTTTTTCGCATATTCTATACATCATTCTACGCATAATAGTTATTATATAAGAACTTTCTGCATTTTTATAGATTTCTTCTTGAATTTTAGTAAAATTTACTACGTGTAGTTTGATAGTGGTTTGATAGTCGCAAAGACGCTCTACTAGAGATTTTACTTTGTTTTTAGCTTCAGGACTTGTATGTGGTGGTGATTCAAAATAGATACATTCTAGTTCTATTCCTCTTTTCATTGCAAGATATCCACTTACTGGAGAGTCAATGCCTCCAGATAACATAAGAAGTCCTTTTCCTGCAACTTTTGATGGATAACCTCCACTACCCTTTATTTCTCTATCGTAGATATATGTGTAGTCATTTCTTATTTCTATTTTAAGTTCATATTCTGGATTATGTACATCAACACTTATATTATCAATACTCTTTAAAATTAAACTACCAATTACGTTATTAAATTCCATACTAGTATAGGGAAATTCTTTATAACTTCTTTTTGTTTCAACTTTAAAAGTTCTAAAAGGTATTTTACTTACTACTTCTAAAACACTTTCTTTAATGGTATCTACATCTGTTTTTACTTTGTATGCTATTACTATTTCGTGGATGCCAAATACTTTTTTTAAGATACTTATTATTTCTTCAAAATTATTATCTACTTCGATAAACATTCTAGAGTTATCTTTTATTATATTAATATTATAACCTTTTAGTTTAGTTTTTATATCATTTTCTAGATATTTTATAAAAAGTAGTCTATTTGCTTTTTTAGTTGTTAGTTCTCCATATTTTATTAATATTAGTTTTTGCATAGAATATCACTTCCCAAGAATTAATTATAAATAAAAAAACTAGTTATGTCAACTAGTCTAATTTAATGCTATCTAAATCATCTGCTATTTCTAATTGTGCTTGTAATAATGACTTTACTCTATTTTTATATACAGTTATATTTTTCTTTAGGTATGCAGTTTCATTTTGTGTTTTTTCTGCTTCTACTAATGCTTCATGAATTATTGCGTTAGCATTTCTTTTTGCATCTTCAATCATCATTGTACTTTCTTCTTTGGCAAGTCTTTTCATCTTCTCTGCTGCTTCTTCTGCCGCTAGGATTGCACTTGATAATTTTTCATCTATATTTTGACTTGAAGATAATTTTTTTTCAAGTTCTGATAACTGTTCTTTATAACTGTTATTTTCTTTATTTAAACTTTCTAATTTTCTAATTACAATATCTACGAATCTATTTACTTCGTTTATATCATAACCATTTTCAGTGATGCTAAAACGCTTCATAAAGTCACCTCTATCTTGATTACCATTCTAATTCTAAGTCTTCTTTTTTCTTTGCTTTGCCATCGTCATCTGATATTGTACCTTCAACATCTACGTTCTTTGGAGTACATAAAAATATTCCTCCACCTATTTTTTGTAAATCTCCACCAATAGCATATACAGTACCACTTAAGAAGTCTACTATTCTTTTTGCTTGGTCTGGTGTTACTCTTTTCATATTTACAACTACTGTGTTTTTCTTTTTTAGATGATCTGCAATTTGTTGACTTTCAGAAAAAGCACGTGGTTCTAAAAGAATCATTTTACCACTTGATGGTAAGGTTACATTATCAGCATTATAATATTCTTCTTCATCATCTACTTCTTCAGTGATCATTTTTTTTAATTTATTTAATGCCATAATAATCTCTCCTATCTATAATCTTAACATAATTTTATCATAGTTTTTTTGAAATTACAATAATTTTTTATAAAATTAACATTTTACGTTTTAATATGTAAAAAAACTCTACCAAAAGGCAGAGGTTTTCATACTTTTACTACCAGGATCATTTAATTGCTCGCACAACCTGGAAGCGATTAACATTTATATATTATTGTTTTTTTAGATAGATTTAACGACTTCCGCCGCCACCTCCACCGCCGAAGGATCCACCACCTCCGCCTCCTGAAGAGAACCCGCCTCCTCCAGAAGAATAACTTTCTGCAGCACTTCTTGCGTTTGTTGCGGCACGTACTGTACTTGTAGATATATTATTTATAAATATTAATGTATCATAATCACAGTTATAATCTGCTAAAACTTCAGGATACATATTTTTTAATTGTTTTGCTACTTTGTCTGCTATACCAAAGATATATGCAAACATTAAATATTCATCCCATAATTTTACTTCAAGTACTTCTTTTGTATCTATTCTAGAAAATTCATCTAAATATCTTTTTAGTCCATATAATTTAGTGCTTTCTTCGTAAATTGTATCGTCCATAACATTTTTATATTTGCATTCTTCTTTAGTTGTTCTTTTGTAAACATGGTTAGCATTTTCTAATTTTATCATTTCTACTTTATTTATTCTTTCAAATAAGTTAAAGAATTTACTATAATGTTTTCTTGCCCATGTTTCTAGTTCTTTAGGTTCTAGGATACCATCTTTACTTGCTTCATACATTGTATCAAATAATTCTTTTTCTAAGACATTATCGAACGTTGGATTTAATGTTAAATCTATAGTACTTGTTTCTTTGTTAAATATACCTTTTTCAATATTTTTAAATACTACCTTATCTTCTTTTACCCATTTTAAGATAATAGCTCCTAAAATATTTGTTTCTTTATATTTATTAAACAATTCTATATTTAATTTTGTTAATGTATTTGCATAATATATATCTTTATTACATGGTATTTCTCTAAAGTATGGAGTATTTTTTTTGTCTATTACTTTATTATTTTTAAATCCATATTTGTTTTTTGATAGAGATGCTAAAAGTATTCCTATAAATATGAAAGGTGCAAAAGTTGATATTAAGCCAAATATTACTTCAAAAATGGAAGCTTTTTCTTCATAATCATAATCAAATGAGCCATCTTCTGCAGTTTCATAAACACTATTAAATGTTTTAAAATGACTATAACTTGCTTCTGTTACAAATGTATTTTGTGGAAATTTTACAAGTAATACTACATAACTATCTTTCATTTTAGTATTTTCTTCATTTGACATACTTATTGTTCCATTATTTACATAAGCATATCCTTTATATCCATATCCCCATACATCTAAAGTGTCTGGAAAATCATAGTAAGATGATATATTAACACTAAAATTTTCAAAGTTAACGTTACTTAGTCTATCTATTAGGGTATTATAAAATACTTGTGAGTCTTCAGTATTAAAGACTGCATTAGTTAGTGTATATGTAAGGGTAAATATATGCTTTTTATAGTCATATTTACCAAAGCACAACTCTAATCCTCCGTCAGTATAGTTTATTCCGTAGAAACCTTTTTTCTCACTTAAAGTTTCGTTTATATCCCAATCTTTTTCTGTTAAAGGGGTATTATCCATACTTACTTTGAAATCTTTAAGTTCCATTAAGCCCATATTTTTAAGACCTTTATACCACTCTGTTCCATCGCTACCTTTAACACTCCAATTTTCGGTAACAAAGGCATTACCTTGTTCATCTAGATATATATTCATATCAATATTGTAGATGTTATTTTTTGCTAGTACACTTGTTGTTCCAAATAGGAATAGTACTAATCCATATATTATTTTCTTCATATTCACTCCTTATTGTATAAGAAAAGACTTACCAAAGTAAGTCTTAGAAACTAACTTTTGGAGTTTCTCTTTCTTCTTTATTTTCAATTTCAAAGAATTTTTCTTCTTTAAATTCAAACATTTTTGCAATTATATTTGATGGAAACATTTGAACTTTGTTGTTGTAAGTCATTACAGTATCATTATAGAATTGTCTTGCATAAGATATTTTGTCTTCGATATCTTTTAAATCTTTTTGCAATGATAAGAAGTTATCGTTTGCTTTTAGTTCTGGGTATGCTTCACTTAACGCAAATAATTTGTTTAATGCACCAGTTATTTGGTTGTTTGCCTTCATTTCATCTTCGATAGTTGATGCTGTATTTAGTGCATTTCTTGCGTTAATTACTGCAGTTAAAGTATCTTTTTCATGTTTTGCATAGCCTTTTACTGTTTCAACAATGTTTGGTATTAAGTCTGCTCTTTTTTTAAGTTGTACATCTATTTGTGACCATTCGTCTTTTACTTTATTTCTTAGTCTTACTAATCCATTATAGTTACCAATTACATAAAGCACTAATAATACAACTACTCCAAGAATTATCCATACCATATTTATCACCTCACTATAAGTATATCATATATTTTTATTTTTTTAACAATAAATTAATTTTTTCCTACATCTATCCATTTTTCGTAGTTAGAAGATGTTTCTAATTCACTTATTGTAAGTTTTACTGCACTACTTGTACTTCCTGCTGCTGGGTATACTACATCATGTTTTTTTAATGACACATCTAGATATATTTTTACGTCTTCTTTTACTGCGAAAGGGCATACGCCACCAACTGGATGAGATACTTTATCTAAGACAACATCAAGTGATAACATGTGTGCTTTTGTATTAAATTCTTTTCTGTATTTAGCATTATCTATTTTTGTATTCCCTGATAATACTATTAATATTACTTTATCATTTATACTAAACGCTAATGTTTTTGCTATTTCATCAGTTGTACAGTGTAGAGCATTTGCAGCATCTACTACAGTTGCACTACTTTCATTTAATATTATTACATTTTTATCTAGATTATACTTTTTTAAATAGTTTATTACTCTTTCTACATTTTCATCCATATTATTACTTCCTTTGTTTTATAAGTCTAGTGTTATTTTTTTAGTTTTTACTTTTATTTGTTCATAATTTACTCCACACATATCAAATAATCTTTTTGATGCTGTATTTGCTTCAGTACCATTATATTTATCACTTAGGTATACTACTTTTTTGATACCTGATTGGATAATTAGTTTGGCACATTCGTTACATGGAAATAAGTCTACATAGATTTTAGCATTTTCTAAATCTTTTTTGTTACCTCTAAAATTTAGTATTGCATTCATTTCTGCATGACATACATAAAAATATTTTGTGTTTAGATTGCTTCCTTCCCTATCCCAAGGAAAATATTTATCTTCAAAACCATTTGGTGCACCATTATAACCAATTGATAAAATCCTATTATCATCACTTACTATACATGCTCCTACTTGAGTATTTGGGTCTTTGCTTCTTAGAGAAGACAATTTTGCTACTCCCATAAAATATTCATCCCAAGTTAAATGTTCTTTTCTTTGTTTATTTATCTCTTCCATAATTTTACCTCCATATTAATATAATAGCATAAAATAATAGAAAAATAAACTAGTTATTTTTTGTAACTAGTTATTTAATTCATAAAATTTATTTACAATACTTGCACTTATTCTTTTTGTTATCATACTTTGGTAAGTATAGGTATTATTATTATGACTGATATCTGGACTTACTACAACGATGGACATTTTAGGATTGTCTGCGGGAGAGTATCCTACAAATGATGTTGATATAGTTTCTGTGTCTACTAGTCCATCATCATTTGTGTCTATGAAACTTTGACTGGTACCTGTTTTTCCTCCAGAGTATGTGTAATTACCCATATATCCTACGCCTAGTCCACTTGATACTACTTCTTTGAAACCTTCTTTTACTCTATCTATGTATTTTTGTTCTACATCTACTTTGCCCAATTCTTTCTTTTCACTTTCATATATTACTTTACCAAAGGTTTCTCCGGTAAGGGATGGAGCGTAGACTTTTTTTAGTAAGTAAGGTTGATATCTAGTTCCTCCGTTTGCTAATGTGTTAATATACTGTGATAGTTGGATTGGGGTATAGGTATCGTATTGTCCAATTGAGTAGTCTAGTAAGTGGCCTGGTAAGGTTGATGTGCCTGAGTATCCTAGGCTTTCTACTGGTAAGTCTATGCCAGTTTTGATTCCTAGGCCGAATGATGCATACATTTCTTTATATTTTCTAAAGGCGTCTTTGTCTAGGTTTAGAGCTTCGTTATATTTGTATTCGCCATTTCCTACTTTTATTGCGATGTTATATTGGTATATGTTTGAGGAGAATTTAAGTGCTGATATGTCATCAACGTATCCTAAGTTTCTCCATGAGCATTTTTCTTTGGTGTCTTTTATTTTTATGCATTCATCTTTTACTACGGTTCCTATATCGATTGCGGAGTATTTATATCCTACTAGCATGGATGCTCCTTTTACAACACTTCCTGGGGTTACTGGTAGGGTTACTACTCCTGGGGTATAATCTACGACGTATCTTTGTCCATCTTTTTCTCTTACTTGTTTTCCACTCATGGCTAGTATTTCTCCAGTGTTAGGGTCTGCGATTACTGCAAAACTTCTGTTATAGTATTCAGTGTTTGGTTCATTTTTGGCGTTTAATACTTCGCGAGATAGTACTTCTTCGAGATTTTTTTGGAGTTCTATATCTATTGTTAGGACAATATCGTTACCTCTACTTCCTGCATCAATTAGGACATAGTTATTGTTATTTGTTACTTTATATTTTGCTTTTGTGCCTTTTAGGTAGTTTTCGTATTGGTACTCTAGGTAACTTATTCCTACTCTATCATCTAGACTGTACCCGTTATTTAGATAGTAGGTTGCTAGTTCTTTTGGTATTCCTTGGGTATTTGATGAGACGCTACCTAGTATTGATTTGAATGTGTCGCCGTACAAGTATACTCTTTCCCAGTCTAGTTTGGTATTAAATCCTTTTAGGGTGTCAACATTTTCCGAGATATAGGCATATTCTTCTTCGGTTACATCTTTGTTTTTTATTATTTTTTCACTGTATGAATAGCCTTTGTTCATGAGGTAATAGATATATGCGGAAGATTTATCTAGTTCTGTAAAGGAGGATAGTTCTTCTTCGGTGATTCTTTCATATATTAGATTTACTATATCATCGCTAGTTAGTTTTCTTTTTTTGTTTTGGTCCCATTCTTCGGCGGTTATTTTTTTTAGGCCTTCGTCTTTGTTTTTTAGATACCAAAATTCTTTTAGGATGTCTGTTGTTACTTTACTATAGTCTATGTTTATGTTTTGAGAGATGGTATATGATAGTTCTATTTCTTCTTTGGTTGTTATTTTAGAGGGCTTTTTATAGTATATTGTTCTTACTGCTTCGTTGTCTACTAGAAGGCGATTATTTCTATCATATATTCTTCCTCTTGGAGTGCTTGTACTTTCTACAGTTTTTTCTGTGCTGTATGCTAGTTTTTCTATATATTTGTCGTTGTCTACTATGGTTAGGTTGAATAATCTTACCCCAATTATGGAGAAAAGTACTAGTGTTACTATGGATACTAGGATATATCTTTTTTCTATTATGTCTGGGAGATATTTGGTATCTTGTTTTCTTTTTTTATTTATAGTTACGGTTTGTTTTCTTTTAGGTAGTGCTTTTCTTCTTGATGTTTTATTTATATGTCTTTTTCTTTGTATTAGGTTTCTTATCATATTAACCTCCATATTAGTTATTATAACACATAATTATGGGAATATTATAAAAAACATCACTTTACATGATGTTAATTACTTTATATTTGAATAAATTTTATTTGATTAGATGTCTAGTTAAATAAGTATTCACTAGGACTATGGATTCTTCCATTGATGTCTACGAATATAACATCGTAAGCACCACCACCACCAAGTCCAAAGATTCCTCCAACAATACTAACGATGTTTTTGTATCCAAGGTCTTTTTTAACAGCGATGTTGCTACTAGATATAAATTCAATGTCTGCACTTCCTACTGTTCCATCTTCATTTATGAAGTATAACATTTTTCCGCCACCATTTCCTGTCGGTACAACATTGTATCCTATAACTTTATCTGTGATTTTGTAGTCACCATATTTAGCAGCAAGGTCATCTTTAGAATATTTGATGTATAGTTCTTGATTTTCTGTTAAGTATACTTCGTAACTACCATTATCTATCATACTTTTTGCACTTAGATATGGTCTTTTGTGAGAATCAAATTTTGAAAATTCATTTTTTAGTCTTTCAGCAAATAATTGATAACTATTACTATTTGTAGTTTGTTCAACTTGGATATCATTTTTTTCTATTTCTTTAAGATTATCACTATAAATATTTCCATCTATATCTATAAATGCCGGTCCATGTGCTCCTCCACCAAATGCTCCATATTCACAGCTAATAATGCTAACGATGTTTTTGTATCCAATATCTTTTTTTACAGTAATTTCACTTGATACTCCATCAACATCTGCACTTCCTACAGTTCCATCTTCATTTATGAAGTAAAGTATACTTATTCCACCATTTCCTGTTGGTACAACATTGTATCCTATTACTTTATCTGTAATTTTGTAATCACCAAACTTATTTTTAAGTTCTTCTTTGTAATATTTAATGTATAGTTCTTGATTTTCTGTTAAGTATACAACATAATCACCATTTCCCATCATACTTTGGACATTTAAGTATGGTCTATTATGAGAACTGAATTTTGAGAACTCATTTTTTAGGTTTGATGCAAATAATTGGTAGTTGTTATTTTTCGTAGTTTGTCCGTTTTGGTCGGTATTTTTTAGGTTATCGCTTGGTTTATTATCATTATTTTCAGTTCCGTTAGATGAATCTTTTAAAACTTTATCATAAACGATATAACCTCCTAATCCAATAACTGCTGATAGTAAAATAACTATTATGACTACTAATCCTGTGTTTTTATTTTTGCTTTCCATATAAGAACTCCTTTCTTAAATATATTGTAACACTTTCGTTAATGGGTTTACAATAATAAGTGAATAAACACAATTTGATTTATGTAAATGTGTAAACTAAAAAGTTATATATCTTTTTAATATACAACTTTATTTATTATTAATTTAACTTAGTTATTATACCTTTGTAGTACTGATATAATTTTGCTACATCGTTAATTGATATTTTGTTATCGTATGTTACGTCTCCTGCTAAGAAATATTCTCTATCTAGTTCTAATACGCCTTTATAATATCTATATAATTTAGATATGTCCCCAATAAAGATATTTCCTGAGCCTGTTATATCTCCTAGGATTACAAAGGTATATTCTTTGTTATTTATAGTTACTTTTGATGATGTTGTTATGCTATCAGTATCTTTTAACTCATTATTATTTTTATCTTTGATTACTATATTATTAGTATTTAGTTTTGTAATAAAAGATGATACTGTAGTTATATTTTCTATTATGTATTTATCTTCTTTGATAGTTAGATTACTAATATCTATGTCACTTGTTGTATTATCTCTTATTAGAGTAAATGAGTCTACGATGTAGTTATTGAAATAGATATTAAATTTCATGTTAGATGTTATGTTACCGCTTGTTACTTCTTCATCATTATTTAGTACTTTATAAGTAGCGTTAGTTATGGTTATGTTACTTATTAGTTCTTCATAGGTATAATCTTTATTTAATATTAGAGTTTTGTTTTCTTTTTTAATACTTCCATAATTAGTTCTTATTAGGGGGTATGTTCTTAGTATTTGTTCATTATGTTTTACGTTTAAGTTATCTCCAATAATGTCTAGGGTACCATTATCTATTGTGATGTTACTTTTTATTTCTTCATTAGAAGAAGATTCTACATATAGATAGATGTTATTTAAGTCATAAACATTTGATGAGATAGTTACATTTTCTGTTACAAAGTACATTGGTTTTAAATTATTTGTATTATCTATTTTTAGTGTAGGAAGGTTTTTTTCTTGATAACTTTTTTCGCGCATGAAAATATACTTGTTTGTTATACAAATTGATATAACGATTAAGGGTAAGATGACAAGTAGTGAGATTATTATTTTTTTATTCTTCTTCATTGTTATCACGCTTCTTTTTCAACATCATATAGGACAATATTGCAATTATAAGTAGTGTTTCTACAATTATTACTATCATTAGGTAATTGGTTTGCTTTTCTATATGAATATTGTAGGTTCTTGTTTCGTTATTTTCTGCGGTTACGATTATTTTTACTACACTATTATTTTTTAGATTGTTATTTCCTTCGATTACATATGTTGCTTTGTCACTAGATAAGATACAGTTTATGTTTAGGCTACTTTCACTACCTATTTTTATGGTATAGTTTAGTGTATCTTTATTAAACGATATATCATAATTTTCTATTTCTAGTTTTTTTAGGTAGTTATTATCATCAAGAGATTCACCTTTATTTTTTTTAGTTACTATTATTTTGTATTCTTTGGTTGTTCCGTCTTCCGCGGTTACTTTTATTGTTATTATGTTTTCTCCAACTTGTAAGTTATCATTTCCTATTATTTCTACTTTAGACTTATTGCTTGATGGAGTTACTTTTATATCTATTTTATCTGTATCATAAGGGATAGTATACTTATTTTCTTCTTTTTTAGCATCAAGAATTTTATTATCTATTATGATGTTTTTTAGGGATGTATCATCTTTTTTGTTATCAGCAGTTTCTTTTCTTACGATGTTTATTTTATATGTTTGAACACTACCATTTTCTGCTTCTATTTTTATTAGTACTTCGTTTGTTCCTTCTTTTAGAGGTACAGTTCTTGGTCCATAATTATTTACGAATCTTGATTTACTATCCTGTAATGCTGCACTTACTTTAACTTGCTCAATATCGTTTTCTACACTTACGTTATAGATAAAGATGTTTTCCCTAAATGGAAGAGATACTTTTTCTATAGTTAGTGCTGCAAGAAAATTATTTGTGCTACGATAGTCTTTTCTTGTTACGTTTATGGTGTATACTCTTGTTTCGTTATTTTCATTTGTCACATTTATTTTTAGTACGTTTTTACCATAAGAAAGTTTTATTGTGCCAATATTGCCTGTTACTTTAGCATTTTTATCTTCAGCAGTTGCAGATACTATTATGGTGTCAGCATCTACTTCAATATTGTATTCTAGTCTGTTTTTATCAAAATTAATTTGTTCTATATTTGTGCTTAGGCTACTTAGAAAGTTATTTGAACTTGTTATATTTATACTTTTTGTAGCACTACTAAGTGATACTTCTTCGAATGATTCATTAGCAAATATTACATTTACTAGTGATACTACTTCGGTTGTGGTAGTGGTAGAATCTTTTACTTTAATTATAAGTGTTCCTATATTAAAGTTGTCTTTTTTGTTAGAACTTGTGTATAGTCCTATTTTGTTTTCGCTTGCATCACCTTGCCAGTCATCACTAGCTTCAAAACTTACTAGGCTTATGTTTTCACTTAGTCTCAAATCCATGCTTAACCCTGTTACTTCACCATCTGTTGCTTGACCTGTTATTTTACAGGTTACATTGTTATTAGGACTTATCTTTTCTGGGGTACACTCTAGATTTACACTTCCTGTTAGGGCATAAGTTTTTATTGGAATAAGCAAAATTAATAATATAATTACCTTAAATATTCTTTTCATAATACCTCTTTACTCTTCGTTTTCTTCAGTAGATTCTTTTTCTTTTACTTCAAGTAATTTTATATATTCGCTATCTTCATATTTTCCTGCGATATATCCTTGGATATTGTTTTCTGTTTTTATTTTATACCAAGTATAGTATTCGTCTGTTGTTTCTTCAATGATTGTATATATATCACCTTTTTTTACTTTTCCTAGAACTTCACTTTTGGTATTAGTGTCTTTTCTTATATTTATTTCATCATTTACTACTTCTAGTTGTTTTATGTATTCATCTCTTTTATTTGTCATTATATTTACTTCAGTTGTTTTAGAATTAATATTCTTATATACTAGTAGTGCTCCAAGAGATAAAGCAATTACTGCTAGTAGGATTATTAGAGTTATTTTTTTATTTTTCATAATGGGCCTCCTTTATATTTTTTAACATTATTTCTAATACTTCTTCGATTGTAAGATTTGTTGTATCTATTTTTATGGCGTTTGTTGGTTCAATGAAGTTTTTGTCTAGTATATCTTCGGCGTCTCTTTTTTTTAGGTCATTTAACACCTCTTCGTAGGTTATATTTTCCTTCTTTATTTTTTCTTCATATACACGTTCCGCCCTCGTCTCAACGGATGTATATAGATAAAACTTATAATCTGCATTTGGGGCAATAACTGTACATATATCCCTTCCTTCAATTACTATGTTACCAGATTCTACAAATTTGTATTGGATATTTCTTATGTACGTTTTTATTATTTTGTTATCTGCGATTTTTGGAGTAAACGTTGTTACTTCTTCTAATCTTATTATATCTGTTACATCTTTATTATTTAATATTACTCTTTGTTTGTTATCTATATTTTTAAAGTCTATTTGTATTTTAGATAAATCTTTTTCAAACATTGGAGAATTTATATCAAGATATTTATTCATAATAAGATACGCTATACATCTATAAATAGAACCTGAGTTTAGATATCTTAGATTTAGCGATGTTGCTAAAAGATAAGATATCGTAGACTTACCTGTACCGCTTTTGCCATCAATTGCTATTATCATTTTATCACCTTTTTCTTATATATTTATTTTATCATATTTAATGTGCTTTTTAGACAAAAAATGATATTTTTAAGAAAAATTTTTATAACATCAATCTTTCTGTTTCATAGAGTTGTAACCAATTCTATCCGCAGACATAAATTCCGGTAAGAGCTACCGTACTAATTTCTAAGAAGTAAAGATATTTTTTATTTACTATCCTTTATATTATTATATACAATTGTAATCTATTGTTTTATTTATTAAAATTCTTTGTTTATCACTAGGATATAATCTAAATTTATATGCTCTATATATACCATCATCACTCTACATGAAAACAACACTACAATAACATTACCACGTAAAATAAAATGTGTCAATAGAAATGTTAAATTTTGTAAAAACTTAGCATATGTGTTATCAAAAATATACATTTGTTCGTTTGTTAAAGCCTTGTTTTATATACCAAAAACACATTTTGTGCATTAAAAAGCAAATATAAAAACTAAAAATATTTTTTGCAACTTTTATTCATTTTTTAAGAGACTATTTCTTATTCTTAAGTTATACTTTTATAGTTTTTAAAGAAACGATATATAATATGTTTTTTTGTTACGATAGAAAAAAACTCTATAAAATTTTATAGAATTTTCTTTGTATTAATTTTGTTTCTTAGTTACTTTATATATATAATATCCTGTATATACTAGTGATAAGATACCTACTAGATACGCTACGTATAGTAAGAAACTTCCAGTATTAGGATTTTCTATTTCACTACCTTGTTTATAGCAAGCATAGTATTTAGAAGGTGAAGTTACTTTTTCTTCAAGAATTGGATTAGAGCAATCATTTTCTTTTTTTGTCCATCCTGCGAATGTTACTCCATCTTTTTTAGACTTGATATATTTAATATCATCAATATAAAGATTCTTTATATCACTTTCACTTAGAATATTATTTTCGTAATCTATTAGTTGTCCAGAATATGTTTCAAAATCAACATGATATGTATAGCAAGCATATATTGTCATATTGTTTTCTACATTTGGTATTTTTCCACTTCTTTTTGTATTTGTACAACTACTACTAGTGGACCAAGAATAATTTACGCCTGTTGCTAAGTCTTTTAATTCAAAATCATTAAAAGTTAGATTTGCAGTATTTACTTTAACTTTTGAACCAGTTTGTTCTTTATCGTTATAATATAGTTTTCCTTTTTCGTATTTTACATTTATTGTTAATTCTGTTAAATAGCATGCATAATATGTTTTATTTTCATTTAATGTAACTTTTCTTGTTAGGATATTTTCACATGTAGTATCACTTGAGGAAGTACTCCATCCTTTGAATACTAATCCTGTTTTTATTGCTTCATAGTCAGTTGGGTCAAATTCTGTTAGTTTATCAAGTTGTAGTGTATTTTTTCCATCTATTGTTCCACCATTTGCATTTAATTTAACTGTATAAGAAGTTGTTGGCGTATTTCCTGTACATGTTCCCCATTTTGCTTTTAGAGTTTTTCCTGATTCTTCTTTATCTATATAATTTGTTAATAATTTTGTTCCATCTAACCAACCTTCAAAATTATAACCATTACTACAAGCAGTATCTTTTTTAGTTACTTTTAATTTAGTGTCTGATATAGAAATCTGATCCGTAATAGATAATGTTTTTTTAGATGTTCCATCAGTAAATTCTCCACCATTTGCATCAAATGTTACTGAAAATGTAGTTGTTCCTGCACTGTTTCCTTTACATGCTCCCCATACTGCAGTTAAATGTTGACCATTTTCTTCAGAACTTACATATTTATACAACACTTTTCCATTTGGTTTTTTCCATCCTTCTAATTCATACCCTTCACTACAGTCATCTGTTATTTTTGATACCTTTGGTAATTTTTCAAAGTAGAATCTGTCTTCATATGATACTTGCTTTGATGTACTACCATCACTGAATGTCCCACCATTAGAACCAAATGTAACATGATATTTAGTTGTAGTTCCTCCGCCATCATCAGTAGCAGTTCTTGGTGATGCAGTACACTTAAAATCTGCAACAAAAGGTACATTTAAAGTATAGCCTTTAGGACAAGTATTTTCTGATTCATTATATACTCCATAACATTTACCTGTTGATGAATCATAGTTTTTAAATCCATTGCTTGGACAGCACTTGCTTCCTGAGACTAATTCATAATTTACCCCATCATAAGTATTACAAGTCATTAGTGAATATGTATCATTAATATTTATTATCCATGCGGTTAAACCCGTTACTATAGCAAGGCATCCTAGTACAATAGATAACATAACTTTCCTTTCTTTATTCATTCTTTCACTCCTTTTTCCTTATTAATAGACTTACTCTATCTAATAAGATAATATCATAAATCTACAAATTATACAAGAATTTTTGATATTCAGTAGAAAATTCATACATTAATTTTAATATTTAGAATAAAATATAATGGTGATAATATGAATATGTATTTAATTGGGGAGTATGTAAAAAGAATAAGAAAAGATGATATATATAATTATGGTGTTAAGGAGGGTATATTTTTAGAAGACTATGAGATAAATATAATTTATTTTTATATAAAGAATTATTATAGGGATGTTATTAATGGTAATGTTAAGGATATACTTGATGATATAAAGGATAAAGTTAAGGTAAGTACTTATAATAAGATATTAGAATTATATAGTAGATATAAGGATAAGATATAGAATTAGTTTACAAACATTTACATATATTTTTATAAATTTCTTTACTTTGGAGAATAATAAAGTTATAATTTAATATATGTAAAGGAATGGTTTTATGAAGAAATCTAATTTTTTAGAAGGAGCATTTATTGCTACTTTTGCTATTATATTTACTAAGGTACTTGGGGTTATTTATGTAATACCGTTTTATAATATTATTGGGGAACAAGGAGGAGCATTATATGGTTATTCTTATACTATATATAACTTCTTTTTATCTATTTCTACGGTAGGACTTCCTCTTGCTATTAGTAAACTTACTAGTGAATATAACACTCTTGATATGACTAGTGAGAAAGTAAGGTTATATAAAATATCTAGGAATTTAATACTTATATTTTCTATTGTTTCTTTTTTGATATGTTTTATATTTGCTAAGGAAGTGGCTTATTTAATTATTGGTAATATAGAGAATGGTAATAGTATTAGTGATGTTACTTTTACTATTAGGATGGTATCTTTTGCACTTTTAGTGGTGCCTTTGGTTAGTATTATGAGAGGTTATTTACAGGGGCATAAGTATATTAAAGAACCTTCGGTTAGTCAGGTTATCGAACAAGTTGTTAGGGTTATTGTGATACTTCTTGGTAGTTATCTTACTTTAAGGGTGTTTCATTTATCTTTGAAGACAGCGATTGGGGTATCTGTGTTTGCTTCTTGTTTGGGTGGATTGTTTGCGTACTTTTATTTATTTGATATTATGAGGCAAAATAAAAGTAAGTTAATACCTAGTAATGTTAGCGAGGAAAAAGTAAGCAATAAAGAAATAATTAAGAAGGTTATTACTTATAGTATACCTTTTGTTATAATTACTTGTGCTAATCAAATATATAATTCTACTGATATGATATTACTTCTTAGAATACTTGGTAGATTTGGATATACTGGTAGTGAGATAGAAACTATTAGTAGTGTATTTACTACTTGGGGAGTTAAAATTAATTCTATAGTTATTGCAATTAGCAATGGGCTTATTATTAGTTTAATACCACATATAGTTAGTTTATATGTAAAAAAAGAATATGATAATGTTAATACTTTGTTTAATAAATGTTTAAAGATAGTGCTTTTAGTTATTATTCCTATTAGTGTATTTATAAGTGTTAATTCTTATTCTGTTTGGATGATATTTTATGGAGAGAATAAGTTTGGATATTTAATTATAAGACTTAATATTTTACTTACTATATTAGATAGTTTATATCTTATTGTTAATAGTTTACTTCAAAGTTTAAGCAAGTATAAGATACTTTTTACTACGGTTGGGCTTGGTATTGTGATTAATTTGATATGCGATATTCCTATGATGTATTTATTTGATTATTTAGGGCTTCATGCTTTTTATGGGGCGATATTTGCTACTTTTATGGGACTATCTGCTTCGCTTGTTATTGCATTTAGATATTTAAAGAAGGAACTTAATTTTAGTTATAAAAGCACTATTAAGTTAATTCCTAGAAGCATTATAAATATAGTTATATTGGTTGTAATTAATTTGCTTGTTAGTTTAGTTCTTCCTATTAGGAGTAGTTCTAGATTGATGCAGATAGTTAATGTTGGGGTTCTTGGTGTAGTATCTTTAGTGTTTTATATAATATTATATAGAAATTATTTGGAAGAGATATTACCTAGTAAGGTTGTTAGGATGCTTAAGAAAGTTAAGGTAATAAAGTAAGATAGATGGATTATCTAGAAATAGATTTTGATATATAGAAATGGAATTTGATGAATAAAAAAGAAAAAAGGTAATTAAAATTATGATTTAACTACCTTTTTGTTGGTTATTTATATTTTTTTAGATTATTCATAGTTTTTACAAGTCCGTATGTTTTATTGTTTTCTGGAGTAGATACAGATTCAACTTTACTTATAAATTTTTCTGGGGCTGTGTTTAGGAGATTCATTGATTTATATATTTGTTCATCTGCCATATCTAGTATAAAGTTAAACCATCTATTTATATTATCATTTGTATTATGTGTTAAATCAAAATAGATGTTGTCTACTCTTTTTGTATATGATGCTTTATTTATCAGGATACTTTCGGACAAGTTTAATGGACTAAGTTTTAGTTTCATTCCATATAGTTTATTTATTGCTTCGGTAAATTTAATGTTATGTAATACTCTTACTGTTCTTCCGTTTCCATCTTTATACGGGTGTATTCTTATGAAAAGTAAATGCATAAGAGAGCTTACTAGGAATGGGTTACTAAATAAAAGTGATGTTCTATTTTGTTTATAGATATTTATAAAGTCGTTCATGAATTTATTTACGTCTTCTTTGTCTGCTCCACGATAGAATATTTCTTTTGTACCATCAGGATAATTATTACCTACAGTTATATCAGTATCACGATAATTAAATGATGGTTCTAACTCTCCTTCCATAACAAAGTTATGAATATTGTGGATTTGTTTATGTGATATATTAAATGTTTCAAAGAAGATATTTCTTTCTGTTAGAGCTTTTGCGTTAAAGTTAGAGTGTTCTATATTTTGACTATATTTTAATTCTTCATATAAATTATATATCCAATATTTGATTATATAATCTGTATCATAAGTTGCAAGTTTTTTCATGTATCTATCAAACTCTTTATTAGTGTCTTCCAAGTGATATAAAAGATTAGAATTCAATTTTATTTTGTCTACATATTCTTCCAAAGAAAAATAACTTACGTACTCTGGATTTCTACCAAAATTATCTATTGCCATAATATTCCCTCCCTTAATTGGCCTTATTATAGCATTTTTGATATCGTTTGTCAAATTTATTATGTAAAAAAGCAAACATTTATTTGCGAAACTCTTGTAAAACATACAAACATTTGTTATAATTAATATGTAGATTTATAAATGCTTATAAATTATGGAAAGGAATGGTTAGATGAAAAGTCTTGGTAAACTTACTACAAAACAAAAAGATGTTTTAAATTATATTAAAAAATTTATTGCTGAAAATAAGTATCCACCTTCAGTTAGAGAAATATGTAAAGGACTTAAGGTTAATTCTCCAGCAACTGCACATGTACACATTAATAAATTAATAGAAAAAGGATATTTGAAAAGGAGTACTTCTTCTTCACATCAATTGCAACTTCTTGTTAGTAATGAATATGATTTTGAAGATGAAAGTATTACTACTGTGCCACTATTAGGTAAAATTACTGCAGGTAGTCCTATTGAAGCAATTGAAATGCCTGATGAGTACTTTGCACTTCCAACATACTTGATTCCTAAAAAGAAAGAAGTATTTACTTTGAAAGTTGATGGAACAAGTATGATTAATGTTGGTATATTTGATGGAGATATAGTTATAGTAGAAAGATGTAATACTGCGAAAAATGGTGATATAGTTGTTGCAATGACTGATGAAAACGAGGTTACTTTAAAGACATTCTATAAGGAGAAGGATTATTTTAGATTACAACCTGAGAATGATTTTATGAATCCTATAATACTTAAGAATGTTACTGTACTTGGTAAGGCAATTGGACTATATAGAAAGTTTTAAAAAAGTCTAGGAACTTTATTAGTGTTCTTAGGCTTTTTCTTCTTTTTGTCTTAATCTATTTAATCTTCGTACAGATACTTTAAAACTACGATAGTCTGCGCTTATGGTACCTAGCATTTCAAAGTTGGTTAGTATTTTAGCGTAGTAGGTATAGATAAGTACTATGTCCCCTACTTCCATTTTAGAGTTTCCTACTAGATATATTCCATAGAATATTATTCCATATCTTACTACTTCGATGGATGCTAATATTACGTAGGTTATTCCTGTTACTAAAATATTATATTTATAGTTACTGTTTAGATAGTTATTTGTTTGTTCGTTATATTCTTCAATTCTTGCTACTTTATCATTTTTATTTTTAGTATCAAATATTCTATGAGCCATAATTGTTTTTTTATCTAGGGTGCTTTTTCTTTTCATGTTGGAATCTTGGACATTTTTTCCTGATACAAAAAGAAACATTATCATGATTATGGATATTACTATTGTTACTATAAAGATGTATACGTTTATAGATAAGAAATAACTATAAATAAAGATAAACTCTAGTATTTGGATTATTCTTGTTACACCATTACCAATAAATGTACAGATTATATCAATATCATTATTTACAATATTTGTAAACTCTGCGAGTGATAGGTCATTAAAGTTATTGTTGTTTTTGGTTACTATATCATTATATTCTTTATATAGTTTATTATAGAATGTATACCATGCTCGTTGGTTTACATATTCCCATCCATAATATAGTATTGATAAGAGCAAGACTAATAAGACTAGATAATAAGATTTTTCTATGTTTGTACTTGTTAGGTTACTTATTACTTTACTCCAGTAGATGGGGATTACTAAAAGTAGACCTCTTACAAAAAAAGAAGTAATTGTTTTTATTATCAGTTCTTTTTTACTTTTCTTTATTATATCTAATATTATTTTTTTCATAGTATCTTCCTTTGCTACTACTTAATTTTTTTCTTTATCTTTTTTTATATTAGTTTTGTTACTTATCTAGGTAGACAATGTTTCCATTTTCTAAGTTAAATTCTTTGCTGTCACATTTATCTATGTGTAGTTCTAAATTAAAATTTTTTCCTTCTTTTATAAATACTTTATCCATTATTTGGTTATCTTTTGTTTTTAAAGTTACAACTTGTTCGTTTGTTAGGTTTAACTTTCTTGCTAGTTCACTATTAATATGGATATGACGTTCTGCGATTATACATGAATTTTCTTTTTTTACCTTGCCCTTGGGGCCAATTATAGTTATTGTTTCGCTGTTATTTAAGTCTCCACTTTTTCTTACTGGAGGACATAATCCTAGATATTCAGCATCAGTTTTTAGTATTTCTACTTGAGTATAGGGACGATATGGACCAATTATTCTTACGTGTTCTATTAATTTGCCATTGTTTTCTAGTGTTACTGTTTCATTTGTGGCAAACTCTCCTTTTTGGGATAAATCCCTTTTTTTGGTTAGGACATAGTTTTCTCCAAAAAGTATATTTATATCTTCTTTAGTTAGGTGTACGTGATGGTTTGATACTCCTACTGGTATTGTAATCATTAAAATCAATCCTTTCTTATAATTAAAGTATAGCATAATTTTTTTAAATTTACAATTAAAGTAATATTAATAATTTTTATACATAAATTTATTTTGAAAGAGAGTGTGAATTTATGAATAATAGCTATTATCCTAATCAATTTCCTGGGACTTCATTAAATAATTCTAATGCACCTTATAGTAATACAAATATGCCATATAATGTTCCTAATCAACAAAGTGTTTTAGGTTATGAACAGACACAAAAAAGTAATAATTTAGTTTTACCGGAGGAGCAATCTTATATAGAGAATATACTTAGACTTAATCGTGGTAAGATGGCTAAGTTTCATATAACTGTTCCTGGTAGTATTGAGTGGCAAGATAGAGTTTTTACAGGCATCATTGAGCAGTCAGGAAGGGATCATATAATTGTATCCAATCCTAATACAAAGGAATGGTATTTAATACTTATGATATATCTTGACTTTGTTACTTTTGATGAAGAAATTAATTATAATAAAGATTTTATACCTAGTTTACAAAGTTAATTTAATTTGCTATAATTATTTTAGGATGTGGTAATGATGGATAAACTTATTTTACTTCTATTTATATTAATATTTTTGTTTTGCATTTTATCATTAATTTATATGCTTACTTATAATAAGGTTAATGATATTATTATTAGAATTAATGAGGTTGAGGCTAGTATTGATAGCAATTTAAGAAATAAATATGATTTAATTAGTAGATGTATTAGTATTATTAAGGGAAGTAATGATATAGATAATAAGGTATTTGATGAGATTGTTAAATTAAGAAGTAGAAAGATTAGTAATTTCTTATTAGAGAGAAAACTTACTTTAGCATATAATGAGTTACTTACTCTTAAGGAACAAAAAAAAGATATATTAGGCAGTGAGGAAGTACTAAAGATATTTGTTAATTTAGAAGAGATAAATGAGAAACTTACTGTTCTTATTGATTACTATAATTCTAATATTACTAAGTATAATAAGATGATTGTTATGTTTCCTACGAATATTGTTGCTAAGATTAATAAGTTTAAAACTAGATTGTTCTTCGATATGAAGGATATGAGTGATGACATTACAAATGATTTTAAGTTATAGAATACTATTGTTATGATAGTATTTTTTTGTTATATAAAAAAAGAAACTTAGTCATTTAAGTTCCAATCTATTTCTTTTAGGTTGTTTGCTTTTAGAAAGTTATTTGTTTTAGAAAATGGTTTACTACCAAAAAATCCATATCTTGCAGAAAATGGGGATGGATGGGCAGAAGTTAATACTAGATGTTTTTTATTAGTAATTAAGTCTTTCTTACTTTTAGCAAAATTACCCCATAAGATAAATACTACTGGTGTTTCTTTTTTATTTAAAGTTTTTATTATACTATCTGTAAAAGTTTCCCAACCAATATTTTTGTGTGATGCAGGAGTATCTTTTTCTACGGTTAGAATGCTATTTAAAAGAAGTACTCCTTCCCTTGCCCACTTTTCTAGATTGCCACTTTTTGAAGGGAGAATTTTTAAGTCATCATATAGTTCTTGATAGATGTTTTTTAGTGAAGGAGGTAATTTTATGCCATCATTTACGGAGAAAGATAGTCCGTTTGCTTCTTTTTCTCCATGGTATGGGTCTTGTCCTAGAATTACTACTTTTACATCATCGTAGTCTGTTAATTCTAAGGCACGCAAGATATTACTTTTTGGAGGGTATATAGTCTTTTCTTTGTATACTTTGTTTATGAATGCTACTACATTTTTAAAATAGTCTTTTTTATATTCTTCTTCTAAAACTATGTCCCATTTGTTGTTTACTAACTTTATCATGATACACCTTCTTTAATACTAGTATGAGGCTGGGCAACTTTCATTAGTGTTACTTACTGGAGTTATAGTATATGTTACAATGCCTTTACTATCTATGTTTTTTGTTATAGTTATTTTACAGTCTCCAATATCATTATTGTCTTTTGGGTTTGTTACAGTTTTATTATTGTTGTTTTTAGAACTGCTTTTTAAGAAGCCATAATTTACTAAATCTTTTAAAGATACTGTTGCTACTTTATTGTTTGTGTTTGGTATGGTACTTATTTTTTCTACGCAAAAGGCATTTATTTTTGTTTCAATAAGATTAGCGTTGTCACATTCTTCATAAAAGTTTTCTGTTGCTGTTTCAATATTTTTTATTAAAATGTCATAGCTTTTTTGTTTTGATTTGTTTAACAATCCTATTACTGATACTGTTGATATTGTCATTAATATTGATATTAATATTATTGTTACTAATAATTCAATTAATGTAAACCCTTTATTATTCATATAATCACTTTCCTTAATATAATTAAATCATATTTATTAATTTTTAACAAGATAATATTATATTTTTATTTTAAAATGGGAGTTTAAAATTTTTGTTTTGCATCATTTTCATCATCTTTTTCATTTCTTCGAATTGTGTTAATAATTTATTTACTTCTGTTACTGTAAGACCACAGCCTTTTGCTATTCTTTGTTTTCTACTTGCTTTTATGATACTTGGGTCCTTTCTTTCTTCTTTTGTCATTGATAATACTATTGCTTCAGTTCTTGCCATTAATTTTGGGTCTATGTTTACATTATTTAGTCCCATTTTTTTTGCTCCTGGAAGAAGTTTTAGTAGATTTTCTAGAGGTCCTAATTTCTTAATTTGTTTTAGTTGAGATAAAAAGTCTTCTAAATCAAAGTTTCCTTTAGTCATTTTTTTGTAAGCATTCATTGCTTCTTTTTCGTCTATTTCACTTTCTACTTTTTCTACAAGAGATAAAACATCTCCCATTCCTATTATTCTACTTGCCATTCTATCTGGATGAAATGGAGATAAGCCATCTAATTTTTCACTTATTCCTATAAACTTTATTGGTACGTTAGTTAAGTGTTTTACAGAAAGTGCTACTCCACCACGAGTGTCTCCATCTAGTTTTGTTAGGATTACTCCAGTTAGATGTAATTTGTCATTAAATCCTGTTATTACATTTATTGCATCTTGTCCCATCATTGAATCTATTACTAATAATATTTCATCTGGTGTTACTTCACTTACAATATCTTCTAGTTCTTCCATTAGTTTTTCATCAATATGAAGTCTTCCTGCAGTATCTATTAAAACATAATCATAACCATTATTTTTTGCGTACTCTACGGCATTTTTTGCTATTTCTACTGGATTATTTGTACCTTCAGTGTATACTTCAATATTAAGCTCTTTACCTATTGTTTTTAATTGGTCTATTGCTGCAGGTCTATATACGTCACATGCTACTAGAAGTGGTTTTTTCTTATGATTTTTTCTTACATAGTTTGCTAGTTTTCCTATAGTGGTTGTTTTTCCTGAACCTTGTAAACCTACTAACATTGTAACTATGAATTTTTTTTCTGTTTCTAAGGGACTATCATTTTCTCCTAAAAGAACTGTTAATTCATCTTTTACTATTTTTACAAATGCTTCTCCTGGAGATAAACTTTTATTTACTTCTTCACCAAGTGCTTTTTCTTTTACGGCATTAGTAAACTCTTTTACTACTTTATAGTTTACGTCTGCTTCAAGAAGAGATAATCTTATTTCTCTTAGCATTTCACTTATGTTGTCTTCAGTTATTTTTCCATATCCTTTTATTTTATGCATTACTTCTTGTAATCTATCGCTTAAATTTTCAAACATTTATATCACCATAATCTATAATATCATATTTTTTAATTTTTTTTAATAAAATGGTTGATTTTTCTTAGTTTTTTTAATATAATTAGATATGTAACTGAGAGAGAGGTAAGTTATAAGTAAAATATTCTTATTCGCAGATGTAGTACAATGGTTAGTATGCGGCCTTGCCAAGGCTGAGATGCGGGTTCGATTCCCGTCATTTGCTCCATGAAAAATTTAACACCATTTTATGGTGTTTTTTTATGGAGCAAAGACGGTATCTTTTTTAATACCGCATCTTTTCTTGGCAAGTAATTGATTTATAAAAAATTTTTATTTTAACATTTATATTTTTTAATGACATAATTATATATTCTATATTTTATTACTTAAATCTCTTTCCAATACTTTTGTATTTTTAAAATTAATAATATCCTCTTTTATGTAATTCCATCTTATGCAGACGATATATCTATCACTCGAATTATTAGATTTCCCATCCAAGTTTCTTTTTTTAGGTCCAATTGTCATACATGCTATATGTGGTGAAGTAAAATTCATACTTCTTTTTGACAAGATAAGATCATATAAGTCATATTTTTTTATCCATATATAATCTTCTACTTTTCCACACACCAAAACATCTATATCGTAATCTGAATTTCTTCCTCTTACAATAAATCTATCAATCATATCTACTATTATTCTTGTCTTATTAATATTAGTATTAAATATATTTATATCTTCTTGATATAACTCTTTATATTCTTCTGAACTTAATCTTTTCGAAAAATCTATTTCCCCTTTTCCGTTTTTTCTGTATCCATAATGATAATCAATATATTTATCAATGATTTTATATGGTATTCCTATATTTCCTAAATATCTTTTAAACTCTTGTATTTGTTCGTGATGCA
>CAKPLY010000006.1 GCA_934167825.1 uncultured Bacilli bacterium
ATAAGGTTAATGTTCCTTTTGAGTAACCACCTTTACCACCAACATAAGAATTATATGCTCCACCTTGTGCTCCCCATACTTCTAAAGTATGCGTACCTTTATCTAAAGTTATTTCATATGATTTTGCTTCGGTAAAACTTTGTGTAACATTTTCGGTTGTCTCAGTTGTATTGGTAGTTGTATTTTCTGCTAATACTTCGTCAGTAACTAATATATATGGAGAGTATGTATCGGTTACTAGAGTTCTACTACTTGATAGTCCTAGATTCTCTGTAGTACTACCTACTACTCCAATGTTTACTAGTGTTGTAGAAGTAGAATTATTTACTACTCCTAGAAGTATTGTTTTTGTTGCGGTAGTATCAAGAGTTCCTGATGCAGGAGTATTATTCTTTTCAGTGTACACTCCTACTGAAACATTATTACTAGTAGTAAGTAGTTCATACCAGCATCCATAATATAAAGTGGAAGTAGAACTATTACTTACTCTTAATTCTATTATTTTTGTTTCATTAGGGTTTAATGTTACTAGTTCGTATTCTACTAAATTACTATCACTAAGTGACAATGTAGCGTTAAAACTAACTACATTATCTATATTTACTTCTTTAGTAAATAATGCGTATGTAGAATACACTGATAATGATACTAACCCCAGTACTATTAATATTAATAAATATGCTTCTTTTACTTTAAACTTCATAATATTTTTACTCCTTTACATATAAAAAAACTATAGACAAAACTATCTATTTCTAGATATTTTATCTATAGTTATATTCTTTGTTATTATGTATTTACTAGATGCTAATTGCCCCCCCCCCGATAGCATAAATGTTATAATCAGTTATATTCATTCTATTCATGGTTAGGGACTCCTTTCGTACTTTTATTTACAATTAAATGATACCATAATTTGGTAATTTATGCAAGGAGTTTTTTAACTTAAATTAAAAATTTTATTAATACTATGATACCATTGTTAAAACCGCTCTAGATGTTGCATTACTTTGACTATTTGATGCTTCACCACCATAATATACAAAGATACCAGAGTTTGCACCACCAAAGAATGAACCACCACGATGCATCCATGGACTTATCGCTTTACTTAGAACTGAATAATCACTATACCATCCTCCATTTGATACAGTAGATAATAATGTTTCACCAGTTGCATCTCCTAATCTAGTTCTATTATTTGAGGTTTGGTTGTTTGTTGTTGTACCATATACATAAGATGTAATATACTTTTTATTAGAATTTGTATACCAATCACTTGTGAAGCCGCTGTTGGATACATTAAAATTATTATTTGCATCTAGGGTATTGCTCATTACATATTCTGTTCCTCCACCAGACATATCATATGCACCATAAATATTACCTGTTGTAGATGCTGTTTTACCTAAAGTGGTATTATATGCATTACATGTTGTTCCATAACTTGTACTTCCACTTGATATTGGACCACATCCTGTTTTTGTTGTATAAGTAGATACATCACCATAACCATTTAGCGAAACTTCTACGCAACTTCCATTTGTACATCTTCCATATTTAGAATTAGTTAAGTATGCTACTGCTCCCCATTCCATATTTGTTATAATATGTGAATCAGTATTTATCTTTGATGTTGGTAAGCCATATATATTATTACTAACCTGCATATTTTGTACTACAGTATTAAAATTATTTAGATAGTTACCTCTCCAACTTGTTACGTTTGGAAGTATTCTCGGAGTTAGTGATGAGGAATTTCCTCCACCATTTGAATTTGTTGGAGATGAACTTGATAGCTCGAACTTTCCCATCCAAAATCCTGTTAATTCCTGATTACCAAAAGTAAACGCTGGATGTGTGTAATAATCTCCGTTACTACCTGTGCAGGTTTCATTTGGACTTCCTGCGGTACTTGATGGAGTTGCATAACTATATGTGCATTTTATTGTACCAGTAGAAGTTGTACCGCTTTCAAATAATATATCTATACCTATGGTTCTAGCATTATAACTTTGTGTTCCAACCACCTTGTTTATGTTCCATACTTTATACTTAAATCTTGGTATCCATACGTAAAACGCTAATATATCTGCGTCTGCTATAGTAGTTCCTGCACTTGCGTTTTGATATGTACTACGATTAGTTGATGATACTAATATAGCATTAGCCCATTTCTTTTGATCATAATCATACCAGCCATAAGTTGACGTAGAACTTGTTGCATCTGCTTTTACCCATTTGGAAGTAGACTCATTATATACCACAGGTATTAAAGCATTAGTTAAAACTGGATAGTTTGCTCCACTATTATCAATTTTTAAATCTCTAGTAACATTAATTGTTCTTTGATATATATATATAACATTACTTGAAGATTTAATTTTATAGTTTATAGTATGCTTTCCTAATTCTAGTCTTGAGGCATCTGTTATATCTGGACCAATATAAGAACATGATGTACTATTATTTTCACAAGCATATGTTACTCCATTCGTAAGTGATATTGATTCACCCTTTACTATTGTTATGTCATCTAGTCCTAATACTCTTGGAATTGTATATTTTTTCTCGTACTCATGACCAGTTATTACAACTTTACCATCACCTGACCAAATATCACTTTCTGTACTTGCATTAGTTAAATAATATGAAGAGTTAAGTAGGCATCCTGTGGGATAATCAGATGCAGTGGAAGAAGTGTATACATATCCTGATCCACCACTTGTACTACCTCCACCATACCAGCCACCGCCACCTGCTCCACGTTCATAAAAACCTGTTGTAGCAGTTGCTCCACTTCCAAATAATGCGTTAGTTCCAGCGGCGTTTGTACCTCCTCCAGCATTTCCATTAATACCAGCTCCACCCGACCAACTTGCACCACTTCCTCCTCCCGAAACAATTACTCTCGAATACAAACTATTCACTCCAATTCTTATATCACTTGCTCCTCCTCCACCACCACCTGCTGAGTATTCACCACGAGTAGTATTTTTAAAAGAACCTTTTCCAGCGCCATTATATCCATTTAGGATTGTTGCTAAATATTTGCATCCTCTAGTACTATCTTCACAATCACCCTCCTCCTGTTTTACGGTAAGGGATGATTGACCACCAACATTTGCATATATACCTGTCAATTCACTCAAAGTAATGCTTCCAACGGAGTGACCACCTTTACCACCAGATACAGCATTATCACCTCTCCCCCTACTATTAGTAGTTCCTTGTGCTCCCCAAGTTTCCAATTGATATACACCAGGATTAAGTTTCATAAAATAAGTACCCGGTGTAGTATATTCATATGTTATTGTTTCTTGAGACAGATTACCTGAAGTAGATATTGTAGTGTTTTGTGATAATAATGTAGGAGTTACTATAATACCATTAACTACATTTATTTTTCTTTGATAACTATACAAAGTACCATTACTATCTTTTATTGTATAGTTTACTATATGTGTTCCCTCTGTTAAACTACTAGTTTCTGTTAAAGATGGTCCTACATATGTGCAAGTATTTAATCCATTTTCGCAAGCATATGTAACTCCATTTGTTAGACTTATATTTTCTCCAAGAGTAATATTTAGATCATCTATTCCAAATACTACTGGGATAGAATAATTTGTAGTGCTCTTAACTCCACTTATTCTTACTGCTCCATTACCTGAGTGTCCTTTTATAGTAGAACCACTAAAATCCTTAAAAGAATCATATCCCGTCACAAAAGTAGCATTTAATAAATAATATTTTTCAGACAGCAAATATCCTATTGGTGTGTTTTTTTCAGTATCCTTTGTAAATACAAAGTTTGACCCACTTCCTCCGCCAACTTTGTTGTTTTTACTTCCGTATTCACTTTTACCACCATACCAACCGCCACCGCCGCCTGATCCTCCTGTACCTCCTACTCCAAACCCCGTTGTTAAAGTTTGTGATATATCTAAAAGCAAACCTCCGGGAAAGTTTTGTTGCCCACAGGTATCAATGTATTCAGACCCCCCTGCAATTCCATACCCTTCATAAAAGTCATATTCCCCATTGTCTATATATTCAGTTTCTGCATAACCACCACCGCCACCACCTGCGACAATTACTCTTGCATAAAGTGAGTCTGTACCTAACCTTATATCACTCGCTCCGCCTCCAGATCCATACATAGAATCATCGCTAATACCACCACCATTAAACCCCGTTTGACCACCTACATAAATATAGGTAATATTTGTATTAGTTAGAGTTAACGTCCCTTTCGAATATCCACCCCTACCTCCTTCAGTATAAAGATACTTATAATTTCCATTTTCTTTGTACCTCGATTTTCCTGCTGCACCTTCTGCTCCCCAAGTTTCTAATAAATATGTTCCTGGTGATAATGTTACTTCATACCTTTGAGGATTAGTATATTCTAAGTTTACATTTTCTGTTGTTGTTGTAGTATTTGCTGCTAATACTTCATCAGTAACTAGAATTTCAGGAACGTATGTATCTGTAATTATTATTCTTGAAGAAGATAGTCCAAGACTAGATGTAGTACTTCCTACTACTCCTAGGTTTACTAAAGTTGTAGAAGTAGAATTATTTACTATACCTACTACTAAAGTTTTTGTCTCTGTTGTTGCAATAGTACCAGTAGAAGGAACATTACTTTTTTCTAAATACATACCTATAGTAATATCAGAATTTATTGATAAAGTTTCATACCAACATCCATAATATAAAGTAGAAGTAGAACTATTACTTACTACTAGTTCTATTATTTTAGTTTCATTAGGATTTAGTGTTACTAACTCGTACTCTACTAAGTTACTATCACTTAAAGATATGCTAGTATTAAAACTAACTACATTGTCTATAGTTACTTCTTTAGTAAATAGTGCATATGTAGAATATACTGATAGAGATATTAAGCCTAGTACTATTAATATAAGTAAGTATGCTTCCTTTATTTTGATTTTCATGTGATATCAACTCCTTAAAACAGCAAAAAAACTATAGACAAAAACTATCTATTTCTAGATATTTTATCTATAGTTATGTTCTTTATTATTATATTATTACTATATGTTAATTGGCCCCCCCCCGATAGCATAAATGTTATAAATTATAAAATCTATTCTTTTCATATTTGGGGGCTCCTTTCTAAAATTTGCGAATTATTTGGGATCTTTTTTAATTCACATATCTTTAACATACAAGTAAATGATATCATAAAATACATAGTTTATCAAGAGTTTTTGGTAAACATTATTAAAAACAAGCTATTAACTTGATATAGTAAGAGTGGCACGGGTTGAATAACTTGTATTATTACCATTACTACGATTGAAGTGGAAAATTCCTGCCGCAGCAGAACTACTATAGTAACCACCACGGACAAACCAAGCATTTGCTGAATTAAGAAAACGTGCATAATCGCTATACCATGCTCCTGAACCTCCGGTAGTTAAGACTACCTCTCCTGTTGCATCTCCTAGTCTTCCTCTGTTATAAGCCGTTTGATCATTATATGTTGTTCCATATGAGTAAGGTATTAGATATTTTGATGTATCCGTGCTATAAGTGAAGTTAGTTCCTGCACTACTTGCATAATATGTATATGTTGTTCCACTGGATTTTGACATATTACCCGCTGTATATTCCCAACTTCCACCAGATAAATCGTATACTCCATATACATTACCTGTAGTAGAAGCAAGCATTCCTTTTGAACCATTATATTTATTATCGGCATTTGTACATGTTGTGCTTGTACTACCTGCTGATACTGCATTTGCACCTATTCCTGTTGTATATGTATTACAATTATTTACTGTTACTTCCGTACAACTTCCGTTTGTACATCTTCCATATTTAGAGTTAGTTAGATATGCTACTGCTCCCCACTCCATATTGGTAAGCATATGTGAATCAGTATTTGTTCTTGATGTTGGTAATCCATATATATTATTACTTGTTTGCATATCATATATTACTTTCCAAAAGTTTGATAAAGGATTACCACGCCATGCTATTACATTAGGTAGTATTCTTGGAGTAAGTGTTGTGCTATTTCCTCCACCATTAGTTGCACTAGGTGTATCACTAGATATCTCAAACTTACTGATCCAAAAACCTTTTAATTCATCAGTACCAAAAGTAAATGCAGGATGGGTATAATAATCTCCATTACTTCCTGCGCAAGTCTCGTTTGGACTTCCTGCAGTACTAGAAGGCGCTGCATAACTATATGTACAACTTATTGTACCAGTTGAGACAGTACTATTTTCAAAAACTATATCTATACCCTCTGTTTTTGCATTATAAGTATAATTGCTTTCTTGCATTATTTCTTTATTTATATTCCATACTTTATACTTAAATCGTGGTATCCATACATAGAATGCTAGGATATCTGCGTCTGCGATAGTTGTTCCTGCACTTGCTGACTGATACGTACTGCGATTAGTAGATGATACTAAAACAGCATTTGCCCACTTCTTTTGGTCATAATCATACCATCCATAAGTAGATGTAGAACTTGTAGTATCTGCTTTTACCCAAGTAGAAGAAGATTCATTATATACTACTGGAATTAAAGCATCTACGAGTACTGGTCTATTTGCACCACTATTGTCTAATCTAGCATTTGGGTCTTCTTCTTTACAAGCATCTAAGTATCCTACTAGACTCCCGCCTTGCATAGTTATAGGGTTTTCCATATTTCCATCTATATAGATTACTAACTTAAATGATACTTTACTAGACAGTGCTACTTCGTAATTATCAAGAAGTGTTATACTAGAATTACTTGTAACATCTTTAAAATTACCTTCCTTATATACTGTATAACTAGAGTTATTTGTATTAGTCATAAGTACATATTTAAAACTTTCTTCTTTTAGATTGTCTGTAATAGTAGTAACATAAAACTTTACTGTTACTTTTGCTGTTTCATTAGTTTGATTATCCACACTAAAAGTAGTAGATTCTCCGTCTTTTGTATAATCAAATATTGGTCCTATATTATTTATTTCTATGTTGTCTCCTTTAGTACAATAAAATCCAGAAATATCCCCAATACGTAAAGTAAGTTCTGTGTTTTCTTGACTTCGCCATATAGTAAGTGCATAAGTTCCTACTAATGCTATTACTATTAAGATAATTACTAATACCATTAGTTTTACTATTTTACTCTTATTATTTACATCTACATTTTCCATAATTCATAACTCCTTTAGGTAATAAAAAAACTATAGACAAAAACTATCTATTTTTAGATATTTTATCTACAGTTATATTCTTTGTTATTATGTATTTACTAGATGCTAATTGCCCCCCCCGATAGCATAAATGTTATAAATTATTAAATCTATTCTTTTCATATTTGGGGGCTCCTTTCTATAATTTGTGATTATTCACATATCTTTAACATACAAATAAATGATATCATAAAATACACAGTTTATCAAGTGCTTTTAACTAATATTTAAATTAAAATAAATATATAGATAGGCAAAAATGGGTGTCAAAAATAGTAAAATACCATACACTATATTAGATATGAAAAGGAGGTATTAAATTATGTATTATTATGGAGGATACAGTGGAGGATCTACTGGTTGTGGATGTAGTGGAAATAATAACTATGTATACCCAGCATATGCTCCTACTACAGGATACTCTTATGGTGGAAGTTCATACGGTGCTGCTATAGTATTAGTTTTATTTATATTACTTGTAATAATTATAGGATGTCGTATCGCTGTTTAAGGGAAAAAGACTTCCCTTTTTTCTTTTTTTGTGATAAAATACTTTAAGAAAGAAGGGATATTATGCTTAAAACTAAAGATATATTAGATGAAAAAGACATAAGAGTACGTGCAGAAAACAAAGATACTATACTACCATTATCAAATAAAAATAAAGAAATGATTAAGGAGATGCTTGAGCATTTAAGATTTAGTCAAATTGAGGAGTTAAGTGAGAAGTATGATTTAAGGCCTGGTATGGGACTTGCAGCGCCACAAGTTGGTATAAATGAAAGATTTTTTGTGGTATGTCATGAATATGATGATGGTAAGTTTGATGATTATGTACTTATTAACCCTAAATTAATATCCCACTCTACTGAAATGATTTATGCTAGTGAGGGGGAAGGCTGTTTAAGTGTTAATAGAGAGGTTGAGGGAATTGTACCAAGATATGCTAGAGTTACTATGGAAGCGTATGATTTAAATGGAGATCTTATAAGATACAGAGTACGTGAAGATTTAGCAATTGCTTTTCAACACGAGTTAGACCATTTAAATGGAATATTATTTTATGATCATATAGATCCTAAAGATCCATTTAAGGATAAAGATAGATATAGAGCTATTTAGTTAGTTCTATTTTTTTATATATTAAAAAGAATTATCTAAATAAGACAATTCCTATAATTATTAATCCTAATATTACTCTATAAATTGCAAATACTTTGAAACTTCCTTTTTTTAGGTAGTCAAGCAAGAATTTGATTACTAGTATTCCTGTGATAAAACTAGATAGTACACCAATTACAAAACTTAAGTCAAAGACAAAATCTTTAATACTTACTAGCACTGCTGCTGCAACCATTGGTGCTGAAAGTAAGAATGAATACCTTGCGGCACTTCCTCTATCTAAACCTAGTTTTCTTGCTACAGTGATTGTTATTCCACTTCTTGATACTCCGGGGAATGCTGCTGCTAGGGCTTGTGATATACCTATTAGGAATGATGTTTTAAAGTTCATTTTATCTAGAGATACTGTTTCTTTACTATTTTTATCTACTAAGTATAATATGATACCCATAATTATTAATGCTAATGCTATTGATATCATTTGAGAAGATGTTGTAGTAAGTAATTTATCACTTAGTTTTTCTAAGACAATTCCTAGTATTCCTGCAGGTATTGTTACAATTACTAGTCTAAAAAACAATGTTCCTTCTTTACTTTGTTCTCCTTTTAGTTTTTTATAACTACCTTTTAGTAGGGCTATCCAATCTTTAAAAAAATATAATAATATTGCTAATAGAGTACCAAAATGAAGGGCTATATCAAATGATTCTGGCATTTCTCCCCAGTTAAAGAACCAAGGAAAAAGATTTAAATGTGCTGAAGAACTTACTGGTAAAAATTCTGTTAGTCCTTGCACTATTCCTAAAATAATACTTTGTATAATACTCATAAATTACCACCTTACATTAAATTATATATTATATATGCGACATAAATACCAAAAGTTAATATTAATATTACTATAGATGAAATTATGCTGATACTTGCAAATCCTCTTGATTTAGAATTATTTTGTTTTCTTATATTTTCTTTTAGTATACTATACTCTTTCTTTTCGTCAGGGGAAGCTAGTTTTAGAAAATATATTCCTATAAGTAATTTAATATCGCTTACTGACACTTCGTTTATTCCTGCTAGATATTTAACTGTAGATATATAATCTTCACTATCTAGGACAGTATTAAAAATATGTGACATAAATGTTATTTCGTTAGTTGTTAAATCTGTTTTATCTATTTTATTTTTACTAAAATCATATAATCTATCTTTATTCAACTTGTGTCACCTACTTTATGAATTAAGTATAACATATTTTATTTTTTTTTACTAGTGATATTTTAGTATTTTAAAAAAATTTAGAAAAACATTTGACAAAAGGGATATATTGTGGTAGTATATATGGCAATTCGAAAGGGGAAATATGTTATGTTTAAAGAAATTAAATGGACAAAGGAAGAATTAAAGAAAATTAAGAAAGTTATTATTAAGAGCAATCTAACTATTAGTGATGAGGGACATTTAATAGTTAATAGTGAGTTATTTGAGTATACACATGTTAATGTAAAGAGTGTTAATCCATATTTTCAATATGATAAGGAAATAGCAGACTTGGTATACTTACAAGATATGACTGAGGTTGAAAGAGTTTTAGATTTATCTAAAGGGGTTAAATATGATAAAACTAATCCAAATCATTTTGGGTTAATTAAAACTATTGGAGAATTAGATACTGATGATAATACTGAGGTATTTACAATACTAAAAGAAATAATTGCTTTATTTAATACTGTTGCATATGATGCTGCAAGTATTATGATAGGTAGTTGTAAGAACGATATTCAAAAATTAAAATGTGAAATACAAAAATTTAAGGATTCTAATGAAGAAACTATTGAAGAGATGTTTGCTAACTTTAAGATAGATGAGATTTTAAATAATACTAATGGTATTAATGAGAGTCCATTATTCGAAAGTGTCATTGCTAAAAGTAAAAAGAATTTAAAGAATTATATATTAGTTCATTTACAATCAAGACTTGCTCATGATATAAGAAGTGAATTATTTAATAGTTATCGTGATACTGCAGAATACGTTAGCAGTGATGTTGCTAAAAAGCAAAGAAATAAAAGAAGAGGCGGATGTTTACGTAACTACGTTTCTAAATAAAGAAATAAAGATAAGTTAAAAATACTTATCTTTTTCTTATTAGTTTTTTTGGGGTATTTATTTGTGTTTCTACATACTCTACTTCTTTTTCTTCAAGAACATAGTGCAATGTGGTATTTTTTTCTTCTTTATAGTTAGTTACTTCTAATATATTTCTTTCTAGTATACCTTTGGTAGTAGAATTTGTGTCTTTAAATAAGATATAGTTATCTACTATTTTTTGATCTACTTGATCAAATTTATTATCTTTTGGTATTTTATAGTTTGCTTTATTTTTTTCTTTATATAAAGTGCTGTTAGATAGATTTTTTAGAGATGTTTTTATGTTATGTTTTTCTAGGTCACTTAAAAGATTTGATAGTTTTGTGGTAGTGTTTGATAGTTTTTTGTTACAGATATATGCATCTAACGATGTTATTGATACTACTAAAATTGGTGCTATTACATTTGCATCTAGTAGTGAGGGATTATTTAGTTTTTTAGCAAGAATAAACAAAAATATTTGATAGACTACTACTAGAGATAATAACATACCCCTTAGTTTTTGATGGGTATTTAGTTTTTCTTTTATTTTTAGACATTTTTTTATGTTTGATAGATTGGTTTTAAATTCTCTCATTTATTATACTTCCTTTTAGTTAATTTTGTTTTCTTTATCGTATAGTTTTTTGTATATTGGGCAAGTTTTAAGTAAAGACTCATGAGTTCCTGAAGATATTATTCGTCCTTTGTCTACTACGTGGATTATGTCTGCATCTACTATAGTCGAAAGTCTATGTGCTACTATTATTATAGTGTGGTTTGATACTAGGTTATCTATGGTCTTTTTAATTAGTGACTCGCTTGTGTTATCTAGGGCTGAAGTTGCTTCATCAAATAATATTACTTTACTTTTCTTAGATAGAGTACGTGCTATTGAAAGTCGTTGTTTTTGACCACCGGATAAATTTACTCCACCCTCACCTAATATTGTATCATAATTATTTGGTAAACTCATTATATAATCGTCAAGATATGCTAATTTCATATATTTTCTTACTTCTTTTAGGGTGATATTTTCATCTACTAGTTTAAAGTTATCTAGGATGCTACGATTAAAGACAAATGGTTCTTGCCTTATTATGGAGATGTTTTGTCTTAGGGACTCTTCTGTTAGTTCTTTAATATTTGTGTTATCTAGTAGGACTTCTCCACTGTTTACATCAAAGATTCTTGTTAGTAAGTTAAATAATGTGCTTTTTCCTTCACCGGAAGAACCTACTATTGCTACTTTTTGGTTGGGTTCTATTACTAAATTAAAGTTTTTTAAGGTTGTTTCTTCGTTTGGATATGAGAAATAAACGTTTTTGAATTCTATTTTGCCTTTTGGGTTCTTTAACGATATATTACCAAATGATTCATCTTTATATAATCTATTTTCTAGAATGTCATTTACTCTAGAGATTGATACCGATACTTTTTGGTAAGTGATGGAAAGGTCGTTTACGTCTTCGATAAGCCATGTGAAACGATATATGTAGTAAGTCATTGCAATAAAGAATGATAAACTAATCATATTTTTAGATAAAAGGATAATACATGTTACAAATGTTCCTACTTCTAGAGTGGATTTTAGTAGTCTTGTTTTGATATTAAAACTTTTTTGGATGTCAATTTCAGTTTTTGATTTGTTGTAGATATCTTTTATTACTATAGTCATATCGGTAATTAGATTGTCTTTTATACCAAGTGTTTTTACTTCTCTTATGCCTCTTAAAGATTCAGTAGTTAGTGAAGTAAATTTATCTTGTTCTTGTTTTCTTTCTTTATGAATGGTTTTTAGAAGTGGATTATATTTTTTTAATATTAGAAATAGAATTGATACCATAAATATGATTTCTAGTCCTATAATCCAAGAGTTTACAAATATGTATATTATTACAATGAAGGATGATACTAGAGATGATACCATGTTTAACAGTCTACCAAAAGCGAAACTTAGGGTATCTGCATCGTTTGTAATTCTATTTATTATTTCTCCACTTTGGTGTTCTTCGTATGCTACTGCGGGTAAGTCAAGGGATTTCTTGTATGCATAAAATCCTAATTTTCTTGTTAAGGCAGATTCTATTTTGTATAGTATAGAATTAGCTGTATTTTTTAGGATACCTCCAAAAATTATTTCTAGTAAAAAATAGATAAGTAGATATAATAAGGCTTTTTTTACATCTAGGTTAGTTATTTTTTCTACTGCCATACCATTTAGATATCCTGTAAATATTTCTGCTATTCCTGAAGAAAATATTATTATACTAGCAATAATTAGTTTTGTTTTGTACTCTTTAATGTAGGTTAATAATATTTTGAATTCTTTTAGATTTTTCATTATTTTCCCTCCTTAAAAAATAGACCACTAATGTAGCCTATTCTTGTTTCTTTGTTTTTATGTATTATAGATTTTACCATAGAATTCTTTGTTAGTCAAATGTTTTTGCTTATTTTACAATTGTTTCTATTTGTGATTTATAAATTTTTTTAAAAGTAAAATATATATTTTGATGTTAAATTTGCTTTTTTTATTTTACTTTGATGTTTCTTTTATAAGTTTGTTAATTTTATCTAGGTTATTTAACCAAAATTCTTTTAAATCATTATATGTTAATTTGTTTGCTACCTCGTTAATGTCTACCCATACAAGATTTTCTTTATCATATTCATTTATGAATTTTGTAGTGGGTCCATTATCTATTGCTAGAAAAAGATGGGTATATATTGTTCCTTCATAGTTAACATACTCTAGTTTTCCTATTTCTTCGTTATTTATAAGAATACACTTTCTTCCTGTTTCTTCTTCAGTTTCTCTTAAGGCGCATTCTATTAATGATTCATCTTTTTCAATGTGTCCTTTTGGGAAGGAATAGTCATCTAATTTAGTTCTATAGACTAGTCCTACTTTCTTATAATCTTTACTTAGTAATATTGTGCCTGCTTTATTCATTATTATCACTTTCCTTTTCTAATATTTGAATTACTATTTTGTTATTGTTTACTGTGTAGTATATATTGTCTTTTATGTCTTTTTTATATATTGTTTTGCCCATTATGCTGTTTAGGGTTACTTCTTCGTAGTTATCGTTTTTGGTAGGAAGATAGTTGCCTGTTAGTTTTATAGTTAAATCTTCGTAGTCGTTTTCAGCATATATTAATCTTATTTTTATAATGTCATTTATGTTTATTATATTAGAATTTAATTTTTCATTGGGTACTAATTTTAGGTATGGTTCTTCTTCTTTCATATTATTAATTCTTGTTTTTATTTTTCTTAACTCTCTTATACTTTCTTCAAAATCGAAGTTGTCATGCCAGCCATCTCCAACGGCAGAAGCATAACTAGTACTAGCACTATTTGAACTAGATAGATATAGTGTGTTTAGTCTATCTAGCTCATCATAGTATTGTTTTAGTCCTTTTTTGTCTACTAAAATTGTATTCATAAATGCTAACCTCCTACACTTACGTAGTGTTTTAGTCCATGATTAAATATTAAGATACAAGGTATTAGATATACTACAACTAGTAATGGGGAGATTAGATATAGTATGTTGTTTGTTTTTCCTAGAAAGTACATTAGAGGGTAATAGTTTACTAGGGCATATGGGACTACAAAGGTAAATATTGTTCTTACTTCTTTTTTAAATATTCCCATAGGATACTGCGACATATGCTTTCCACCGTCTGTTAGAACATTTTTTACTTCAAGGCCATGAACCGTGATGAAACAGTATGATGCGACAAGAAGAAATATTCCAAAAAAGAGAATTACTGAGGAAAAAAGCATTAGTATTAGTGAAAATACTTTTAGGATGGTAAAATCTATATTTAGTTTCTTTAAGCATATAATAAATATAATTATCGATTGGAGCATTCTTGATAGTTTGACAAAGTCCATTTTTGAAGACATGACTTGAAATAGTACGTTTCTTGGACGCAGTAAGAGTCTGTCTAGGGAACCGTCAATTATGAAGTCTTCAAAGCGATCTACTCCTCGAAAAAAGATTTCATTGAATGAATAACCAAAATTGATGATGGAAAAGCAAAGTAGTACTTCGTATAGGGTGAAGCCTTTGATGTTTGAGAATTTACTAAATAGCGCAAGGGTTGAAAAATAGTATGTGAAGAAGATGAAGAACTGGGATATGAACTCTAGGATAAAGGATGCTTTATATTCTAAACACCTTTTTAGTTCTAGTTTTAGGTATTCGATGTATAATTTAACCACCTTGAATCACCGCCTTTTTTAGGGAAAATTTTGATATGATGTATCCTATTAGAACTGTTATAATTATCCAGATAAATGAAGAAATTAATAGTGGGATGCTTTCTGTTACTGTTATGCTGTTAGTGTATACGCGAAATGGGAAGTCACTGATGTATCTAAATGGGAGGATGGCGCATATTTTTTGCATCCAAATTGGGAGAAATGGAATTGGAATTGCAGCGCCCATAAATACTTCGGCGATAACGCTATATATTGTCATCGGGCCTCTTTCTTCAATGGTGAACATGGTAATCAAGTGAATTATTAGGCATAGTGAGGTCATTAGAAATAGGCTTAGAATTAGGGCTGGTATGAATATTAGGAAGTTTGCTAGGCTACTTGGGGCGCTTAGGTTGTATGGGGCTGGTAGTAGGATTGCTATGATGATTACTGGGGCAAATCTTAGAAGCATGTTTACTAGTCGTTTGGATAATAGTTTGATGTACCATTTTAGGTAGAAGTTTTGAGGTCTTACTAGTTCATATGCGAGGTTACCATTTTTAATCATGGATAGTAATTCTTGATCTTTGAGGTATGGATATATTAGAGCGTAGAATGCTTGGGATAGCCAGAGGTATGAGGCGATTTCTTTGTAGGTCATTGGAGGAGTTGACGCACTGCTACTATAGAAAGCGTTATATATCATTATTGATATTAGGCCGAAGAATATTTGGGTTGCGATTCCGGCGATGGCGTCCATTCTGTATTGCAAGTTTGTTATGATTCTTAGTTTGAAATATGTTAGGTATTGTTTCATAGGGAGGTGCACCTCACTTTTTGGGGGATGTTGGTTATAATTTGTGTTTTGGAATTTATTTTGTGAGTTTTATTTGGTTGGTATAAATTATTTATTGCTTTAGTTTTGGATTTTGCTTGATGATGTTTTATGTTTTGAGGTTCTTGATTTTTTTGCTGAGGTGTAATTATAATTTGTTTGCTGGATGTCATTTGATGTTGTTTTGCAATTAAATTTTTTTTTCTCTTTTGATGTGGGTTAGTTATAATTTGATTTTTAGATTTTATCAAATATTGTTTCATCATAATTCGTAGTCCTTATATAGTTTTAGGATTATGTCTTCGATGGATTCGTTATCGACATCGATATCTATGATGTTTGTTTTTGAGGATATTATGTTTATGAATGATGATATGCTTATTTGGTTGGAATCTATTATGAAATTATAACTATCTTCTTGATTGGTTTGTTTTATTATTCCTTGTTCTTTTAGGGGAGGTATTTTATCATTTGTGTATACTTTTATTGTTTTGTAACTGCCGTACTTCTTTTTTAGGGCACTAAGTTTACCATCGTAAAGTTTTTTACCTTTTCCTATTAAGATTATTCTACTTGCAAGTGAGTCTATATCCATCATGTCGTGTGTTGTTAATATTACTGTGACTTTGTTTTCTTTGTTGATTTTTTTTATGAATTCTCTTACTATTTTTTTGCTTATGGCATCTAGTCCAATTGTTGGCTCGTCTAGAAAGAGAATTTCAGGTTTGTGAAGAAGAGACGCTGCTATTTCGCACCTCATTTTTTCGCCGAGACTTAATGTTCGTACGGGTTTTTTTATTATTTCGTTAATTTTTAGCATGTCTATAAGTTGTGTTTTTGTTTTTTGATACTCTGTTTCATCTAGGTTGTATATGTCTTTTAGTAAATCAAAGGTGTCGATAGCGGGGATGTCGTAAGATAGTTGACTTTTTGCCCCAAAGACTACTCCTAATTTTTGAACATATTTTTTTCTATCTTTTGAAGGATTCTGGTTGTCTATGGTAATGGTGCCACTTGTTGGTGTTAAGATACCTGATAACATTTTGATTGTAGTTGATTTTCCAGCACCATTTGGGCCAATATACCCTACTATTTCTCCTTTTTCAATTTCAAAAGAGATGTCGTCTACTGCATTTACTATTTTGTATTCTCTTTTAAAAAATGATTTTAAAGCAGCTTTTAGTCCAGAGTTTCTTTTTGCTACTTTAAAAGTTTTTGTAATGTGTTCTACTTTGATGTATGACATTTTTTCACTCCTTTCTAACAACGCAAAAAACCTACATATTTCTTATGTAGATCTCCATCGGGTAAAAATTTCAAGTTTTTTCTTTGCAAACGTCATGTTAAATATATAATATATTGTGAAGGTTGTCAAGTGATTTGGGAAAGTTTTTAGATTTTTATTGATTTTTAGTTTTTATTTGAGATTTTTTTATGTTTTTGAATGATTTAGTTTTTAAATGTCGAGTTGTTGATTGTTGGTTATCCCATTTTTGGCGATATTTTGTTTTTTAAGATTTAAAACTTTTTTGTTATTTTAGTGTTTTTTGGATGATAATTTGGGTTTTTATTATAGATTTTAGAGTTGTTTTTTTAGAAGTTTTTTTTACTTGAAACATTAATGCTTTTAGATAAAATATTTTTGGAAGTCAATTATTTAAAATGAGAAAAGCATTCATAGATAGACGAATACTTTTTTGATATTGAATACTTTTTTAGGAATAGAAATTTGTTTTATATTGTTTTAATTAGTTTTTGCGTGCTAGGAATGTTAGATGATTGTTTTATGCTATTTAAGTAGTCATTTATTATTAGACTATTTGCATCTATTAGATTTATAAATTCCAGAACATTTACTGTGCACGAGAAAGTTAATTTGTTGTCTTCTTCACCATATATGTCATCGAATGTTATTGTAGAATCTTTAAAACTAGTTTTGATATTTATTTTGTAATTTCCGTGTGCAATGGAATTTCTAATACCATTTACGATTCTTTCATTATATAGTGATTTGGCATTTCGGGTTACATAGATTTTGTAATCTTTTAGTTCGTTTAATTTCTCTTTGTATTCATTTAACAACGTTTGCTTGTCGCTGAGTAGTTTGTTTATGTTATTTTGTAGTATTGTTACTGCTTGAGGATTGTTTTTTATTTTTGTTAGGTTACTATATTTAGTATTAATTGACGCGTTTATTTTTTCTATGTTTTTTTGGATGTTTTTTGCATCATCATCTAGTCTATTTATTTTATTTTCTATATTTTCTGTTATATTTGTATAAGTTACATTTATTTTTGAAAGGTCTAATTTACTATAATCTAGGGATGCTGTCTTATCAGTTTTATTTGTGTAGATGCTATCTAGTCCATATGAGAATAATACGTTAAACATTGATATTCCAGATGATACTAATTCTTGTAATCCTATCATGGTAATATTACTATATTTTTCTTGGATGTAAGAAAATATTTTGTCTTTATCTACACTATTTGTTTTTTTAATGCTTTCAAGTAAAATTAAATTACACAAGTTACTTGTTAATGGTATTTCGTTGTTGTTACAATGGACATCTTCTTTTACATATCGTGATACTTCATTTGCAATTACGTTTGTTTGATTTTGATAATTAGATTCATTTGTTGTGTTTTGTAGATATATCACTAGTTTTGATATGTCTTTATCTTTTAATGATGTAAGGGTGTAATCTAGAATGTAGTTATCTTTTACAATACAAGAATAGTTGTGTAGTACCTTTATATCGTTTGTTTGTCTATAAGTATTTAGGATACACTCTAGTTGTTGATATTCCTTTTCGGTAAGTGGTTTATTATCTTTCCTTTTGAAATTTATTGTGCATATTTTAAAATGTTTTAGTAGACCTTTTAGTTCACTTGTTGATGATATTATTTTCGTTCTTGTTGAATTTAACTTTTCGTTATAAATTATTTTTCTATTAATATTGGTATTAAAGTTTAGATAGTTTTTGAAACTTGATATTACAAATTTTGTTAGTTTATCTATATTTAATTTTATTATTGTATTATCGTGGTATATTAATACTTTGTTATTTTGTAGGTCAATACTGTAATTTCCGTGTCCTAGTTTATTTCTTATTGTTATATATAGTTCTTCTTTGGTACTGAATGTGTAATTGTCAACTTGATAACCTACTTTTGTCTTTTTAGCAATATATGTTACTGTGTTTTCTAGGACATTTGAATCAATCTTAGGTGAAGTTTTGTCTACGAGAGATTCTTTTATTGATAGAAAAATGTTACTTATAAATGCGACTTTTGATATTTTGATGTAATCGTCATTTTTTATGTAATTACTATATATAGGATTATTAAATATTAGTCCTTGAAGAAACAAGTTGTAGCTTTTTACTCCCAAATAGTAGTTTATTATATTGTTTATTTTGTCATTATTCATAGTTATCCCCTTCTTTTTACAAGGGTAATATGATACCATAAAAGCATTTAAATTGCAAGAAAAAATAAATAGTTGTTAAAAAAGCGCCTTGGTAAAGCGCCATTTTGTTATTTCTATTTTATTATTCCTATTTTGTTTAAGGGATAGAATCTAAATACTGCTTTTCCTATGATGTCTTCTTTTTTTATTAGTCCTATACTCCTACTATCTTTGGAAATGCCACGATTGTCTCCTAAAACAAGGTAGTAATTATCTGGAATTGTGTTTTCGCTACAGTTAATTTCATTTGTTGTTTGTTTTAAGCATACATCAAGTAAATCAAAATCTTTTGTTTTTGCATAATCATATGTTTCTTCGACATAGTTGTTATTTATATATAATTTATTATCTTTATACTCTACATATTCTCCGGGAAGTCCTATTACTCTTTTTATTATTTCTTCGTCTTGCATGTTTATTACTACTATATCAAATCTTTTTATGCCGTTTAGTTTGTAAGATATTTTGCTTAATAATAAAACTTCTTTATCCTTAAGATTTGGATACATTGAATCTCCTACTACGGTTACTGGGGTTATAATATAGGTTCTTATTATTATTACTACTAAAAGTATTATTATATATGGTATTAATTCTTTGATTATTTTGTTCATATGTATCCTTCTTTCTTTATAATTATATCACTTTAATGTAAAGAAAGCAAACATTATTATGGATATAATTATTCCTAATATGGAACCTAATATTACTTCTTTAAGGGTATGCCCTATTTCTTCTTTTAGATTGTAAGTTTTATCTATTTGATTTAATATTTTGGCATGCTTTCCTACTTCATATCTTATTCCTATGGCATCATATAGTGTTATTAGAGTGAATGTTAGGCTTATTGCAAAATATGTGGATGTTATACCATAATCAAGAAATATTAAGGTTGTTAATGATACTGTAAAACTGCTGTGAGTACTTGGCACACCTCCCATACCGTTATATAATCTTTTTATGCTTACTTTTTTATTTTTTATTTTCTCTATAGTATATTTTATTATTTGAGATATAATTAAACTTATTAGCGATGTTATTATATATTTATTCATAAATTACCTCTTTATATATTGTATTGCTTAGATAATAAAAAGAAACTAAATTTTACTTAAGTTTCTTAGAAATGTTTTAGTTTTTAAATATAGTCCTGAATATCTATCATAATAATCATCAATAAAATCATTTATTTCTTTTTTTATGTTTTCACTTATTTCTATCTTGTCAATTTTTGATATATCTACATAGTAGAACATTCTTATTAACTTTAGTGTTTTTGGATGTAATATTTTTTCATTTTTTACGCAATCATTACATAGAAGTCCGCCTTTATAACTTGATATTGTAACAATGCTATCTTTTTTACCGCAAGAAACGCATTCATCAATTACTGGTCTTATTCCTAAGAAGTCTAGTAATTTTAATTCTAGAATATTTGTTATTACTATGTAGTCAATGTTTTCATTAATTTTTTTTAAACTTGATATATATAAATCATATATTTTTATGTTATTTTCATGTTTAAATACTTGAGTTACTAAATCTGTTATGTACATAGCATATGATATTTTATCAATATCTTTTCTTATGTTTTTAAAATTATCTATAACATTTACTTCCATTAATGTGGAAGGACCATTTTCTTTATAGTTTACTATAAATATAGCATATGTAAGTTTTGTAGTTAATCCTGAGAAATTACTTTTAAGTCTTTTACTTCCTCTTGCTATTACTCCAATTATTCCATATTCTTTAGTGTATATATTTAGTATTTTACTACTTTCTTTATAATCTACTTCACTTACTATTATTCCTTCTATTTTTTTTAACATATTACTTCCTTATTTTGTTCTTTTATATTCTAAATAATATTTTATTTTACCAGTTTCTTTAAATAGTTCCCATGCTTCTTCTTTTGTCATATTTATTTCCACCTTTCACTATTATAGTGTGGTAAATTTTAAAATTATATTCACTTTTATTTAAAATAATCATTATATCCTAAATCTGTTAAAATTTTATCTTTGTCTTTCCACTTTGGAATTACTTTTACATATAATTCTAAGTACACTTTTTTGTTTAGTAAATTTTCTATATCGTATCTTGCTCTTGTTCCTATTTCTTTTAGTTTTTGACCGTTTTTACCTATTATTATTCCTTTTAGGTTGTCTCTATCTACAATTATTAAAACTCTTATATTTACTGCATTGTTTTTGTAGTTTATTTCTTCAGTAACACATGTAACAGAGTGCGGCACCTCTTCGTATGTTAATTCAAGTATTTTTTCTCTTACTAATTCGCTTATTAGAAATTCTTTTGAACTACTTGTAATCGTGTTATCATCAAAATACTTTATTTCATCTGGTAGATATTTTTTTAGTGTGTCTATAAGATGCGATACATTATTGTTTTTCAATGCAGATAAAGGTACTATTTCGCTGAAATCATATAACTCTTTATATTCTTCAATTTTTGGCAAAAGTAATTCTTTCTTGATTTTGTCTATTTTATTTAATACAAGTATTACTGGTACTTTTACTTCACTTAAAGAATCTATTATGAACTTATCACCAGGTCCTAATTTTTCTGTCGCATCTGTAATAAATAAGATTACATCAACATCATTTATTGTTAGGTATGCTTCTTTATTTAAAATCTTACCTAGTTTACTTTTAGCTTTATGAATTCCTGGAGTATCTACAAATACTATTTGGGTATCTTCTTCATTATAGATTCCTTGGATTATATTTCTTGTTGTTTGGGATTTTTCACTTATTATTGATATTTTTTTACCTATTATGCTATTTATTAGTGTACTTTTTCCAACGTTAGGGCGTCCTACTAGTCCTACAAAACCACTTTTCATATTATCACCTATAAATCACTTTCATCAAATGGATAAGGACAAAGTTCTTTTACTGTTAATTCTTTTGCATTTCCTTCTTTATCCATTAATATTACTTTAGCATCCTTATCAAAGAATTCTGTGATTACTTGACGACATATAAAGCAACAACTACTTATTTTTTTACCACTTGTCATTATGTATAATTTACCAAAATCTTCTTTTTTATAACCTTTAGTTATAGCAGTCGTTATGGCATTTCTTTCTGCACATATTGTTGCTCCATAACTTGCATTTTCTACATTTACTCCGCTTACTTTACTACCATCTTTCATTTCTATTATAGCAGAAACATGAAATTTCGAGTATGGGGCATACGATTTATCTAATAAACTTAATAATTCTTCTTTCATAAATTTTCTCCTTTATTTTAGTAATACTATTATTTTGGGTACAAATATTACTGCACCAATAATTGCGGAGAATATGCACATTACAAGCACTGCTCCTCCTGCAACATCTTTTACTACTTTAGCGGTTTCATTATATTCTTTTGTATATAAATCCACTGTTTTTTCTAGTGCTGTATTAAGTAGTTCACAAACAAGTACGAAATTAATAAGTAATAATACTATTACCCATTCAATAATACTTACATGAAGTACTATACAAAGGATAGATGCAATTATTCCTATTATTATTTCTCTTTTGAAGTTGTTTTCATGAATAATTGTGTAACTTATTCCTTCTAGACAATTTATAAGGCTATCCCAAAATGTTCTTTTTTTACCTTTTGATTTCATATTCATTTAATAAATCCTCCTGAAGGGAAAACATTACCTTTTCGTCTTCTTCTTCCATATGGTCATAACCTAGTAAATGAAGTAATCCGTGAGTTGCTAAAAAACACATTTCTCTCAATACTGGATGTTCATATATATTTGCTTGTTCTATCATTTTTTCAACACATATATATATGTCTCCAAGTAATCTAAAGTCTTGGTATTCAAAATCTTTATTGTCTTCTAGAGCAAAACTTATTACATCTGTTACTCTATCTACTCCTCTGTATTCTTTATTTAAATTATGTATGTAAGTACTATCTACAAATATTATGTTAAATATTGCTTTTTCTAGTGATAATTTTTTTACTACAAAATTTATGTAGTTATTTAGCGTTGTTAAATTTTCTATATCATTATTAGTATTATTTATTATTTCAAACATTTTATTCTCCTTTACCAAATGAATACATTTAGATTAAATGAATATATTATTAGAAGTACTATTATTATAATTATTACTATATTTAGAAATAGATCACTTTTTAGGAAATTTGGTAATCTTTTCTTTATGGCATCTAACCCTATATAAAGTAAAAATCCTAATATTCCTCCTATAACATTTAATATTATATCATCTATATCAAATACTCTTCCTATGTAATATTGTACTATTTCTATTGTACAAGAAGTTATTAATGTTAATATAAGCGGCGTACTTATTCTTCTTGCTTTTAGATAGTATGAACTAAAAAATCCAAATGGAATAAATAAAAGTATATTTCCTATTATGTTCTTTATAAACTTTGCACTACCTATGCTATACCTAAATATTTCTTTGAATGGTACAAAGTTATTTGTTCCATAGTTTACATCTTGAAAAGTTACTACATGGTATAAACATAATATATAAACAATAAATATTAATCCAAATAACTCTTTGTGTATCACAAACTTTTTGTTTGCATTTATTAAATAAGCAATTCTTAGTGATGCTACTATTACAGTAATAATTAATACCATAGGCCATACTTCTGGCATAATATCATTGATTAAATTTTTAACTATCATTATTGTCACTCCCTAGATATTCTTTATATTTTTCTTTTTAAATACTACAAATGTTACTGCTAACATTATTATTAGATATATTAAACATATTGTTATTGAATGGTTTATTGTTAGTCCTTCACTTGTTGGTAATCTACCATATAGATACTCTCTTAAATCCCAATTTAGTGTTACAAAATAATTCATAAACTTTAGATTAAATCCTCGTGATAAAGAATTTAATATGTCTTTTCCTATATAACCTAAAATGGTTAATGTATTTGCAAGCGATGTTGATGTAAACAAGGTAGACAAACTAAATGATAATGTTAAAAGTAAGATAAATTCTGGTAATCTATGTACAAACATAATTAACATATATGTAATAAAATTAAATTCTTTTAACTCATTTGCTTTATAATTATATATTAATAATGGTATATCTAGTTCTTTAAATCCAAAGAATATTCCTCTTACTATAAATTCCACTGATGCAGTATAGAGTACTACTATACACAAAAATATTAAACATGTTATATATTTAGATAATAGTATTGTAGTTCTTTTATATGGTTTTATTAGTAATAATTTTATTGTTCCGTCTTTAAATTCACTGCTTACTATACTTGAAGACACTAGTACTACAAATATTATTATAAATATCTCGTAATCATTTACTACGTTTGCTACTCCATTTCTTACGTTGTTTTGCTTAGATACATTTTGTTTTGTATCCATTATATATTTATTTATTGCTTGCTCTTTAAGTAGTGTTTGATAACGTACTTTTTCTTCATAATTTAGTTTATTAAAATCTTTAAATGTGTTTAATTCTTCAGTTATGTTTTCGTAATCTATAATTGCACTATTTAGAAAACCTTGAGAATATGGTACATTATTTTTAAGTCTATATTCTAGTAATTCTTTTTTTAATTTGCTATTTTCGTCTAGATTACTCAACTGTTCATTAATAAAATATTTCCAATCATCTTTTTTTAATTTTTCTATGATATTGTTTAATTTTTCTACATAATAATTTTTTTCTGTTTCATCTTTTTCTATGTAAGTGTACCTATTTATATTATACAAAATGTTATAAGTGTTACCTTCATATAGATACTCACGTTGCCAGCTTTTTTCATCAAAGTTATTGTCATCAATTAGTTTTTCTAGGTCATAACTTGTTTTTATGTCCACATAACTTTGTACTTCATTTATGTTATTAGGGTCAAGATTATTTAATTCTTTAAGATAATCATTAAAATATGTAGAAGAATAGTTTTGTTTATATAATCCATCATCATCATAATTTGTTTTATATATCCATGAATTTAAAATACTCATACATAATATTATTGCCCCAAAGATAATAATACTCTTCTTGTGAAAGACTTTATATAATTCATTTCTTATTAAGTTAGTCAATTACATTACCTCCAGTCTTTTTTAAAAATACTTCTTCAAGAGACATTTGTTCTTCGTGTACTTTGTATATTTTTATATTATTTTTCACTAAAGTATTTATAATATCTGGTATATTTTCTTTGGATGTTTTTATTTTAAATTCAGTATCACTAATTATAATGATTTTTTCTATTGGTAATTTATTTGTGGATGATACTTCAAATAAATAAACTTCTTCGTTATTTATTTCCTTAATTTTTGATATATCATTTGTTTCAATTATTTTGCCATTTTGAATTATTGCTATTTTGTTACAAAAACTATCTAATTCACTTAGTATATGACTTGATACTAAGATTGCCATTTTTTCTGTTTTGGCTAATTTTAAAAGTAATGTTCTTATTTCTTTTATTCCTTCAGGATCTAATCCGTTAGTTGGTTCATCTAGAATAAGTAATTTTGGATTATTTAATATAGCATTTGCTATACCTAACCTTTGTCTCATTCCTAGTGAATATTTGCTTACTTTGTCATGTATTCTTTTTTCTAATCCTACAAGTTTTATTACTTCTTTAACTCTATCTTCTTTTATGTTATATAATCTTTGTGACATCTTAAGATTATCATAACCACTTAGATAAGTGTACATATCGGGATTTTCTACGATTGCTCCAACGTTTTTTATTGCTTTTACAAAATCTTTTTTTATGTCGTATCCATTTATTAAAACACTGCCACTATCTATTGTTTGAAGACCTAGAATTAACTTTATTGTAGTTGTTTTTCCTGCGCCATTTGGACCAATAAACCCTAATATATCACCTTCATTTAATACTAAATTTACATCTTTCAAGATATGCTTTTTACCGAGAGATTTATTTAGATCCTTACACTCTAATACTGGTATTGGCATTATTTACCTTCCTTTTCAAGTGGTACAACCTTAATTGTATAACCTAGTGGTGCAAGTAACTTTATCATTGTGCCTATACCTGGTGAAATTTTTTTGCATTCTAATCTGGCTAGTGAAGGTTGTGACACCTTAACAAGCTCACTCAATTGCTTTTGGCTTACTTTTTTACCTTCTCTTATACTAATTAATTCATCTATTATTTTTGCTTCTTTTTGTTTGATAACTTCTTTGTCGTTATAATTCTGTTCCATAGTTTACCTCCATTAACAAATATTACAATATCATAAATGATATTAGAAGTCAATAATAATAAGTTATTTTATTAATTTTTTCTCTATTAAGTGCTGTACCTTAATCTCTTTACAGGCCTTAAGATTCGGTAGTAGTTACCGTACTATGATTTAAAATATGATTATTCTTTATTTATTTTTTATGAATTATCCTTTATATATAGTTTTAGTCCTTCGTTTAAAATGTTTAAACTGGCATTTATATCTCTATCTAGAGAATTACCACATTTTTTACATATGTATTCTCTTTTAGATATATCTTTGTAAGTACTATCTATATTATTACACTTGGAACATATTTGACTTGATGGGAATTTTGGAGAAACTTGATAAAATATTTTACCTTTATTTTTTGATTTATAAGATAATTGTTTTAATATTTCATTAAATGTTACATCACTAATCCTTTTTGATAGGCCACTTGATTTACCGTTTTCTATCATTTTTTGGGTACTTAGCGATTCGCAAGCAATTATATCATAGTCATCTGTTATTTCTTTTGTTATTTTATGTGTATAGTATTTTCTTGCGTTAGAAAGTTTACTATATAGTTTTGCTAATTCTTTTTGACATTTTTTATAGTTTTCACTGCCTTCTACTTTTCTAGATAATTCTTTTTGCTTTCTTTTTATTCTTTTTTCATACTTTGCTATATACTTATTATTATCGTAGGTTATACCATTAGATAAAGTTAAAAGTTTTTTTACCCCTAAATCTATTCCTACGATTGATTTAGCATCTACAATTGGCACTTTATCATATATTTCATATATTACTGATACGTAGTACTTACCTGTTTGCTCTTTAGATATAGTTGCACTTACTATTTTGCCATTAATATTATATATATCGTTATATCCTTTTATTTTTATGCTTTCTATATTAGATAAATTTATTCTTTTTGTTTTTAAATCTAATTTTATATTACTATATATTTTATTATTTGAAGTTTTATAAACTGCGGGTATGGTATATTTTTGAGTATAATTTTTGCTTTTAAACTTAGGATAATTAGACATACCTTTTTGATATCTTTTAAAATTGTTTATTAAGATAAAGATTGTGCTTTCTATTATTGATAGTGAAATATCTTGTAGGAAACTATGTTCATATCTTAAATTTGTTATGTAATCTTTTATACAAGAATAAGCATCAGTATCAGTATGTTCATTTTCTTTTGATTCTTTTATTTTATTTAGATAATAGTTATAAACAAATCGTGTTGATCCTAGTGTTTTGTTTATCAATGCTAATTGTTCTTTATTTGGATAAATTCTAAATTTATATCCTTTGTACATATATTCACCTTCCTATTTTTATTTTTTCTTATAAACGTTTATTTTGGATGTATTTTTGTCTTGCAAAAGAATAGTAACATAACTAAGAAAAAGTTACAAATATTGAAATTAAGTTTTTTATATCTAAAAAAAGTATTTTGTAATAGGTTTAATGATACTTTTTTGGAAGAACTTGTAAGTAAAAAAGACTTTTGATATAAAAAAATGTAATACGAAAGAATTTTTGTAACGATTTTGATATTTTTTTAGGTTTACACTTTCTTTTTGATTTTATGTAAATTAAAGCAATTAAAAAAGTAATACTTTTGTAATATAGTATTACTTATTTGATAAATTATTTTCATATTCAATTTTATGATTTGATAGACAGTAGAAATAGTCTTTTGTTCTTGCTAGGACTTCTCTTATTTCTCTTTTTAGATTTCCAAAGTATTTATATTCATATGCTTTTACTCCTACTACATTGATGTTATTTTGTTTTGCAATATAAATACTACGGTATAAGTGATATTTTTGAGTTACTATTATGACTTTTTTATCTTTGGTTATATCTTTTATTCTAACTACTGAGTCATAAGTGCTTACGCCATATTTATCTATGATGATGTTATTTGAGTTTATGCCACTATTTGTTAGATAGTTATACATTACTCCTGTTTCATCATAGTTTTCTTTTACCGAGTCTCCTGATAGGATTATCTTGATGTTACTGTTTTCATTATATATTTCTACTACTTTATCTAATCTATCTTTTAACATTAAACTAGGGCGATTATTTTTGGCACTTGCTCCAAGTACTAGTACGTAATCATAATTTTTATAATTTATATCGTTATCTATATAATATGTTGATTTGCCAATTATTATTATGTTTGTTATGATTATTAGTAATGTTAGGAGAAGGCATATTGATATGGAAATTTTAATTAGTTTTTTCATTTAATAAGTTAATTATCTCCTTGTTTGTTAGTCCTAGTTTGTTTAATAAAAGCATTATATCTTTTATGTCGTTTATATATGAATTAATTTTGTCTTCTTTAATTTTGTTTACATTAGAGTTTATGAATGTTCCTTTTGTAGACATGCTTACTATTACTTTTTTGTCCTCCAAAATTGTGTAGGCTTTTTTTACAGTGTTTGGATTTATTCCTAGATTTTGTGCTAAATCTCTTATTGACATTATTTGTTCGTTTTCTTTTAAAATTCCAAGTGCTACATATCTTTCTATTTCTTGAACTATTTGTTCATATATAGGGATTCTTTTGGTGTAATCTAAGTTAATATTCATAGTTTTCCTTTTCTTCTTGGTTTTCTACAAGGTCTTTAGAGTTTTCAGCATCACTAGTTATGTCTGTGTAAAAGCCGTTTCTTACTAGTTCTTCATATTTTGTGTCTAGTATTTTCCTGAATTTACTGATGTTATTTGATGTAAAAATATAGCAACGGCCTTCTTCGCGAAGTTCTAGGGTGATATATTCTTTTTTCATATCTACTTGGTTTTTTATTTCTTCTTTTACGTAGTCGTATAATTCATCTTTTGTTTCTACCATGCAAGTATAATCTATTACATAGTTATCATTAAAGTACTTGTTTTGATAAAATATTTCGTAACTACTTTTGTGTATTTTATCTAGATTTTCTTTTAGGTAGCTGTTATTTTTGTTTACTACAAAGTTTAGTAAGTCATAACTGATGTAACTATTTATAGTGTATTCATATTTATCGTGATTTTTGTAAGTATATATTTTTATTTGGTAATTATTGTCATTTGTGTATCTGTATTTGTCTACTAGGAATATATATTCTTTTAATGTTAGATTATTTAGTGTTTTTTCTAGTAGGGATAGTAATTCTTTTTGTTCTTTTTTGTTATATACTTGGTTTCCTACTTTAACAGCATAGATTTTGTTATAGTCGATGTTTTTATGGATGTCTTTGTATAAATCGTTACTATATAATGTTGATAATATTTCTTCATAGTCATCGTTTGTGTATAGATTGAGTTTGTATACTTTGTTATTTTCTAGTTTTATGTATGCTGTTATGCTATTTTTGTATTCTGTACGATTGTTTGTTAGACTGTTTTTAATTACCAGTTCTTTAAGTCTATTGTTATCTATGAAGATGTTTTTGGTGTCTAGTATTTTGTTTGATACTCTACTATCATTTATACTGTTTAGGTCTATTGATATTTTTTTAATGTTACCGTATTCAATTATTTTTGTATCGTTTGAATTTATGTCACTTATGCTGAAAACTCCTATATATAGAGCAACAAATAAGGCAAAGTAAAATGATGATATTTTTAGGTTTGAAATGTTTTTCTTAGTAATTAAATCATAGATTAAGGCATATACAACAAGTAATACAAAGACAAAGATAAATGATATTATGCTTGGTGATTCTCTTAAAATTGCATATGATACTGCCATAAATGGTGCAAGGGTTAAGCCTTTGATAATGTTATGTGCGTGAATATTTTTGAATGATGTTTCGCAGTTTTCCATTTTTCTTTTTGTAAAGGCAAAGTAACCAATTATAAAATATATTATGCTAAGTATTATCATTGTGGTATTTGAGTATAATTTAAAATCTGGTTCTTCTTCTTGGTAACCAAATAGAAAATCGAATAATCTTGCAGTGTTAGAGTTATTTTTTTCAGTGGGGTTTATATCATATAAGTTTTGACTTTTGTTTGTTTCACAGTCTTTATTTGTACAGATATAGTTATCCTTTACTATTTTTTCATCTTTTATTTCAAGTAAATAATCTACGTTTTTTCCTTCTTCATGAAGTAAATTTACAAAACTACTAGTAAACGGAATAAAGAATATTAATAGGATGCTTACTACGATAGAAGTTATGGCATTACCACTTATAGAGACTGCTAAAAATGATGATGCTAGACTAAATGAGTAAGTTATGAACCATATACCAATGTACTCTAGTAGCATTATAAGTGGGATATGTACTTTAAATACAAGGCTTACTAAAAGTATTAATATAACATTTACTATAAGCATTGAAATTATAAGAAATAATCCTCCAAGAATGTTTGATAGGTAAATGGTTTTTCTTTTTATAGGCATAGAACCTATGAAGTCGACGCTTTGTTTTTTAAAGAGATAACTAAATAGGCAGATAGATATTATTATTGGTAAGATGTATATTCCTATGATATGAAGCAAGGAAATTTCTAAAAAAGATGGGATAATATCTTTTTTAGTGCTTTGCATTATTAATATTAATGTATTTAAGATTGGGATAAGCATGGTAAATATTAATAGTACTGAAGAAGATTTTTTAAAGTTTTGTTTTAGATATTTTATGTTAAATAATTTCATTAAATTCATATCCTAATGCCTCCATTTCATAAATAAATACTTCTTCTAGTGTAAGTGGCAGAAAGTCTAATATTACTGGATTTAGTTTTTCTAGTTTTTTTCTTGACGCTTTATCTTCGTCATCAATAATTAGAGTTGCAACACTTCCTATTTTTTTGTAAGATAGTATTTTAATATTTTTAAATGTGTTTTTGTCAAAATCTTTGTTAAATGATATTTGTACTTTGAACATATTTGTTTTAATGTTATCTATTTCACTTTCAAATAAGATTCCACCTTTATATAATAGTCCTAGGTTGTCACAAATGTCTTCAAGTTCTCTTAGGTTATGACTTGTTAGAACTATTGTTGTGTTATTTTTTTCCATTTCTTCTACTAATATTTTTTTCATGGTGTTTCTTATTACTGGGTCTAGTCCATCAAATGTCTCGTCAAAAAACATATATTTACTGTGAGTTGCTATTGCACAGATTAGTGCGCATTGTCTTTTCATACCTTTTGAGAAGGTGCTGATTTTTCTATTTAGGTCTAGTTTAAAGATATTTGCTAGACGTTTTAAATAATCTATATCAAATTTTTTATACATTGCTTCATAGTATTTTGCAGTATCTAATAATGTGTATCCTGGGTAGAAGAATAAATCGTCTGGTACAAACACTAAGTCTTGTTTTATTTTTTCGTTATCAAATACTTTTTCATCATTAATTAGTATTTCTCCACTATCAGGAATAAAGATACCGTTAATTAGTCTTAAAAGTGTACTCTTTCCACTTCCGTTTGCTCCAACTAGGCCATAGATAGAGCCATCTTTGATGTTACAACTTAAGTTATCTAAAACGTTTATTTTATCATACTTTTTAGATACATTTTTTATTGTTATCATATTTCCTCCTTTGTACTACATGTGCTAGTACAATTAAATTATATTACATTATATTAACGTTGTCAACTGATTATTATTATTTTTTTTATTTTATCTACAGTTGTAAAGCAAAAAAGAAGAAGTCAGTTTTTGGACTCTTCTTGCAATTTTATTTTCATCATTTCTTTTAAAAGTTATTTTTGTTTTGCGTTAACAATTAAATAGTTACTAATATTACTATTTTTATCTTTAATCCATACGTAATATTTTTTATTAGAAAGGATTGATATCGATGCTACATTCTCTGTTATTTCATTCCAACATAATGCATTATTTGAAGGAGTTGTTCTGGTTTGCTTTACACAATACTCTATTGGATTACCTGATGTAATTATTGTTAATTTCCCGTTTGATACATTCATAGACTCTATTTTTGCTGTCATTTCATTATCTACTTTTACAAAGTAAGAATTGCTTTCATAATTTGGCATTAAATTAATTGACATAACCATAACGAATATAATTAATATGATTAAACCTGTCACTACTATAAATGTTGTTTTAGAATTATTTTTCATTTTTTACCTCCAAATAGTCTTTGAATAACTTATTATATAATGGTTTTACTAATTCTCCAATTATAAATGTTATTAAACATATTCCTAATGTAATTAATATACTTGTTATTTTTATACTATCTACAATAAAGAATTTTGATAGTCCTGTAGTTAATATAATTACTTGTAGTAAAACTAATACTCCTACTCCTATTGTTAATCTTGTATTACTAAAGATATTTTTGTTTAAAATTGAGTTTTTTAAATCTCTACATGAGAATGAATATAGTAATTCGTTTGCAATTAAAAAGATAAACATTAGTGATCCTGCAACATTTATGTTATATGTTTTTGAGTAGTAAATAAATAATATAATCATTACTAGAGATTTAAATACTGCGCTTACCACTAATTTTGCTATTAAAAATGGCGTAAAGAAACTTGTGTTACATCTATTTGATGGGGTGTTATCCATTACATCTTTACTTGACTTTTCGAATGCTAACATTATTGCTGGGATAGAGTCTGTTATTAGATTTAACCATAATAGTTGTAGTGTTGTAAACATCTCCATATTCATTAACATTGATATAAAGACTAATATTACTTCGACAACGTTACCTGCAAGCAAATACAAAATTACTTTTTTAATATTTGATGTAATCCTTCTTCCTTCTTCAACACCATCAACAATTGTGGAAAAACTATCATCTACTAAAATGCAATCTGCAACTTTTTTTACTACTTCTGTTCCTGTTATTCCCATGCCGATTCCAATATCTGCCTTTTGAATTGCTGGTGCATCATTTACGCCATCTCCAGTCATTGCCACTACATATCCTTGACTTTGTAATGATTCTACAATTCTTAGTTTAGCACTTGGTGTGATTCTTGCGTAAACTTGATAATATTTTACAGCTTCTAACAATTCGTCATCTGTCATCTTGTCAACTACTTTTCCTTCGATTGCTTTATCATCTGTATCAATTATTCCAACATCTTTTGCTATTGCTCTTGCAGTATTTATGCTGTCTCCCGTAATCATTATTGGCTTTATTCCTGCTCTTTGGCATAACGTGATTGCATTTAAAACTGTATCTCTTGGTGGATCCATCATTCCAATCAAACCTATAAATATCATGTTTTTTTCAATATTTTCTATATCTTTGTTCTTGTAAGCAAATGCTAATAACCTTAAAGATTTTTGTGATTGTTCTTTTTCTATTTGTAGGACTTTTTCTTTGTATTCTTTTGTTATTTCAAATATTTGTCCATTTATGCAATAATAATTGCAATTATTTAGTATCGAATCTAAACTTCCTTTTGTAAACTCGTATATTTTATCATTTACAACGTTAATAGTACTCATCATTTTCCTATTGGAATCAAAAGGATACTCTTTTTCTCTAGTGTTTGTTGGAGTTATATAAGACTTCTTCTCTATATATTTATATATAGAGACTTCTGTTTCGTCTCCTAGATAGGAATTTTCATTTTTTGTTACGTTATTGCATAAACTTGCACATAACATTAATAAGTCATCATTAGGTATAGAATCTTCGTCAGTATATAGTTTGTCATTTACAAATATGGATTTAACTAACATTTTGTTTTGAGTGATAGTTCCTGTTTTGTCGGAGCAAATTATATCTGTTGATCCTAATGTTTCGACGGATGCCATTTTTCTTATTATAACATTCTTCTTAGCCATTGCTGTCATACCGAGTGAAAGAATAATAGTTATTATGGAAGATAAGCCTTCAGGAATTGCTGCAACTGCTAATGATATTGATAGCATAAGCACATCAAAGAAGTCATTTTTCATAAACAATCCAATTGCCATCATAACTAGTATAATTAATAATATTACATATGTTAAAATTTTGCTGGTTTGATTCACTCTTTTTTGTAATGGTGTTAAGTCACTTTTTTTGTTAATTAAACTATTTGCAATTTTTCCTAGTTCTGTTTGCATAGCTGTTCCTGTTACTACAACTAAAGCACGACCGTTTGTAACGTTACAACCTGCAAATACCATATTCGTTCTTTCGTATAATTCTTTTTCTGTGTCTAGATTAAAATTATTCTTTTTTATTGATTTTGATTCACCAGTTAATGTAGATTCGTTTACTTCTAAATCAATTGAGGTTATGATTCTAGCATCTGCAGAGACATAATCCCCCGCTTCTAATTCAATTATATCTCCTATTACAACGTTTCTTACATCTATTGCTTTTTTTACTTTGTTTCTTATAACATTTGTATTAGTTACAAACATTTTATTTAATTCTTCAATAGCAACATCTGCTTTTTTCTCTTGTATAAAACTTAGTATTGCATTTATTACTACAATTACTATAATAATTATTGAATCAACATACGATTCATTTCTTACAAATGAAATTCCTGCAGAAAATATTGATGCAAATATTAGTAATATTATCATAAAGTCATTAAATTGTCCTAGAAATATTAACATATCTGGTTTCTTTTTTCTTTCTTCTAGTTTATTTTCTCCATATATTTCTAGTCTTTTTTTCGCTTCTTCGTCTGTTAGTCCATTTTCACTTGTTTCTAATCTTTTATAAATTTCTTCGATAGTTTCATTATATACTTCTTTTTTCATTTCGGTTTTGTCCTTTCTTTATTCTTTTTATACCATATAAGATGTTATAAATAATACTATTAGTCCTAGTATTGCGATGCTTATAAAGCAAATCATTATGTTTATTATTACATAGTAAGTGGTACTTTGCATATAGTTTCCGCAATTTCTACAATATAAATCCGTATCTCTATTTTTTGCTTTGCAATTTATACATTCTTTCATATTTTTAACCCATCCTTCTTTTTAGAACTTCTACAATTTCTTTGCTACTCGGTTTCATATTGCTTCTATGTAAATAATAGTCGTGTACTGCTTCGGCGATTGTTTCGTCTGCTATTAAGATGCCATTTTCATTTTCTTTGGTGGCATAATTTGAAATTGATGATGCAAATGTTTTTACGTCATAGTCTAAATTATATTTTGTATTAAAGTGTTGTAATGCTTCATTTACGATGTCGTTAGAGTGAGTCCCTCTGTTAAATATTTCTATTATGTTATTAATTTTGCTATAATTTTTGCTTGTTTCAAATGTTATGTTAGGTAATCCTTGTTCCTTTAATAAAATAACAAATGAAATATAATGACCAAATTCATGAGCAATTGTTGATTCCCATGTTGCGTCATTTACGTAATAGTTTTCTCCTACTACTGCACCGATATCTTTTTTTAGCATATCATTATTTAGAAAATAATAACTATTTAATAAGATTTGTGTTTTGTTTACTTTGTTAAATGAGTTTATATCTTCATTTATATTTATGAATTGATATAATGGTTGAAAATACGCTATATATTCTTGTTTAGAGTTTGCGTTTGTTATTGTAATGTTAGTTAATGATCCTTTTATACTTGGAAATAAGTTATACATTTCTTCGATGATATTTTTAATTTTTAACGATACTTCATATGATGCATCACAAAAACTTACACTTGGAATATTGTATTTACTTTCTAATTCGTATTCAATTTTTGTTACTTCAATATTTTTTTCGCATAACCAAGTTTGTTCCTTAAAGTCATTTTTTATAAATTGTAATGCTTCCTCATAATTATTTACTTGTTCATTGCTATATTTATTATCTGTTTTAATCATTGAAGTGTTATAACCATAGGTATAGTTCATTGCTTGTTTTTTTAAATATATAAATGGTTTGAATAAGTCATTTCCTTGAATAATCATCATTATAATAAACAAAATCGATCCAATACCTAGTAGTCCCATTAATATCGTTAATTTTTCATCTTGTTTTACCGCTTCACCATTTAGTATTTTGTTTACGTTACTATTATCTTTTAAAAATGTTTCGCCTTTTCTTGTCCAATAACCACATTTCCAACAAAAATTATCATCATTTTCTATTTCTGATTCGCATTTTATACACTTCATTTTCTCACTCCAGATATTTTATACTATATATATCAATTATAACATAACTTTATTCTTTTTTGTTACTTAATTTATTTTTTAATTTAATAATGATATAAAACTTTTTTTAAATTAAGTTTTTTGATAATAAAAAAAGAGGCCTTAGCCCCAAATTGAAATTGATAAACATAATACAAAGAATAGTAATCCTAATGCAAATGTTAATCTACTTATAAATAATTCTACTCCGCGTTCTTTTCTATTTGAAAATAGATCAGAGTTACCACCTTGAATTATTTGTGATGCTGCTTCTGCTTTACCACTTTGTAATAATACTATTGCAATTAATAATACTGATACTATTAATACTGCTATTTCCATAATGTAATCTTCCTTTCGCTCTTTAGTTAATTATATCAAAATATGGTTGTTTTGTAAATATTTTTAGTACTGAATGCCCCAAATAACCATTTCTTTTGCTTTTTTTCCACAACATACGCATGTTGTTGATATTTCTTCTTGTTCAAATGGGATACATCTTGATTTGATACCACGTGTTTCTTTTATTTTGTTTTCGCACTCCATACTACCACACCACATTGCTTTTATAAATCCTGGGTTGTTATCTATTATGTTTGCCATATCATCCATGTTTTTGGCAGTGTATGTCATAGCGTCTCTTCTTTCTTTTGCTCTATTATATAGGTTTTCTTGAATGTCATTTAAGATACTATTTATTTTCTCTATAGTTAAATCTTTTGTAGAAATATTTAATTTTTCTCTTGTGTCTCTTCTTGCTAGAGTAACGGAATTATTCTCTAGGTCTCTTGGTCCTACTTCAATTCTAATAGGTATTCCATTTACTTCTGTTTCTGCGAATTTATATCCTGCACTTTTGTTAGAGTTATCTACTGTGTATGTGATATTGTTATCTTCTAACAATTTTTGTAAACTTTCTATATAGTTATTTACTTCTTCAGTTTCTTTGATTGGGATTATTGCTACTTTTGTTGGAGCAATTTTTGGAGGAAGTACAAGTCCATAGTCATCAGAGTGAACCATTATTAATGCTCCAATCATTCTAGTGGAACTTCCCCATGAAGTTTGATATGCATAATCTAGTTTGTTTTCATTATTTGCAAACTTTATATCATAGGCTTTTGAAAATCTTTGACCAAAGTAATGACTTGTTGCAGATTGTAAGCATACTCCATTATACATTAAAGATTCTACAGTGTATGTATACTCTGCTCCAGCGAATTTTTCTTTTTCTGTTTTTCTTCCTATTATTGAAGGAATTGCAAGATAGTTATGGAAGAAATCATTATAAACATTTAACATTCTTAATGTTTCTTCTTCGGCTTCTTTACTTGTAGAATGGATTGTATGCCCTTCTTGCCATAAAAATTCTCTGCTTCTTAGGAAAGGTCTTGTTTCTTTTTCCCATCTCATTACGTTACACCACTGATTGTATTTAACTGGTAAATCTTTATAGCTTTTTACAATTTTACTATAGTAATCACTAAATAATGTTTCGCTTGTTGGTCTTATACATAGGCGTTCTTCTAGTTTTTTTTGTCCTCCAATTGTTACCCAGGCGACTTCTGGAGCAAATCCGTTAATTAGTTCGCCTTCTTTTTTCATTAGGTTTTCTGGTATAAGAAGAGGCATATAAATATTTTTGTGTCCTGTTTTCTTAAAATCATCATCTAGTACTTTTTGCATATTTTCCCATATAGCATAACCATTTGGTTCAATAACAATGCATCCTTTTACAGAAGAGTAACTAGCAAGGTGGGCTTCTCTTACTATATCTGTATACCATGCTGCAAAATCTATATTTCTTTTTGTAATATTTTTGTTTTCCATTGTTTCACGTCCTTTAAATACATGTATAATTATAGCATATATTTAATAATTTATATATGCTTTTCTTATGTTTTTTCTAATTTTTTTATTTTTTTTTAAAATATTATTGACAAGTATTATATTTATTGGTATAATTTTAATTGTCTTTGGGGAATTAGCTCAGTTGGCTAGAGCATCTGCCTTGCACGCAGAGGGTCAAGGGTTCGAGTCCCTCATTCTCCACCAGACGGGAAGTGGCTCAATTTGGTAGAGCACTTGGTTTGGGACCAAGGGGTTGCAGGTTCAAATCCTGTCTTCCCGACCAGTTGAATTTAAAGTCTTATGTTTAAGGCTTTTTTTTAAATTTTATGTAACTAAAAAGGCACAATTTATGGTTGTGTCTTTTCTCATTTTTTTACTTTTTATATAAATCTACTTTTAAGTTCTTGTTAGATATTCATAATCAACAATAGTACTCGTATTAAAGTCATAGTCTACTAGTAATGTACCAATTTTGTTATCTTTATAAGATGTTATTGATATATATGTTTTATTATCAATTATTATTATGTTACCATAGTTATTATATAAATAGTAATCTTGGAATGTGCTTTTAAACTGATTTTCTATATCTTTAGTACTATTTACTATGCTTGTCAGTTCACTTACATACTTTGAATTTGTGAAATTGGTGCGATATGAGATTAGACTTCTTATTATATAAGTAAATACTGGGTCAGCAGTGAATTCTAAATCTTTTTTTGCTTTATATAAATCTATTAGGTTGTCTATTATGTAAAATGTATCATCTACTCCGTCATATATTACTTTTGTTTGGTTAGATAAGGCATTAATTAGTTTTTCTACTTCGTCATTATTTAGTCCTATATCGAACCAAATTTTTTTAAAGTAAGTATCGCTTTTAAAATACCATTTATTTACTTCTTTGGTTCCTAGGATATATTCAAATGTTTCAAATATTAATGGTGCTGGACTATAGGCTTCAATTTCCTTGGTAAAATATTTTCCTGAATATAATTCTGCACCTGATTCTGTTATAAAGTTTGTGTCTAATAATACTAAATCGCAAGAGTTATCGTAGTTTTCTTTTATGACATATTCGTTATTACAATTATATAGTTTTACGTTATAGTTATCGTTATTGAATGAGAAATCTACGAAGTGCATAAGTTCATGATATAAAACGTTATCTTCTTTATCTTTTAGATTAATTGTTGTATTAGAGTCAGTGTATGTTCCAGCGACGTTTGTACCTAAATCATCACTATACTCTATTTTTAAATCTTTTAATTTTCGAAGAAGAGATAACTGATTTAGATAGTCTTTATGATCTACTATTACTTCAAAGATATCAAATACTTCTTTTTTATAATCTTTTAGATTATTATTATTTAGTACGATATATGCGTACTTAGTAAATAGTTCAATGTTTTCATTTATTTTGTTTTCTATACTAGATAAATTATAATCATTTATTAATGTAGGAACGTCTACTTCTATATTATCATTTATAATTATTTCTATTTCTTTATCATATCCTAGTTCAAATATGTAAGTATTAAATAAAGTTTTGGCAGTTATATATTTGTCGTTTAGGGTTATATCTATAAATATGTCATCTGTTAGTTTATCTCCTATTTTATATAAAGATTTATTATAGTTTTTGTCTTCGATAGCACAATAAAGTGCATTATTACAATAAGATATATAGAAGGTATTTGATATTGGATTTAGGTTTTTGTCTAGAAATTTTACTTCGTTTGTATTACTATTATATTCTTCATATATATTATTTCCTAGATAATATATTTGTTTATTTGATATTATATGGCCTTCTTTATTATAAATAGCATATTTTGGGGTATCATCAGTATAATCATATGATGAGATATAATCTCCAGTTTTAGTAAACATTTTTCCTTTTTTTATAGTGCCATTAACATATAAAACACTTTCTTCATGGTTGTATCCTACGATAACATTATTGAAAAGTTCTTCATAATATAACATACATTTATCTATTACTACTTTGTTATTGTTATCTAGTAGTTTACTTCCTCTTTCGCAAGACTTGTTATTCATTATATATTTATTTGATATCTTGGTGTTATTTGCGTATAGTTTATCATTATAGATATAAATATATTCATCTTTTACTTTTAGGGTATTTTCTTCTTCAAGGGTGGCATTATCATACAAGAGTTTTTTTGTTTTAGCATCTATTACTTTATATTTGCCATCATACCCTATAGTTATGAAGTTGTTATTTATACCCCTGTCACTAAATGATATATATGAATCAAATTTTTCATACATTACTTCATTATTTGATAAATCTATTATTTTATTATATTTTTTGTCACTGAAATTTAATACTAGTATACCATTTATGATATTTATGTTATATAGTTCGTTATCTATATATGTTTTAGTAGCAAAGTATTCAGGTAGATTATATACTACTTCTAGGTTAGCGTCATAGATTATGTCATCTAAAACAAGATATGGTATATCATTATTAATTCCATAAATTAATCTATAGTTAGAGAATGTTTTTAGGGTATTTGATAATTTATCTATTATAACTTTGTTATCTTCATTAGTTACGATTATATATTTATTATTTATTACTTCATATGATGTGTATTTACTTGTATATGTAGATAATAAATTGCTATTTAAATCGTAAAAGGATATAGAGATATTTTTTTCTTCCTTGATATAGAAATCATTATATACTGATATATCTGTTCCATTGATTTTATATTCGTGATTTATAGATAGTACTTTATTTTCTTTCTTGCTTTTATTTGTTATAAAAATATATATAGAAAAAGATACTAGTGATACTATTATCAAGGTTATTAATACTATTATTATTTTCTTTTTATTCTTTTTATTTTTCATATAGTCACCTACTTAATACAAGTATATCATTTAATTACGAAAGTTAGATAGAAAAAAAGATAAGTTTACAGTTATTTACACTTTAAATATTATCTTTTTTTAGTATTTTTTTTAGTTTACAAGTATTATTATTTGTAGTGGTGTTTATTAATTCTTCTTTTTTGACTACTGTTAGGTCTTTTAAAATATTACCATTATCTAATAATTTAATATTTTTATATATTGGTTTTAAAAGTTCTTCAGTACTTGTTATAAGTCCATATCTATTACTACTTTTTGTTATCATAAGTCCATTTTTAGGGTTAGATATTTCATCATAGAATGAATCTAGTAAAAACTTTTTGTTATAGTCTATAAGGGTATATTTACCATTTATTTTTACTTTGATAAAGTCTTCGTATGGTATGACATAATCATATATTTCTTCTAATAGTTTAGTGCCGTTTATATCAATTAATCCAAAATTGCCTGTTAAATTATTTCCTTCTTTTACAGTTCGAAGAAGATTATTATTTACATAATTTAGATCAATATATGAATCATTTGTTAGTCTTTCTCCGTTTAGGTTAAGTAAGTATGGGGAAGATGAGATGTCTTCCATAACTACTACAGTATTATTTACAACATTACTTCCATAATAAAAGGTTTTGTTAAAGATATTATGGTTATTTTCATCAATATAATATACTCTATCTTTTTCTATTACTTTTTTTATGTTACCATAAGGCACTACAGAACTTGCAAAAAATGTTTCTTTTTTAGTACCTTTTAAGTCGTAAGTGTTTACTATATCTAGAGGTTTATTTTCTATTTTACAAACGATGCTGTCTTTATAGATATTTATTTCGTCATATAAAGGTTTAATTATTATGTTACCACTTTTATCTATTACTCCGTGCATAAGGTTATCATTTTCTACGATCAATAGATTATTTATACTTGGCGTTATTTTTCTATATTTACAATTTGTTAGTTTGTTTCCCTTAATGTCTACAAGTCCATATTTGTTGTTTTTCTTATATGTAAATACGTTAGAGATATAGTCTACATCATCATATACTGATTTTATTATTGTGTTTGTTTCTGCATCTATTACGCCATAGCAGTTTCCTTTTTTTACTTTGTAAAATTTAGTGTTATCTAGGGTGCAGTAAGGGAATGCTTCTATTTGGTCATAACTTTTTTTAGTTATTGCTATACTCGTATCATTAGATATTAAATAAAAGTGATTCTTTTTACTAAAACATACGATACCACAATGGGCATCTAGAACGTCTACTTTTGTTCCCATATATAAGAAACTGCCATTTTCATCTAATATTTTCTCTTTAAGATGCCCCTTTTCCATTATAGTTTTTTTGATAAATTTACTACATACTATGTCTATATCATCACCAAACGCTATAACTTTACCAGTATTATTTACTATATATTTGATTTTAGTTTCTATATCTAGTATAGCAAATAAATTACCATAGCAAGATAGCACTAAATATTTATTTATGGGTAATTCATTTATTTGCACTGTTATTCACTCTTTTCTTTATCATACATTTATCTATTATTTCATCACTTGTTAAGTTTACTATATTAAATAAACTATCAAACAAGGCTTTTTTATAAAACTCTAATACTTCCATACTATCAAATACTTTAGTTACTACTTTATCATTATATGATATATGAAGAAGATATTTTAACTTTATTTTAGAAATATCATAGACATATTTATCTATATATACTTTATTTTCATTCATATACATTACTTCATTAAAGTTACATGGTAATATTATAGTTCCATTTTCATCAATTAATCCCCACTTGTCTTTTTTTACTGTGGCATATTTATCTGTAAACGGGCAGGCATAACTATATATAAAAGGTATTACTATATCGTTATTTTCATTTACATACCCCATTTTTAAGTTGTTAGAGCATGGAGTTAATTTTGGAGGATATACCATGCTAGTTATTTCTTTTTCAGGGATAGTGCTAGTAATATTACCTTCTTTATCTATATAGGATAATTTATTATTTATATATACTTTTGCGTATCCATTATTATATTTAGTAAACTTTTCATAGTTACTAAAGTCTATTCCATATCTATTATCTATTTTTATTTCTTTTGTTACTTCAAACATTTTAATCAACCTTCCTAGGTATTATTATACATTATTAAGTTTTGTTTTTCTATATAATTAACTCTAGAGTAACAAAAAATAACACTTAAGGAAAAACGAGGTTTTAAGCGTTATAGTAAGTCATCATTTTTGATTATGAAAATATTTTTATCTTTATAGAAGGCATAGAAAACGTCCTCAAGATTAATATTTTTACGAGAAAGCATATTTTCTACCCATGATATATCTTTATGGAGGGCCTTTAAGGTATCATTTTGAATTTTACTATCAAGGATTAGAGGAAGTGGAAGATAAGAATTATCTTTTTCGTAAGGGAATACCGATAAGGTACCGTTGTTTTCTAAGATAGCGTACTCTATTTCTTCTAAAGATTTGTAACCTTTTTCTCTTAACTGAACAAGTAAGTCATCTAAGTTGTATTTTTGATGGGTCATTTCTTTAAAATTTACTTTGCCCTTCTTTATTATAAGAGAGGGGTTGCCATCAATGATCATTCTAAATTTGGGTTTTTTAAGAGAAAGATACGCAAGAATTGTCTGGAGTAAGGTAAGAGTTAAAATTGGAACGATGCTATAGAATAAATCATTAGATAATTCTTCGATAGTCATTACTGCTAATTCTGCAATTAAGATAGATACTATTAGGTCTATTATACCTAGTTGTCCTACTTCTCTTTTACCCATAATTCTATATATAATTAGGATAAAGAAATAAAAGAATGTTGTTCTTAAAAATATATTTATGTAATCCATTTATTATCACCATTATATATTGAGGTAGTTATTTACTTTTTATTCATAAATATTAAAAATAATAATATATTTTATTAGGTGAAAGATATGATTAAAGATTATTTAAAGAGTATTGGGTATATGATTTTTAGTTTAATAGTAACTCTTTTTTTACTTACTCTACTTAATTATTTTAATATAATAAGTAGTACTGTGGTTAAGGTTATTAGTATGATAATTATGTATATATTACTTTTTATTACGGGGTATATGCTTGGTAATAAGGGTATAGAAAAGGGATATTTAATTGGTATAAAGTATGGTAGTTTATTTATGGTTATTGTGATCCTTATTAATCTTATTATATTTAAGAGTAAGTTTACTTTTGTTTCTATAGTTTATTATTTATCTATAATACTTACTACAATGGTGGGTAGTATACTTGGAATACAAAAGAAATAGAAATAGATAATTTTAGTAGTTATCTATTTCTTTATGAAGAGCATTATTTAAAGATGATGATATAACGTTACTTAATTTTTCTATTAGAAAGTCTACTTCTTTTGGAGTTACTATGAGGTTATAGTTAATGCTATTTAAGACTTCATTTATTAAGTTATATTTATCTTGATCATTTAAAGATCCTAATATTCCTCCAAGATACTCTTTTTCTTTTTGGTCAATTTTATTTTCTTTTATTTTATTTAGATAGTTATTAAATCTTTTTACTACTAGTTTATTTGTTTCATAGTTATTTTTTATATAGTTTATATGCATAAATAGATAGTCAATGGTATCACTTACTATAGTTGAAGAAGTTACTACGGTAGGTACTCCAAGGGCTATAACAGGAATACTTAAGGACTTTTTAGTAAGTTCTTTTCTATAGTTACCTATTCCACTTCCTGGGTGTATTCCTGTATTAGTAAGCTGAATTGTTTTATTTAATCTTTCTACGTTTCTTGCACATAAACTATCTACAGTGATTAAGAGTTTGGGTTTTATTTTTTCTATTACTCCCTTTATTATGTCTGTAGTTTCAATACCAGTACTTCCTAAAACCCCAAAGGATAAGGCGCTAACACTACGCATTCCTTTTTTTACATCTAAGTTTAGTTCGTATAAGTGTCTTGTTATTACTATGTCATCTATGGTTTTAGGACCTAAGGCATCAGGAGTAGACATTCTATTACCAAGTCCTACTATTAATACTTCGTCAGTGTCTTTTATGTTTTCATGGGCTAATAATTTTTTTATTTCATTTTCTAGAACACTACCAACATTTTCTCTTTCTTCATAGTCTGTTATATCATCAAATTCTAGTGTTATGTAAACATTATCTTTATCTATGGTTTTTATGATATTAACATTATTTATGGTTTCTTTTGTCGTGGGAGTAAAAGTATCTTGTTCTATTACTAAATCTGTTCTTATATTTAGGCTTTTTGTATCTATTTTATGCATTTTATCACATCCTAGTAATATTTTTAACAAAAATAGTAAAAATTATTTGCCTTTTTCTTAATTTTATACTATAATCCTGAATTTGACAGTTTTGAAAGTACAAAATCTCCCTATACCTTATAAAATAAGGCTTAGAGAGATTTTTT
>CAKPLY010000007.1 GCA_934167825.1 uncultured Bacilli bacterium
GTGGGCGATACAGGACTCGAACCTGTGACCCCCTGCTTGTAAGGCAGGTGCTCTAACCAACTGAGCTAATCGCCCAACTTTCCGTTGACATTTAATAATATAACAAATACTAGAAAATTTGTCAATAGAAAAATAATAATTTTTTTCTTTTTTTACATTTTTTCCATAATCTCTTTAATTTTACTGTTAATCCATCCGTCAAGATTTTCTTTTAATGGTTCAAAACCACTTTTTGTTTCTGCGATTCTTTTAAGTCTAGTTCCACCATTTTTATAATCTATATCTTTGATACTTAATCTTAGTTGGTTAGTTTTATCATCAATGTTTACTACTTCAGCATATATTTTGTCTCCAATTTTTACGAAATCATTAATGTTTTTTACAAAACCATAAGATATTTCGGAAATATGTATTAATCCATTATGTTCTTCATCGATGTTAACAAAAGCACCATACTCTTGAATGCCCGTTACTTTTGCTTCTACTATTTCTTTTTCTTTAAATTCTTTCATACACTCTTTCACCACGTAGTTATTATATCATTTTTTTAAATATATTAAAAGAATAAATTGCAAAATAAATAATTTTACTATATAATAATATCTAGGTGAGGAAAAATGAAAAAAACAAATGAAGAAATTGTAAAAAAAATTAATGAGGTATTAGATAAAATTAGACCATATCTAGAAAATGATGGTGGAAGTGTAACATTAAATAAATACGAAAATGGTGTTGTTTATGTTACGTTAGTTGGTGCTTGTTCTAATTGCCCAATGGCTAGTATTACACTTAAAGAAGGAATAGAACATGCACTTATAAGTGAGATTCCTGAAGTAAAAAAAGTAATTAATGAAGATTAATATTAAAATATAGATATAATTGTAAACACTATTTAATGTTTGCTTTTTTTTATTTTGTTTGGCACATTAAAACTAAATAGAAGACGTTATGTCACTTTTTATTTATTCATATCTATAGTGAAAAATACATTTACGTATTTATAAATGCATTTACTTTTTCATCTAATTTTTTTATCAAATCGTTTACTTTGGCTAACTTGGTATTTAGTTCTTTTTCTTTTTCTTCAAGAAGTGCTTTTTGTTCATTTTTATAATTTTCAAAGGCGATTTTTTCTTGTTCTAATTTTACTTTTTCGTTTTCAATCTTGCCATTATCAAAATCAATTTCGTGTTTTATATCTATTAAATCATTTATATATTTATCTACTCCATCAACTTTTTTACTAAGATTATTGTATAAATCATCAAAGTTATCTAGTACAAAACTATTTTCCTTTATCTTTATATCTTCGTTATTAGTATCTTTTGTTTCATCTACTACTTCCTTATTTTCTTTTTCATTATATATGAGCCTATAATCAGTCCATATTTGTTTTAAGTTAGCATCACTACTATTAATTGATAAGCCTAGTTCATTATAATCATCATAATAAACTATATTTCCTACTTTATCTAGTGGTTTTACATATTTTATATCTTCATATAATTTATCAAATAACTCTCTATAATTTTCTTTATTAATAGTGCTGGTCTTATTATAGTCATTAAGTTCATTTGCAAATTCATTATCAATAGTAATATTATTTATGTTTTCTTTATCACTTTTTAGGAAATCATCAATAGAAACACCATTTTTGATTAAAGATTTTATATCTTCTTCGTTAGTACTATCTGGTTCTAAAAAATAATTTAAGTAATCATTCATATTTATTGCCTCCATATTTTATCATGTCTTTTAATAGTAGTCTCATCATCTCGTATTCTTTATTGTCTAAGTTAGTTATAAATTGTTTATCTTCTTTTTCGTACATTCTTACTGGATATACTATTTGGTTGCCATCAATATCTTTTTCATTTTTTGATAACACCAAATATTTTCTGTCTTCAATTTGAAATGCGAATAATAAATTTACTTCATATTGTTTTTCTATGTATCTGTTGTTTATTATTGTTATTATACTATCTTTATTCATATATACCTTTTATCCTTTCTTTTATATTCTTAAAAAAGAAACATTAAAGTTTCTTAACTATAAAATATTTACAGTCTACTGCACAATTATTTTTTAGATATGCATCTAGATTTTTGAAATTATTAATTTTGTTTGCCTTTTTGTTTTTCTCATCGTAAAATCCTTTTAGTCTTAATTTAGAATATGCAATATCTCCTACTATGTAATCATAATCATAGAAATAATCTGTACATTTATTTATAAATTCCTCTTCATTAAAAGCATCTTTATAGTCTTTGATTAACTCATAATTATTCTTTTCTACTTGTATTTGTTTCATTAACTTTAACCTCCCTAGTAATCTTTAGCAAAGGCGCTTTTTATTTGTTCATACTTACTTAAACTTGATGCTGAATTCCATGTTATGAATCCTCCATCTAATCCTGCGTCTACTAGAGCTTTTGCTTGATCCGAAATTTTAGATGCATCATAAGTTACTGTTGGATTCCAATATGGTGTATCATATGCTGTTATCCAAGTTCTTGCAATAGCTGGTGTTGGTATTTCGGTTTGCCTTTTTGCTGCACCCTTTGCCCAGTTGTTTACGGTTCTATAAGCATTTGTCCATGTATCTACTGTTCTTCCAAAGTGGTCCGTGTAAGGCATAGAACTTATTACATCTACTATATTTGATATTGCAGGCCAGTATTGTCCGTATGCTGTTACATATTCTCCAGAACATTCACCAAAAACATCTACTGATAAGTATACATTTTCTTTGTGTAACTGGTCAAGAGCATAAAACAAGAAATTTTGTACTGTTTCTGCTTTTTCTTCGTTATATTTATTTTTGAAATCAGTGTTTCCTCTTACTGACATATTGTATGCGTCTTCTGGAAATCTTACATAGTCAAATTGTATTTCGTTAAATCCCATTAATTTAACTGCCTCTTTTGCAAGTTCAACGTTATATTCCCAAGCACCTCTTGAGTACGCTGAAGGCCATAATCTACTTGATGCAGATGATGTTATGCAATCTTCAGGATGGTCTTTTCCATAGTGGACATCATTAAATACTACAATTCTTCCTACTACATATATTCCTGCTTCTTTTATTTTATCTATTGCACTTTTATATTTTTCATTACTATTTATCGCAGTGTTGTATGCTGTTATAGAATACTCTTTTGCAACAGAAGAAGTATACGCTAGTGCACCATCTTTTATATCTACTACTATCATGTTTACTCCGTTATTCTTAGCAATATTTAAGTAACTATCTATATTATTTATTACATTTGCTCCTGCATTTAGATACATAGATTTTGCTTTTTTTAATAATGGGTTATCTTTGAACTCCGGTTTTTCATAAGGGTAATAGTCTAGATTTTTAGGACTTCCTCCATATAATTCTCTACCATTAAATTTTCTGTCTTTATGTGTATCGTAAATATTATTTTCATTATAATTTTCATTTGCTAGTTCTTCAGTGTCTACAAGATATTTACTATATACCCACCCTTCGGTGTTTTCTTTTTTTATTTTATACATATTTACTTTTCCATCTTCGGTTAGATAATCGTATCCTAGTATTTCAAGTGAATTTCCTTTTTTTATAAATGATTCTATTTTACTATCTTGTTCATTTTTATATACAGTTACGGAAGTTCTTACAAATTTTTGTTTTTCTAGAACTACTTCGTTTTCTTTATCAACAAGTTCTGTTGATAAAACATAGTAATCTTTGTTGTTATATTTAATTTTAGTATATGTATTATTTTCGTATGTTGTTGTTTTTTCGTCGGTAGATATTTTTGTTCCTCTTGATACTTCATCTATTTTTTTGATGATTTCATTTCCATCTTCATCAATTGTGTCTATATATAATTCTACTGTATTATTACTGCTTGCCAAGTATTTATCAACGCTTTTTGGCGGAATTACTACATCTTTAAAATTAAACTTTTTTACAAAATATACTAATAATAATACTATCAATATGATTATTAAGAATATAAGTAATTTCTTTATGTTTAATTTCCTTTTGGTTCTTTTCATTAGTCACCTCACCATGTATTAGATTCTTAGTTCATTAAGTTTTTTGCATCGTTTAGAGCTTTTATTCTTTCTTCTTGAGAGAAATTTGGGTTACCACAAATAGATAACTTGTTTTGTAGCATTATTTCCTTATTTATATTTGCTAAAGATGCGCTTATTGCATTTAATTTTTCTACTAACATATCATGTTCTTGTTTGTTAACGTAATATATTGCATTTAAAAACTGTAAATTTTGATCCATATTTATCTTCCCTTTCTTATTCTTTATTCTTTAATTAAAATAAATTAATATCAAAATATTCTTTTAGTATAAAGTATGTTGCTGTAAATAGACTAGATAATCCAATGACTATAAGTATTATTTTTAAGAATGTATGATTGTTTTTTTTGTCTAAGAAGTCTTCATCATCATCACTTGCAAAATCTTCTTTAGTGAATTTCATTTTTCCACTATAAAATTCTTTTTCTATTTCTTTTTCCTCTTTATATGCATCTGTTTCTAGTTCTATTTTTGCTGTTTTTTCTTTTAGTGGTTCGGTTATTATTGTGTCACCTGTGGGTTTTAAATCTGACAATATGTCTAATGATAGTGATGAAGTTGTTTCTTTATCTATAGTTATTTCTTTTGTTAGCGTTGTTACATCATGAACTATTGGCATATCTTCATCAATATCTTTTTCATACTTAGTTATTAAATCTAGAGTTTTTTTGTCACTTTCTAAATTTGCTAAGTAGTTGGGGATATTTTTTGTTATTTTTAATTCCTCTTTTTTTATTTTGGCATTTTCTTCTTTTGCTTTTTCTAAAAGGGTATTAATATCATAGACTTTTTCTTCTTTTTGCATGTCATAATTAATATTTAAGTTTTCTTCTTGGGGTTCTTCTTTTGCTATTACTCTTGTACTGCGTTTAGAAATTACTGAATCAAGATTTGATATTTCCATTTCGTTTGAGTGTTCATCGATTGGTAGGTTCTCAAAACTATCATAATTTCCATATATTTCCTTATATAGTGAAGCATTTTTCTCACTTCTAGTTAAATGTTCATCACTTGTTGTTTCATATCTATCCATTCTACTATTCATACTCTAACATCCTTTATACTAATATAATATCACATTTTTTAAATAATTAAAATAGATTTTACTTGCTTTTTAAATTTTTTCTTTATATAATATTTTATGTAGAGATTATACAAAGGAAGGAAGAGGTAAAATGAAAGTAAAAGTTAATCAAGATAAATGTTTTGGATGTGGTGCTTGTGTAGGACTTGTTAATGAAGTATTTGATTTTAATGATGAAGGACTTGCTCATGTAGTTGTTGATAAGGTGCCTCAAGATAAAGAAAAAGAAGTTATTGATGCGATTAAGAATTGTCCTGCGGAAGCAATATACGAAGAAAAATAATTAGTAATAAAAATAGATACATAAAAGTTAAATGATTAAAGTGTATCTATTTTGTTTTTAAGTATAAATCATTAATTTTTTCATAGTCAAGTAAATTGAACCAAGAATTTATGTAACTTTCTTTATCATTTTTATATTTTAGGAAGTATGCATGTTCCCATAAATCTAGTGCAATAAGTGGTGTATAATCATAGAAATATGGTGTGTCTTCATTAGATAGATTTATTATTTTTAAGTTATCATTATCTAATACTAAAAATGTATAGCCATTTCCTACAAGACTTAAAGCACTTTTTGTAAATTCTTTTTTAAAGTTATTGTAGTTACCATAAGTACTATCTATTTTTTCTTTTAGTTCTTTTACGGGAATATTATTTTTCTTGTTACTCATGTCATAAAAGTAAAGACTATGATTTAATACGCCACCAAGGTTATATAATATTTCTCCTCGGTCATTTAAATTTATACTATCCTGATTTTTTATTATGTCTATGAGGGAATTAAAGTTATAGTTTCCTTTTTCTAGTAGAGAATTTAGGGTTTCTAAATATTTACCATAGTATTTATTATAATTTAGATAAAGTGTTTCATCATCGATATAGGGATTTAATGTATCATAATCTAATTTTATTTTATTAAACATATTTATTTTACAAACTATATTTATTTAGTTAGTTTGTTTTCCTTTCTACATTATTATATTATATTTAATTTTGTTTAGTTACTTTTTAATTAATTATAAGCATAAAATTTAATATGAATACTAATAATAGAGATATAAGAAATGTTATTATTGATGAAGAAATATGGATTATGTTTATTGTAATTTCATTATTTAATATAGTTGGTGATGAGATAGATAAGAGAAATCTTATGTTAAATAATAGTCATAGTAAGAATGCTAAAGAGATATTTTTATTTACGGCGATTATTGCTATTACTATATATATTTATTTTACTATTAGAAATTATGATGATTATATGAGTTATAGAAATACTACTTATAGTAATTTATATAAAGAAAGACTATTAGGGAGCATACTAATAGTCGTAGGTAGTATTATGATTGTGTATTTTAATATAAATGTTAGTAATATTTATAGTCCTGAGATTCCTTAAGTTTAATTTATTTTACTAATAAATAAGCATAGTAGCAAATGAATACTAAGAACATTGCTATTCCTTCAGTTTTGTTTAGTTTTTTATCAGTTTTTGCAAATATCAGTAACATTACAGTTGAGGAGAATAATACTATAAAGTCTACTACTCCAAAATCTGTTATTGGGACATCTCCAAAAATTGTTATAGGTAGTCCTAGTACTATGCAGATATTAAATATGTTTGTACCAATTATGTTTCCTAATGCAATATCAAATTCATGCTTTTTAGCACTTCTTACAGTCATTGTAAGTTCAGGAAGACTTGTTCCTATTACTATTAAAATCATTGTTATTATTTTGTCGCTTACTCCAATACTTCTTGCAATAATTATTGCGTTATCTACAATTAGGTCACTTGATTTTGCTATTACAAATATGCTTATTATTACTAGTATTATTGATTTTGATATGCTATATTTTGGCTTTTCTTTTGTTTTATTTTTGTTCGTTCTTACTATGTCTACTAGATAGAAAACAAAGATTAGAAATAATAGTAATAATATTATTCCATCAAATCTAGTTATGGTGTTTGGTAAAAAATCTACTACTAAACTATCTAATACAAGAAGAGAAAAAATTAGTGTTATTAAGCAAAGTAATGGCACTTCTTTTGTTATTGTGTTATTTTTTACTTTGATTGGACTTATTATTGCTGCAAGTCCTATTATCATAAGCACATTTATTATACAACTTCCTACTACGTTAGATAATGCCATGCTTCCATTTCCTGACATTACGCTTTTAAATGATATTGCTATTTCAGGAGCACAGGTACCAAAAGCCATTATTGTTAGGGCGATTACTACTTTTGGTACTTTTAGATGATTTGCTACACTACAAGCAGAATCTACTAGTATGTCCGAAAATTTAATAATTAATATAAATCCTATTATTAAGAATAAATACTCCATTTTTTCACCAAATTCCTTTTTTAATTCTTTTTTTAATTTTTATTTTGATTTTTCATTTTATACATTTCCATTACAAATATTATTGGAAGACTTGCTAAAAACAAGAATACTATGTGCCAGAATGGGATACTAGATGTTTTAAAGAATATACTTATTTTATCTATTTCCATAATTATAAATTGTAATAAAATTGAACTTATTATACTAAAAGCGATTAAAATATTATCTTTTAGTGGTATTTTAAATGCTGATATGGTTTCACTTCTGCAATTTAGAACATGAATATTTTGAATAAATACCATTAATGTCATGATGTATCCTCTTGAAGTTACTACATCAAATTTAAATACTTTAAGTAATAATACATAAGTAACAAATATAAGTAATCCAATAAATAGTCCTGATATTAATACTTCTTCTATTAAAGTTTTATCAAACAATTTATCTTGATTTACGTTTTTAGTGGATATTTTTTCTTTTTCAAAAGATAAAGCAAAATCTTGTAAACCATCTGTTACTATATTTAACCATAGTAATTGTACTGCAACAAGGGGCATTGGTAGGTTAAATAATATTGCCAAAGTGAAAGATAATACTTCCGAAAGTCCACATGAGAGAAGCATATATACAACTTTTCTTATGTTAGAGTACGCTATTCTTCCTTCATAAACAGCATTTACTATTGAATTAAAATTATCATCAATAATTATCATGTTACTTGTTTCTTTTGCAACATCTGTTCCACTTCCCATTGATACACCAATATCTGCAACCTTTAAGGCTGGAGCATCATTTACTCCGTCACCTGTTACCGCAACGTATTCTTTTTGTCTTTTATAAGACTCAACTATTTGTAGCTTTTGAAGTGGTGTTACTCTTGTAAATACTTTTTTGTTTTTTACAAATTTATCAAAATCTTTGATGCCATAATTATAATATTTTTCTATTTCATCTCCAGTTGTTACCTCGTTATAATCAGACGTTATTTTTAATTCTTTTGCAATAGTGAATGCTGTTAAAGGGTGGTCTCCAGTTATCATTACAACTTTTATACCTAGATTTTTGCAGTCTGTAATTCCTTTTGTTACATCTTTTCTTATTGGGTCTATAAAAGCACATAATCCTATAAAGTTTAATTTAGGAATGTCTTTTTTGCTATAAAAATCTTTTTCTTTGAAACTACTAATTTCTTTTGTAGCAATTCCTATTACTCTATAACCACTTTTTGCTAGTTGTTCATTTTGTTTTATTATTAAATCTTTATCTATTTTTTTGTATGTGTTACCTATTTTCATTTTATCACAAAAATCTAATACTACTTCGTATGAACCTTTTACTGTTACGTATGTTTTATCATTTTCCTTATAGAAGACTGCAGAATATTTGTTTTCACTTTCGTATGGAATTGACGCTAGTTTTGTGATATTGGATATGTCTATTTTACACTTTTTTCCATATGCAAGAAATGCTATATCTATTGAGTCTCCATAACTATTCCATTTACCATTTTTTTCTTTTGATAATCCTGATTCATTATTTAATACGCCATATTTTGCAATGTCATATGCTACTTCTAGATTAGGTCCTGTTACTATTCCTATGTCGTTATACCCCGTACCAGATACTTCGCATTCTTTGCTATCTGGAGTAATTATTCTTTTTAGGGTTTGCTCGTTTACTGTTAATGTTCCTGTTTTGTCACTTGCAATTACTGTACAACTGCCCAATGCTTCTACGGCATTTAATTTTTTTACTACAACATTTTTTTTGCTCATTCTTCTTGCGCCAATTGTTAATGCAAGGGTTAATGCTAGCGGTAATCCTTCAGGTAGTGCAGAAACTGATAAAGCAACAACTGATAAAAATATTTCTTTATAGTCTATACCTTTTAGATATAACATTATGATTAGAAGAATAGAAACTATTACTATTACAATACTTATTTGCTTAGTAAATTTATTCATTCTTTTTGCAAGAGGGCTAGGTTCTTCTTTGGTGTCCATTACTTTTGTTGCTATTTTTCCTATCTCGGTATTAGTTCCTACATTTATTACTATACATTTTGCTCTTCCTGTCATTATGCTTGTTGAAGCATATAATATGTTTTTAGTTTCAATTAATGTTTTATCTTCTTTACTTATATGAGCATTTTTACTTGTAGCATTTGATTCTCCAGTTAAGGATGACTCGTTTACTGTTAGATTAGAAGATGTTATTATTCTAGAATCTGCGGGTACTTTATCTCCTGACTCCAATAATATTATGTCCCCTACTACTAAGTCTTTTGAATCAATTACCATTTCCTTTTCGTTTCTTATTACTCGTGCATTTACTTTTATCATCTCTGTTAGACTACGTGCTGTTTTTTCGGCTTTTTTTTCTTCCATAGTACCCATGATTATATCTACTAATATTATAAATATTATTGCTATTCCATCAACTATTTCTCCAATAAGAAAAGAAAATATACATGCAATTATCATTATTATTGTTATTGAATTTAATAGTTCACTTAATGCAATTTTTAATATGCTTCTTGTTTTTTCTTTGGGTAAAATGTTTTTCCCATATTTTGCCCTTCTTTTTCCTATTTCACTACTAGGTAAACCTGTATTTATATTTGTGTTTAGTTTATTTATTACTTCTTCAGTAGTCATTAATTCATACCTATCCATAATGTTACCTCTTCATATTCTTTTACTTTAAGTTAATTATATCATGTATGGGGGAATATGTAAATTGTTGTATTTTAAATTTTGTTTATTTTTGATGTGATTTTTTTTCTAATAATTTTTTTAGGATTATAACTTTTTTTATATACCAAAATGAATAATAACTGCAGTAATATCTTTTTTAGTTGTGTTTATACTAATTTACTTTTTATAAAATTACTTTCCTTATATATTTAAAGTGTAATTACTATATATTTTTTCTTAATTACATAATTTCCCACAATTGTACTATAATTATTCTATTTTTAAATTATATAATGAATTTACAAACGGAGGTGATATATGATTAGATGGTAAAAAATAAAGTTTAGTGATATACTATATATGGTGGTGAAGTTATGTACAAGATAGCATTAGTTGAAGACGAAGTAGATTTAAATAATTTAATTAAAACTTACTTAACTAAGAATGATTATGAGGTTGTAAGTTATACAAGAGGAATTGACGCTATTAACAATATAAATGATGACATTAACTTATGGATACTTGATATTATGCTTGCTGATGATGTTAGTGGATATGACATTATAAAAAAGATTAGAGAAAATAATGCTACAGTTCCCGTGATATTTACTTCTGCAAGAGATAAGGATTTAGATAAGATTATTGGTTTAGAATTAGGAAGTGATGACTATATTACCAAACCATATTCTCCAAAGGAATTAGTGCTTAGAGTAAATAATATAATCAAAAGAGTATATCAAACACAATTACAGAAATTAAATTACGAAACTTATATAATAGATATTGATAAGAGAAATGTTTATGAAAAAGATAAAGAAATTAAATTAACTACCCTAGAATTTGATTTATTACAAATGTTTATTTATAACAAGAACAAACAATTTTCTCGTGATGATGTTTTGAATAACATTTGGGGAGAAAATTATTTTGGAACAGACAGAGTTGTTGATGATTTAATTAGACGTTTAAGAAAAAAGATGCCTAAATTAAAGATAGAAACAATATATGGATATGGGTATAGATTGATATGAAAAATAAAACATCTTTAACAGAACAATTACTCTATTTATCAATAATAATTATTAGCATTGTTGTAGTATCATTAGGTATAATTCTTCCTAAAACCCTATTACCGATATATGAAGAAAACTTATATAATTATTTGAAACAACCACTAGATTACATAGAGGATATAGATGATGTTAGTAGTAAAATCAATAGTCAAGTTGGATTTATTTATGTAAAAAATAATAGTAATAATATAACTATAAGTGAAAACTTAAGTAGCATTATAGAACTTGAAAAAATAACTGATGTTATTAAATCAATTGATGGCGATTATGGTAAGTTTAAAATTAAAAATAAAACTTACTACTACTATTCTATTACTAATAATAATGATAAAAGAATTGCTTTAACAGATAATAAGTATATACTGGATATGAAGAAAAATATATTTTCTATCATATTACTTATTGTTGGTATTACCTTTGCTCTTGTTAGTATAATTGTTATACTTTGGTCAAATAACTTAGTATCAAGAATAAAGAAATTAAAAGAAAAAATAGATAATATTGATAATTATGATTATTCATTTGATACTTCTTATGCTTATGACGATGAGCTATATACACTTGATTTAGCGGTAGACAATATGAGAGTTTATTTAAAAGAAAATGAAACTTACAAAAATCAAATGTATCAAAATATATCACATGATTTTAAAACTCCCATTACCGTTATGAAGTCATATATTGAAGCAAGCGAAGATGGTGTCGAGACTAAAGAAAAAACATTAGAGATAATTAAAGAGCAATTAAATAAATTAGAAATAAAAGTTCACTCCTTATTATATTTGAATAAATTAAATTATATAAAAGATCAAAAGAATGTTGTTAAAACATCTGTTGATATTAAGGGTATTATTAATAATTCTGCTAGACAATTTAAAACTGCAAGAAATGATGTAAAACTTACCATAGATATGGATGATAATACTATATTTCGTGGCAGTGAAAATATGTGGGAGGCAATAATTGATAACATATTAAATAATTTTATAAGATATGCAAAAAAAGAAGTTAAAATAACTGTTAAAAATAATAAAATAACCTTATATAATGATGGTCCTAATATTGAGGAAAATATTTTAAATGATATTTTTACTCCTTACGAAAAAGGAATTAAAGGGGTATTTGGTTTGGGACTATCAATAGTAAAAAAGACACTCCAATTTCTAAAATATGATATTACAGTTGAAAATGCTAAAAATGGCGTAAAATTTATAATAAAATAGCACTAGTTATGAGATAGTGCTTTCTTCTTTTTTTGTATACCATTTGTGTTATATTTATATGTTGACAAAATTGTTTATTAGTGATATAATTTTGTTGTGTTCACGGGGGTGAATATGGTTTCGACAGGAATATGATAGTATAGATTGCAAGTCGAGTGCTTTACGTCACAAAGCAAAAATTAAATAACTGGAAACAGCTATAATAACGCTGTTGCATACGCTTAATTTTAGCGGCAACAGGTCTATCTATAACTTCTGCTTGTGAGTTATAATATAGACTTATAAAGCAAGCTATATTGTATATGATGTTTATAGTATGCAATGAATTTTATAAACTAGAAAATTTATGATGTTTGTTAGTTGACTTTTAAGTTTTTGAAATCTTAATAACTAACTAAACTTGTAGTAATCTATATTTGCGTGTTTTTGGACAGGGGTTCAACTCCCCTCACCTCCACCAGATTGATAGGAAACTCGAACTTTTATAAATTCGAGAGTAATAAATTACTAACAGAAATGTTAGTTTTTTTGTTATTTAACAAAGGAAAGTGATTGAGTTATGACAATAGAAACTAAAGAACTTGTAATAAGTAAAGAACTAAAAAGAAAGGTTGAAATGGTTTGTAGGTTTGCTAATGTAAAATACGCAATCATAAATGGAAATATCAAAAGTATTCTATGATAAAAGAACAAACACTGAAAAATATACTATTTCTAAAAAACAATATATCAAAGATAAAGCCCATTTAAGCACACTTCAAGATAAATACTATAAAGACTAATAGATAATGTTTTTGACCTAGGAAGAGGCATTAAAAGCAGTGATAACGAGCATATTTCTATAAAAAAATTTAAAAAGATTACCAAAAAAACTAGAAAATAGATTAGAAAAGCAAAATTATTTAATGACTAGAGATTTTGAAGAACTAGAAGAAAAATTAAAAACTTCTAAACCAACAATTACAGGTAAAGAAGTTAAGATTGATAAAAATACTTATGATACATTAAATAATTTTATGAATACATCAAAAAGAGTTATAAAAGATATGCCGAATAATCAAGCATTATTTAAAGAACTTACTGATTATACTAAGAATTATAAAGATTTAGAAAATGAAAAAAGAAATATTCAAGTTGAAGTTAGAAAACTAGAATATCAAAATGAAAAACTACAAGAAGAAAATAATCGATTACATAACTTACTACGCAATATTTTACAAACCTTAAAAAAGTTTTTCCATAGACTACTTAAAATAGGAACTGAAAAAGATAAAGACGAAGTAATATCAGAAATAAAAGAATATCACAAACAAGATTTATATGATAATTTTGATTTACACGATATAGCAGATAACACATTAAAGGAAGAAGAGATAAATGATTATTTATATAAAAAAAATTATGAATATGATGATAAAGATTTTGACATTTAAAAAACGAGCTACAGCTCGTCCAATAAAACTAAAATTCCATTTTAGTAACACACTACGCTATTGGCAAAGCCAATAACGGTGTGCAAAGGGAAATCCCTTTTGAAACCCTTTTAAACATAATTTTAGCAAGGCATAAAGCCAAGCAAAAAATTATGTTTTTATTTTCAAAACCTTGCAATGAAAATAAGTTATAAAAGTATATTGCCATTTTCATTTGCTATCTCAAACGGAAACGTGCCACGCCTTTTATCTATGCATTCCACTATTTCGATTTTCAATTTCTATCATAGAAGCTTCGTAATTAGCTTGGTTAATTTGTTCCCATGTAGCATCTTCTGGCAAACCTAATTCTGTTATCATCTTTGCTTTTATCATTTTTGATTCAACTTGATTTACCTGTTCTAAAGTATAGTCTTTTGGTAAATTTAATGCCATAATACGCTCTCTTCTTATAAGTTCAGCGTTAACTGCTAAATCAATTTCAGTCCAAGTTGGATTTTCAGACAAACCTAACTTATTAGCATAACTAAGTCTCAAATCATCACGATTAAGTCTTACTTGTTCTATTTCTTCCCAAGCAGTGTCTTCAGGTAATCCTAATTCTTTTGCAGTATTTTTTCTCACTTCTTCAAACATTATAAATAACCTCCATTTCAATTATAATTATAGCATACTTTTACAAAAAATCATAATTTCAATGTAAAATTACACAGTTTTTTGTTTCAAAATGTAAATGTTGTGCTATAATTCTATTAGTTAGTAGTTTATTACTACCTATAAATTTATGCCTAGTGGTTGTTGTACTTCCACCAAAAGGGCACCAGATTGATAGTTAATCCTTATTTTATTAGGGATTTTTTATTTTATTTAATTATATACTTGTTTTTGATAGAGATTTCTATAATGATTTTCTTAAATAAAAAACTTTTATCTAACAAGATAAAAATTTTATTTTTAGTTATTATTTTATTTTAGACTTAGTATTTTAATATTTAATACTTTGGTTATATAAATTACATTTTCTTACTACTTCTTGATATAGCGTTAGATACTGTCATTTGTTCTAATGGTGCTAGTTCGTTTTTTAATATTTGTTTTTCTTCATTGCTAAAGGATAGTCCTACTTCAGTACAATATAAGTCTGCTATTAAATACATTGGATCTTTATTTATTTCTAATAATTCTTCATCGTAGTCACCTTTAAATATTTCTGCAGAAATGGAGACTATATTTTCTATATCATATTTTTTTAGGGCACTATTTAATGCTTTTAATGCTCTTTTTATAAATGGAGCAGGATACATTTTTTTTGCTTCTTCGCTAGTTCCAAAACTTAATGCTGCATAATACTCATATAACGTTTCATCATAAATACCGTCTTTTTGTATTATATCTTTAAATACTGGACCACTTATATATTCTTTTGTTATTTTATTAACACTACTAGTTAGCAATTCTTTATCTTCGTCACTTGGTGTAAATCTATCTAAGGCATAATATAGCAACTTATTATCATCTTCTTTTTCATATAGGTGCAATAGTTTTAAATATATACCATTGTTTATATCTAATAGAAAGTCTGGACATAGTTTACATAAATCTGCTATCATGTTTAGTTTTTCTTCCTGAGTTAGAATTTGTCTTATGTTATTTTCTTTTAAAGATTCATTTAAAGCCTTTATAATTTCTTTTCTTATCCAACACTCTACTGTATATGTATTAGCATTTTCTTTCACTATTTCATCAAATAGAAATTGTCCATCTAAATAATTAATTTTTCTCATATTAAATCCTCTTTTCTTTTTACGATACTTTTTTTAATATATCATTGTATTCTTTTTTGTTTAAATAACTTTTATCTAAGTAGTTATCTGTTATGAATAATTCTTTATATAATAATATCTTTTTTACTGACTCATTTATTCTTTCTACTGGTATTTCTTTAGATATTACCTTTTCTTTTATGGACTCTATACACTTTTTAGGATTTGTTGGACTTAGTAATATATCTACTCCACTTGTAACTGCTAGAGCGCATATTTCTTCTTCGGTATAATTATTTGTTATTCCTTTCATGTTTAGTGCATCTGTTATTATTATACCATTATAATTTAATTTTTCTTTTAAGATATCATTTATTACTACTCTTGATATTGATGCTGGTATATTACTATTAGTTATTTTAGGGAGTGCAATATGTCCTATCATTATCATTTTTACATTGTTTTCTATAGATGTAATAAATGGCATAAGTTCATTATTTAATAGTTCATCGTATGTTTTATTTATTATTGGAGTATCATAATGTGAGTCTACTTCAGTGTCCCCATGTCCTGGAAAATGTTTTACTACTGGCATTACATAATTTTCTTCCAAAGATTTTTGCATATTTAAAGACATTTTTGATACTATATTTGGATTACTACTAAATGACCTATCCCCTATTACTTTATTTTCTTTATTGTTATAAACATCTAATACTGGTGCGAAATTTAAGTTTACTTCAAGAGTTCTTACTTGATATGCAAGTATTTTTCCAATTTGATAGGATAAATCAGCATCATTTGTTTTTCCTAAATCATACATGGAAGGGATGTCTGTTATTTTTATGTCTTTTAATTTTTTTAGTCTTTGTACTCTACCACCTTCTTCATCTATTGCGATGAATGGCGATATTTTAGAATCTTTTTTTATATTTCTTACAAGTGATAAAGTGTTTTCGTATGTTGAAATGTTTTCCCCCATTAAGATAAATCCACCTGGTTGGTATTCTTTTATGAAATTTTTAAATTCTTCGTCATACTCTTTTTTATTGTTTGTTATAATTAGCATTTGAGCAATTTTTTCTTCTAGAGACATATTGTCTATATTGTATTTTGTAGGTTTTTTAGTCCACCATGATGTTTCATCATAAGTGTTTGTTGTAATATTAGTATTATTTGTATCATCTTTAACTTTGTTGTTGGTTATAGAAATACAAAGAAATACTACTAAAAATATACTAAATAAATATAGAATTTTCTTTTTCATAGCATCACCATATAATTATATTTTATCACTAAATATTATTTTTTTATCATTATTTTTTGAAGTTTACAATTTTCTATCTTTTTTGACATTATTTTACATTTTTTTACACTATATCATATGTGTTTTTTTTGTGTTTAACATTGAGTTTATAAAGTTATTCTTATTATTTTTAATAAGTGTAAACTGTTTTTACAATATATTTTTATATTTTGTAATGATATATTGATATACATTTATGTATTATAAAAAGAGTTCTTTACTTTTGTAAACTCTTTTTAACTTGTACGTGTTAGAACTTTTGTTATTTGTTTGTACTAATTTATAGCATTAGTAAACTTATTTAATGGTATTATACTTTTTGCTTTTCTAAATTTATGTAGTCTAAAACTTCTTTTTTGTCATTGAAAGGAATTTTTTTATCTTTATAGATTATGTAGTCTTCGTGACCTTTCCCTAATATCAAAAGTATGTCGTTGTTTTCAAGAAGTGATATTCCGTCATCAATCGCTTTTTTTCTGTCAAGGCAGATTGTATAATTAGTTAGCGTGTTTCCTTTTAGCATGTCTTCAACGATGTCACTTGGTTTTTCGTCGTGGGGGTCATCTACTGTTATTATTGCTTTTGTTACGTTATTTAGGACAAGTGAGGTCATTATTGGGCGCTTTGTTTTGTCTCTATTTCCTGTGCAACCGAACACTACGTATAGATTGTTTTGGCATATTGGCTTTACTGTGTTTATAATGTTTTCTATAGCATCTGGAGTGTGGGCGTAGTCTACTATTATCAGGTTGCTGTTATATTCTATTTTCTCCATTCTTCCACTTGGCATTGAAAGGTTATCCACTACTTTGTTTATATCGTTTAAATTTATACCTAGTTCATGGACTGACGCTATCGAGCATAAAAGATTATATAGATTGTACTTGCCTAGTAGGTTTGTTTCTAGGGTGTACTCTTCATTTTGGTAGGAATAAGTAAATTTTAGTCCCTTGTTATTTATTGTTGCAGAAATTATTTTGTAATCATTAGAGTTTAAGCCATAAGTGATATTCTCGTTTTCTTTTAGCATGAATGTGTCTTTATATGAATCGTCCGCGTTTATTATTGCTTTGCCTGTTTTCTTTAGTTTTCTAAATAGTTCTTGTTTTGCAAGTGCATATGACTCCATTGTCTTGTGATAGTCTAGGTGATCTTGGGTAAGATTTGTGAATACTGCAATATCAAAATTAATTGTCTCGAATCTACCCATTGCTAGACCTTGACTGCTTACTTCAAGTGCAACATATTTGTAACCATTTTGGTATGCTTCGTCAAGTAGTGCATATAGTTCTGCAATGTCTACTGAGGTGTTTGGAAGACTTCTTACTTTTTCTTTTAGATAGAAACCTATTGTCCCAATGTATGCGCATTTTATATTTAGTTTATTTAGTATTTGATATGTTAGGTAGCAACTGGTTGTTTTTCCGTTTGTGCCTGTTATTCCTATTAGTTTCATTTCTTCGATTAGGTAGTTATACTCTTTTTGTAATAGTTCATCAAGATATTTTCTTGTGTCTTTTACTATTATTGTTTTAACACTGTATGAACCTTTTTCTGCGATTATTGTTGTAGCGCCGTTTTGAATTGCATTTTCTATGTAGTCGTGGCCATCACTTTTTATGCCTTTTAATGCTACAAAGGTGTCTCCTGGTAAAATTTTTTTTGAGTCTGTTTTAATTTTTATCATATTTACTTTTCCTCCATTTTTGTAATTACTAATAATATTAATGTTTTTTGTTAGTGTTTTATTACTTTTTGTTTGATATTTGTTGTTTTTATTGATAGGAATGATTTTTTATACTTAGATACTTAAAGCGTTGAATTTAATGCCTTATTAATGTTAAGTTCAATGTTTTGAAGGTAAGATATATGCTAATTAGTGCTTTAATGGTACTTGAATGGTATTTAATTGGTATTGGTTTATTTTTTTGTATGAGTTTATTTTGGTTTGTATTAAAAATAAAAACATGATAACCTTTTTTCGAGATTACCATGTGGATATACTAATGGCACGGTAATCGAACGAGTTTCCAAATTATAATTTACCACTTATTCAATTTCTTTTGCTGTTTAAATTATACTATATATTTATAATTTTAACAACCTAGTTAGCAAAACTTTCACTAACTTTTTTTAATAAATTAGTTGGCTCTGTTAAGTATAAATATATAGTCTTTTCTTTTTCAATAACACTTTTTGGTTTTACTTTGATTATCTTAAATAATAATACATCTAAATAATAATCATAATCTTCTGATAATGTATATGCCATTACCTTATGCTTTTTCTTTAATAATTCTATATATTCCAATGCATCTTTTTCATGCTTCATTGTTGATATTGAAGCCTTATATACACCAGTACCAATTATTTTATCAACCATATTTTTATTAGTATAATCTAATAATTCATTAACTTTATTTGGTTTTAATTTTAAATCTGTTATCTCAACCGATGTTATTTTATTTCTTGATGTCTTATATTCTTTAATTGTTATCTTATCAATATACTTTCCTATAAACTCACATTTTGTTTCATAAGATGTCATATTCCATAACTCATTTAAATCATTTTTAGTTAATGCCTTTCTTTTTTCTTCAATGATACTTTCATCTATTGCAAATCTTAATCTATGGTCTAATCTACAATTATTAAAATCATTTGCTGCCTTTTTATCAGTTATATAATAGTTCTCACTAATTAAATTAGATAATTCAAATAGGTTATTTAACTCACTCATAAGAGCCTTTTCTATAAGTTCTTCTCTAATATATGTTCCACAGTCTTTGCACTTATAATAAAGGTAATCTTTCTTCATTTTATTTTTGCAACCATTACAAGCCATTATTCTTCCACATTTAGGACATACTAATCTTTGTATAAATAAATATCTTTTCGACCTATAATAATTTCTACCATTTCTAAATATCATATCTTGGCAATCATTAAATAAATCTTCTGATACTATTTTAGGAACAATATCTATTATTTCTATTGTTTCTTTATTATCTATACTTTTTCTATATTCATAAGTACCCATATAACATTTATTATTCAATATGCAAGAGATAGAACTATCAGTCCAACTCCTATATGTTATTTTATCTTCATTTGTCTTTTTATCTTTTCTAATAGATGATATTACTTTAGGATACTTTTCTTTTAATATATTAGATATTTGAAAATATGTTTTTCCACTTGCACATAGTTCAAATATTTCTCTTACTATCTTTGCTTCATCTTCATTGATAATCCATTCTTTTAGTTTCTTTCCATCATCATCTAATTTAGTTTTATAACCAAGAGGGGGTTTACCACCAAAATGACCTTTATTAACAGCACTTTCAACTCCGACTAATGTTCTTTCTTTTATTAGTTCTCTTTCAAATTGTGCAAATACTTCTAATATACGAGCAAACAACATACCAGCAGCACCAGTTGTATCTATATTTCCCTCAATAAACTGAACTTCGCAATTATATTTTTTTATGTCATTAAAGAAATATTCAAAATCAATAACACTACGGCTTAATCTATCCATTTTAAAAGCCATTATTAAATTAAACTTTCCTTTTTTCATATCTTTCATCATTTGTTGATATGCTGGTCTATTGTCAGCATTTTTTCCACTAATACCAGCATCAGTATAAACTTTGTATACAATGTTGTTATCAGACAAACATCTTGCTCTTATTCTCTTTTCTTGTTCTTCTAATGAATGTCCTTCTCGAGCTTGATTTGTTGTACTAACTCTTGTATATATAGCAACTAATTTCTGCTCTTGTTCTTCATTATTCATCATTTTCACCACCTATCATATTAGGCAATAATGAAACACATTTTAAAAATAATTTTCCTACAGCTTTTTTTGAGTTGATATCTTCATTTAAACATATCAAATTACAATTATTATTTTCTAATAATTTAATAACCTTTTCAAGTTTAATAATTGATCTTCCTAATCTACTCATATCTCGTACTATTATAGTATCAAATATATTTTTCTTTAGGTCATTTAATAATTTATTATAATTTGGTCTATTATCATCTATACCGCTATAACCATTATCTATATATATTTTGTGTATTTCATAATTGTTTTCATTACAGTAATTTTTTAATATTTCTTTTTGCTTTTTTATTTCAACTCGATTTTTACTTGCAACTCTACAATAAATCGCTACTTTTTTATTTTCCATTATTTCAATTCTCCTTTCAAATTTTCTTCTTCATCATCTTTTTTATCTGCTGATGTTTCAAATAGTTTTCTTCGTTTTGGCATTTTAACCTTTATATCTTTTACTTTTGTTTGTCTTTTAAATATGCGAAAGCCCATTAGTTTTTCCATTGTCACATAGACTTCTTCTTTTGTTTCAACATAATTGCCATCTTCATCATAAATTGGAACATAATCATACCTAACATTACTTGCACCATATCTTTTTCCCCAGTCAATAGGAATTAAAGGTTTTGGCATTTTAACCTCAACCTCTTGCAATTGTGGGACAAATGATAAAGTTGGATGTTTTCCTCTCATATTATTTATCTCCTTTCCTTTTAGCAAAAGTTAAATCTTTCACTTACGCATTGATTTTATAAAATATTTATGATATTGTAGATACAATTATTGAAAATGTTTTTGCATTTACATTTTCGTACAACAAAAGGAGGCAATATTTAATGAATTACGATAAAAAGTTTATATTGTATGAAAACTTACATACCAAAGTTATAAATATCGAAAGCAATAATAATTATTATAAATTAGGTTTTGAAACTGCCTTTGATGTTCTAACCAAAGAACAACAATTATTATTAAATAGATTGTTTAATTATGCTGATAATTTTAATTCGGGTTATGTTGATAGCATTGTTTGGTATTCTTTTCTAGCGACATCAAATATAGAATTGCCACTTATTAAAGAACAATATAAATACAATAACTTTGATAATATAAAAGATATAGATATATCAGTACAAAGAAGTGGAAGAAATATAAATAGCCATTTAAGTAAAAATGATTTTACTGATAATAATTTATATCAAATGAAAAATACACCATTATTTCAAATTTCTAATAATGAAAATATGAATAATGATGATTTCTGTATGATATTACAAAAGACTATTTACTATAAAACTGATACTGAATTTTTATTAGGTTTATTACATTCTATTTTTTCCACAGCAAAGCGATATTATTTAAAGAAATGTAATAGATGTGAAAAATACTATATAACTAATAAAACTGATAATTGTTATTGTAATAGGAAATATGAGTATAATAATAAATCTATATCTTGCAGTCAAATTTCTACAATCCTTAAAAAAAAGAATGATTACCTTGATTTGAATAAAAAACATCAATCCTTTTTACGAAATTTAAGAAAATGTAAGAATATCAATATAACTGATAATTACATTAAAGAATACAAAGATACACATAAAGAAAAAGTAAAAGAATATGTAAGAACTGGCAATATTGTACCTTTAAAGGATTTTATAAATAACTATAAAGAATTACACCCATATAACTAATATTTATTAACCATATTATAAAATGTACTTGGCTTAAGACCTAGTTGTTCTATTGCTTCTTTTGTCCTAATTTCTTTATTCTTCCATTTGCTAACCACAATATCATAATTTTGTGGTTTTTCTATCGTTGGTCTACCAAACTTAATTCCTTTATTCATTGCTGTTGATATACCTTCTTTTTGTCTTTGCTTAATAAAAGTTCTTTCTTGCTCTGCAACATAAGATAATATTTGTAAAATTAAATCACTAATAAATGTACCTAATAAATCTTTATTTTTAGTAGTATCTAATAAAGGCATATCTATAACAACTATATCAGCCTTAATATTCTTTGTAATATCTTTCCACTCATCAATAATCATATTATAATTTCTTCCAAGTCTATCAATACTTTTAATAACTAAAATATCATTTTCCCTTAATATATGTTTTAAGATACTATATTGCTCTCTATCAAAATCTTTTCCACTTTGTTTATCTATGTAAATATCTCTTTCATCAATGCCATAATCTTTGAATGCTACTATTTGTCTTTCTTCATTTTGTTCTTTACTACTGACCCTTGCATAACCAAATATTTTATTTTTCATAACATAAAACCTACCTTGCTAAATAATTGCTTGTTTCTCTATATATCTTATCAATGATGTCACAATCAAAAGTTTTATAG
>CAKPLY010000008.1 GCA_934167825.1 uncultured Bacilli bacterium
TTCATGGTTAGGGCTCCTTTCATATTTTTATTTACAATTAAATAATATCATAATTTGGTAATTTATGCAAGAAGTTTAGAATTTTATTTTACTATTTATGTAAGATGTTACTTCTTCAAGTGGTAATTTTATTTGTTCCATAGTATCTCTATCTCTTATAGTTACTGTGTTATTACTTATTGTTTCTTCATCGATAGTTATACTAAATGGTGTACCAATAGCGTCTTGTCTACGATATCTTTTACCAATTGAACCAGATTCATCATAACTAGTCATAAATTCTTTTGATAAAATGTTATATACTTCTTTTGCTTTATCACTGTGATACTTTTTAACAAGAGGTAGTACTGCACATTTATATGGTGCTAGATATGGAATGAAATGCATAACTTCTCTTTCATCACCGTTATCTAACTCTTCTTTTTCATAAGAATTAAATAGCATTGCAAGAACTGTTCTATCTAGTCCATATGTTGATTCAATAATATATGGAATAAATTTTTCGTTTGTTTCAGGATCTAGATATTCTTGTTTTACTCCACTGTACTCTTGGTGACGTGTTAAGTCAAAGTTAGTTCTATTATGAGTACCATTTATTTCTCCCCATCCAAAAGGAAATAAATATTCTATATCACATGCTGCTTTTGCATAGTGAGCTAGTTTTTCGTGATCATGGAATCTTAATTTATCTTCAGGGATACCTAAATCCATATAGAATTTTTTACCATAGTTTTTAAAGTATTCATATAACTCCATATCAGTTCCAATTTTACAGAATGTTTGATATTCCATTTGTTCGAATTCAATTGTTCTAAAAGTAAAGTTACCTGGTGTTATTTCATTTCTAAATGCTTTACCTATTTGACCAATACTAAAAGGTAATTTAGCACGCATACTTCTTTGTACATTTAAGAAGTTTACATATTCTCCTTGGGCATTTTCAGGGCGTAAATATACAACATTTTTATTATCTGTTGTTACTCCACGATATGTTTGAAACATTAAGTTAAATTCTCTTATGTCTGTGAAGTTACTTTTACCACATTTAGGGCATGGTACTTTGTTTTCTTTAATAAAATTCATCATTTCTTCTTTACTCATAGCATCTCCAATAGAACTATTAGTAAAATCATTTATTAGATTGTCTACTCTATGACGTGTTTTACATTCTTTACAGTCTGCTAAAGGATCTGAGAAACTTGATACGTGACCACTTGCTTCCCAAACTCTTGGATGCATTAAGATATCTGCATCTACTTCATAGGCATTATTTCTTTCTTGAATAAATCTTTTTCTCCATGCATCTTTTATGTTGTTTTTAAGTCTACTACCTAATGGACCGTAATCCCAAGTATTTGCTAGTCCTCCATATATTTCACTACCTTGGAAGATAAATCCATAATTTTTGCAATAATTTACCATATCTTCCATTTTAATTTCTTTCATTTTTTTCATCCTTTCTTTGTTTACAAAAAGAAAAATCCCTAAAAGTATAAGGACGATATATATACCGTGGTTCCACCTTATTTATTCTTTTAAGAATCTCTCTTTTGTTTTTTAATTGCTGATGTAGTTTACCATCCTACGTCTTCGCTTTTCTTAATACAATTTAATTTTAGCACATTTAATTTGTTTTATCAAGTGTTTTATAACTTTTTTCCAAACACGATTAAATTATATAATTTTTAATCATGTTTGAAACTGTGACGTTTTAATTAGTTGTTGTATATAAAATTAAACCTCAACGGTAACTATAACATCATTAATTATTTTAATTGCTTTAATTGTATCTTTAAAAGATATATCTTTTGCGTAGTCGTAATTGTGTTGGTAACTATTCCATAATGTTTTCAATCTTATATCATCGCTAATTAGTTCTATGTAATCAAGTGATTTTTCTATAATTTCTAATGTTTTACGATTTCTTGCAGTATTTATTATTGCTTTTCTCAAAATATTTTTGTTTATTTCATTCCACTTTAAGTTAACAAACATATATATATCATAATAATCTTTCATTCTTGTATTATCAACATTTCTGCTGATAATTGACTCGAACTTTTCTGCAAGTATTGTCTCGTAATTATACGACATAATATTAATAATTTCATTATCAAATAATGTAGTATATTTAAATTCTATTTCTTTATATGTTATAACATCTCCCACAGTAATATCAATCATTAAATTAGTTTTCAAACCATCAAATTCTGCTTTTAAATTTATGTTAAATCCTGAATATAATTCTTCTTCTCGTATGTCTTTGATGTTTTCTATTTCTAAATTGATATTGTCCCCTATATCAATACTAATTATTTCATTAATAATCTTTTTAATAATTTCTTTATCTAAAGGTAATCCTTTAATTGTTGTATCAAGGTCCATTGTACTTCTCAAATTTACTCCAAAAATAGATGATAATAATAATCCACCTTTAATAATAAATTTATCTTTATAATTAGATAGTGATATTCTTTTAAGTAATGATTCGAACATAAAGTTTTGTATTATATACTTGTTAGGTATATTATTGACATGTGCTAGGTTAGATGCTTTAGCTTTTAAACTATCTCTATTTTTAATCATTGCAACACCTCGAAAGTGTCTCTTACTTTATCATAAATGTTCATTTTTTTTGCGTATTCATACAATTTTAATGTATTCTTATTTTTGCTATAAAAGTATTCTCTAATAGTCTTATTAAAAATTTCAGCATCAATTTTCTTTTTGTTTTTAATGATATCACAGATTGTTCTTTCTAAATCATAAACTTTAATGATATTTCCTGAATCTAATTTATAGTTTGTAACTCCTAAATCTAATAAGTCTTTTTTTGTATAAAATAAATTTACATTACTATTTTTTTGTAGTGAGCCATTATAACCATTATTAATTGTAATGTCATACTTAATTGGAATTCTATTTGAAAAGCCATATAGATAAAGCGCAGTTGCATTTGAATAAATTGCATTTTTACTTTTGCTTTGTAAAATAACAAACTCATCTGCTAAAACATTTTTCTTTGTATATACACCACGACTTACTCTTTCAATTTTTGTTTCTTTCACAAGCTTGGTAAGATAAGTTCTTGGAATATTATTGTTAACAACATCTTTAGTATTTAGGTATCCATTTCTAAATAATTTTAAAATTTTATTTTCATATCCCATGTTATCACTTTTCCTTTCACGATTAAATTATATCACATTTAATCGTGTTTGGAAATAGTGTTTGAAGTTTTTGTAAAAAAAACTATATATATTGTGTATATAGTTTGTTATTTATGATTAACTAAAGTCTTAGATAGAATCTTATTATCTAGTAGGTTTTCTTTTGATATTCCTAGATTAGAGAATGAATCAATACTTTCTGTACATTGATAACTTGATAGTGATTTATCAAATTCATACATAAATTTTTCTTTATCTTTAGTAAACTCTTCATACATATATATACTTGCTAGATTACCTAGGGCATATATAAAAGTATTTACGTATGATACACTATCATCTTTATTTGGAAGATTATGATAGTTAGTAGTATTTTTTATTATGTCTAGGCATTTTATTGCTTCTTCATCTTGAATAGTAAGTAAGCCATCAATTAACTCTATATCATCTATTTTTAATATTGCAAGCATTGTACTAAAATATGTGAATATATCTTTGTAGTTATGATCTAGACAGATATTTACACTATCTAAGTACAGTTTGTTTTCTTTTAGATAATTTAAGAAAGCATTTTCAAAGAAGCATGAAGATATTTCATAATATGGAGTTTTATATGCTAGTTGATTTAAAGTGGTATTATTTGACTTGGCATTTATATTCATTTCTACAGAGTGACCAAATTCATGAGCAAGAACTTGTGCTAGATATAAATTCATACCAAAGTTTTCTTCGAGAAAGATATAATTTTTACCTAGTTTTCCTAGTTGAAGTGTTAGTCCTGAATATACTTCTTGTTCTTCTTCATAGTTCAATAGATCAGTTAGGAATATTTCATAGTCTTTATATTTTTTTATAAAATAATCATTATATTTCTTACCAAGATGCTTAGTAAACATATTTAACAGTTCAATTATATTAATTGGATTAATTCTTTTTAGATTACTATGAGGTGTGTTATATCTATAAAAATTAAAGTTAGTTTTATCATATGCTTCAAGTACATTTAGAGATAGTTTGATATAGAATTCTTGATCTTTAAAGATATTTTCTATAAAAGATTGATAATAAGATAATTCTATATTGCTACATATATTATATATGTCATCATCATTACTCCATATCATTTTACTATTACTAAAGGGATATACTCTGTTATATAACTCTTCAAAAGATAGTAGATCTGTTGCTACTAGTTTTTTCTTACCTTTAGTATTTGCTCTATTATATATGTTATTCATTTTCTTAAGTTCTTGTGCTAAAATTTTCTTTTCCATTATGTTTCACCTTTTTCAATATAACATATATTTATTTAGTTTAGGTGTTAATTAACCTCTTGTTTACTTCTTTTTAATAATTTCTTACATCTTTCAATTAAGTTATTAGCATATTTATTTTTTAGAGATAATATACCTAGTATTAGAAAAGATATTGAAATAAAAAGTAATCCTAAAATTAAGACAGTAGTTATTATGTTAGTTAGGGATGAGTAAAATAGATCTTCTATATATTTCATTATAAATAATAATATAGAGAATGCTATAAAGATATAGGTATAATTAATAAAGATATTCTTATGCTTTTGAATTAAGATATTTTTTTCTACATAGTTAATTCTCATTATTAGATATACTATATATGACACAGAGGTTCCTATAAGTAAACCATTTAGTTTATATCTACCTACTAGTAAGAGAGATATAATTAGATTAATTATCATACTTATAAATAGTTGTTTTTTACTCTCTTTAAATTTTCCAGATGAGTTTATTAATGCTGTTAGAGGTAAGGTTATGATTCTTATAAATGTTATTATACTAAATAATGATATGGTAGTATATGGTAAGATATAGTTTTCTTTGTTAATCCATAATGATATAAAACTTCTTATACCTAGAGTAAAACATATTATTATAGAAAATGATAGTATAGTAAATAGTATCAATAATTCCATAAATAAGGGATATACTTTATCAGTTTCATTTTTTACTAAGACATTACCAAATGAACTTACTACAGCATTACTTATTTTAGTAGATACTTCGATTAGATATCTAGTTATAAAGATATAACTAGTATATATACTTACTGTTATGGGTCCTAGAAAGATAAATGATAGTATGGCATCCATGTTATTTAGTATTAGATTATTTATAGTGATACCTGCGATATCATATGTCATTTTAAACATCTTTGTATCTTCATTTTTTACTTGCTTTAAGTATTTATATTTTTTAAAAAGAATAGTTCTTATTATTATTTCTTCAAGTGTTTTTGCTAGTAATATTACGATAGATATAGATATTAGATTTTGTGTTTTCTTTACTGCGATAATTAAAAATATATCACATAGTAGTTTTGTTATGTTAAAGATAAGGGAATAGATATATTTACTTTGATCTGCAGTAAAAATAGACTGAGCAGTTTGTCCTACTCCAAAATAACTTATTAAGTAAGATAATGATATTATTAAGTATGTTAAGATTACTTCAAAGCGATATGTTCCTTCGAAGTTATAGAATAAATATAGTATTAGGCTTAATAAGAAAGTCAAAGACATTATTACTAGTCCTAGTTTTTTAAAGATTGTTCTACCACCTGTGTATACTCTATTTATGCTTCTTTTGTCATCATTTGCAAAGTGTTTATATAAATAGAAAGTTAGGGCGTCTCCAAAACCTATTTGTGCTAAAAAGACATAGGTTATTATTTGATTTATTGTTTGGTAGTAACCATTACCAATGTCTCCTAAAACACTTATTATTACTCTTACTTTAAATAGTCCTATTACCCCTATTAGAATGTATGGGATAATATCTGTTATCATGTTTAAAAATATTTTCTTAGTTCTCATATATAATACCTCTATGATATTATTATAAAATATTACATTAAAAAAAACAACTATTTAGTTGCTTCTTTATTAGTATTTGCTCCTTTATAGAATCCACAGCTAGGACATGCTCTATGAGGTCTTATCATTTCACCACAGTTAGAACATTTAACAAGTCCATTTGCAGTTATTTTATAATGAGTTCTTCTCATTCTTTTTCTTGTTTTACTTATTTTTCTAAATGGAACTGCCATTTTATTTCCTCCTTACTTTTCTAATAATTTAGATAATCCACTGAATGGATTATTTTTTTCTTTTACTTTAGATAATTCTTCTTCAGTAATAAGTCTCCATCCATCTCCTTCCATGTGTATGTTTCTATTTTCTTCTTTAACTACTTTGGAAGGTACTTCTACTAAGATATTTTCAAATATTACATTAGTTATATCAATACTGTTATTTATTACTTTTGTAGTTTCTTCTAGATATTCATAGATAGTTGTATCAAAGTTATATGGTACTTCTTCTAGTGTTATATCATCACTTAATATCATTGTACCTTTTAGTGAACCTTCTAATAAAAGGTTGCCATCTGCGTCTTTTGATATTTTTGCTTTTAGATATACATTATGTAAGTCTTTAATAGCAGTATTAGTAAGTATAGACTTATCTAAGTTTACTTCCTCTTCTATATTTATACTACTAGTAATATTTGTTAATAGTTTAGTTAAATCAATTATCATGTTATCACCTTTGTTTTTGTAAATTATAGGCTTTATATAAGTTTTTATATAGACACGCTACTGTCATTTGTCCTACTCCTTTTGGTACTGGAGTTATATTACAAATGTCACTACACTCTTCTACATCACCATAAAGTTTATTATCTATTCTATTTATTCCTACATCTATAACAGTAGAACCATGTTTTATCATGTCTTTGGTAATTATTCCTTTTTTACCTACTGCAGATATTAGTATGTCAGCATTTTTAGTTAATTCTTTTAGATTCTTTGTTTTAGAATGACATAGTGTTACAGTAGCATTATTGTTTGTAAGAAGTAATGATATAGGTTTTCCTACTAGGTTACTTCTTCCTACTACTACTACATTTTTTCCTTCGACATCTATTTTGTAAAAGGAAAGTATTTCCATTATTCCTAATGGTGTACATGGTACTAAAGTATCTTTATTATGTGCTAAACGTCCCATATTTATATCTGTTAGGCCATCAACATCTTTTAGATGATTAACTTTGTTTTGGATAGTTAATTCATTTATATGTGATGGTAAGGGCATTTGTACTAAGATACCATTAACATTTGTGTCATTATTATATTTTTCTATTAAGTTAATTAAAAATGCTTCAGTGACATTGCTATCTAATTTTTCATGTATAAAGTTTACATTTAGTTCGTTTGCAGTTTTTTCTTTTTGTTTAACATATACATTTGATGCAGGGTCATCTCCTACTTGTATTACTACAAGAGTTAGTTTATCATTTAATTTACTTATTTTATCTTTTAAATTAGAAATAGTTTTTTCTTTTATGGTTTTACATTCTAAAATCATATTATCACCTACTTAAAAGATTATTATTAGTAAGCATCTACATTAATTACAACTTTTTTATTGTCGTTTATGTATGAACTTGCTTGAACTATAGTTCTTATGGCGTTTATTGTACGTCCTTCTTTTCCTATTACTCTACCTAGTTCTTCACTTGGTACCATAACTTCAATTTGGACTGTATTTTCTTCGTCACTATCAAATTCTTTAACGCTTACGCTTTCTTCATCTTTTACTATTTTTTTTACTATTGTTTCTGTTAGTTTTACTAAATTCATAACAATACTCCTACTTTCCTTGTTTCATATCATGATATTTTTTCATGATTCCAGCTTTACTTAAGATGTTTTTAACTGTATCTGTAGGAATTGCTCCATTTTGAAGCCATTTAATAGCAAGTTCATCGTTAACATTGATGTTGTTTTCTTTTTCTAATGGATTATATGTACCAATTAGTTCAATATATGCTCCATCTCTTTGCTTTCTTGAATCTGCTACTACGATACGATAGAAAGGTGCTTTCTTTGCTCCCATTCTTTTAAGTCTCATTTTTACCATAGTCTATTCCTCCTCACTGGATATAATGATAACATAAATAAAGTAGGTTGTCAACCTTTTTGTGTTACACTTTATGCATTTTATATATGTATATTGATATAGAAAAAGTTTCATAATGTTTGTAATACTTATATTATGAAACTTTAACTGTGTGATTAGTCAATTAGAACTAGAATAGCCTTAGTTGTTATGTCGTCTTCTGCTCTTCCTATACATCCGCTATAAGTATATAACGAGCTCCTATAAAACCACGGCCCTACACCACCATAGTCGTCATCGCATGATATACATGGAAAATTACCGTATAATGTAGACCATGTGATTATTCCTCCTGAACCGGAAGTTGTTGACACCTCTCCAATTGCATCTCCTAATCTACTTCTATTTGTTGCAGCACTTCCCGTTGCATATTTGCCATATGCATATGTAGTTAAATATTTAGACGTGGTATCCGAATATGTGTAAGAATATCCCGCACTTCCATTATAAAAAGTAAAAGCATTTTTAGAATCTGAAATTTGTGCCATAACATATTTATAATTTGATGTTTGGTAGGAAGATACTGGTGACGTATCATATATTCCATATATATTTTCTGTTGTTGATAATTGCTTTCCAACTGTACCGTTATAATAATAAGTTGATGATGAACACTCGGTCGTTGAATTGCTTGCAATTATGCCGCGACCAGTTACTTCGTTGCAATAACTTTTTTTAATTATGTTGCAAATACTATTAGTGCACCTTCCATATTTTGAATTAGTTATATATGCTATTGCTCCCCACTCCATATTATTTATCATATGTGAATCTGTATTTGTTCTGGATGTTGATAACCCGTATATATTATCGCTTGTTTGCATATCGTAAATTGATTTCCAAAAACTACTTAATTGTACATTCAACCATGGTGTTGCACTAGGTAATATTCTTGGTGTTGATGTAGTTGTATCTTTCGACAAATCAAACTTACCAATCCACAATCCTTTTAACTCATCTGTTCCAAATGTAAATGCTGGATGTGTATAATAATCATTACTATTTCCTGAACATGTTTCATTTAAACCACTTGTTGTTCCTTCTGCATAACTGTATGTACAAGAAATTGTACCAGTTGAATTTATATCTTCTTCAAATATTATATCTATTCCAGTATTATAGGCATCATAACTGCTTACTTCTATGCCTATTCCAGTTATAAGTGCCTTGTTTATATTCCAAACTTTATACTTATACCTTGGTATCCATACGTAGAACGCTAAGATGTCGGCATCCGCGATAGTAGTTCCTGCACTTGCTGACTGATATGTACTACGATTAGTTGATGTTACTAGTACAGCATTAGCCCATTTCTTTTGGTCATAATCATACCATCCATAAGTAGATGTAGAACTTGTAGTATCTGCTTTTACCCATTTAGAGGTAGATTCATTATATACTACCGGAATTAATCCATCGGTTAAAACTGGATAGTTTGCACCACTATTATCAATTCTTGGATCATCTATTACGTTAATTGTTCTTTCATAAACATAAGTTTTATTATTTGTTCCTTTTATTTTGTATTTAACTGTATGTGTACCTAGTCCTAATGTTGAAGTATCTGTTATTTCACTTCCTAAATATGTACAAGAACTACTACCTGTTTCACATTCGTAAGTTACTCCTGATTCTAAATCTTTTGTAGAACCTACTTTAACTTTTAAAGTTGTCAATCCTAATATTCTAGGTATTTGATATGTTGTTACAGTTGTCGTTGTTACTTTTGGTCCAGTAATTTTTACTGCACCATTACCAGAGTGTCCAGTTACGGTTGAGCCACTATAATCTATAAATGATGTATTACCTGTATAAGTTGCAGCATTTGTTAAATAATATGATGAGTTTAAGAGACAACCTGTTGGACAGTTTGAAGCAGTGTCTACGGTATA